>PLHQ01000120.1:65027-72788 GCA_003138975.1 Acidobacteriaceae bacterium | reverse complement strand
TCGTAGAGCAGATCCTCCGGCGGCTCTCGGGACGCGAAGCGGATCAGAATGCGGCTCAACTGATCGACGCAGTTGATGGCGGTGGTGGGGTCGTTTACAGCAGGCGAGATCGCCTTCAACGCAACATCGACAATCTGCAGAACGCCAAACTCCACGTCTTGTTGCAGCGTTCTGGTCGGGCCGAGGTCGAAGGCGGCCAGCAACTCGGCGGTTCCTTCGGGGGAAAGACGCTTCCCCTTGGAGACCATCACTAGCGGTATTCCCGCCGGAACGAAGTGGCCAACCCGGCGCAGAATGCGGATGGTGACGTGGTAGTGCTTCGCAAGGGCGACCAGGCGTCGCGTATCGACGAAGCGGATGTAGCCGGAATTATCGCTCAAGACGGCCACCTCGCTCGGGTTGGCTCTGAGCGGTTCGGCATCCTTCAAGCGGTCCACCCGGTGCGGCCTGGGCATGATTTCATCGATCATGGCTTCCGTTTCTGCCGCGATTCTGTCGACGATGTGATTCACGCTGATAGCCTGCGAGATATGGTGAATGAAAAAGAGCAGTAAACCGACGCAGACCAGCGCCAGCACCATAGCACCCAGGACGGTGGCCACTGGCGCAAAGGGGTGAGGGAGCGAGTGCGCCGCCGGAAGCGCGGCCATGCAGTACGAGAAAGTNNCGTCCATTGCGTCACGCGGTCCCTGGAAAAGCTGACGATGATGCGCGGGGAGAACTGCATCGATGCCAGGGTGAGCGTCATCAAGAGGATGGCGAACACGATGGACACCACCGTCATGATAGAGGCGGCGATGCCCGCCAGAATGACCTGGGCGACCTGCGGGTCAGCGTGCGAGGGGAATAAAACGGTTGGCACCCAGGCGCTGGTGACCGGGAACTCCTCTTCCAACCACGACAGGAATGCGCCCGCGCAACCCAGCGCCACCGCGATTGTGAGCGGGCGAATCAAGAAGCCGCCACGCAGGTTATACATGGCGTGGCGAAGCATCAACGGTAGGCTCTTGCTCACGGCTTTATCCGTTCAAGTGTAGTGGGTCAGACCGCGCGTACAAAGAAAAAATGGAAGCCCGCTGCATCAATTGGGCCTGCGAAAGACGGCCTCGAAGCCATCAGAGTCGCCTCGTCGAACTTGTTTTCTCCAAACACACCGGCGCGCCACTAGAATACTTTAGTCGGTAGGACACGCGGGACAGTCCGCTCGGCCAATGCTCACTCGCATTTCCAGTGCGCTACTGGCATTCATTTTCGCCAGTAGGTTGCCATTCCATGGTCAAGATCAGCCCCCGAGCGTTGACGCTGCGGGACCGATCGCAACGGATCGGCCGGCAGTTACGAACTCCAGCGTCGTCGTCCCAGCCGGCAACCTTCAGGCGGAGAACGGCTTCCTTGAAAGTGGCAGCCAGGGGCAGAGCGTTTTAGACGGCCCGGAGAGCTGAGTACGTTTTGGTATCGCCAAGAGGACTGAGTTGCGCTTCACGGTGCCGGACTATTTCCACAACCTGACAACTGGCAACGGCGTCGGTTCGGGATTCGGCGATGTTGCCATCGGAGTCAAACAGCAGCTTGGACCCGCGCGCGGGTTTGATGTCTCCGTGATCGCGTTCCTCAGTTGTCCGACTGGCGCCAGCACCGTGTCCAGCGGCGGGTACGACCCGGGATTGCAGGTGCCGTGGTCGCGCGCGCTGTCGGCCAACTGGACGGCAGCCGGAATGTTCTCGGTGTATTGGCCCACTCAGGGCCGCACGCGAAACGTGACCGGCGAGTTTACGTTTCTGTTCGATCGGCAATTGACGAAACCCTGGGATGCGTTTATCGAGTATGCGGGTGACTTTCCGGAAGCTGGCGGGCCGCGGCACTTGCTGCATTTTGGAACAGCACTAAAGATCGCAAACCAGCAACAGATTGATTTCCACGTCGGGGTGGGCCTATCGTCGGCTGCGGTAGATCATCTCATTGGGATCGGCTATTCGTTCCGCCTTCAGGCGATCCGTCGCTAAGGCGGGCTCTTAGAACTTGTTTCCTTTCAAAGACACCGACGCGGCACTAGAATGCTTCAAGCAGAGCAAGTAGGGCTGGTGGATTTCTACAGCGTAATTCAATACGTGTTGTTTGTGGCCATCGTCACCATCCTGGTGAAGCCCTTGGGCGGGTATTTGGAACGGGTCTTCTCCAGGCAACGGACCGTACTTGATCGTTTATGTCTTCCCGTTGAGAGGCTCATCTATCGCATCACTGCGGTTGATCCTAATCTGGAGATGACCGGCAAGGAGTATGCGACGTGTTTCGTGTTCTTTGGCTTTGCCGGCACGGTCCTGTTGTATGCCATCCTCAGAATGCAGCAGTTTCTTCCCTGGTTTTTTCCGCAGTACCACACGACGCCTTTGTCCCCCGACCTGGCTCTGAATACTGCGATCAGCTTCTCGACGATCACTACCTGGCAGGCCTACGCTGGCGAGAGCACGATGAGCTACTTCAGCCAGATGGTGGGACTCTGCGCACAAAACTTCCTGGCTGCCGCTGCGGGGTTAGCCGTGGGTGTTGCCTTCATCCGCGGCCTTGCCCGGCAAGTCTCCGACACGCTGGGCAACTTTTGGGTTGATCTGACACGCGCCCTGCTCTGGATCCTCTTGCCGGGAGCATTGCTAGGCGCGTTGCTGCTGGTCTGGCAGGGTGTTCCGATGAACTTCCACCACTATGCAGTCGTCACTACCGTCGAAGGTACGCAGCAGGTCATACCGCAGGGTCCGGTAGCCGCACTGGAGATCATCAAGAATCTCGGCACGAATGGCGGCGGCTTCTTTAACGCGAATGGGGCTCATCCCTATGAGAACCCCACGCCCATTGCAAACTTTCTCGAAATGTTGGCGATCGTGCTGCTGCCTGCGGCATTCACCAACACCTTCGGCAGGATGGTGGGCCAGCCTCGACAAGGATGGCTTCTCTACAGCGTGATGGTGCTTCTTTTCGGCTGCGGATTGGTTTTCGTGCATCACTTTGAAGAACGAGGGGTTCCGCACCTCAGCAGTGTGGATTCTCGAGATAGTCATGTCCAGTCTGGCGGGAACATGGAAGGCAAGGAGGTGCGCTTCGGCATCGGCGGTTCGACCCTCACGGCAGTCGTTACATCAAACACGGCCACGGGATCAAACAACTCAATGCTCGACAGCTACACCTCCCTCGGTGGCATGGTGTTATTGGTAAACATGCTGCTGGGAGAGCTCATATTCGGAGGACTGGGAACTGGTCTTTACAGCATGGTTATGGCTGCTGCGATCGCTGTATTTCTAGCGGGACTGATGGTTGGACGTACGCCTGAATACCTGGGGAAGAAGATAGGGCCCGCGGAGAACAAAATGATCATGCTCTATGCTCTGGCCGCGCCGCTGGTCATTCTCCCACTCACCGCGATTGCCGTGAGCACCAGGCTGGGACTGTCCGGGCTGACGGTCAACACCGGCCCACATGGTTTCACAGGGATTCTGTTTGCCTATACTTCCTGCTTTGCGAACAATGGCCAAAGCTTTGCTAGTCTGAGTGCAAACACTCCCTTCTACAACCTCTCCACGGCATTGGCGATGATGGTGGGAAGGTTTGGCTTGGCGATTCCTGCATTGGCATTCGCAGATCTGTTTGGCCGTCAGCGAAGTACTCCTTCTTCCTCAGGAACTCTTCCGACCCATTCCTTTACGTTCGGGGTCCTGCTCACCACCTGTCTGATAACGATGGTGGCTCTGAGCTATCTTCCGGCCTTGGCCCTCGGTCCCGTGCTGGAACGATTGTTATTCGGAAGATAAAGCGCTTGAATTCCTCGAAGAACTGTACCGGAGAGACATTCGGACTTGCCTTGTCTTCTTGAAAGGCGATCTTAGGATCGTTGAGAAAACCGGGGAAGTCTTTCCAGGCTGTATTCCTAAATCAGGACGAGGACGCAGCGCATTCCATCAAGGCCGGGGCTTTGTGTTCCAAGCAAGGCCGTATCCATTTTGCGCAGACCAACCTGTCACTTTCATTTTTCGCATGCGACAAAGCGGCGGACCATGCATTCCGTTTGGCCGACAAGCCTCCCATTATGGGGCTAAGGGCCACAGGGTCGGCTGCGTTGAACGGGGTGACCACCATCACAGCTTCCTGTGTCCTCGATCATCGCTCCCCAAAAGAATGTTGGGTATCAAAGAACATTGCGCAATTTTGGGCGCAGATGTTACCGGGCGGTATGGCGCGGGGAACGCGAACTTGTTTAAGGATATCGAACACCTCATCCGTCTTGTGGCCGTCATCGCAATCGCGCTGGTCGCATTCGTGATCCTGCGGGCCGCTGTTGTACCTCACAGTTTCGGACAGTATGGCCACTATCGAGGCGCGGCGATCGGCGAGATCGCGTCCCGGCCGGTTGCGTTTGCCGGCCACGACACCTGCGAGGCCTGCCATACCGATGTTGTGGATCAGAAAAAACTGGGCAAGCATGTGGTCATCGCTTGCGAGGCTTGCCACGGGGCCCTGGCCAAGCATGTGGACGACCCCGGTTCGGTGCAACCGAAGAAGCTGGATACAGCCATCGTGTGTGCGCGCTGTCACGAGGCCAACAGTGCCAAGCCGAAGAACTTTCCACAGGTTGCCACGGCCGACCACTCGGGAGGGATCGCCTGCGACACCTGTCATCAGCCACACCGCCCGAAGATTGAGACAGCTAAGACTGAGACGGAAGGTAAGAAATAATGGAAATCACCCGCCGTCGATTGCTGGTGCTGTTGCCTGGGGCTGCAGTGGCCTGGAAGTTCGTTCTCGCGGGAACTCCGGAGGCTGCACCCAATTACAAGCTGACCGAGCACTGGTGGGCCATGTTGATCGACATTCCGAAGTGCATCGGCTGCGGCAGCTGTGTGCGCGCCTGCGCAGAGGAAAACGATGTTCCCGAAGGCTATTTTCGCACGTGGATTGAGCGCTACCACGTGGCTGACTGGAAGATCGAGAGGCCAGAGGTGGAGTCGCCCGATGGCGGCAAGAACGGATTCCCACCCCATGCCGATGACGGCGGCAAGAACTTCTTCGTTCCCAAGCTGTGCAATCAATGTGCAGACTCGCCTTGCACTCAGGTTTGTCCGGTGGGCGCGACGTTCATTACGCCGGATGGAGTCGTGCTGGTCGACAAGAGCTACTGCCTGGGCTGCCGCTATTGCATCCAGGCGTGCCCCTATGGGTGCCGCTTCCTCAGCCCTAAGACGCACACGGCGGAGAAGTGCACGCTGTGCTATCACCGGATCACCAAGGGATTGACGACCGCGTGCTGCGAGGTCTGTCCCACCGGGGCCCGCCAGTTGGCCGACTTGAAGAATCCCAAAGATCCGATTCATGAGTTCTTGAGGACGCATACGGTACAGGTTCTGAAACCCCACATGGCGACTGGGTCGAAGGTTTTCTACAACGGCATGGACGGTTCGGTGCGCTAGGGAGGCTCGTGCAAATACCGGTGGAAGGCTTCATGTATCCGAACGAAGTGGAGCTCCAATGGAGCATCCTGATCGTTCTTTATCCGTTCATTACGGGACTAGTGGCCGGAGCGTTCATTCTGGCTTCGCTCGAACGCGTATTCCGCGTGGAGGCAGTGAAGCCGACGTACCGGCTGGCCTTGCTCACGGCACTCGCCTTTCTGCTGGTGGCTCCGCTGCCGCTGCAATTGCATCTGGGACATCCAGAGCGTTCCTTCGAGATGTATCTGACGCCGCACCGTTCCTCCGCCATGGCCATGTTCGGATTTGTCTATCTCTGGTACCTGATGGGCGTGCTGCTGTTGGAGATCTGGCTCGACTACCGGCGTGACATTGTGGTGCTGTCCCAGACCGAAAGGGGCTGGAAGCGTCTGGTCTATCGAGTGCTAACTCTGGGTTCCCGCAATGTCAGTGAACGCTCGCTGGGTATCGATGAGAGACTCGGGTATTTCATCACGCTGGTTGGAATTCCCTCCGCGTTTCTTCTGCACGGATATGTCGGCTTCATTTTTGGCTCGATAAAGGCAAACCCCTGGTGGTCGTCGCCGCTGATGCCCATCGTGTTTGTATTCTCGGCAATGGTGTCGGGCATCTCGGCGGTGATGTTGCTTTACATGCTTTCGACACGGCTGCGCGAAAAAGAAATAGACATGCGCTGTCTGGATAAGATCGCGCAGTATCTGCTGTACACGTTTGTCATCGACTTTAGCCTGGAGATGCTGGATCTTCTGCAGCGAATCTACGAGGCCGATGAATCGTTCCGCAGCCTCGATTTCATGGTGCACACGCGGCTGTGGACCTCCCAGGTGATTGTCCAAATTCTGCTGGGCACGGTGACGCCGATCGGGCTGCTGGGCCTGACCCAGATTCTGAGGTTGAGTGACATTGCGCGCAAACGGATCTACGGGCTGGCTGGATGTTTGACGATGATCGGCATTTTTGCCATGCGCTGGAATGTGGTGATCGGCGGCCAGCTTTTTTCCAAGAGCTTTCTCGGCTACACGACGTACAAGATGGCCTTCGCCACGCGGGAAGGGTTGTTGACCGCGATCGCGCTCATGATTCTTCCTTTCATCATTCTGTGGATTCTGGTGAAACTCCTGCCACCCTGGTATGAGTCAGACTCATCGCCCGGCTCCGGCAGCGCTCCGGCACACGGAACCAGCTAGACCCCACTTCATCTTGAGGGCAGATGCGGAGAAGCGAATGGCACAAGCTTTCGACGGAATCGCATCGGATGCGGAACAACTCAGCGAACGGTTGCGGGAACTGGAACGCCGTGTTTCCGCATTGGAGGGCAAGCCGGCGAATGTGGCCGCTGCTCCTCCAGCATCCGCGAGCGTTGCGGTGCCCAAGTCGCGGCCTCCCGAGACGTGGCGGGGTTTCCCGGCGGCAAATGTGCCCGCCGGTGTGTCCGTGTTTGGCAAGGCGGTTCTAGGAATTGCAGGGGCGTATCTGCTGCGCGCGGTCGCTGAGTCGGGAACCATCCCGCGGTTGCCCGTGTTGATGATCGCCATCGTGTACGCGGGCATGTGGCTGGTGTGGGCAGTCAGGACTCATGCCGCCAATCGGTTTGCCAGCGTCACCTATGCAATCACGTCGTCGTTCATCCTCTCGCCTCTGCTGTGGGAATCCACTGTAAGTTTTCAGATCCTGCTGCCGACTTTCACGGCGGCAGTACTGGTTGCCTACGTTGTGCTTGCCCTGGCACTGGCATGGCGGCAAAACCTGCAGACGATTCCGTGGGTGGCGACTCTTGCGGCGGTGGCCACAGCTCTGGCGCTCATCATCGCGACGCGCGAGCTCGTGCCTTTTACGGCTGGATTGCTGGCTGTGGCTTTGGCTTCGGAAATGATGGTTTGCTTCGGACGCCGGCTCAGTGTGAGAGCGGTCCCGGCGATTGCAGCGGATTTCGCCGTGTGGTTGGTTGTCTATCTAATGACTTCTCCCGAGGGCGTTCCATCGGAATATCACCCCATCGGTGCTACGGCGATCACGGTGCTGTGCCTGGCGCTGCTTGCCATCTACGGCGGAAGCATCGGCCTGCGCGTCTTTGGATTGCGCCACCGGCTCACGATCTTCGAAATCGCGCAGGCAGCTGCGGCGTTTGTGATTGCGACTCTTGGGACGCTGCGCGCAAGTCCTGGCTCTACTGTGGCACTCGGCGTCTTCTTTGTGCTGGTTGCCGGTGTGTGCTACTGGGGCGCGCTGTCGCGGTTCACAGCCGAGGAACAAACTCGAAATCGTCGGGTGTGCGCGACCTACGCGG
>PLHQ01000120.1:0-65006 GCA_003138975.1 Acidobacteriaceae bacterium | reverse complement strand
GTGTCCTTCTACCTGGTAGCGGCGGCGATCCTCTCCGGTCTTCTGAATCTCGCGGGAAACGCTCTGGCTGGAACCGTGCCGCCAGCCCTGGACGCCGGCGCGTGGGTGGTCACAGTCTCGTCCGTTCTGTGCTACGCAATCGGATCCCGTGCTTCGACCAAGCAATGGCAACAGCGGTTGCTTTGGATCATCCCCTGCGTGCTAGTCGCTGGTGTGGGAGCGGCTCTGGCAGTGATGGTGAGTGTGCGTCTAGGTTCGGCGAGCGGAATGCTGAATGCTTCGCGTCTTTCGGTTGTCCGGACGCTGGTGACTTGCTCAGTTGCCCTCGTCCTCGGCTTCGGCGGCTCACGTTTGAAACGCGCGGAGCTATTGTGGGTTGCGTATGTAGCCATAGCATTTGGCACGCTCAAGCTCCTGTTCGAGGACCTTCGTTTCGGTAACGCCGCGTCGCTCGTGGCGTCACTTTTGTTCTACGGTCTGATCTTGATCCTGATCCCGCGGCTGACAAAATCTGGCGGCGACGGGTCCTGATCTTGCCTCTTCTGCTCAAAAGAACCTCAGAACAGGGTGCACAGGTGTTCGGCTCAGCGAACTTGGCCGCACGAGTGACCCGGGTTTTGCAACCAACTAGCGTCGCCTCTCGCGATTGTGCCTGGATTACGAGCAATGCCGAAGTAATCGGCCAGTTTCCTGTTTGCGTTTCTCCGAGTGCAGAGCACTACGGCTGTGACGATCATCACTACCAAGTTGGACCCCTCCCAAGTTCGCACCCGCGGGGACTTCGAGAGAACAAGGCACCCTCTTCCAAGCCGCCGGCGCGTTCGAGAGGCGCGTTCCGGTCACCTTAATGGGTGACTAGAGTCACTGACACGGTGTGGTGGTTGGACCATAACTACTGCTACGTTCGCAAGTGCTGCTCGGCACGAGAACGTTAGGGTGGCATGGTTCGAACGAACGTTCGACAGATGCCGAGAGGTGGATTGTGGAAGTTCCCCTCACCGCCGCCTGGAAAGACGCGCCAGTTCTGGACTGTTATCCCGTCCACTGCCATTACCGCGATGACAACCTGTGGGCCCACTCGCGTGCCCATCCTAACAACCTAATACTGGAGAATTTGGGATTGGAGCCGGAGTGTTTCCGGCTGCAGTGGGTCTCGGCTTCCGAAGAATCGCGCTTTGCCCACGTGCCTTGGGAGATGGCGGAGCAGGTTAGGAAGCTCGGTCCAAGCCCGTATCGAACGCCGTAATAAACGCCGTAATAAACGCCGTAAGTAACAGATCGCAGGAGACGAGAACGAAGCAGCACTAATTCAAGTCCGGTAGGGAGGTGCAGCATGGCAGCTCGACTTGCCGAAGAATGGTTCGCCATATGCGGGGGTTGCGAGGTAACCATCCTCGACATCGGTGAACCGCTACTCGACGTACTCAAACAAGTGGAAATCGTGCACATGCCAGTCCTGATGGACCACAAGCTTTACGGTCAGACGGGCGAAGGTACAGAGATGGAAATCCCCGCGGCGGATGTCGGGCTGATATCTGGAGGAATCCGTAGCGAAGAGCACAAGAAACTGGCGCAAGAAATGCGCAAGAAGTGCAAGATCCTGATCTCTCTAGGTTCTTGTGCCTGCTTTGGCGGCATACCGGCTCTGGCAAATCAGTTCAGCACGGAAGAGCTTCTGGAGAAGGTTTACCGCGACAGCGTGACAACGGAGAAGAACGGCTTACCCCACGAGCAGATTCCCGCTCTGACCGACCGAGTCTACGCGGTCCACGAAGTCGTGAAGGTGGATGCGTATCTGCCCGGATGTCCAACCACGCCAGAGATGGTGGCTGGGGCCCTGGTTGCTCTTCTTGAAGGCAAGCCCCTGCCCGCGTTGGCGTCTAAGAGCGTTTGCGACGAGTGTCCCACCAAACGCGAAAAGAAGGCGGTCACTACGCTGAAGCGCCGACTGGATGCGCCGGACTTCAAGCCGGGAGCGCCACTGAGCGAAATGCGCTGCCTGATGGAGCAAGGCATCCTGTGTCTGGGGCCGGCGACGCGTGCTGGCTGTGGTGGCAGCGAGGGAAACCCGCGTTGCATCCGCGCCTACATGCCATGCGAGGGTTGCTTTGGCCCGTTGTCGGACAAAGCCAATCCCATGGTGGACATGATGGGGGCGCTTTCTTCCATCGGACTTGATCCCAAGCAGATTCCGGATCGGGCCGCAACCTTCAACCGTTTTGCTGGCGCTGGCCGTCTGCGGCCAATGCCCCGGAGGTGATCCATGGCAAAGACACTCGTCATTCAACCTGTCACCCGCATCGAGGGCCACGCCAAGGTGACTATTCAGCTCAATGATGCCGGCAACGTGGACACCGCCCGAGTGAACGTCATTGAACTGCGCGGCTTCGAAAAGTTTTGCATCGGACGCCCGGTGGAAGACCTTCCCCGCATTACGCCCCGCATTTGCGGTGTGTGCCCGTGGTCGCATCACCTGGCCTCGGCCAAGGCTTGCGACGCGGTCTTTGGAGTGGAGCCGCCGCCCGCCGGCAAGAAGCTGCGCGAGCTGTGCAACAGCATCGCCTACATGGAAGAGCACATCCTGCACTTCTACTTCCTGGCGGGAGCCGATTTCCTGCTCGGTCCGGACGCTGACTATTCCATCCGCAATGTCATCGGCGTGCTGCAGGCTGCGCCGGACATTGCAAGAAAAGTGGTAAAGGTGCGCCACCTGTGCGCCAAGATGCTGGAAACCTTGGCGGGCAAGTCCATCCATCCCCAGGCCGCCGTTCCTGGCGGATTCAGCAAGCCGCTGGCTCCTGCCGAACGCGACGAGTTGCGCAAGCAGGCCGATGACACACTCGAACTCGCCAAGTTCTCCATTGCCTTTGCCAAGGAGAATGTCTTCCCCAAGTACCTCGACGTAGTGAAATCGCTGGGAGTGATCACTACCGGCTTCATCGGCACCGTCAAAGAAAACGGCGCGCTCAACCTCTACGACGGAAAGCTTCGCCTGATGGCCTCCAATGGCTCATACCAGGACTTTCCCTACGATCGCTATACGGAGTTCATCTCCGAGCACATTGAATCGTGGAGCTACTTGAAGTTCCCATATGCCAAACAGTGGGGCGAAGGTTTCTCCATGGATGTCGATAATCCCAAGGGAGTGTATCGTGCCAACACGCTGGCCCGCATCAACGTGTGCGACTTTATCGACACGCCGCTGGCGCAGGCCGAACTGGAGGAGTTTCGCGCGAAGTTCGGGCGGCCCGCACAGCTCACGCTGCTCTATCATTGGGCGCGGCTGATCGAACTGCTCTACAACGCCGAAAACACCATCCGCTTGCTGGACGATCCCGAGATTACCAGCACTGAAACCCGGGTGAAGGTTACGCCGCGGGCAGCGCGAGGCATAGGCGTCACCGAAGCGCCGCGAGGCACGCTGATCCACGACTACACCACCGATGCCGACGGCCTGATCACCAACGTCAACCTGATTGTGGGCACCACTCACAATAACGCTCCCATCAATATGTCGGTCACACAGGCCGCCAAGAGTTTGATCCATGACGGCAAGTACGACCAGGGAGTGCTGAACAAAGTGGAGATGTCAATCCGTGCCTACGATCCGTGCTTGTCCTGCGCGACCCACCGGCTGGACGGGAAACTCTCCGTCAAGCTGGATATTTTCGACGCGGAGGGCAAGCTGCTCGGTTCGCTTGCCAACTGAACGGCAGCGAACAAGGAGGAAGCATGGGGGAGATCGATCAATCCCAGGTCGATCAATCGGATCTTCCCGATTTCTGTCGGAAGCCGACCCTGGTGCTCGGCTGCGGGAATATTCTGTTTGGAGATGACGGATTCGGGTGCGCGGTAGTTGACTATCTCGAGGCACACTACCAAGTGCCCGAAGCCGTTTGCTTGCTGGACGCCGGCACGGGCGTACGCAAGCTGTTATTTACGCTTTGCCTGAGCTCCGCCCGTCCGCAGCGCTTGCTCATCCTGGACGCGATCGATGCCGGACGCAGTGCCGGCGAGATATTCGAGATCGATCCCGCCGAGATTCCTGTGGCCAAACTCGACGATTTCTCGATGCACCAGTTGCCCACGTCCAATTTGTTGCGCGAGTTGCAAGAAAGCTGTGGAGTTGAAGTGCGGGTGCTCGCCTGCCAAACCGGGCCACTGCCAGAAGAGATCTCTCAGGGCTTGTCGAAAGCAGTCAGTAGCGCTGTGCCCCAGGCGTCGGAGTGGCTGGTCCGCGAATATTTCCCCCGCGCCACAGCGCCGCCAGTGAGAAACGTTTTCGCCGCACGGTATGAGCAGGCTGGAGGCATCGTATGAGCCCGAATCTCTCGATGATCAGCGATGGCATGAAGTTCATGTGGGATGGGCAGCTCTACGACAACAGAGAAGAAGCGTCCCGCGCAGCGGAGTCATATCAGAACGAAGACTTTCAGATCCAGATGGTGGAAGAAGACGGGAAGTTCCTCTTGTACACGAGGAGGACCGCCAAAGAAGTCGTATTCTCTGCGCAGTAGCGAGCACTTTCGTTAGAGGTGGCAAATGGCAGTAGGCATATTGCCGGTTCAAAGCGACCCTACACTCCTAGCCGACATCCGGCGGTATGGGAAGTTCGACCCCACAGGCTGCTATCAGTGCGGAAGCTGTACGCTCTCGTGTGATCTCGTCGGGGATTCCGTGACCTTCCCCCGCAGGAGCCTTCGCTTCGCTCTGCTGGGACTGAGACAACTGCTCGTCGAAAACCTGGACCCATGGGTCTGCCATGACTGCGGCGACTGTTCTCTTGTCTGCCCGCGTCAATCGGAGCCCAGGATCTCCATGCTCACGCTGCGACGCTTCCTCAGCGCGCAGTACGACTGGACGGGCATCGCCTCCAAGCTGCTCCAGTCCAAGGCGTGGTATCTCGGTTCCTTATTATCCGTGGCGTTTATCGTCCTGTTCCTGATCGTTGGCTACCACTTGTGGTACGTGGGGATGGCGGCCAAGGATTTCGCCACCACCCCGTTTGGCTTGGATCACATGTTCCCACTCATGACCTACTACACGCTGACGGTGATCCTGGCTCCACTGTTGCTCTTGTTCTCGCGTGTCTTCCGCATCTGGCGGCTCACCATGGGTGGCGAAAGGCAGGCCCGCGTCCCGCTTTCTCTCTACGTGCTCGAGGCCTGGGTCTACGTGTATCAGTCAGTGACTGACTCTCTGATGAGGAAGTGTCCGCAAAAAGGCCGGTGGCTGGGGCATTGGATGATGGCCAGCGGCGTGGTCATGATGCTAACCATCAAGGTCTTCGCTTTGCGGTGGTTCCAAACTGACAATCTGTACCCGTTGTACCATCCTCAGCGTTGGCTGGGATACCTCGCGACGGGTCTTATCCTTTATGGCCTAGCGGACATCTTCGCAGGACGTTTGCGGGCACAGAAGGAGATCTATAAAGAGTCGTCCTTTCAGGATCTGATCTTTCCTATCTTGCTCGTGTTGACCGTGTTCAGTGGCATCGCGGCCCACACGTTTCGCTATGACGGCTTCGCACTCACCTGTCACTTCATGTATGCCCTGCACATCATCATCGCGACGCCCATGCTGCTCGTCGAGATGTCGTTCGGAAAGTGGTCGCACATGGTCTATCGACCGCTAGCTTTGTATTTCCTGGCGGTCAAGGAGAAAGCCGCGCAGCAGGCACCCGCGGCGGAGGTGGTTCCCCATGCGCTCTGAGGAGTCCCAAACCGTACCGGTGGGCGCTGCTCTGGTTGTGGGAGGCGGTATCGGCGGCATGCAGGCCGCCCTTGATCTGGCCAACGGCGGTATCAAGGTGTATTTGGCCGAGCGCGGCCCTGCCATTGGCGGGGTCATGGCACAGCTCGACAAAACTTTTCCCACCAACGATTGCGCGATGTGCACCATGGCGCCGCGCCTGGTCGAGATTGGCCGGCACAAGGACATCGACATTCTTACCTTGACTGAGGTGGAACGCGTCGAGGGGCAGCCGGGCAATTTCACAGTCAGCACCAAGCAGCAGCCGCGTTTTATCGACGCGACGAAATGCACGGGTTGCGGCGCTTGCACAACGGAGTGTCCAGTAGCGCTACCGTCCGAATTCGATCAGGGACTGGGAGAGCGGAAGGCGATCTTCCGGCCGTTCCCGCAAGCCGTTCCCAACATCTTCAGCATTTCGCGCCGCGGGAACTCTCCCTGCGAGGCCGGATGTCCCATCCATCAGAGCGCACAGGGCTATGTGACTCTGATCGCGCAAGGACGTTTCGAAGAGGCGCTCCAGGTCATTTTGCGAGACAACCCGATTCCGTCGATCTGCGGCCGCATCTGCACGCATCCGTGCACCACCGCCTGCACACGCAGCAACGTGGACGATCCGGTGAATTTGCCGGCGTTGAAGCGCTTCATTACCGACCATAATTCCGACTACAAGCTGCCGCAATCGACGGTGCCCGAACGTCCGGAGAAGATCGCCATCGTAGGGTCGGGGCCGGCCGGCCTTCTGTGTGCCTATCAACTCCGGCAGAAAGGCTATGGCACGACGATCTTCGAAGCACTCCCAGTGGCGGGCGGGATGCTGGCCGTCGGCATTCCTTCTTTCCGGTTACCCCGGCCCTTGTTGAATGCCGAACTGGACCGGATGCGCGCGATAGGAATCGAAATCCTGCTGGAGACGCCAGTAGGCCGGAGCATCACGTTCGAGGAATTGCGCAAGGCCTACGCGGCGGTTTTCGTGGCGATCGGCGCTCACGTGGAACGGAGACTCGGGATTCCAGGAGAAAATCTGCCGGGCGTCACAGGTGGCGTGGAGTTTCTACGGCGAGTGAATCTGGGGAATCCGGTCGCGCCGGGGCATCGTGTGCTGGTTGTGGGAGGAGGTAATTCCGCGCTGGACGCGGCGCGCGCCGCCCTTCGTTGCGGAGCAGCAGAGGTGACAATCATCTATCGGCGAACCCGAGCAGAAATGCCCGCTGGCCATCGTGAGATCGAGGACGCGGAACGGGAAGGCGTCAAGTTGATGTTCCTCGCCGCGCCCAAATCCTTCCAGTCGGGCCCGGGCGGGTGCGTTGCGGGCCTTGAATGCGTCAAGATGAAACTCGGGCGGCCCGATGCCAGCGGCCGGCCAGCTCCGGTGCCGATTCCAGGCTCGGAGTTCGTCATTCCTTGCGACGCCGTCGTGGCCACGATTGGCCAAGTCCCCGATGTGACTGCTTTGGGTGAACGGCTGGGTATGGCGACCACAAAATCGGGAACACTCCGTGCCGATCCGGTGACGCTGGAAACAGATCTGCCCGGTGTGTTTGCTGGCGGGGACTGCGTGACCGGTCCTGACGTGGTGGTGACGGCAATGCTCGCGGGCAAGAAAGCCGCCAACTCCATCGATCGCTGGATCAATGACCAGGACCTCCGTGCGGATCGCGAACTGGAAGGGCCGTACCATACCAACTACGTGGTGGACACAGCTGGCGTGCTGATGCAGCGCCAAATACCGGTCCCTTCCCTCGACCCCGCGACCCGCGGCAGGACCTTCGATGAGGTCCACACAGGCTACACGCGCGAGCAGGCGATCGCCGAAGCCAAGCGCTGCCTTGCCTGCGGCATCTGCTGCGATTGTCATATCTGTGCAACGGCCTGCCAGGCCAATGCCATCGACTATGCACAGAAAGCGGAGACTCGCGAGTTAAAAGTAGGAGCCATCATCCTCGCACCCGGATTCGAAATCTTCGACGCACGGTTGAAGAAAGACCTGGGTTATGGCCGCTTCCCGAACGTGCTCACAGCTCTGGAGTTCGAGCGGATTCTCTCTGCCTCCGGACCCTACTCCGGCCATGTGTGCCGGCCCTTCGACCAGCAGCAGCCGAAGCGGATTGCCTTCCTGCAGTGCGTTGGTTCGCGAGAGTTCGACCACGACTACTGTTCATCCGTCTGCTGCATGTATGCCACTAAAGAAGCCATCATCGCCAAAGAGCATCTCGGCGAAGGTCTGCAATGCGACATCTTCTTCATGGACCTGCGCGCCTTCAGCAAGGGATTCGAGCAGTATTACCGCAGAGCGCAAGAGCTCGGCGTGCGCTATATCCGTTCTCGCGTGCCGAAAATCGAGGAAGTCCCTGGCACACGGAACCTGATTGTCCAGTATCTCGGCGAGAACGACAGAAAACTTTCCCAGGAATACGACCTGGTCGTCCTATCGGTGGGCATGCAGCCACCCAAAGACGTAAAAGTGCTGGCCGAACGATTCGGCTTGGTGCTGAATGCGTTCAACTTCTGCCAGACTCCCACGTTCCGGCCTGCAGAATCTTCGCGCGAAGGAATCTTTGTGGCCGGACCGTTTGCCGAGCCCAAAGACATTCCGGAAACTGTTATGCAGGCCTCTGCGGCCGCCGCCCAGGTGCTCTCGCTCTTGCGGGAAGCCCGTGGCACGCTGATCACTCCCAAGGTCTATCCGCCCGAAAGAGAGGTGCCGGGAGAAGAGCCGCGCATCGGAGTCTTTGTCTGCCACTGCGGGACCAATATCGCCGGCGTGGTCAACGTCCCGGACGTCGTGGAATATGCGAAGACGCTGCCCAACGTCGTGTATGCGGAGAACAATCTTTATACCTGCTCCAACGATACTCAGGATCGGATCAAGGAGAAGATCTCCGAACATAATCTGAATCGGGTGGTGGTAGCCTCGTGCACCCCGCGAACCCACGAGCCTCTGTTCCGCAACACGCTGGCCGAGGCCGGTCTCAATCCCTACCTGTTTGAGATGGCCAACATCCGCGACCAGTGCTCCTGGGTGCACATGCACGAGCCGGAGAAAGCCACGCAGAAATCTAAGGATCTGGTCCGGATGGCGCTGGCTAAGGCCAGGCTCTTGCAGCCGCTTCATCGGCAGACGGTCAGGATAGAAAAGTCCGCCCTAGTCATCGGCGGAGGGCTGTCGGGAATGACCGCCGCGCTGGCGCTGGCACGCCAGGGCTTTGATGCCTACCTGGTGGAAAAGGAGAATGAGCTGGGCGGAAACCTGCGCCACATCCACTACGTGCTCAACGGAGAAAAGCCACAGGACGAATTGGCGCGCCTGCGCGAAGAAATCGGACGGAACAGCAGGATTCATGTATTTACCGGCGCCGCCATCGAAAAGATCGAAGGAACCATCGGCAACTTCAAGACAACGATCGCGGCCGACGGCGAAACCACCGAAGTCATGCACGGGGTCGTAGTCGTGGCCACGGGTGCGGAGCAGTACCAACCAAAAGAATACTTGTATGGACAGGACGACAGTGTCATCACGCAGCGGGACCTCGAAGCACGCCTCGCTTCCGGTAACGGCTTCCTGGCGCTCGAAGGCAATCGACCCGCAAAGACCGTCGTTATGATCCAGTGCGTGGGTTCGCGAGATGCCGACCACCCCTACTGTTCTCGCGTGTGCTGCGCCGACGCTATCAAGAATGCCCTGAAGATTAAGGCGCTCTCCCCCGAGACAAACGTGTACGTCCTCTACCGCGACATCCGCAGCTACGGCTTCAAAGAGAGCTACTACACCAAGGCGCGCCAGCAAGGCGTCGTCTTTGTGCGCTACGACGAGGACCGCAAGCCCGAGGTGTCACGAAATGGTGGAGGACTTCAGGTCACCGTCTACGACCAGACTCTGGGGATGCCGATCATGATCTCCGCCAGCCTGGTGGTTCTATCCGCGGGCATTCATCCGCATGAAGACAACCGGAAGATCGCGCAGTTCCTCAAGGTTCCGCTCAACAGCGAGGGATTCTTCCTCGAAGCCCATATGAAACTGCGCCCGGTAGACTTCATGACGGACGGCGTCTTCTTGTGTGGTCTGGCCCATTCTCCGAAGAGCATCGAGGAATCCATCCTGCAAGCGCAGGCAGCGTCCGCGCGAGCAGCATCCGTCCTCATCCAGGATCGCCTCGAACTGGGGGCGAATATCTCGCAAGTGGTGGACGAGAGCTGCGACGGTTGCGCCTACTGCGTGGACACCTGTCCCTACAAAGCGATCACCATGCTCGAATACAAGTGGCAGGGGTCGATCAAGAAAGTCGTCGAAGCCAACGACTCCACCTGCAAGGGCTGTGGCTGCTGCCAGGCTACGTGTCCAAAGAAAGGCGTATTCATCCGTGGATTTACCCTCGATCAGATCGAGGCCCAGATCCATGCTGCTTTGGGAGTAGAGTGATGGACGACAACTTTCAGCCCTTGATCATCGCGCTGTGTTGCAACTGGTGCTCCTACGCCGGCGCAGACTTGGCGGGCGTCTCCCGGATCCAATACCCGCCCAGCATCCGCATCGTCCGCGTCATGTGCTCGGGAATGGTACATCCCAACTTGGTGATTGATGCGTTCACCAAGGGAGCGGACGGAGTCCTCATCTGTGGCTGTCATCATGGAGATTGTCACTATCAGGAGGGCAATCTGAAGGCAGAAAAAAGAGCCGACGCCATCCGCCTGATGCTCGCGGATTTCGGTATCGAGGAAGAGCGCTTTCGCTTGGAATGGGTTTCAGCGGCCGAAGGGCCCAGGTTTGCGCAGGTTGTCCGGGAGTTCACGGAGCAAGTGCAGAAGCTGGGAGTCAGCCCGTACAGATCGTAAGTGATCAGCGAGTGGGTAGTGTCGACTATTGTTTGGGTGGTGGTCATTACACTTACTCTGGCGGTTGCAGGATTTCTGCTCGGCGAAAGAATAGGTTCGTTCGGTTGATCGCCTCCGGAAAAAAGGGAGGTGAGCAGTATGGTCTTCATCATCACCGGAGCTGCAGAATCAGGCAGGGACACCGTGGGCAGGCTCCTCGCGGAAGCCTTGGGATGGGAATTTGTCGTGGCGGAGAATCTCCGTCCTCCTGGCAATCTTGATGGACGGAGATGCAGCACTTCGCTGGCTAATGCTGATCCAGCGTTGAGCATAGAAACATTATCGACCACCATTAACTTCTGGATCTATGAATGGCGGGATGTGGTGGTTTCGTGCCCGATGCTGACGGAGAGAGATCGAAGGCAACTCTCTAAAATGTCCTCGCTGGTCAAGATCGCCTGTCTGGGGGCATCCCATGCGACCGGTCGCACTCGCGTCGCTGACCGGCCAGTCCGCGTCGTAAGCTCCGAGCTCCCTGCCGGATCGCATGCGGCGCGCGACCCAGGACAGGACGAGATCACGGTAGATGCATCCCGGCAAGTTGAAGAGATTATCGCGGAGATGACGGCGGTGCTGATGATGTGAAAGTTTCAATGGTTTGCCATCACTTAGGATTTCATCCACCTCGAGCAGCTAAACGAAACGGGAAAGTTTCCTGAGTTCAGGATATGCATGCCTGATCATCAGCATATCCTTATGGTGCGTGGACTGCCCAGCAGTGGGTCACGGAGTCTCCCGTACCTGAACATGCGACAAACGTTGGTGCCCAACGCTCTCAATGTGCCCGAGTGACTCTAGTGCTTTATCGGAGGCGCGCCCCTGACAAGAAGCGTGGAGAGAAACAGAGCGTTGGGGCGCGCGTTCTGACGGGCAACTCGGACATTATCGGGTTGAGACAGTTGCCACTCGCCACCTACCGATCAGACGCGTAAACAGCGGCTCCTTGCTTGCCAAAAACTGGCCCCATCCAGGCAGGCGAACTCCTATTCCCAATGCAAGCAAACCCAGCCCCGTTTCGTATCAGGACGACACACTGCTCCTTCACTTCCATCACCCTCAGCCCTCATCTGTGATGTTGATCACAGTGATCTATGATTTACCTCCTAGACTTTTCCACGACGTATGTTCTAGTATTCTCCGCGCCGACTGCCATGGGTCGCGGTCAAGTGTGGGGTGCGTGGGGATGGACGATTTGGAGATTCGGTTCCTTCGACGTTCGGTGATCTCTTCCGGCAGGAATCGCACTGGGGTTTGGCTGTTGGCGTTCTTTGTGGTCGACTTTGCCAACGGTGCTCACGCATTCTCCGCCCCGCAGACACGCTCGCCAACGACCTGAACGGGGTCCATCAAATTTCTTAACTTTACATTCACGAGGGCAGAATGACGAGGAGAAGAATTCAATGAAAGTTGGACGGAAAGTCGTAGCACTTACCTCGGCCTTACTAATTTTCGCATTCGGATTGTTGTATTCGGGAAGAACTGTGAGTGCGGCTTCCACAGGCCAGGTCACAGGTACCGTCAAGCTGGACGGCACAGCCCCACACCAGAAGCCGATTGACATGGGCAAGGAGCCGATCTGCGCGGCAGTCCACAAGGACAAGCCGGTTACCACGGAAAACGTAGTTGTAGGTGCCAACGGAGGGCTGGCCAACGTCGTCGTCTACATTAGCCAGGGGCTGACCGGTAACGAGGCGGCCGCTCCATCGCAGCCGGTCCAGCTTGAGCAAAAGGGTTGTCAGTACTTGCCGCATGTAGTGGTCGTCGATGCGGGCCAACACTTGAAGATCGTGAATGCTGACCAAACTTCGCACAACATTTACGCGCAAGCCACCAAAAATCCCCCGTGGAACAAGTCGCAGCCGCCGGGAGCCCAGCCTCTCGATGCGTCGTGGACCAACGAGGAAATCGCCATACCCGTCAAGTGCAACGTTCATCCTTGGATGCACGCCTACGTTGTGGTAGTGAAGGGCCCCTACGGGGTAAGCGATGACAGTGGCTCTTTCAAACTCGATGTGCCGCCAGGAACCTACACTCTGACGGCCTGGCACGAGACTTACGGGACTCAGACTCAGAATGTAACAGTTGCTGCGGGGAAGCCAGCTGCCGTCAATTTCACCTTCAAGGCAAAGTAGAGAATCGAAACAGAATTGCGGTCGGGGCGGTATGACTGTGGGGCCGCCCCGAAAATTTGGGGATTCCGACGACTATCAAGCGAGGAACACATGCCGGGTAAAGTGTTTGCCGTCGTAGTGGTGATCATCACGCTGGCCATCGGCTATTGCGTAGTCGCTCACGTGTGGTGGATGCCGGTGGATATTTCTGTCCACGGACCCAACATCGACCACCAGATAGAAGAAACCGTGTTTGGTGCAGGCATTTTGTTTATTGCCGGGCAACTGGTGCTGGCGGCATTTTCCTTTCTGTACGGCGACAGCAAGGGCGCGCGCAAGATGAAATCGTTTCCCGGTGGGGCGAAACCTCTCATCATCTTCGCGTTTGTCGTGGTTGGCATCGAGATTCTGGTGCTCTCGTTCGTTGGTTCCAAGGCATGGGGCTCGGTCTACTTCACGCCACCGGACCCGAACTCGGTGCGCGTCGATGTTCAGGCTGGGCAGTTTGCGTTTTACTTTCGTTATCCCGGATCGGATGGCAAGTTTGGCCCGCTTCATCCGGAGCTCATTAATGAGGGAAGCCAGAACTTCTTCGGTCTCGATACGGACCACGATGCGGATTCGAAGGACGACATCGTGACCGCTGAGCTGGCGATTCCGGTGAACAAGCCGGTGCTGCTCACCTTGCACTCCAAGGATATGGGGCACTCTTTTGATGTGCGGGAGCTCCGTGTGCAGCAAGATTTTGTTCCTGGGATCGTGATCCCGATCCACTTCACAGCGACCCAGACTGGAAAATTCGAAATTGTGTGCACGCAGCTTTGCGGTCTTGGGCATTACAACATGAAGGCGTATCTCGAGGTCATGTCCCAGCCAGACTTCGATAATTGGGTGAAGCAGCAAGCGGCAATGCAGTAACTGAAGGACGTCCGTTTCCTGAACGGGGGCGGACGAAACCATCTCTTGGGGGAGATTCACATGCATGATATGACAGCGCACGCGGCCGCGCACCATGCCCCGCCGCAAGGCTTCATTCGCAAGTACGTCTTCAGCGTGGATCACAAAGTGATCGGGATCCAGTACACCGCCCTGGGCTTGGTGTCGGCGTTCATCGGGATGGCGCTTTCCTGGGCCATGCGCATCCACCTAGCCTGGCCGACGGCGAGCATTCCTTTTCTGGGTACGCTGTCTCCCAATGGCGCTCCCGGGGGCGTTCCCACGCCGGAGTACTACTTGTCGTTGATGACCATGCATGGCACGATCATGGCGTTTTTCCTGTTGACCGCAGCGCCGATGGCCGGTTTCGGAAACTTTATGCTGCCGATCCATGTGGGTGCGGCGGACATGGCGTTTCCACGATTGAACATGGCGTCGTTCTGGGTGACTTTTGTCGGTTTCGTTCTCGCCTGCGCGACGTTTTTCATTCCTGACGGCCCGCCTCTCTCGGGCTGGACCGCGTACGCGCCGCTGAGCGCCGTGGGCGCGGTAGCGGGTCCGGGGCAGGGCTGGGGTCAAAACCTCTGGGGACTTTCGATCGCACTCTTCTGCGTGGCGTCGCTGCTCGGGGCCCTGAACTTCATCGTGACCACGATCGATCTGCGTACCAAGGGTATGACGCTGTCGCGGCTGCCGCTGGCGACATGGGCGTGGTTTATTAATGCGTGGGTGAGCTTGCTGGCTTTTGCCGTGCTGTTGCCCACTTGTCTTCTTCTGGTGCTCGACCGCCTCGGCGGAACCAGCTTCTTTATTCCTGGCGGACTCGTGATCAATGACAAGATGCTCCCGCACTCCGGCGGTTCGCCGCTCTTGTTCCAGCACCTGTTCTGGTTCTTCGGACATCCGGAGGTCTACATCATCATTTTGCCGGCGTTTGGGATCGTCGCGCACGTGATGCCGACGTTCACCCGGAAGCCGCTGGTGGGGGGCTGGAAGGTGATCACTTATGCCATGGCCGCCATCGGTGGCCTTAGCTTCGTCGTTTGGGGACATCACATGTTCGTGAGCGGGATGAGCCCGTATATGGCGATGGTGTTCTCGGTGCCGACGCTCATCATCACGATTCCGTCTGTCATTGCGGTGCTGGTGTTCGCGTTCTCGCTTTACGGCGCCAACATGCGCTTTACGACTCCGATGCTGTTCTGCCTCGGTTTCATCTCGCTCTTTATCAGCGGCGGAATCGGTGGCTTCTTCCTGGCGCAGCCGGCGGTCGATTCCTATCTGCACGCCACCAGCTTCGTGGTGGGCCATTTCCACTTCACCATGGGCCTCTCCGCCGTATTTGCGGCTTTTGCCGGCTTCTACTACTGGTTTCCGAAAATGTGGGGCCGCATGATGAACGAGACCCTCGGCAAAATACACTTCTGGCTGAGTTTTGTCCTCGTGTACTGTGTTTTCATGACCCTGCATTTGATGGGTCTTACCGGATCGGTTCGCCGTTATTCCCAGTTTGTGGCCGACTTCATGGTCCCATTGACTCCCACCAACCGGTTCATTACCATCGCCGCGTTGCTGCTGGGCGCGACGCAGTTCATCTTCTTCTACAACGTGATTTGGAGCCGCTTCAAGGGACCCAAGGCTGCGGACAATCCGTGGCAAGCCACCACGCTGGAATGGGATACGACATCGCCGCCCCCGTTTGACAATTTTGGTGGCCGGCAAATGACCGTTTACCACGGCCCGATGGAATACGATGGCGACGCGTTCGTGATGCAGACTTCAACCGAAAAGTCCATCGCCGGGACCTAACACGCCGGCGGGAGCTTGCTATTCATCATAACAACGGGATCTAACAACCCTCTGAGGGAGGCACCGTGAGCCAAAGCGAACTGACCATGTCAACCGGGCATGAAGTGCTGATGGAGAGTTCTCCTTACGGCATGGAAAAAAAGAAGCTGGGGATGTGGATCTTTATCGTCTCCGACGCCTGCACATTCGCCACATTTCTGTTTGGCTACGGCTACATGCGCGTGGGCAGCCAGAATTGGGGGACGCCCTTCGAGTTCTCGTCGATCTTGAACGGGATCATCATGACCTTCGTCCTGCTTTCGAGCAGCCTTAGCATGCTGGCGGCAGTTCGGGCCACCCAAGCAGGACAGAAAGCTTCGGCCAACAAGTGGCTGGGTCTGACCATGCTTTTGGGTACAGTGTTTGCGATCCTACACCTGCGGGAATGGTTCAAGATGATCGGCGAGGGCTGGCGGTTGTTCTACAACCCGTTGGGCGGCGCGGCCCAGTTCGGCGCGTGCTTCTTTAGCGTGACGGGGCTCCATTTGACTCACGTCATCAGCGGCGTCATCGCACTGGCCTTTATCGCGCGGGGCTATAACCAGGGGCGCTACGACAGCAGTCACGTCGAAACCGCCGGTCTTTACTGGCACTTTGTCGACCTGGTCTGGATGTTCGTTTTTCCATTGATGTATTTGATGAACGCCGCCCGTTGAGGGGAAGTTCGAAGAGGAGAGGAAGCTGCCATGTCATCGAATCAAGAGCTGAGCATGGGTTCTTACGCAGGGATCGTGATCGGGTTGATGATCATCGTGGGGATTGAGGTGGTTCTGACCTATCAGCATTTGTCGGTGCGAACCTTGCTCTTCGCCTTGCTCTGCCTAGCGTCTTTGGAGGCGTTCGTGGGCGTCATGTACTTGATGCACGTGAAGTATGAGAATCGGCTTTTGTTCTGGACTATATTTCCCGCCACGCTCTTCGTGCTTGTGCTCCTGAACTACTTATGGCCGGACGCCTACCGCATGGCGAGAATGAGTCTGGGGAGATGACGCGCTCGGGCGTTCCTCCCAGCTCCGAAGGAGATCGAGTGAACTCTGCAAAACAGATGAGTACGTATCTCAAGCTAGCGCTGGCCGGAGTGGCGTTTCTGCTCTTGATCAGTCCCCCACACCTGCATGCGCAGGGCTGTGCCATGTGCTACCAGAGCGCTGCCGCCTCGGGCGCCCGTCTTATCCACGCTCTGAAGAACGGCATTGTGATTTTGATGATTCCACCTCTGTTGATGACAGGCTTTTTCGCGCGCCTCGTGTACCGCAGGCGCAACCTGTGTAATGAGGAGTTCGTGGATCACCGCAAGGTTTGACAATTTCTGCGGCAAGCGCCCGGGTCATCAAGATCCTGCGAGAAAAAGCGCGCAGCATCAGCAGCATCAATTGGGGAACATCGTCAATTGGAAACATCAAGGAGTCTAAAGATTATGGCAACCACGATTCACGAACCGCCGCAAATCGCTGGCCGCTTGCCGGGTGAAGGTCACTCTGGAAATGGCGGCGGTCGGAATCTGGTTCCGGCTGAGGGTAATTTGCCTGCGGTTGAAGACCACTCGCCGGAGCTGGCCAAGACCGGCGTATGGGTCGGGCTAGCGGCAGTTACCATGTCATTCGCCGCGCTCACCAGTGCTCTGGTGGTTCGTCAGGGTGCGGGGCTGGACTGGCACCACCTGACTCTGCCTCCCATTCTTTACCCCAATACTGTTGTGCTGCTGGCGAGCAGCGTCACCCTGGAAATCGCGCGCCGCCGGATCGTGGGCCACGCTCGCGGGATCGAAAGCCGGATTGCGGTACCGATGCGCTGGCTGGCGATAACGTTGTCGCTCGGCCTGCTTTTCGTCGCTGGTCAGTACATGGCCTGGCTTCGATTGAAAGCGGAAGGGCTGTATCTCGCCACAAACTCGAACAGTTCGTTTTTCTATGTCTTCACGGGCGTACACGCCTTGCACGTGCTGGGCGGTCTGGCTGGATTGATTTACGTCATGAGCAAACTCAATCGCTCCATCCTGCGGCGGAGCACGTTTGCCGCAGCCGCGCAATACTGGCATTTCATGGGCATTCTTTGGCTGTATCTGCTCTGGGTGCTTTGGATGAATCTCTAATGAACCCGACAGGCGGCGTGCTGAACTAAACACAGGAGAGCATGGCGACGAATCCCACAACGATGCAACCGAGCTTGACCAATCGCTTCACTTCCAAACTCCGGCACTATTACATCCTGACCAAGCCTGAAGTGAACCTGCTGATTCTTATGACCACGTCAGCGGGTTATTATCTTGCCTCCCGCGGACCTTTCAGGATTGCCGGGCTGATTAATACACTCGTGGGCACGCTCCTGGTCGCCAGCGGTACCGCAACCTTGAATCAGTGGATGGAACGCGTTTGGGACGGCCAGATGCTCCGTACCGCTACCCGGCCGCTGCCTTCTGGTAGGCTAACTGCCCGCGAAGCTTTTGTATTTGGGATTCTGCTGAGCATGGCCGGGGGCCTGTATCTTGCAGTCGCGGTCAACGGGTTAGCAGCCTTGCTCGCAATTTCAACGCTGCTTTCGTACCTGCTTGTCTATACTCCATTGAAGCGGAAGACGCCGCTGTGCACAATGCTCGGGGCTTTTCCGGGCGCCATGCCCGTTCTGATTGGGTGGGCGGGCGCCTCGGCAAGTATCGGGCGGCACGCCTGGTTTCTCTTCGCCATTCTCTTCCTGTGGCAGTTCCCGCACTTTCTGGCAATTGCCTTGATGTACCGTGAGGACTACACCAGGGCCGGGTACAAGATGCTACCCCAGTTTGATCTCGATTCCCGCTTCACCCGCGCAGAGATCGTTGCCTTCACCGTGATCCTGGTAGTTACTACGATGCTGCCGCTAGTCGACGGAGGTCCGATTTATCTGAGTGCCATGTTCCTGGCGGGTGTCTTCTTGCTATATCACGTGACAAAACTGGCGAGATCAGCTTCGAAAGTCTTGGCCAGCCGAGTCCTGCACGCCTCCGTTATCTACCTGCCTATCGTTCTTGCAGTGATCGTCGCCCGGAAGGCCTGAAATTCTCCTTTGGAAAGATGATCAAAGAGACGGCTGGAAGAACGAAGCCGGCCGACGGTTGGTCGCGATTCCTGGCATCAGACCTGTGACGGCGACCGCTCACGAAGATCAGCGGGGTGTTTATGCGCGCGCCTTGGCGATCAGCAAGGTGAGGTCATCTGACTGAGCACCTGCGCTGAACTCCTGCACGCTGGCAAGAATAGCTTGGACGATTTCATTCGCCTGAAGGTGGCGGCACGCTTGCAACTCGTGAATCAGGCGAGCCTCGCCGAATTCTTCTTCTTCGCGAGTCTCCTCGGTAACGCCGTCGCTGAATATGACGAGCAGGTCTCCTGGAGCAAGGCATATCTGTTCCACCGAGCACTCCCACTGCTCAAAGAGGCCGATCACCGTTGCTGTCGCCGCTCGCCCAATCCAGGCAAGTGGGTTGTGCTTTACTTCTATCGCTAGGATTTCACCTCACAATTTCCAACGCGACATCGACAAATATACCCAGAAGAATGCGGTGATGCTCCGCGTCGCTCTTTAAAGCATTCGTAGCGCCAGCACTTGCCTCCGCTGTCAGCTCTCCCGCAAGCCAACTTTCTCTCCGGTGGAGAGAGCATGAAAGTTGTTTCAGAAGCTGGGGTGCTGAGCCAATCTCCAGGACCACATAAGAAACGATGTTGCTGTGAGGTCGATGGCCGGCTCAGTTGTGCTATACGACTGCATGTTGTCCCGGTACACCGCTACTTGCGACACATCAAACGCGCCGTCGTTTCCATTGAATTTCTTGAACGTGTCTGCTCCGTTTGCCGGACACAAAATCATGCCATCGACTACGCCCGAAGTGGCATAGCCCGCGGGACCCTCGGAAGCCGCGCCCCAAAGTACCGGCGTACCTCCGGAAGTTCCATCCAGCGCTCCCGCCAGGTTCGCCAGTTGGTGCTGGATACAGTTTGGAAACCTACTCCCGTCGCCCACGATAAACGACGAGCCCCAGGCATTCGTACCCAGGATGTTAGCCAGCCATCTCTGCGAGTAGATGTCGTAGCTTTTGGACTGAGTCAAGTAATACGCCTCGCTGGCCATTACCGACAGACCGGCGCCGTGCGAAGTGGTATCGCCTGAATTCCATTGATACCCGAAACCCCAGGAATCCGTTCCGGCTTGGGCAATCGCATCACCAACTTGCCGCAGGAGTTGTTTGCGAATGCTTGCTTTCGACACCGCCAAACGGCTGGCATTTCCCGCCATTTCCAGCGCCCGGTGCAATTCGAAATGTGCAAGGCCGCTTACGTCGTACAGGTTCAGCGTGTCTGCATACCCTGCGTCGTAGATGTTCGTGATGTAACTATTAGCAAACTCCGCCGCCTGCCGCAGGTAGTACATCGGATTCGTGTGCGGCAGTCCGGAAGGCAGGTTTTGGTTGTCCCCGTTGGATTGCGACCCAGATTGCAGAGCAAAGTATAGTTCGGTTGCGCCAAGCTCCATGTCATCTTCCCATACGTTCTCCGGATAGCCGTCAAAAGGAGAAATGGTACGCAGGCAAGTACCGCACGTGCCCGAACCTACCGTAGGCGCAGGGTCCGGATAGGAGGGGTCCGCGAGCGCAAAAATGTCTTCTGCATTCTTGAGGCATCGATTGGCGAGAGAGGGGTTCGTGCCGCGATTGAGCTGATAGCACAGCGCAAAGTCCGCCGCCAAACGACCTGCTAGATTCGGGCTTATTGGCGACCCTGCGGGCCCTGCCGCGTACACCGGACGATGGCAGATAAAGAACGTAGTGTAAGGGTCGCAAGGCTGAGGATCTCCGGGTTGCTCGAAATTATCGGCCGCCTGGGGCAGGGTCCAGATGTCGTACTCGGTGATCAAACAGTAGGGAGTTACATAGGTTCCGCCACAGTTGCCCGTGGCCGAACTGGGATTACCCTCCCCGTAGTAATCCCAGTCTTGACTGTTGTCCACTTGGTAGTAGAGGGTTTGTGTTTTGTCGTTCCACATCTTCAGCAGCCAGTTGACTCCAAACCTCGCTTCGTCGGTGAAGTCAGATGACGTCGGCGCTCCCGATCCGCTGCCGCCAGCATAAGAAACAGAGCCTGGTGGTGCCGGAGGGTTCATTTGAGCGTACGCGCCCATCTGATTCGGGAAGTCGCGAATTCCGATTTCCATCAGCGCCACTGTATAGCTGGTCGTTTCGACGTATTTCTCGTAGTCGCCGGCGTCCCACCATCCGCCGGACGCATTGATGTTCGGGAGCCTTGCGGATACTAAAGGCGGCGTGGGGGGCAGATTATCGATAAAGTCATTGCTGTCGAGCGGAGGCGTTTCGTAAACCTGCGCGCTCTCGTCCTTCAGGTGCCCGGGTTCGGAACGCAACGCGTTGTGGACGAAGTTCGGTCCGTCGCGTTGTGTTTCGTAGAAAAACAAAGTGTTCAAGAGCAAGCCGGAATAAAGCGCGTCCGGCCTATCGACCGCAAAACGCGGCGAAACCGCCGCCACTGGCCCGGACACCGAAATCGTGTAAAGGTCGCCTCCCGGAACGTTGAAGTCCAGCGCGTACACGTCGTAGGTCACTATCTTGCTATGGCTCCACCTGCCCAGCAAAGCGCCGACCTGGCCCGAATACTCAGTGACACCCTTCGAGTTGACCACCTTGAAGCTCGCTCCGCTTTCTGCCGCGGTGGACATAAGATACGCACGAAAAGACGTCTCACCGGTCTCGTAGCCAACTTGATTAACGCGCACGTAGGCAGACTCCGCTGGCGCGGGCTGAGTGTACGCCAGCAGTGAGAGTAAGATGCTGGCGACTGAAACCAGCCGAAACGGGATCGAAAGGTGGCGGTTGGAAGGCAATAGGGCTTCCTCTTTGCCGCGGAAATGGCCTGTATTAAATGCGTTTAATACAGGGGCTAAAATATTGCTCCTTTGTTCTCGGAGTGTCAAGGGAAGATGCAGGAATCACGCCGAGTCAACTGTGTTGGCTTGGGACGCTGCCTGAACTGGCTCACCGAGCACTAAACGACAGCGACAATCTCGATTCTTGCTATAAAATCCTTACGCTGGCGACACTGGGGAACTGAATGCCAAGTGCTGAATGCTGAGTGCCATGCTGAATGCCGACTCCTGACACCCAATCCGCGGCCACGACTCTTCCCGCCCGCTACTACACGGACCCTGATCTCTTCCGCGACGAGCTCGAACGCTTCTACTGCCAAGACTGGATCTGCGCCGGGCGTGCCAACCAAGTCCCAACGCCGGGCGACTATTTTCTCCGCGAGGTCGCGGGTGAAAGCATCATCATTACTCGCGACGAGAGTGGCTCGTTGCGGGCATTTTTCAATGTGTGCCGGCATCGCGGTACCCGTATCTGCGCCCGCGCGGAAGGACATTTCGCCGGACGGATCCAGTGCGGCTATCACGGTTGGACCTACGGACTCGACGGGAGCCTCATCGGCGTTCCCCACTCACGCGACGGCTTCTGCCGCGAAGATTATCCCCTCAATCGCATTCACGCTGACGTCTGGGACGGACACATCTTCATCAACCTCAGCTCAGAGCCTACGCTGCTTGCTAATCAGTTAGAAGATATGCCTCAGAAGTTCCTGCATTGGCAAATGGCTGAGCTGCGCACCTATCGGCGCATCGAGTATGAAGTGAATGCCAACTGGAAGCTGATCATGCTCAACTACAACGAGTGCCTGCACTGTCCCATTCTGCATCCGGCGCTCAATGCCATCACCAATTACCTCTCGGGCGAGAACGATCAGCCCCACCGCGGATACATCGGCGGCTCGATGGAGTTTCAGGGCGGCGCCAAAACTATGAGCAAAGATGGCAAGCTGCGGCGCGAGTACCTTCCCGGACTCACGGCAGACGAACGCAACAAAGTTTATTACTACGCGATTTTTCCCAACCTGTTGCTAAGCCCTCACCCGGATTACATAATGACGCACACGTTATGGCCGCGTGCCGTGGATCGTACTGACGTTGTCTGCGAATGGCATTTCCATCCTGACGAAATGGTCAAGCCTAACTTCGAAGGCGATGATGCGGTTGAATTCTGGGACATAACCAACCGTGAAGACTGGACCATCTCAGAGCTTTCGCAGGCTGGAATCAAGTCGCGCGCCTATAAACCTGGCCCCTACTCCCGCTGCGAGTCGCTGCCCCACGCCTTCGACCAAATGGTGCTGGATCGCGAAAAGCAAGGACTCAAGAAGCGGGTCCTATAAACGGCTGACACCTGATGAGAAACCTCAGACTAAAAGGACCGACCAATCCACCGGTGATACCCTGCCCCGAAACGAGGTGCGACCATGCGCGGTTACATTCGAGCGACTACGTTTGCGTTTCTAGCCGTCCTGCTTTTTTGCCCAGCAGCTCCGTCGGCGCAGCAGCCAAGCCAGTTGCCCTCCCCCAAGGAAGGTGACTACGTTTCCCACGATTTCCATTTCAAATCGGGCGAAACGTTGCCCGAGTTGCGAATACACTACGCAACCTTTGGTACTCCTGTACGCGACGCGAACGGCAGAGTTGCCAATGCCGTGCTGCTTTTGCACGGCACCACGGGTTCCGGCGGACAATTCCTGGCACCGCAGTTCGGGGGTGTGCTTTTTGGGCGTGGGCAGCTCCTTGATGTCACGCGCTATTACATCATTCTGCCGGATAACATCGGCCACGGAAAATCTAGCAAGCCTAGCGACGGCATGCACGCTCATTTTCCGCAGTATGACTATGACGACATGGTCGCGTCGCAGCACGAGTTGCTGGAAAAGGGACTGGGCGTGAACCATCTGCGCCTGATCCTGGGCACCTCCATGGGCTGCATGCATTCCTGGGTTTGGGGCGAAAGCTACCCCGATTTTATGGACGCACTTATGCCCTTGGCCTGTCAACCCGTGCAGATTGCGGGACGGAATCGAATCTGGCGCAAGATGGTGATCGACGGCATTCGAGAAGATCCTGATTGGAACAATGGAGAGTATACTGCACAACCTCGCACGGCGCTGAAAATCGGGGCAGAGATGTTCTACATGACTGCGGGTTCAGCCGCGCAGATGCAGAAAGATTTTCCTACCCGCGAAGCAACCGACGCGGCGACGGCGGACTACGTGAAGCGGTTTATTGCGGGCCATGATGCTAACGATCTTTTTTACGCGCTAAATGCTTCGCGAAATTACGATCCGTCGTCGCAGCTCGAGAAAATCATCGCGCCGGTGATGTTCGTCAATTCAGCCGACGATTTCATCAATCCGCCGGAACTGGGAATTGCGGAGCGTGAAATTAAGAGAGTGAAGAATGGTCGTTTCGTGCTGCTTCCGATCTCCGAGGAAACGCACGGTCACGGCACTCACACCTGGGCAGCTGTGTGGCAGCAGTATCTGAAGGAGTTATTGGAAGCGTCGCAACATTGATTTGCGGAGCTTAAGCAGCGTTAGGGAAGCCTTATTGGACTGCCGGAACGACAGGTAATCACGCGCGGCATTTGTTCTCGCTTTCCGCCTCCTCAGCGCACGAACTTCTTCGGTTCCGTCAGCGGCAGATCTACGGTCATCGGGGGATGATCCGAGATACGATCCTTAACGGATTCGTTCAGATCACGCATCGTCACTGGGAAGTGTGGAGCGAACCGGTAGCTCTGTTCCACGCGCCGCGGATCGTCAATGAATGGCTTGACGAAGATCCAGTCGAGCTTAAACCGTCCTACGAGTCCTCCGAAGTCACGTGTGAAAGCGTAGGTAGGAGCGAAGCCTTTCCTGCCGCGCTGGTTGCTGTCCGCGAGCGTTCGACGCTTGGACGGAAGCGTCCGTTCCCGCTCGCCGCGAAAATCGAATGCATGATTGTCGGTAAAGCGAAACTTCTCCGCGGTCTTGAATAGGGGGTGCTCCCGGTTGTCCCACAAAATTGGGAGGTGAAACGCCGTCGGATCGTTGTACCCGTGAACGTAACGGACCGGATAAAGCATATATTGGAAAATTCCAAGTGGATTGAAGTGGGAAACAGCCTGGCCGATCCAGAATTTGTAATCCGTAACGCGCGTCATGATTTCGTTGCGAATCGATGTGGGTGTGTTGTCACGGCTGGTTGTGTTTAGATCGCCAGCGACGACCACTGGATTTGTGTCCGATTTCACGTTCGCCAGCAGCGCCTGTATTTGCCGTCGGCGGCATTCCGGCGGGCACTTATTCTCCAGGTGGGTCGCCACGATCGTAGCCCGCCCGGTCGGCAACTCGGGCACGGAGATGTCCGCGATCAGCGCCATTCGTCCGCCCTGACGGAGTTCACGCCCGACTCGTTCCCGGAACAGTTTTTGCGCGGACCATCGCCTCCCCTGCTCGAGTTTGGAGATGGCTTTGTATTCCTTTCCGTACCAGTCATAGCAGACAGGCAGACGAAAGATGCGAGCCCGGTCAATCGGATAGCGGCTCAGGATGGCTGTCCCGTGCAGACCGTGATAACGCTCCCGGTCTACTTGCAAATCTTGCTGCAGACGTTGATCCTGCGGCGCATCCGTCAAATGCACTTGCTCCGTGTCCAGATCAAACACTGGATCCACTTCCACGAACTCCACTCCGTACGCATAGTTCATGTGTAGAGCCGTCGCCAGTTCCCGCGCTATGTCTCTATATTCGGTTCGCTTCATGCCCCAGTCAGCCTCGTTCAGGACTAGAACGTCAACTCCTTGCAGCGTAGCCAGTTGGGACTCGATGATTTCCTTCTGGCGAGGACTGATGTTGTCCTGGGTTTTCGTCATGCGCAGAAACTCGCTGGGATCCGTGAGCGCAGACCGAGTCAGGTCGAAATTGAGACCTCTCTCAATATTCCAAAGACCCACCCGAAGAACGATGCCGAGACCCGTTACACTCGGTCGGTGGGGCTGGATGTTCGCGGTTGCGGTTTCGCTATGCACGAAGGGAGTGTTCAACAGCGCACTGAGCCGCGCACCCAGAGCGCCTTCTGGCTTGGCTGTTGAAGCAAGCGCGGCGAGCTCGTCGAACGAAAGCAAATCCGGATTTTGCGATCGTTCCGCAAACATATCTGCCTGTTGCGCCAGTGGGGATTTGTCCTGTGCTGCGCACGAGGAAAGTGCGATCCCGAAGGCCAAGACGCAGTGTAGGGCGATTCTCGCTACTGCTGCTCTACTCACTGGTGAATCCTCCTATATTCGTTTGCGGCTTTGTCGTGCCTATTGTCTTTGCAACGATCCAGCCACGCGATCAAGCCTATCCGCTCGATTACGAACATCAGAGCGACGAGAGACAGCAAAGCGAAAAAATAGGCTGCCGGGTGGATTGGGCTAGTGTTTGTGTTATTAGAATGTCCTTGCGACTCGCGCATCGTTAGGTATGCTGCTGTGGGTTTTTCTGTTCTGGCAAGCGACACCGCATGGGCCAACTCTTGCGCGATTCCGGTGAGCGCCTCAACTCGTTGGGAGACAACAATCAAACAAGTCCGTCCCATATAACTGTCGCTCACTGCGCCGCGGGAACAGATGCACCATTCGCCGAGGTAGTTACGCCTTGGTCAGGAAACTTTCGGCCTAGCCATCGGAACGTGCCGCGAACGATGAACACGTTCAGGAATATCGAAATCAACGATGCGGCGATCACAGGGCTGAAGACGTTCTCGGCCATCATTCCTGACGAACGCGCGGCTTGCATCACCACGAACGAGAGTTCGCCGATCTGCGTCAGCCCCGCGGCCACTGCAATTGCGGTCCGGATCGGATAGCGGAAGATCCACACGATCATTGTCCAGACCAGAAATTTACCGACCACGATGAGCAGAAGCATCAATCCGAGAAGCGGCAGGCTGTGAAAGAGCACCTTGGGATCAATCAGAGTTCCGAGCGAAACGAAGAACAGCGCCACGAAGGCATCGCGAAGGGGCACAAGCTGAGTATGCGCATCGTGAAGATCCGGCAAACCGCTGATGGAAAGTCCGGCAAGGAACGCGCCAAGTGCGACCGAAAATCCAACTGCTTGCGCCAGTGCAGCGGTCCCGAGGCAGATTGCGATGGCGACCAGCAGGAGAAGCTCCGTGTTACACGTCAACTTGACTCGCCGGAGGAGGCGCGGGATTACTTTTATCGCAAGAAAGACCAGGGGAATCAGGAGCACCAAAGCCTTACCAAGAGTCCATGCTGCCTTCGCGAAGAGGCCGTCCCCGGAGCCGCTGAAAATAGGGAGAACTACCGTCATGCAGATGACGGCAAGATCCTCCACGAGAGTGATGCCGATCATCACGCGGCCGTAGGCTGTCGTGATCTTTCCGCTATCGCTCAGCAGTCGCACCAGCACCATTGTGCTGGCAACCGAAGCCGTTGCTCCGATGACAGTGCCCTCTCTAATGCTGAATCCGGCGACCTTTGACACTGCGACTGCGAGACCCAGGATGAATAAAATCCCGATGGGCGCGCCGACCAGGGCAACCCATTTCACGCGCATCAGATCCGGAATTGAGAACTCAACTCCGGTCGAAAACATCAGCAGAACGACGCCTACTTCTGCAAAAATCTCGAAGGTGTGCAAGTCAGATAAGTGCGGCCCAGGGGTGAATGGGCTGATAACGATCCCGCCTAAGACGAACCCTAAGATTAGAGGCAGACGAAGGCGCCATGCCACTAGCCCTCCGATTACGGCAGCCACAAATATGTAAGTCAGATCGCGAAACAGAATCGGGTTCGTTTCCATTTTTTCTACGCTCCAGAGGCAGACGGTTAACCTGGCTGCCTAGAAATCACGAGGCTTGATGCTCCATGAATCCTTGATGCCGTCAATGCCTTCACCGGATACGTGCAAACCAACAATGGTACGGGTCCGCCAATGGGTTTTGACCTACCATAAGTCGACGCCGCGAATGGCGCCGATTTCCGGATAAACGACTGCGACCCAGCCAGGGCCTCCTCCACCGAACCATGTACTCGCAATCACCGCGACGGGGAAGAAGAGCCAGAAAGGGCCGAACGGAACTTTGCAGAACAAGCGACAAGAGTAACGCCGCTGATACAAGGGCGATTGCCAATGCGTAGCACGACAGTGCACGCAACTTAGACGGTGCGGCCGAGTAGCTTTCAATTCGGGCATGGACAACGATTAGGGCATTATTTTTATACTACGAGCTAGATCACCTGGCCACCGCTGCCAGGAGCCATCCGAGATCAGCCGCAGATTCAGAATCCGCGTTGACCAAAACTGACCTCGTCCAGACAAGACCACGCTCGGGTGCACAAATACGTCACGTGTTCTATTGCCCGAGGAGTAGTTCTGGAAAGTCGGTCCGATGGGATGAATTGTTCACGCTGAGTTTGGTTGCCGAAATTCAGAACACTCAGGTATATTGCGAACGATTACTTTTGCTGTCGTTTTCTTGTTAAGACAATCACCGCAGGCATAAGGATGGAATTAGATGTCCGTCAAAACACTTATTTCCTCGTGCTGTTTTCTATCTATTTTGATGCTGCCCCCGGCGCAGATCGCGTCGCCCCGACAAGACCAACCCCAAGGTCAGATCGGCTACAAATCCGCCGCCGGTGCCGATGAGAAGAAAACACTTCTGTTGAGGGACTTTCAGCCCGTTTCAATGCTGCATGCTCCAGCGCACACCGTGGATCGGGCCAAGTATTATGTAATCGACGTTCACAATCACGTGAACGATGCCATGGGTATCGACGATCCCATGCCGCCCCAGCGCGTCGTGGAGATCATGAACAAGACCAACGTCAAGACGGTAGTGATCCTCACCGGAATGTGGGGTGACAGACTGCAGCGGGTGATCGACACAATGGTCAAGCCATATCCGGGGCGCTTCATGGTCTTCACCCAGATTGATTGGAGAAAGATCGACGATGCGAACTTCAGCCAGGAAATGGTGGCGCAACTGGATGACGCGGTTGCGCGGGGAGCACGAGGTCTAAAACAGTTGAAGGACCTTGGTCTTAGTGTCCGCGACAAGTCAGGAAAACTCATTGCAATTGACGATCCGCGCCTTGATCCCGTCTGGGAGGAATGCGGAAGACTGGGCATTCCCGTGTCCATTCACTCCACCGATCCCGAAGCATTCTTCCATCCACCGGACAGTACCAATGAGAGATATGAAGAGCTCACCGAGCATCCGGACTGGAGTTTTTATGGGCCACAATTTCCATCGAAGGAGTCCATCCTGGCGGCTCGAGATCTCATGTTTGCGAAGCATCCGCACACGACCTTTGTCGCCCTTCACATGGCAAATTGGCCTGAGAACCTGGACTATGTTTCTCATCTGCTGGACACACTTCCGAATGTGATGGTTGAGTTCGGAGCGCGTGAAGCCGAGTTGGGCCGTCAACCCCGTCGTGCTCGCGAATTCTTCATCAAGTATCAGAACCGCATCATGTTTGGCACCGATAACGGAATGGACGAAGCTATGTACCGCAATCATTTCCGCTGGCTGGAAACGGCAGATGAGTATTTCGATTACTGGGGGTATCCCGGGCAAGGTCGTTGGAAGATTTATGGCCTGGACCTTCCGGATCCAGTGTTGGAGAAGATCTACCACAAGAATGCGGAGCGAATCTTCGGGCAGTTTCGCAAAGGCGCTCGCGCGAGGCAAGTAGAGTGAGCGGTGGAATTCAGATCAGCATTGAATTTAGATCACGGTTACCTGAATCCCGGATTTTCTCAGTGCTGCCAAATCCGGTTTGCGAATACCCCGATCCGTGATCAAGTGGTGGATTGCCGAGGGCGGGGCAATCGAAGATAAGGCGCGGCGGCCAAACTTGCTGGAGTCACACACCACTACCACAACTCTTGCTACATCCATCATGGCGCGGTTGACTTTGGCCTCAAGTAGATTCGGCGTGGTTAATCCATGTTGCACGTCGAAACCATCCACGCCGAGAAAAAGAATATCGGCATTCAGGCGTCGCAATGTCTCATCCGCCACGGGCCCCACAAGCGAGAATGAGTTCTTCCTCAAAGTACCACCGGTCAGAATGACCTCGAGGGAGGAGCCCGACAGTTCTGCGGCGATGTTTACGGCGTTGGTAATGATCGTGAGGTTTTGAAATTCACGCAGCGCGCGTGCAATGGCTGTTGTTGTGGTCCCGGAATCAAGGATCACCACCTGCCCTTCCTGCACCATGCGGGCGGCCGCGGCCGCAATCTGAAGTTTTTCCTTGCGATACAGCTTTTCTTTCTCCCGCAGAGTCGGATCATCCAGTGCGCTCTCTCGAGCCGGCAAAGCTCCGCCGTGACTGCGCTGGATGCGTCCGTGAGCCTGAAGAATGTCCAGATCTTTACGGATGGTGACCTGGGATGTGCGGAACTGTTTTGCCAGGTCCACGACCAGAACGCGTCCGTCGCGACTCAGAATGTCGAGAATATGTCGGCGCCGCTCTTCGTTCAGCACAGGTCTATTCGACAAGCATTGCTCTCAAGTAGTTCTGGTGGGCATTCCCTTTTTACCGCGACTGCTTTCGTTTGTCTACGGCCGCCAGCAAACAGCCAAGTAGTGGAACTGTTGTCATCGCTTGCAAACTGCCTCGTATGGCCATGGTCTCATGTTGGTTGAGAGCATTTTACACTTGACAGAGGAACCATTACGAAAGTAAAAGTTATTAACCGCAATGATACGAAAGTCTGTGCAGTTTTCATTTGCCCTTATAGCTGGTTTGGCAACCATTGTCCTGTTAGCTGCAATTCTGCAAGCCAGCTCCGGTTCGGAAGGGCAGAATTGGACCCAATATGTGCGCATCGGTGCCTACGGGCTGCAGAGTACCAACGCGATTGAGATTGTCCGCAGAGCGCAGGAAGACGGCGTTTTCGGGATCGAAGTGGACAATGATATACCTGGCCGCTATGAAAGCTTTCTCAGTCCCGAAGAAAAGCTGAACGCCATTCGTGCCGTTGCTCAGCAGGCCCATGCAGTTGGCAACAAGGCGTTCGTATATATCGCCGGGACCGAGTGCATTACGGCAAACGCCGACAGAGCTCCGCATACGCTGGCCAAAGATCATCCCGATTGGCTGCAGAAAAAGCTTAGCGGAGAACCCGCGGTCTTTGGGAGCGGTAGCGCTTTCTGGATTGCCAAAGGGGATGAGGATGTGTGGGTCAGTCCTTATGCGCCAGCCTGGCGCAAGACTTACATGGAACGGGTGAGACAGATTGCAGCCACGGGGATCGATGGAATTTATGTGGACATTCCTTACTGGATGACACACTTCGAAGGCTGGGAGGATACTTGGGCCAGCTTCGACGACTACACAGTGGCAGCCTTCTGGAAAGAGACCGGCCTTGATGCAAAGAAAGACATCAAGTTGGGAGACTTCTCGCAGCCCAATTTCCGAAGGTGGATCGAATTCAGAATTAAAACGATTACCGATTTCATGGAGGAAATCGATTCGAATGCTAAGGCCGTGAATCCCTCGATTAAGACGATTCCGGAAATCTATCCGGGCATTGAGGAAGAGGCAGTTCGCGTTGGAGCTGATGTTTACAGCTTGTATCCGGCGGTCGACGCCATAGCTCATGAATATGAGTTCGGTAGTGGCGACCACATGGCATCATCCAGAACAGCGCTGGATTGGTTCAATTATCAAGCAGGAATGTATTCGTTTCGCGCCTTCGCGCAGGGCAAGGCGACGTGGATCTTGAATTACTCCTGGGATGGCGATGAAAAAGTCGATCGGAGCGAGGCGATGATGAATCTGGCCGTCTCAGAAATCACGACCGGATCAAACTTCTGGGATGCTCCAGGACATTCAATGGCGGGATCGAACGATCCTGCGACCCGCAAGAAAATCTTTACCTGGATCAAAGCTCATGAAGACACTTTCTACCGTCCACGGACACCCATCGCCCCCATCGGCGTTTATTTTTCTCCCGAGACACGAAACTATGATGCCCACGAATTTATCCCTTCCTACCGCGGAATCCTTATTCTTCTCATGCAGAAGCATTTGGAATTTGAGGTTGTCACTCCGCGCACACTTCCAGAATTCCATGGGCCCACGTTGATCCTGCCTGATGTGCGGGTCATGAGCGACGACGAAAGAGCGTTGCTCCTCAAATATGCGCAAGCCGGTAAGAGGCTGGTGATTACAGGCGAGAATGCCGATCAGCTTGGCATGGCTCGAAATGTTATACAGTTTAGTAAATGCCCCGGAAGGGATTACTACGAGGCACTGCAAAAAGGCATTGACCAAGCGGCAGTAGATCGCGAACACGAGTTTTTGGAGAGCTTGAAATCCGAGACACCAGTTCGCGTTGTTGCCTCGGCTATGACTGCTACATCGATCGCTCGGGTTGATGGCAAGCCTCACGTTTTTTTTGCGAACTTTGCCGGGCTGCAAGGTGGCGTGAATCCCGTTCAGACGCCTCAAACTGACGTTCAAGTCACGATATCTGGCGCAACCCACGGCCATGGTTTCTTTCTTCCGTTTCTCGGAGAAGTTCAGCCACTGACCGGCACTGTGGGCAACGCTGGCATCAGTTACAAGCTGCCATCCATTGAGAAGGGCGCAGTGTTTTGGTATGAGCCGTGACTCCCGAAAACGCTCGGCCGACGCACTGCGGCACGGCTGGGAACAAGGCCAGCATTCATTCCTAAGCGAAGGACGCTTTGGCATTTTCAAAGGCGAGAGGAAAACTCAGTGATCGAGGTCTGCATTGTTGGCGAGCTAAACTTGGATCTAATCCTCTACGGTCTGCCTGAGCACCTGTCCCCAGACAGAGAGCTACTGGCCAGCGACATGGCATTCACCTTGGGAAGCTCCTCGGGGATTTTCGCGCACAATTTGTGTGTGCTGGGCACAAAGGTTGGCTTTGTATCTAAGATTGGAAGCGATCCCCTTGGGAAAATGGCGCTAGAGCGACTCTCCGCCGTGGGGGTTGACACCACCCACGTGAAGCAAGGATCCACGTTATCTACCGGGCTCACGGTCGTGCTGCCTCACACTCGGCATCGGTATATGTTGACGTATCCGGGAACCATGTTTGAGATGCAGTATTCCGACATCGACATGAACTACGTTCTCGCAGCTCGTCATCTACATCTCTCCTCGTTTTTTCTGCACCGCGCTCTGCGGCCACAGATCCTAAATTTGTTTCGGCAGGCGAAGGAAGCCGGTCTCACCACATCGCTTGACACAAACGACGATCCGGAAGATCAATGGCGGATGGGACCGGGGGGATCGGATCTGCACGATCTTCTGAAATATGTCGACGTGTTCCTTCCGAACGAACGTGAGGCGAAAAAGATTGTAGGCACGACGGATCTTGCACAAGCGCTCAATCGGCTTGCCGAACTATCCAAGGTCCTAGTGGTCAAGTGCGGTTCGGGATCAGCCATTTGTCGCGCCGGAGATGAGCAGTGGAGCCTCGCACCACCTCGCGTAAGCTTCGTGGATGATGTCGGCGCCGGTGACACTTTCGCTGCAGGCTTCATGCATCTCTACTTGCGTGAGGGCAAACTCGAAGATTGCTTGGCTTTCGCCAATATTGCAGCCGCGTACTCCGTAACCAAAGCGGGGGGCACAGAAGCCTTTCGGGACCGTGCTGAATTGTCCACTTTCATGCGCCAGCAATGGAGTTCGATGGGCCGAGGAATTATTCCGTGGAAGGATTAAATCCATGCACCTTGAAGCGCTGAGCCGTCTGATTCTCGGATTTCTAGTTGCATCCTCTCTTGCGTTTGCAGAAGCCCGAAGTTCGCCGGCAGGCGCTCTAGCCTCGGGCAAGATTGAAAATGCGCAGCTCGCGGTCGAGATCAATCGCCAGGGCGATACCTATACCCTGCGATCCAAGGAAAATCAGCGCGTTGCCATCACCGCCCGTGTGGCGGCCCAGGTCAACCATCGCTGGATTTCTTCCGACAGTTACCCGCATCATGAGGTGAAAGACACGTCTTTCGCCGACGATCTAGACGCCGGCCCGCAGCTTACCGCGACGCACAGCGGCAGGTCCGGCGATCCGGATTTGATCTGTCGGATCCGCCTGCACTCACGGCCCGCATTCGCGGAGATCGAAGTACAAGTTCGAAATAGCACCGCTGCGCCGACTACCGTGCAAAGCATCCGTGTCCTCGAAGCTGTGGATCCTTTCGTGAACCTCGACGGCCCGCCATCCTCGGACCGCGTACTGTCCGACAGTTTCAGCGAAGACCGGCCGGACATGGAGATTCGTGATCTCGCGCAAGCCAACGAGGGCCTCCATCTGGCCGTGGGCAGCCAACTTATCTACAACCGGCAGAGCCGCCAGAGCCTGTTTCTGGGAGCGCTCACCTCTGAACGATGGCTCACCATCCTGCATCTCCATGTGGATGACAAGCTGGGGGGGGTTGCGGGCTACGAGGTCGATTCCACAGGAACCACCGAACTGGCCAAACAGAATTCGCTTAAGAATTCGCCCAAGGAAGACCAAATCGAACTCAGCCTGCCCCTCGATCCAGGCCAAACTCTGGCTTCTGAGCGGGTCATGGCCAGCCTGTCGTCTGACTATCACACTCAACTCGAATCCTATGGCGAGGTCATCCGCGCTCTTCATCACTCAAGAACGAGCGCACCCACGCCCATCGGCTGGTGGAGCTGGACGGCTTACTACTTCGGTATAACGGAAGGCGCAGCTCTCACCAACGCGGAGTTCCTCGCCGCACACCTGAGAGATGACGGATTCAACTTCTTTCATATCGACGAAGGCTATCAGTACGCGCGCGGCGACTATACTTCGCCGGTCTCCTACAAATTCCCTCATGGGGTGAAGAAACTCGAAGACCAGGTCCGTGGACTCGGCCTCACCCCGGGGATCTGGACTGCGCCATTCGAGGTCGCCGAGCGCTCGTCGGTTTATGCCAATCACAAAGATTGGTTGGTGCACAATGCCAAGGGAGAGCCGATCCATGCCGGCCTCGTCACCGAGGCTCCCGATACCAAAACCGATCTGGATCCACTTTATGTGCTCGATACAACAAATCCCGAAGCGCAGCAGTACTTGCGTGAAACCTACCGAACGCTGACCAGGGATTGGGGGATTCGCTACATCAAGCTCGATTTCATGGACGACAGTGCCATTGAGGGTTATTACTACCGTCCCAACACTACGGCGCTCGAGGCGCAGCGCATTGGACTGCAGACCATTCGCGAAGCGGTCGGAGACGGCGTGCTTCTTGACAAGGACGGTAGTGTAATGCTGAATCCGGTCGGCATCGTCGATATCGGCCGCATTTCGTGCGACACGGGGCATTCGTTCGAAGCCAGCCGCAACGCGGCTCCCGGCGTCGCATCCCGCTATTACATGAACCGGAATTTCTTCATCGCCGATCCCGACGCTTTTACGATATCCCGGCAGATCATTGCCGAAAGCCAGAATCATGGCGCACAGCGGCCGCTAACATTCGAAGAAGCAAAGGTTTCAATTGCTCTATCAGCGATCTCTGGCGGCCTGTATGAGATTGGCGACGATCTGCCCACTCTGTTTGCGGACGCCGACCGGATGGTTCTGGTCCAGAATCGTGATCTCCTCAACATGGCTCGATATGGACGCGCCGCAACGCCTCTGGACCTGATGAGCTACGCCCCCGAGGATGAAATGCCCAGCATCTTTCTGCTGCGAGAGAGCAAGCGCCAATCGATTCTGGCCGTCTTCAACTGGACGGAAAAAGAACGGAAGCATGAGTTCACGCTTTTCGATCTCCGGCTAGGGACGAGTCATAATCAAGTGCTCGACGTTTTCACAACGGGCGCGCCCATAGCTGAGAATGTAAATTCTCTCTCTCTCACCTTGGCTCCGCAGTCCGTCCGAATCGTAAAAATCCTCGACACCTCCATTCCCGCAGCGACTCCGGTTGTAAGGGTGGAGATTCCCGAGAAGATGGAAGTCGGCCAGCCCGTGCCCTTTTCGGCGCAAGCTTCGGGAGATCAGGTACCCGCACTCGCCTGTCACTGGGACTTCGGCGATGGAACCCGCACCGACGGGATGGCCGTAACGCACACGTATACTCACGCGGCCCGTTACAAGGTTCACTTGACTGTGGACGGGATCGAAGGCGTGCCCTTCGAAAAGGATTTCCCGGTCGCGGTTACGGGAACGATCGATACAATTTTCCGGCCTGAGCTTTATCAGCGCTTCCAGGAAAAACCGTGAGAAGCCTTCCATGCGTGTCAATACAGGGCAGTAAACACCCTAGATTCTAGAACTCGAATCTCAATCCGAACTGGAAGTACCGGGGTAAGTAACCATTCGCGTCAGAAGTAATCGTGCCGAAAGCCGGATCTCCAAAGGCGGAAACGGGCTGGGCAAAGCGCGGATGATTCAGCAGATTGAAAACCTCGGCTCTGAGATCGATGGTCATTCCCTCTTTCGGTATGAATGACTTGTAAAGATTCATATCGAAGTTATGGATGCCGTTGACTCGCAGGCCGGGAAAATAGCGTGGAGCGTTGCCCGGATTCTGATCGCCAGGATCGGCGAAGCAGTTGGAATTGATAAACGGGGCAACCGGCGGGTTCCCGTTTCCTTCGGCTGCCGAGTTCGCCTCCCAATTCGTGGCAACATCTTTCATGCTGAGACCGGTTTTGAGTTGGGAACAGACGACGTTAGGACGCTGGCTGCCATTGGCGAGCCGCGGATTGCTCATGCCGATCGCGATCGGTTGACCTGATTGTTCCGTGACGAGGGTGGCGATCGACCAGCCTCCCACGACAGCATCGAGTCCACGATTCATACCTCCGCCAATCCATTCATTGCGGCCCACGGGCAAAGTGACAACCACCGCGGCCGCCAGGCGCTGGGGTGCGTCATTGGCGCTGATACTATGTTCCAAATTCAGCCGGTCGAATTGTTGCGGAAGTCCGTTCGCCAGCGATCCGACCCAATTATTTCGGCCTGCGGAAGAATTATCGGTCAACTTGGAGACGGTGTAGTTGCCCTCGAAACTGACATGGTGCGTGGTTCGCTTCTGGAAGCGGATCTGCATCGAGTTGTACCAGGATGACGCTTCCTCCAGCATCAGGCCTTCAAAATCTCCCGTAAACTGAGGGTAACGATTGAGCAGATATCCCAACGGGATTTGCCCAGTGCTGTAGAGCGAATCGGGCTCATTGAAGCAGGGAGAAGTAGGGGTAGGGGCGCACGGCTGGGTGAACATCGGCTGGAACGGATTCGTTACCGGATTCTGGAGAAAGCTAGTGACGCAACTATCGGCCTGGCAAGTCGGATCGGTGGGGGTGACGGCAGCCGAGATTTGGGCCAGCAACGCCGAAGACATGAAGTCTCGGTTGTTGGTGCCAGCCCACGGCAGGTGGGTACTGCGGTTCGCGGAATAGTCGACGCCCAGGACGATCTGGCTGGGCAATTCGCGCTGGATTCCCACATTCCACTGGTAGAGATCGGCATCGCGCGCCGCGGTGGTGCCAAGATCGTTGTTGTTCGAGTATCCCCACTCGGCAAACTGGCCATACTGTTTGCCCTGCGGCCCGGTGAAGCCTGCAGGAAACGGATTTTCCAGCGTGGCGGACTGGGTCGCAAAATTATCGTTGGTAAAGAACATCGAGGCCGTCTTGCTGAAGGCGGTTCCGGGATATTGAAAATTCGTGGCCGGGCTCATACCGAAGTAGATGCCAGCGCCGCCGCGCACGACAGTTTTTGAACCGAAGGTATAGGCAAACCCCAATCGCGGACCGACATCGTTACGGTACACGGGAACGTGTCTCATGCTCGAGGTGGGAAACTCCGTCGTACCGTTTAACTGCTCGGAGGAAGGAAAATTGATGCCGTAAGAACTCAGGGCGGACTGGGCTGCGGTCAAATCCAAATTCACTCCCGTGGGCGCGGTGAAATTGCTGAACTGGATGCGGTTGTAGCGCTCGTCATAGGGCGTGCTCCATTCATAACGCAGGCCAAGATTGAGCGTGAGTTTGGAAGTAACTTTCCAGTCGTCCTGGAAGTAGAAGCCGGTCTCCGCCGATCGATTCGCGACTGACGGCAAAACTTGGAGCGCAGTCGGCTCGGCAGGAAAGGGATTGATATTGTCGGCGTATCCAAAAAGGGTGCTGGCAAAAGGATTTCCGGTTGCATTGCCGTTCGCGTCCACGTCGCTGTTCGGAGTCGGGGAGGTCACGTAGTCGGTAAAGTTGAAGACGCCGGTTGGATCCGAGGGCTGAAAGAAGTTGTTATAGAAAAGTCTCTGCTCGCCGCCAAACTTCATCAGGTGCGAGCCTCTCGAGATCACGACCTGAGAAGAATAACTGTAGAGCGTATGTGCGAAGGTGGTGTTGATGCAGCATTGATCGTAAAGGTCGGTCCAGGGCGCAGTTTGACCGCCAGAGGACATGTAAAACGCCGGCATCCGATCTATTCCGTTGGCCTGCTGCAACACGGCTGGCAGGGAGAAACCAGAAGGCAACGTAGCATTGAAGCTGGAAATCGAAGGAATCGATGAGGTCCCTAGTTCGTGTACCCGGTCAATCGCGAAGTGGCTCGTCCACACGATGCGGGAATTCACCGTCCTTGAATATTCGATCGAACCATTCTGTGCCAGCGTGGGGCTGCCCGCGAAACCATCTCCCGATCCGTTATTGTCGAAGCTGTCGCCGAAAATCATGGGAGTGTAGTAATTCGACGAACCGCGGCTGTAGCGTCCGCTGATGTGGTTCCGGTCATTGATCTGGTGATCAACTTTGATATCGAACTGATAATCCGGGGCATCCGCCGTGCCACTAAAAATGTAGTTATCAAATTCGCCCGGCAAATTGGGTTGCGGATAAAGATTGAGAATGCCCTTGCCGATAGGATCGATTTCGCCTGGGGGAATTATGTTCGGGTTGCCCTGGTACTGCACCTGCGGCCTGCAGGAACCGGAGGCACAGGCGACTAAAGGCAGTGTGGGGTCGTAAATATTGGTAGCCGTCGCCGAGAAATCCCCATTTCGCTCTGCGGTAGTTGGTACGGTTGCGAGACTGCTGAACGCGCTATTGCTGCGCACTTTTTCAAAATCGGCGAAGAAGAAGGTGCGATTCTTTCGGATGGGGCCGCCGATGGTAAACCCTCCCTGGTCGCGCTTGCTATCCGGTTTGGGATTGGGAGCAGGATTGAAGAAATCACGCGCGGCCAGTTGCGAGCGCTGGAGGAAGTACCAGCCGCTGCCATGGAAGGCGTTGGTGCCGCTCTTCAGCACCATGTTGACCACGGTGCCGCCGTTGTTACCGAATTCCGCCGAAAAGCTGTTGTTCTGAACTTTGAATTCCTGCACTCCTTCGACCAACGGTTCGTAGTAGACATTTGAGTTTCCGCCCTCGCCTTGTTCCGGCGCACTGATCAGGGCGCCGTCTATCCGTACCTCGGCGGTCGCATTGCGCTGTCCGTTGGAAACGAAATTCGTTCCCGAGGGATAGTTGTCCTGGGTGCCTGACCCGGCCACCTCCGTCACCCCTCCGGACAGGAAGGTTAAGCCGAAGAAGTCGCGGTTCAATAGAGGCAGTTCCTTCACGTACTCACTGGTGACGTCCGTGCCCAGTGTTGCGTTGCCCGTATCGAGCAGCGGCGCGGTGGTTGTGACTTCCACGGAAGTGGATACGCCCGCCAGTTGCATTTTGAAGTTCAGCGACGATTCCTGGTCGACTGCAAGAACCACGTTCGTGCGCTCCGTGGTGCGGAATCCGGGGGCCTCGGCTTTCACCGAATAGGTAGAGGGACGCAGTCCGGTAAAAAAGTATTCGCCCTTATCGTCGGTGCGGGTGTGAGTGGCGATGCCAGTACCGGTCTCAGTGATGGTGACCGTGACGTTCGTCATCACGGCGCCAGCGGCATCGGAAACCACGCCTCGGAGTTGCGCCCGGTAGCTGCCCTGAGCTGCCACGAACAGAGAACAGGCTGCCAATAAGGATGCTGCCAAAAGCCGGGAAAGAACTGGGGTGGCCAGTCGCATGGCGCCCTCCGCATGTGATCGTATTCTGTACGTCCGATTTACGGCTGGTTACGGGTCGCTTACGATTTCTTTCGATTTCGATCTTATACTTACCATGCCTGGGATTTGTCAAGCTAATTTGAAGATCCAGAAGGTACCTCTGAATGGCGACAGTGAGGGCTTGCAGAAAAAAGACCCGCCCAGAGCATTTGCCCGGGACCTCGGATGGTGTTGCTTTTACCTCAATTCGGCAGCGCCTCGACGAAGTCCTCGTACGTGTGGGCCAGTTCGAGCTGGATTCGCCATTAAATCAAGCGCGGTCGATCAATATCAGCCCATACGACATTTATAGCGAACCCAAGCTGGCGACAGAGCTTGTTGCCCATGATCACATTCAGGTGTGATCACGGTCACAGCCCACACTTGACAAAATGATAGAGTCCTTGAAACTCACATGTGGGGTAGAGCCGTTGCCATGGCAATATGCTCGGATCCACTGGTCACGCATTGAACTGGGTGACAACAGACAAAACGTCATTGCGAGGAGAAATCATGAAGCGGAAAGTACTAGTGGCACTCGTTGTGACCTTGACCTTTACCGCCGCGGCGAATGCTGGCACGATCAGCGGCAAAGTGTCAGGTGTTTCCGGTGAATCGGTAGTCTACATTGAAGCCATTCCCGGGAAAACCTTTCCAGCGCCCACCGCGCACGCCCTGATGGATCAGAAGAATCTTTTATTTCAACCGAGCGTTCTCGTTGTGCAGCAAGGTACCACCGTGGACTTCCAGAACAGCGACACCGTTGCGCATAACGTCGCGTGGAGTTCGGTCGGAGGCAACAAGAGGTTGGCACACAACATGGGCACTTGGCCGAAGGGAGAAAAGCGCGAATTCAAATTCGATAATCCCGGCGCGATTCCGTTGATGTGCTACGTGCATCCTGAGATGGAGGCGCACATCATTGTCTCGCCGACTCCCTACTTCGCACAAACCGACAAATCCGGGACCTACAAAATCGAGAATGTCCCCGATGGGAGTTACACCGTGACCGCATGGAATGAAGGTGCGAAGGGCCAGTCCAAACCGGTCACTGTTTCGGGCGCTACCACGGCGGATTTCACGTTGATCAAATTAGCCACCGTAGGTCACTGAGGGAGGGTGGCCTCAGACCTCCGTTCTTCAATTCGTTCGCGTACAAACTTTCTGTAAGAACTGTACGAATCGCCAATCATGCTGAAGCGATACAAGAACAAAAAGGTGGACGGGGATTGGCTGAATACGAACTTCCCTTGCATGATGGCGTGTCCAGCGCACACCAACGCCGGACGCTATGTCGGCCTGATTGCCGAGGGCCGCTTCGAAGAGGCTTATCGCATTGCGCGCGACCCCAATCCGCTCGCCAGCATCTGCGGGAGAGTGTGTGCACATCCGTGCGAAACCGCCTGCCGCCGGGGCGAGATTGACCGGCCCATTTCCATTCGCGCTCTCAAGCGTTTTCTCACCGAGCAGTTCGGGCCTGAGTCGAAACATCCCATTCACGTCAATGAAGGGCGGGGACAGAAGAAGCTTCCTTACAAGGTGGCCGTGGTCGGTGGCGGCCCGGTGGGACTGTCGGCCGCGCACGATCTTGCACTCATGGGATACGGGGTGACGATTTTCGAAGCCGCGCCGGTGGCGGGCGGAATGCTGTACCTTGGAATCCCCGAATATCGCCTGCCGCGCGATGTGGTCGAAGCGCAAGTGCGCGAGATCCTTGAAACTGGCGACATCACTCTGAAGTTGAATCACGCGGCTGGCCGCGACTTTACGATCTCCGATCTGCGCCGCCAGGGATTTGACGCCGTGCTCATCGCTGTGGGCGCGCATCGCAGCCGCGATCTCAGCATTCCCGGAGTCGATCTCGATGGCGTACACAAGGGCATCGACTTTCTGCTCAATGTAAACCTCGGCTACAAATTTACAATTGGCAAGAAAGTGATCGTGATCGGGGGCGGCAACGTGGCCATGGACGTGGCGCGCTCCGCTGCTCGCGAAGTAGTGCGTCAACATGCTGGCGGAGTACAGGATGCGGAGCCTTCCGCGGAAAACATGACCGCCGTCGCGACGCGAGAGATGGTCGACATTTCTCTTTCCGCCCTGCGCATGGGCGCTCGCGAGGTGAATCTCGTCTGCCTGGAGCGCCGCGAAGAAATGCCAGCCGCCCTTGAAGAGATTGAGGAAGCCGAACAAGAAGGCATCCGCATGCACCCGGGTCTTGGCCCCAAACGGATGGTGGGCAAAGATGGCAAGGTGATTGCACTCGAAACGCTCAAAACAAAATGGGTTTTCGATCAGAACAAACGCTTCAATCCGGCGTTCTTCGAGGGCAGCGAAAGCCAGATCGAGTGCGACACCGTCATCATGGCCATCGGCCAGGCCCCGCGCCTCGACTTCCTCACGCTCGAAGATAAGATCGAACTCTCTCCCCGCGGCCTGATCGCCGTCAATCCAGAAACGCTGATGACTTCGGCTGCTGGAATCTTCGCCGGCGGCGATTGCGTCTTCGGCCCACGCCTGATTATCGACAGCGTAGGCGATGGCAAACGCGCCTCGGTCGGAATCGACGAATACCTCCGCAAAAATAAACATCCCGAGCCCATCATCGAAGTCGAAGTATTAAAGCGGCACAGCATGCCGCTGGACTATCTGGACATCAACCGCCAGCCGGTGCCGATGCTTCCCCTCGAGCGAAGGACCGGCGTAACTGAAGTGGAAGTTGGCTACGACGCTCCTGAAGCGATAGCGGAAGCGCAACGCTGCCTGCACTGCTGGGTGAACACGATTTTCGAAGGCACGCCGGAAGACGGGAGCATGTGCATTCTGTGCGGGGGCTGCGTGGATGTTTGTCCGGAGAAATGTCTGGAGCTGGTTTCGCTCGATCGCATCGATTTCGAACCCCAGACTGTGCAGTACATCCGCGACAACCAGGAATGCTTCGGCGTGGAATTCGACGAAGTAGCGGCCGATGAACTGGGCATCGTAACCGGTGCCGCCATGCTGAAGGATGAGACGCGCTGCATCCGCTGCGGCCTCTGCGCCATGCGCTGTCCGGTCGGCACGATCACCATGGAGTCGTACAACCTGCTTCCCGCGGAACCAACAGGTTTGATCTCCGTGGAGGCGATCGGTGCCGGTCTGCGGACGCCGGCGGCAACAGCAGGAACCTCGAGGTAGCTATGGCAGAGGAAAACAAGACGACCCCTGTTTTACCGAACGACAACGTCGACCGCAGGCAATTCTTCGCGAAGCTGGGACTGGGCTCCTTGAGTATCGCTGCCGCGGGTACGGCCGCCTTCGCCTATCAATTTCTATCGCCGAATGTGCTCTACGAGCCTTCGCCGATCGTCAACGCAGGCAACCCGGACCGTTATCCGCTCGATTCGGTCACCCTCGACGTTAATACCGGTATCTACCTCATCCATTCACAGGAGGGTTACTTCGCGCTGAGCGCGGTGTGCACGCATCTGGGCTGCCTCACGGCATGGAAACCGGAACTGGGCATCATCGCCTGCCCGTGCCATGGCAGCAAGTTCACGCGCTACGGGGTCAAGATTGAAGGCCCCGCACCCAGGCCCCTGCCGTGGAAGCGCGTCTGGCTCAACGACGACGGAGATCTTCTGGTGGACCGCTCCACCGACGTTCCTCCGCTGCAGCGGGATTCCTTCTTGAGGGTCTGAGCATGGCGAAAACATTCGACCAGTACTTCGAAGATTTGCGGGGCACGCGGGTGTGGCGCTCGATCTTCCGCAGCGGCGCCGGTTCAAGCACACTCCATCGCGCGCTGGCCATCCAGCAGAACGTGTTCCTCCACCTGTTCTCCACCAAGGTGCGCACGCGGATGCTCAGCTTTAGCGGGACTTGGTATTTGGGCACGCTGACGCTGGGAACTTTTCTTATTTTGGTCGCGACCGGAATCCCTTTGATGCTCTACTATCACCCATCCGCGCCGCAGGCTTACGCCGACACGAAGGATTTGCAGTTCGTGGTCTCGTCCGGACTGTTTCTGCGCAATTTGCATCGCTGGTCGGCGCACGCCATGGTTTTCCTGGTCTTTGCGCATATGTTCAAGGTTTTTTATCGCGGCGCTTACCGCACTCCACGCGAGTTCAACTGGGTGATTGGTGTGGTGCTTTTGCTAATGACGCTGCTGCTCAGCTACACCGGCTACTTGCTTCCCTGGGACCAACTGGCCTACTGGGCAATTACGGTCGGATCGAATATCGCGTCTGCGGTCCCGGTCATGGGCGACAAGATTCATTTCCTGCTGCTCGGCGGGCACGCGGTCAACGCCAACGCGCTGCTGCGCTTTTATGTGCTGCACTGCATGATTCTTCCGTTGACGGCGATGTTCTTCGTTGCTATCCACTTCTGGCGCATCCGCAAAGACGGCGGCCTCTACTCGCACGCCAGCGAACCGGCGACGCTGCGGGCGAATGCTTCCGCGGTCGCCACAACCGCGAAGGAGGCGCAATAATCATGGCCGACTCCAAAGACTTCACAGCGGGCATTGACTCCAACGCGAAGAAATCTCCGCGTCGTATCGTTTTCATCACCCGCCGCACTTCGGCGCAGGTGAAGACCGCCGACGAAGAACAGGTACAGAGTTTCCCCGAGGTACTGTTTCGTGCAGTCGTCGCCATTCAAGTGCTTGCCATTGCACTGGTATGGATTGCACTCGTGTTCAATGCGCCGCTCGAAGGACTGGCAGATCCTTCTCACACCCCCAACCCGGCGAAGGCTCCCTGGTATTTTCTCGGGCTGCAGGAAATGCTGCACTACTTCCCGCCGGTCGTCGCAGGTGTGCTGGCTCCGGGGCTGGTGGTGATGGCGCTGGTTGTTATTCCGTACTTCAAGGTCAACATCGAAGCGGAAGGACTCTTCTTGAAGGATCGCTTAAGGAGGCTACGAGTCTTCTATTTCGTCGCAATCGCCCTGTCGTTGTTCCTTTTGTTTTTCAAGGTGTACGCGGCCCTTGTCCCGACGTTGATCATGGCCGCTGTGATGCTCCTGGCGGCGCAGAGTTCTCCGCAGTCGCCCTCGGCTTTCCGCCGCTATCTGGCGGCCAGGCCGCTCTCCTATTGGGTGATGACATGGTTCTTGTTTGAGCTGGTGGTATTGACCGCCATCGGCACATTTTTTCGCGGGCCGGGATGGTCCTGGGTGTGGCCGTGGCAAGGGTCTTAGTGCGCTCATGAAAGAGAAACTCAAATCGCTGTGGCAGAAGCTGTTCGGGGACAGCGTTCGCGCCTTCGGTGTGGTCAGCCTGGTGTTTCTGGTTTCGCTCGCCATCGCCCCCGCGAAAAACTACTTCAGCGAATGGCGTCATTATCAGCACGGCTATTTGAAGATGATTCGCAACCGCAGCGATGCGGTCACTCTGCAACGCCATTTTCAGGGAGGGATTCAGCAGATCTGGCTGCCCGACCTCGGCGTGGTCGACCGCTGTACCAGTTGCCACGTTGGTTTGAAAGAAGCCAGCCTCGCCGACGTGAACGTGCAGCCATTCCGCCCGCATCCCGTGATTCCACATAAGCTCGACCAATTCGGATGCACCGTCTGCCATCGCGGGCAGGGCGCCGCCACTACGGTAGCCGAAGCGCACAACAGCACGCTGGCGTGGGAGCAGCCGATTCTGCCGGCGAAATACATCGAGTCGTCGTGCGGCGAATGCCATCGCGGGCCGCTCCCGGGCGTGCCTCAACTGAATCAAGGCCGGCATCTGCTTTCCCGCTACGGCTGCGTTCGCTGCCACACAGTGAAACTGCCCGATGCCACGACCATGAAGCCAACCGACGATCCGCCGTCTCTCGAGCACATCGCCGACAAGACCACGCGCGAGTGGATTTATGCCTGGTTGAAGGATCCGCAAGCCTACGCGAGCACGGCGACGATGCCGAATTTCAAGTTGAGCGATGACGATGTGCGGGATATATCCGCGTTCTTGATTGCGAACAGTACTCCGCTGCCCGGAGACACTGCCACGCTTACGGCGAAGGCACCGACTGATCCCACGGCGGGCGCCAGCTTGTACGGAGAATCCTTCTGCGCGTCATGCCACGCGGTACAAAATGCCGCTGGCAATCTGGTTGGTGGCGATCTAGGCCCCGAGTTGACTCGCATTGGCAGCAAAGTGAGGCCCGAGTGGTTGCAGGCGTGGCTACGCAATCCGCGTGATTACGACCCAGAAACCGCGATGCCGCACTACCGCTTCAACGATCCTCAAGTCGCGACTTTCACCGGATTCCTGCTGGCCAAAACCGATTCCGATCTGCTCGCGAACGTCCATCTCGAAGCTGCGACTCCTGAGCAGATCGCACACGGCAAGCGCCTGGTTTCCGACTACGGCTGTGCCTCTTGTCATGAGATCGGTGGCATCAAGAAGCCGGAAAACTTTGCGCCCGAACTCAGCCGCATCGGAAGCAAGCCGATCACTCAGCTGGTGTTCCTCCCGGGCATGCAGCACACGCTTCCCGATTACGTCGCGGCCAAGATCAAGCAGCCGCGCTGGTTTGGACAAGCTCTGAAGATGCCGCAGTACAGCTTCACCCCGGCGCAGATAGATTCACTCGCCACTGCTCTGCTTGCGCTCAACGACCGTGCCGCCACCCTGCCTCCATCATTGACGGTGGCGGCGAAGCTGGAGTCGGACTACCAGCCCGCGGGCAAAGCCGGAAAGCTGATGACCGATCTGGCCTGCTTCAGTTGCCATCGCATCAATGGCCACGGCGGCGACATGGCGCCCGATCTCACCTGGGAAGGCAGTTCGGTGCAGCGCGAGTGGCTGGTGGAGTTCTTGAAGAACCCCAACACGCTGCGGCCCGCGTTGGTTCGTCGTATGCCAAGATTCAACCTCACCGACACGGAGGCCAACGAACTCACGGACTACATCATGACCGTGTACCAGAATCCGGCGATCGACCGCGATTCCATGCCGCTGAGCGGCTATCCGCAAGGCCAGGTTGAGCTGGGCAAACAGCTCTTCTACGGCAAGTATGCCTGCCAGGGATGCCACATCGTGGATACCAAGACCGACAAGGGTTACATCGGCCCGACCCTGACGAATGTAGGTTCGCGCCTCACTGCTGCGTGGATCTTCGAGTGGATGAAGAATCCGCAAGCCTTGCGCCCCGGCACGGCGGAACCCAACCGCGCCATGAGCGACGAAGATGCCCGCGCTCTGACCGCGTTCCTTATCTCGCAAAAAGGCGGAGGCAAATCGGAGGTGGCAAAGAAATGATTCGCCACTCGTTGACCACCAACACTTTATTTGCCGTCGTGCTCGTAATGTCGCTGGCCATATCCTGTTCGCACAGGACCGCGTCCGCGCCGCCGCCCAAGCCGACCGCATTTGGTGCGGCCATCGTCGAATCCAGCGGGGGAAAGCAGACGGCGCAAACAGGTGCGTCGCTGCCGCAACCCCTGGTCGTGCAGGTGAATGATGAGCAAGGCACTGCCGTCCCCGGCGCGCTTGTCGAATTCAGCGCCGCGCCAGGAGTAACCTTCGATCCGGCCAATGGCCTTACAGATTCCAGCGGCCAGGTCACGACCAACGTTACGCTCGGCGGCATGGCGGGCCGCTACCAACTCACCGCGTCCACCATCGACAAAGCGCGAAAGAAAGTCGACCTGAGAATCGAAGAGATCGCCCTCGGTTATCAGCAGACTCTGGGGCGCCAGCTCAGCGATCAGTATTGCGACCGGTGCCACAATCCCGAGTCGACCGTCGAGCGGTTGTCGAACTTTGATAATCTCGAAATCAAGCCGCATCCTTTCACCGAGGGCGATACGCTGAACAAAATCAGTGATGCCGATCTCACTGCCATCATCAGTCATGGCGGTCCTGCGCTCAATAAGTCGGCGCTCATGCCGGCCTGGGGCAACACTCTCAGCAAGTCTGACATTCAGGCGCTGATATCGTATATCCGTGCAATCTCCGATCCGCCCAACCGCAATGCTGGCCCCGTGTATGCGGAGAATTAGTCCTTTGTGCTTGTGCCTCAGCTTGCTTCTTTCTGCCGGGGCCCCAGGTGCTTCCGAAGAACGAAATCAAAGATCCTGAGTTGCGTGCGTTACAAGAGCGCAGCATCACTTTCCGTCCAACACGCAGCCGCTGCGGAGACTGCCGCTGGCACGGTGATCTTTATTGAATCGAGTTGGGTCCAATGCTAGGCCGGATGGACGTTAATCCAAATCAGCGCACTGCCCCGGTTCCCGGGGATTTCAACGCGCCGACACGATTTTCCACACCCGGAAGCGGCGTTGCCCTTGTAACTCTGTAATCTTTGTATTCGATGGACAGCATGGCCACCCCGCCGAGGCGTATCACGCTTTCCGTGCGGTTCTCGGCCGGGAGCCAGAATCCATTCACTTTCAAGTAGTTGTGTTCGATGTCGGTTTTCTTGATAAAGAACGATGGATTTTTCCCCGGCTCTCCTTTGATCCGCACCACCGCGAAGTCTTTCGCGTCAATCCATATTTTTCCGCGATAGAGAAACTTGTTCTTCGTCTTGGGGAGCAGGGTTAGAACGTATTGCCCGCCATCCGGTGCAGATTCGTAGCCAGCCAACGCGAAATCATAGTTTTCCGTGCTCAGCGCTGTGTGCTTGCGGTTCTCTTCGTTGGCTGCTTCTTGCTCGCTCTCCAGGAGTCTATTGAAAACGTGCTCGATGATGAACTTGGAACCAGTCTGCGACACCACGCTGAACTCCTTGGAATTCGGAGCATGATAGTCCACATTGACCACCATCTCTGCATCGCGATCGCTCGGGAAACCGCGATACTGCATTCGATAGACTCGTGTTGCTTTGTACTGATCTAACGCGGCAGCCCGCTCCGCGTTCCTTTCCTGCAGTTTTTTGACTACTTGCTCAACCGTCAGGGACGTATTCGGAACGGAATTCGAGGTGCCACCAGCGACAAGCTGTTGAGGCAGCGCTTGGCACATCGCCACAAAAGTCGCGCACAGTAGCAGCGCAGCGCCCACCAGACAATGTCGAAAGCGTCTGTTCCCCATATTTCCCCGTTGGAAGCGTGCTATCAGTCTAAACGAAATGAGTACCGCAATATCCACATTAGAGCCTTATTCTTCCCGAAACACGACAGTTTGCATCGCTCCGTTATGTTTTCTCGATTCCGTCACCGCCGAATCCGCACTGTATAATCGATCTCCTGCCCATGCCAACATTGCTTCCCTTGTGGACGGGACTGCTCCTAGCCCCGTTGCTGTTTGTACAAGCCGCTCGTTCTGAGCCTGCGGTGCCGGTACCACAAGCCCAAGAGCAAGGCACACAAATCCCCCTCCCGCAGTTTGAAGATATCGCACAGAAGGCCGGCCTTGTCGTCCCGCACATTTCTTCTCCCGATAAGAAGTTCATCACCGAATCCATGAGCGGCGGGGTGGGTTTGATCGACTGCGACAACGATGGCAAGCTCGACATCATTACCGTCAACGGATCGACGGTGGAGCGCTATCGCCAAGGCGGTGATCCGATGATCACGCTTTATCATCAGGATACTGATCCCAAGAATAACGATCTCAAGTTCACCGACATCACCAAGTCCGCGGGCCTCACGCGCAAGGGTTGGGGCATGGGCGTGGCCGTGGCCGATTACGACAACGACGGCCTACAAGATATTTACGTCACGGGCTATGGCGGCAACGTTCTCTATCACAATCTGGGTAACTGCAAGTTTGAGGATGTCACGGACAAGGCGGGCGTGGGCGCAGGTGGATTCAGCACCGGTGCTGCCTGGGCCGACTACGATCGTGACGGCAAGGTCGATCTTTTTGTCTCGCGCTATGTCCACGTCGATATGAACGACTTGCCGCAGTTCGGCAACGATCCGCGATTCTGCCGCTTCAAGGGAACGCTGGTGCAGTGCGGGCCATGGGGCATGCCCGGCGAATCGGATTTACTCTTTCATAACAAGGGCGATGGCACCTTCGAAGAAGTTTCGAAGAAGGCTGGCGTCGACGATCCGCATCATTACTACGGATTGGGAGCGACCTGGGGCGACTACGACAACGACGGCTGGCCCGACCTTTATGTCGCGAACGATGCCGGCCCGAATTTTCTGTATCACAACAAGCATGACGGGACGTTTGAAGATGTTGGCCTGCTCGCCGGAGTCGCGCTGAGTGGCGACGGCATGGAGCAAGGTTCGATGGGTGTGGACTGGGGCGATTATCTGCACGAAGGCCGTTTGTCGATGATTGTGACCAATTTTGTTGAGCAGGGCTCGACCTTGTATCACAACCTCGACAAGGAAAATTTCGCGGATGTGAGTGTGCGCGCTAAATTGATGAAGCCGACTTACCCTTTCGTGTGTTGGGGCACCTCGTTCTTCGACATGGACAACGACGGCTGGCTGGATTTATTCGTGGACTGTGGCCACGTCTATCCCCAGGTGGATGCGATTCCCGGCGGCACGCCCTACCGGCAGCCGATGCTGCTTTTCCGCAATCATCGCGACGGAACCTTTGACGATGTTTCCCAGGCGTTGGCCAACATGCCGCCGCAATCGAGGCGGGGTGCGGCATTTGGTGACATCAACAACGATGGCAATGTCGACATTGTGGTGCTTAACGTGGGTGAGCCGCCGTCTCTGCTGTTGAATCATAGCGACAGCGCGAATCACCGCGCACTCTTCAAGCTGGTGGGCATGAAAAGCAACAAAGCCGCGATTGGCACACGAGTGACGGTGAAGGCTGGCACTCTGGTGCAGTTCAGTGAAGTGCGCGGCGGCTCCAGTTATCTTTCTCAGAATGATTTGCGGCTGCACTTTGGACTGGGTACAAACGATAAGATGTCCGAAATAAGTATTCGCTGGCCGAATGGTGAAACGGAAATTCTGCGGAATGTGCCGGCGGATTTCATTTACACCGTCGTCGAGGGCGCGGGAATTCAGCAGAAAGTTGCGCTTCCGGTCCTACGGTAACGCTGAGCGCATAGCCCCGGCGGAGGAGTACAAATCGTACCCTATTCGATGCCCAGTTGTTTCTGGATTTGCTCCAACGGCACACCCTTCGTCTCCGGAACCAGCGTCTTCACCCAAATGAGCTGGAGAACCATCATGCCGGCGAAAAACGAAAAAACGTAACCGGGTGGGAAGGCGGAGACCATCTTCGGGAAGAAAGTTGTGAGCAAGGCGGCGAAGATCCAATGCGTGAAGCTGCCGAGCGTCTGTCCTTCCGCACGATGACGATTGGGGAATATCTCGGAGATGAAAACCCAGATGACCGCTCCTTGCCCAATCGAGTGCGCAGCGATGAAGGCGAAGATACAAATTGGCACGAGCGCAAGATGCTCCGTAAAGAACGCCCAGGCGACGAGACCAAGGGAAGCGATGTAGCCGAACGAGCCAATATAGAGAAGGGTACGTCGGCCCAGCCGGTCAATCAGCCAGAGGCCGACAAAGGTGAAAACGAGATTGGTGACGCCAATACCGATGGATTGCAATAGGGCGGCTTTTGTACCGAGGCCGGTAAGTTCAAATATGCGGGGCGCGAAGTACAAAATCGCATTGATGCCGGAGAGTTGGTTGAAGAAGGCGATCAAGATGGCGAGCATGATCGGTTTGCGAAGGCGTCTCGTCCAGAAGTGTCCGGAGGGTCCTTCCGCCGACGATGCGGACATGATTTGGTCCGCCTCGCCTGCAATCTCGGCTTTCGAAGCTTCAGGTTCAATGCGTTGCAGGACCTCCAGGGCGGCTTGGCGATCTCCCTTCCTGCTTAGCAGCCAACGTGGGCTTTCGGGAAGGCCAAAGCAGAACACAGCGTAGAGCAACGACGGAAACGCGGCCACACCCAGCATCCAGCGCCAAGCGTTCTCGCCGATGCCTGCGAGCAGCGCGTTCGAGACGAAAGCGATCAGGATGCCAAAAACAATGTTGAACTGGAACATGCCGGCAAGTCGACCGCGATACTTAGGCGGTGCGATCTCCGAGATGTACATTGGGGCAACCACGGTAGAGATGCCGATGCCCAACCCGCCTATGACGCGTGCGACGATGAAAGTGCCAACGTTTGGCGCTAGACCTGAGCCCACCGCACCGACAAGGTAAAGAACGCCGATCCAAAGCAGTGTGGCTTTGCGTCCGAATCGGTCAGCCGGCCAGCCACCGAGCAGTGAACCAACGACGGTGCCGTAAAGGGCCGAGGCCATGGCAATGCCGTGCAGTCCGGGACTCAGACCCCAAAGCGACTGAATTGTTTTTTCGGCGCCGGAAATAACGACTGTATCGAAACCGAAAAGAAATCCGGCGAGAGCCGACGTGAGCGACCAGAAAAAGATGCGACCATTCATAAGTGGGTAGAGCTGGCGCTTACCAAGAAAGTGTGGCGATTCAATCGCGATTGTGTTTGAACGCTAATAGTCCGCACGTGCACCGTCCGGCGATGCCGGGTTCACCAAGAGTGGATATCACCATAAACGTATCGCTCCCGTCACGCAAATGTAGGGCCCGCATTGCTATAGAGAACGCGGGGGAGAAGGTGCCTGATGCCGGACGCGGCAGCCATTGGCTGCGATTCGTTCCGCGCGGTACGCGGACAACGAAGACTAGAAACTGAAAACTACGAATTGCCTTTCGTTAGCGGATATCCCTTTTCCCGCCAGTCGCGAATCCCGCCATCCATCGAAATCACGTTGGTGTAGCCCATCTTCTGCAGGTTGTCGGCCGCCAGTGCCGAGCGGAAACCTCCGCCGCAATACAGGATCATTTCCGTGTTGAGTTCAGGCACACGCGCTTCGATGTCGCGTTCAATGATGCCTTTGCCCAGATGAATAGCGCCGGGAAGATGGTCTTTGTCGAATTCACTTTCCTCGCGGACATCGACGAGCATGAATTTCTCGCCGCGATCCATCCTCGCCTTCACCGCGTCGACATTGGTTTCGCGCACGCGCGTTTTGGCGTCGTCCACAATTTTCAGAAATCGCGGAGGATGTTGATGGGCCATGGCTTCTCCTTTTAAACAGCCGCGCTGCGACCATATCGTACCAAGCGGACTGGGATCGTGCATTCCGAAGTCCGAAAACCAAGGCCCGCCCTCGTGATTCATCGAGTCCTCGGTTAGCATGAATGCGTGGTCGCCAAAACCCCAACCCGGCAGGTCGGCCTGGCGCGAGCGTTGTCGAAGCTTGGCTACTGTTCTCGGGCGAACGCGGCAGAGTTGATTCGCGCAGGGCGCGTAAGCCTGAACGGAAAAATCCTGCGCAATCCGGAGGCGCCTGTTTCCGTGAAGCACGATCAGATTGCGGTCTATAAGAAAGTGGTAGAGCCGCAGAACAGAATCTATCTCATGCTGAACAAGCCACGCGGCTTAGTAACGACGGCGTCAGACGAAAAAGGGCGCCAGACGGTGTACGCAATGTTGAGCACATGTTCTGCTCAGATAACGAGCCTGTCAGACAAGAACTTGCCTTGGGTCGCTCCAGTTGGCCGATTGGACAAAGCCAGCGAGGGCCTGTTACTGCTGACTAACGATTCCGAGTGGGCCGCGCGCATCACCGCGCCAGAAACGCATCTGGACAAGACTTACCATGTGCAAGTGGGGGCCGTCGCGGATGAGGAGTTTATCCAGGCGCTGGTTCGGGGTGTGCGAGCCAAAAACGGTGAAGTGCTGCGGGTGAAGCAAGCTCGTCGCTTGCGGGCGGGGCAGAAAAACTGCTGGCTCGAAATTATTCTGGATGAGGGAAAGAATCGCCAGATTCGGCGCATGCTGGAGGCGATGGGCGTCGAGGTGCTGCGGCTGGTGCGCGTGGCCGTTGGCCCGCTACTACTGGGAAATCTCGCGAAGGGTGGATGCCGGTCCCTCACCGGAGATGAGAAGCGAATGCTCGATCGCGCAGCCGGAGAGAAAACTTAATGAACGACCTGACTTTCATTCCCGCTGTCTCGATGGCCGAGCAGATTCGGAAGAAGAAAATCTCCCCGGTAGAACTAGTCAACGCTCATCTGGCGCAGATCGAGAGACTGAATTCAAAACTAAACGCATTTGTGCAAGTTGATGCGGAACGGGCCCGGCAATCCGCTAAGGATGCGGAGTCCAGCGTGATGAACCACGAGCCGCTCCGCCCGCTGCACGGCGTTCCCATCAGCATCAAGAGTTCCATGAGCGTAGCAGGGCTGCGCTGCGAGGCCGGAACTCGCTTGCGCGCAGGATTTCTAGCGCGGCGGGATGCTCCGCTTGTGACGCGCCTGAAGGCTGCCGGCGCAATCCTCTTGGGTACAACCAACGCCCCGGAACTTCTGATGGCCTGGGAAACCGACAATCTCCTTTATGGCCGCACTAACAGCCCATGGGGTCTGGAGCGCACTCCAGGCGGCTCAAGTGGCGGCGAAGCGGCCGCGATTGCCGCAGGGATGTCTGCTGGCGGCGTAGGTAGCGATGGTGGCGGCTCAATTCGCGTCCCCGCTCACTTCAGCGGCATCTGCGGCCTGAAGCCGACGCCGGGCCGTATTCCCTCGACCGGACATTTTCCCGTATCCGCGGGTCCATTTGCATCGATCGGCGTCGTAGGGCCTATGGCGCGCACCGTTGCCGACCTGAAAATTATTTTCGAGGCGATGCAAGGTCCGGACGTTGGCGATACCAATGCGGCGCCGGTGCCGCTGCGCTGGCCAAGTGAAGACGAAACCAGGGAGGTGAGAGTTGGTTATTTCGAAGACGATGGGCGTACCCCGGTCACCGCGGAAACCCGCGCAACTGTTCGCACTGCGGCAGAAGCCTTGCGCAGCGCGGGTTTTCAAGTGGACCTGTTTCGGCCGGAAGGGCTCGAAGAAGCGCGCCAACTGTGGTGGAAGTATTTCGTCGTTGCCGGCGGTATGCTCATCAAACCGATGTTCAAGGGCCGCGAGTCTGATCTCAGTCCTATCTTGAGGCAGTTTTTGGAATGGTCCGCAGCCGAGCCGGCTCTCACCGCCGAGACCCTGCTCGATGCTTGGATCCGGCGCGACATTCTCCGCGCGCCGTTTCTCGCGCAAATGGAGCAGTATCCTATCCTCTTGTGTCCTGCGGCAGCCATCCCGGCCTTCCGCCACGGCGAGCGCAGTTGGCAGATTGGAGACAAGACCGTCCACTATCTCGACGCCTGGAGTTATACAGAGTTCTTTAACTTGTTAGGCAACCCTGCCGCGGTAGTTCCCGTGGGCAGCTCATCCGAAGGCTTGCCCATCGGCGTGCAGATCGTTGGCCAGCCGTGGCAAGAAGAGCAAGTGTTGTCCGTCGCCGCTGCACTAGAGAAAGAATGCGGCGCGTGGAGGGTTCCGCCACTGGCGTGGAAAATGTCCTAAGTTTCGCGGTAGTATCTTTGTATTATTTCCACCGCTCTTCCATCTCAGTAAGTTAATTCGCACGCGGTTCACGCACTGCGGGCTGAAATCCGTTCCGTAGGCGCCTGACTCTTTTCCGAATGCTTGAAAGCTCACCATCAGAAAGTGTCGTACGTCGGGCATTGTCCTGGCTGCTGCCCTTGCTTGTGATCTCGGCCGCCTACCTCTATACCTTCCCCCAACCGAATATTTTCTACGCCGTTGTGGTGCTGCTGCACGCCTTGGCTGGCGTAATCGCAGCAATTCTGCTGATCCCCGCGCTTTTTCGTCTTCTGCGAAACGGAAGCTTCATCGCGCGGACCGGTTGGTTGCTCATCGCGGCTGGAGCGGTTCTAGGACTTATTCTCATCAAGACCGGCACTCCACGCACGGAATGGAAGTGGCTCTATCTGCACATCCTGATTGCTCTTGCTGGAGTCGGTCTTCTGATCGCCGACAAGCTTGGAAGGTTCGGCTGGCTGTCGGCGAGCGCAAGCGCGGCGGCCCTGCGCGCAGCAGTTTGTCTCTTACTGCTTTCAGGAATTGGCTACGGCGCGCGCTACGTCCGCGGAAGCTGGCAGACGCGTGTCCGCATCCAGAATCCCACGATGCCGCCCGACAACATGAACGGCGAAGGCGATGGGCCCGAGGGCTCGTTCTTTCCTAGTTCCGCCCAGGTTTATGGCAAGCAGAAAATTCCCAGCAAGTTTTTCATGGAGTCTGACTCCTGCAAGCGCTGCCACGAAGATATCTATAACCAGTGGTTCAGTTCCGCGCACCATTTTTCTTCATTCAACAATCAGTGGTACCGCAAGGCGATCGAGTACATGCAGGACACGGTCGGCACCAAGCCTTCCAAATGGTGCGGCGGATGCCACGACCCCGCCGTGCTCTACAGCGGACTGATGGATACTCCGATCAAGCAGATCGTGCACCGTCCGGAATCGCAGGCTGGGCTCGGTTGCATGATGTGCCACTCCATCGCTGACGTAAAAAGCACGATGGGGCAGGCGGATTTTTATCTTGAATATCCCAAGTTGCACGAATTGGCCGCCACGCAAAATCCCGTGGCGCGCGCCCTGCATGATTTCCTGATCCGGCTGAATCCCGAGCCACATCGGCGGGTATTTCTCAAACCGTTCATGAAAACGCAGACCGCCGAATTCTGCTCCACCTGCCACAAGGTCCATCTCGACGTTCCGGTGAATCACTACCGCTGGTTCCGCGGCTTTAATGAATACGATAATTGGCAGGCCAGCGGAGTTTCCGGGCAAGGTGCGCGGTCGTTCTACTACCCGCCCAAGCCGCAGCAGTGCGCCGATTGCCACATGCCGGCGGAGGCTTCGAAAGATGCTGGCAACATCAATGGCTTCGTACACTCGCATCGTTTTCCCGGAGCGAACACCGCTCTGCCCACGGCGAATGAAGATGCTGCCCAGCTGAAGCTCACCGAGGGATTTCTGAAGAGCGGAGCTCTCACGGTAGATATCTTTGCTTTGTCTCCCGCGCAAGCGCCCTTGAAAACTGGCGCAACAACTCAATCGGAACTGGCCACAACATTTGCCGTAGGCGAAGAGGCGGAGACCAAAATCACTCCCGGCATGGGCGGCGAAGTTGCGCCAGTCACTGCGCCGTTGAACCGCGTGCAGCCGGCGTTGCGCCGCGGTGATACCGTCCGCGTGGATGTAGTCGTCCGCACGAAGAAGGTTGGACATTTTTTTCCCGGCGGCACGGTCGATGCCTATGACACGTGGCTTGAACTGAAGGGCACGGACGACAAAGGCCAGACTATCTTCTGGAGCGGCATGGTCGAGGGCGATGGCAAAGGTCCAGTGGAAAAAGGCGCGCACTTCTATCGCTCGTTGCAGATCGATGCGCACGGCAACCCCATCAATAAACGCAACGCGTGGGCTACGCGGGCTGTGGTCTATGTGCGGCTTATTCCTCCAGGAGCAGCCGACACCGTGCACTACCGCATGTCGATTCCAGAAAACGCCGGCAATAAAATCACGCTGCACGCGCGCTTGTGCTATCGCAAATTCGCCTGGTGGGACACGCAGTTTGCCTTTGTCGGCGAGCCTGATGAAAAGTCAGGCCGCGAGGTGACACCCGAGTACGACGACCGTCCTTTTGTATTCACCAAGTCGATCCAGGGAGTCTCCGCCAAAGAAGAAAAGATCCCTGACCTTCCGATCGTCACTGTGGCGGAAGATGAAGTCACGCTGCCCGTGATGGCCCACAACGCCCCGGCCTTCGAGCCCAAGACGATCACTCGCAAAGATGAATGGCAGCGCTGGAACGACTATGGAATCGGCCTGTTTCTGCAGGGGGATCTGAAGGGTGCAGCCTTAGCGTTCCAGAAAGTCACCGAGGCTGATCCGAACAATCCCGATGGCTGGGTGAATATAGGCCGCTGCGCCGTGCAGGAAGGTGACATGGACCGCGCCCGTATCGTCCTCGAGAAAGCGCTGGCCTTATTCCCAAATTTGGCGCGGGCCCATTACTTCTATGCACGCGTGCTGCGCGCGGATGGCAACTACGATGGTGCCGCCGCTCGGTTGCGCGTCGTTCTCAGCCAATATCCGCGCGACCGCGTCGCACTCAATGATCTGGGACGCGTCCTCTTTCTGCAGCGCAAATACGAAGAAGCGGTGAAGACTCTGCAGTCCGTGTTGGCGATTGATCCCGAAGATCTGCAGGCGCACTACAACTTAATGCTGTGCTACAACGGCCTGGGAAACGAAAAGCTTGCGAAGGAGCACGAGGTGCGCTACATGCGTTTCAAAGCCGACGAGTCTTCCCAGGCGATCACCGGACCGTATCGCCAGTTGCATCCCGAAGACAACAATGAGCGGCAGGCGGTGCATGAGCATGTTTCAGTGGCCTTGCCGGCTCTTGGATCGCAACATGTAGGGACAGCCGCCTCGGCTGTCCGGACGGGCAAAGCGCGGCTTGCGTCTGCCACTGCTTCCGCCGGGGCCTCAAGATGAACTGCCGGCTTCCGCTGCAATCCATAAGATTCCTCTGCGTCTCTGTGTCTCTGTGGTTGATGTCCTTGTCGCTAGCAACAAGCCAAGCCCAGCAAATTCACTTCCGCGACGTAACGGCGCAGGCTGGAATCCACTTCACGCACAACAGCGGAGCGTTCGGGAAAAAATGGCTGCCGGAAACCATGGGTCCGGGCTGCGCTTTCATTGACTATGACAATGACGGATATCCCGACATTCTCCTGGTCAACGGCGAAGACTGGCCCGGACACCTGCACGCCGGACCGACAACTCCAAAGCTATATCACAACAATGGCGACGGAACCTTTACGGATGTGACTCGCAAGGCCGGGCTGGCCGTGCCGATGTTCGGACTGGGAGTCGCGGTCGGCGACTATGACAACGATGGCTTCGACGATCTTTTCATCACCGCGTTAGGACAAAGCCATCTCTTCCACAATAACGGCAACGGCACCTTCACAGACGTAACCAAACTTGCCGGAATGCTGGGTCCGAGCGAGTTCTCAACCAGCGCCGCATGGGTAGATTACGACCGCGACGGCAAACTCGATTTAGTGGTTGCAAACTATGTGCGCTGGACCGAGCAGACCGATCTCTACTGCACCCTCGACGGCGCGCATAAATCCTATTGCACACCCGAGTCGTATAAAGGTACGTCAGTACGCTTGTGGCATAACCTCGGCGCCGGCAAGTTTGAGGATGCCACTGAGAAAGCGGGCCTCGGCGATCCCACTTCGAAGAGTTTAGGCATCGCTATCCTCGATTACAACGCAGATGGTTGGCCCGACATTCTGATCGCTAACGATACCCAGCCCAACAAACTTTACCTCAATAAGAAAGACGGAACCTTCGAAGAGCGCGGCGTGACTGCCGGTATAGGCTTCAGCGAGGATGGAGTGGCGCGTGCTGGTATGGGCGTTGACGCCGCCGACTACGATCGCAGCGGTCACCCCAGCGTGATCATCACTAACTTCGCCAATCAGATGGCTTCCCTCTACCACAACGAAGGCAACGGACTGTTCGTGGATGAGGCTCCGCAATCCGAAGTAGGCCGCGCCACGCTGGTCACTCTCGGATTCGGCTGCTTCTTCTTCGACTATGACAACGACGGCTGGCCAGATATTTTCGTTGCCGACGGCCACATTGAAGATGCAATCGAGCGTGTGCAGAAGCGAGTGAGTTACGCGGAGCCCTCGCATCTGTTCCGCAATCTTGGCGGGGGTAAGTTTCAGGAGGTGACCGCGCAGATGGGACCAGCCTTTGCCGTACCTAGAGTGGCGCGGGGCGCAGCTTATGCCGATATCGATAACGACGGCTTTCTCGATATTCTGATCATGACAAACGCAGGACCGGCTTTCTTGTTCCACAACGAAGGCGGATCAAACCATAGTCTTCGCTTGAAACTGGTAGGAACAAAATCGAACCGCGATGGCATCGGCGCGGTCGTACACGTCACGTCGGACAACAATAAAGACAAGCAATGGAAGATGCTGCGCTCCGGTTCGAGTTATCTTTCGCAGAGCGAGCTGGTGCTGACGTTTGGTTTGGGCACACAAGCGAAAGCTGACAGCGTTGAAATCCAATGGCCCAGCGGCGAAGTGGACAAGCTCTCGAACGTGAACGCCGGACAAACCATCACGGTGCAGGAAGGGAAGGGCATTGTGAGCTCGCGCGCATACGGGCCGCCGCCGAAATCGATCAAGTGACGCAAAATCACGCGAAGAATGTGCCGAGTGAATCCCGCTGTGTTCTCTGTGTCCTCTGTGGTTAAATCGTAGTCGAATGACTCCGCGAATTTCAGTTGCTCTAGCCGGCATATTCCTGACTGCGCTTGGCCTGTTCTCCACCGCGCCGCAGCTTCAGCCGAAAGCAAATCCGGTCGAAGCCGCGCGCCTGAACAACCTCGGCGCCGCCTACATGAACCAGCAACTTTTCGAGAAAGGATTCAAGGCCTTCCAGCAAGCGGCCGAACTCGATCCCGAATTGACGATGGCCCGGCTGAATGAGGGTATCGCCCTCCTGAACCTGCAGAAGATCGACGAAGCCAAAGCCGCGCTCGAAGACGCGCTCAAGCAGGATCCCAAGAATCCGCATGCGTGGTACAACCTCGGCCTGCTCGCGAAAAATACGGGCAACGCTGAGGCCGCGATTGCGGCATTTCACCACGTGGCCGAGATCGACCCGAATGACGCCGACACTTGGTATTTCCTGGGCACGGCCAACGTGCAGGCGAAACAGTTTCCGCAGGCCATCGACGCCTTCCAGCACGCGCTGCACCTCAACCCGCTGCACGCTTCCGCCGAGTTCGGACTCTCACGCGCTTACCAGCAGTCCACCGACGTTGACCACGCCCGCGAGCATTTGAAAAAGTTCCAGTACATCACGCAAAACAAAATAGGCGCGCCCATGAGCCTGGCCTACGGCGAGCAGGGACAGTACTCGCGGGCGGTCGAATCGCCGTCAGCGGTGTTGAAAGCGCCTGCGCCCATCAAAGTTCAGTTTGTCGATGTCGCGGTGCAGGCCGGGCTTGTGACAGGCGCCGCTAAAAACCGAAAGACGGACATTGCCGACAGCTTCCTAGCTCCGGGCGCTTGTTTTTTGGATTACGACGGCGACGGAAGGCCTGACCTATTTGTTGCGGATAACGGTCCGGAAGGAGGTCTCGGTCTCTATCACAATCTGGGCAATGGCCGGTTTGAAGATATGACTAGAAAGGCGGGACTTGATCCGAGCCTCCACGCTGTCGGCTGCGCCGCAGGTGACTACGACAACGATGGCTTTGCGGACCTAGCCGTGAGTTTGGAGGGACGTCTCCTCCTGCTTCACAACGAGAAGAACGGAACCTTCAAGGACGTAACCGAGGCTGCGGGGATACAGAGCGTAGTACGAGATAGTGGACTCGCATTCATCGACTACGATCATGATGGCGATATTGATCTGTTTGTCACCGGCAGCACTGATAAGCCTGGAACGGTGTCCCGACACCCTGTCGGCGCAAATGTGATGTGGCGTAATAACGGTAACGGCACATTTACTGACGTGACCGAATCCCTTGGCCTCCAGGGCAACACGCCCAACATTTCTGCTGTCGGTACCGATTACAACAATGATCGCGCCGTCGATATTGTTACAACCGGCATGGCTAACGAATCTGGCGATGCGAAGCTAAACGGTTACATGGGCACTCTGGTCTACGAGAATCCGAGAGAAGGAGAGTTCATCCGGCGTGAACTCTGGACTTCCCCCGTGCCCTCGGAGACTGCGGGCGTCGCCGTCCTCGATTTCGACCACGATGGCTGGATGGACTTGGTTTTCACGCACATGGGAGCGCCGGGGATCACGCTTTGGCGCAACAACCATGGCAAGACTTTCGATCGAGTAGAACTTCCCGAGACGAACTGGGTCCGCGCTTTCGGTGTTGCTGCCTTCGACTACGATAACGACGGCTGGGTCGATCTGGTCGCGGTTGGCGAAACCAAAGACGGCAAGGGCGAGGTGCGGCTGTTCCGCAATCTTGGGGCGGGTGGTTTCAAGGACGTCACCGTCGACGTTGGTCTCGACAAGATTCAACTCAAAGAGCCACGCGCCATCATCACGGGCGATTACGATGGCGACGGCGCGACCGACTTGCTGATCACGCAGAATCACGGTCCTGCCGTGCTGTTGCGCAATGAAGGCGGCAATCAGAATCACTGGCTGCGTTTGTCGCTCAAGGGACTGGCAGACAACAAGAGCGCGATCGGCACGAAGGTGGAAGTGTTCGCGGGCGGGAACCGGCAGAAGTTTGAGATTGCCGGTTCGAACGGATACCTGGGGCAGAACTCGACTGACATTGTGGTTGGACTCGGCGACGCGAAAGAGGCTGACATCGTGCGCATGACCTGGCCCACGGGCGTGCTCCAAGACGAAATCAATGTTGCGGGTGACAGGCAACAGAATTTTCTTGAGATGGATCGCCGCGGCAGTTCCTGTCCCACGTTGTTTGTCTGGAATGGCGAACGCTACGAACTCGTCGGCGACATGCTGGGCGCGGGCGTTGTTGGACACTGGGTTGGCTCCGGCCAGCGCGATGTTCCGCGGCCGGTCGAATACATCAAGATCGATCGCAACGCCATTCGCGAGAAAGAGGGCAAGCTCAGCTTCCGCTTCATGGAGCCGCTGGAGGAAGCTGTTTATCTTGATCAGGTGCGAGTGCTGGCAGTAGATCATCCAGCAGAGCTCGAGGTTTATCCTAACGAGTATTTCGCGTCGAACCCCCCGTATCCGCCGTTCAAGGTGGTAGTGAGCCGCGATGCGCGTCCTCCCGCGGGCGCGTGGGATGAGCACGGGCACAATGTGTTGCCCGATCTGCAGGCGCATCGCTACATCGGCGATTTTGCGTTGACGCACTTTCAGGGCTTTGCCACGCCACACAGTGTGATGCTCGATCTGGGCGAACCTTACCGCGGAGGGCCTTTGTGGCTGCTGCTGCACGGCGAAGTCGAATACTTTTCGGCGAACAGTATGTATGCCGCGTCGCAAGCAGGCGTGCAAGCGATCTCTCCCTACGTGGAAGCACGCGGCGCAAACGGCCAGTGGGTGCGCGTGATCCACGATATGGGATTCCCCGCAGGCGGTCCGCGCACCATGACCGCCGATCTCAGTGGCAAGCTGCCGCCGGGCACACAGAAGATTCGCATCACCACCGATCTGCAAATTTATTGGGACAGCATTCTGGTGAGCCGAACGCCTCAAGATTTTCGAAACAAAGCCCAGAGCGCACGACTGACGCCGGTTCCGCTGGTTCGCGCCGATCTTGGCTTCCACGGTTTCCCGCTGAAGATCGAAGGCACGCCGCCGGGAAACGTGCAATACATCTACGAAGAGGTGAGCGCGACCGGGCCGTACACGCGTCCAGCGGGGACCTACACGCGCTACGGCGATGTGTTGCCGCTGCTGACGGCGCTGGACGATCAGTTAGTAGTCTTTGGATCGGGCGATGAGGTGCGCCTCGACTTCGATCCATCGCAACTGCCCGCGTTGCCCCAGGGCTGGGTACGCGATTATTTCTTCGCGGCCAACGGCTACGAGAAAGACATGGACTTCTACGCCGCCGAAGGAAACTTCGTGGCGCCACTGCCATTCCTCAGCATGGGCGACTATCCATATACGCCGAGAAAATCATTCCCGCTGGACGACGCGCACGTGAACTATCTTCTGGAATACAACACGCGACATATGTCGGGCAACGAGCAGCGCGCGTACTGGTTCGACTACAGTGAGAAGTGACCCGACCATTGTCTGTTGACCAGTCGGCAGAATGTCCACTACAGAAACGTTTTAATATTGACATTTCCGCCCTTCGCATAATTCAATAGGCGGACCCATGGAAACTCCTTCCGCTGTTGCTGTCTCGTCCGCACCCCGCTTGCGCCGTACACTCACACTTTGGGATCTCATTCTTTACGGCGTGATCGTGATTCAGCCGGTCGCGCCCATGTCGGTGTTCGGAGTGCTCAGCGACCGTGGGCATGGGCACGTTGTCACCACGATACTCATCGCCATGGTGGCCATGCTGTTCACGGCGATCAGCTATGGCAAGATGGCGCGGGCGTATCCCAGCGCGGGCTCGGCGTTCACCTACGTGGGGCAGGAGATCAATCCTGCGCTCGGCTATGTCACGGGTTGGAGCATGGTGATGGATTACATGCTCAATCCGATGATCTGCATCATCTGGTGCAGCCAGATCGCGAGGGACTTTGCGCGCGGGACGCCGGTTGTGCAGAGCCTTCCTTACTGGGGTTGGGCCGTTTTCTTTGCGGCTGCCTTTACCGGATTGAACATCCAGGGAGTGAAGACTTCGGCCCGCGTAAATACTGGACTCGCCGCCGGTATGGGGGCGGTGATCGTTTTATTTTTTCTGGCGGCGGCGCACTATATTTTTGGACATCCTCACAACGATCCAGGCTTCTTCACGCGTCCTTTTTATGATCCCGTTTTGTGGAATACCAAGGCTGTTTTGGGGGGGACGTCGATCGCGGTGCTGACGTACATTGGGTTTGATGGGATCTCGACGCTTTCAGAGGAAGCCGAAAATCCACGCCGCAATATTTTACTGGCGACTGTGCTGACCTGCCTGGTAATTGGAATTCTTTCGGCGGTCGAGGTCTATGCCGGGCAGCTCATTTGGCCGGCCACGCAGCCGTTTCCGAACGTGGACACTGCGTTCACTTTCGTGGCGGGAAGGGCTTGGGCTCCGCTGTTTGGCATTCTGGGATTCACTCTTCTGGTGGCGAACTTCGGCTCCGGCATGGGCGCGCAGCTGGGCGCGGCACGTTTACTCTATGGCATGGGACGCAGCAAGGCGCTGCCACGATCTTTCTTTGGCGCGGTTGATCCGAAAAGACACGTACCGCGCAATAATGTGATTTTTGTGGGCGTGATCGCTTTGGCAGGAGCGTTTGTCATCAGCTACGGTCTGGGCGCGGAGATGCTGAACTTCGGCGCCCTGATTGCGTTCATGGGCGTGAATCTGGCTGCCTTCGTGCGCTACTTCGTGCGGGAAGATAAAAAGAAAATTACCAACTTCTTTCCACCGCTGGCAGGGTTCCTGATCTGCCTGCTGCTGTGGCTCAACCTGAGCCGGCCTGCGAAAATTGTCGGCGCAATCTGGATGGGGGTTGGAATCGCTTTTGGAGCGATCAAAACCAGGGGATTCCGCGGCAACCTGATCGATTTCGAGCTGCCGCCAGAAGAATAACGAATTCTGCAAGTTTTGCGACAGGAGAAAGTGCATGCTCGGTTCGACCAACATTGTTGCTTTTGTTCCTACCAAAGACGCGGGGAAGGCCAGAGCTTTTTACGAAGGAGTGTTGGGACTTCGTTTCGTGAAGGATGACGGGTTCGCAATGGTGCTCGATGCGAACGGAATCATGGTGCGAGTGGCGAGGGTGCCGCAATTTACTCCGGCACAGTTCACGATTCTAGGATGGGAAGTTGCGGACATCGGAAAGATGGTCGTAGGCCTGCAGGAGAAGGGCGTCCACTGCGAGAAGTTCGGATTTTTCGAGCAGGACGAGCTTGGGATATGGACGGCGCCGACGGGTGACAAAGTCGCGTGGTTCAAAGATCCCGATGGGAATGTGCTGTCAATCTCACAGCATGTCGCCTAAGCCTAACCTGTGCGGGTTGCGGTTGAGCAGTCGGCTCGTCGGTGGCTTAACGCCCCGGCTGCCAATGAAAAAACAACTGATCGTCCAAA
>PLHQ01000130.1 GCA_003138975.1 Acidobacteriaceae bacterium | reverse complement strand
TCAAGCATGCTCGGCACACGAAACAAAAAGCCCGCTGCGCGTTCGCGTCAGCGGGCTTGGATTTCCTATTAGTGCTTTTAGGCTGGTTATCCGTTACGCTCCGCCGACACGCTCATCGCATGGTGATGGTGGCGATGATGGTGGAGCGAAGTCANNAACGTAGTGCAGACAACTCTCATTAGAGAAACGACTTAGCCGCTTATTGAAGATTCGCTCCCTCGGGAGTCAGCGTCGCAAACTTGATTTGTCCCAGCAATTCTTTGCCTGCACAGGGCTCGGAGAAACAGAAAACCGTGAGGAGGGCTTCCCGGAGAATCGTCTTTCACGACGACCGCGAAACTCGGGATGGGTATACACTGATTAGCGTTCTTGGAGCGAAATAAGGCAATTCCGGTGTAAGTTTACGGTCAGCATGAAATGCTCGCGGATCGTGCGGTGTGCTGCGCTGCTAACTTTTCTTGGCGGTTTCGGTACGAGTTTCCTGCCGGCACAAAGCATTTCAACTTCGTCCGCACAGCCAACTTCTTCCGTTCCTGCATCACGCATCGCTCGGCTGCGGCGTGGCATCAACGCCAGCGAATGGTTCGCGCAGGTTTACGACCAGCGCGGGTACACGAAGGACCACTTCCAGAGCTGGACCACGTCCGAGGACATTGCGCTGATCAAGTCGATTGGATTTGACCATGTGCGGCTGAGCGTGAATCCGCAACCGATGATGGCGAACCACCGGCCCGACGAGCTTACGGCGGATTATCTTGGATATCTCGACGCGGCGATCAAGATGATTCTGGATCAGGGACTGGCTGTGGTGATCGATCTTCATCCGGAGAGCGATTTCAAAGCACGGTTGGCAAAGGACGACAGCTTTGTCCAGGAGTTCTCCGACTTTTGGCGGGCGCTGGCGCGGCATTATTCCAGTTGGGATGCGGAGCGTGTGTTCTTTGAGATTCTGAACGAACCGGAGTTTCCCGACCAATACCGCTGGTACGGCGTGCAGGCTAAGCTGGCGGCGGCGATTCGCGAAGGCGCTCCGCAGCAAACCATAATCGCGGCTGGAGCTCGGTGGTCGGACGATGACGAATTGGTTTTCATCGAGCCCTTACGCGATCCCAACGTGATTTATAACTTTCATTTCTACGATCCGCACATCTTCACGCATCAGGGTGCAACCTGGGGAACATACTTCTGGCATTGGGTGAAGGGACTGCATTATCCGTCATCGCCGGAATCGGCCGCGAAGACTGCAGCGGGCGTACCGGATGCGGTGGACCGTCTGGCGGTGATCCGCTATGGACAGGATCACTGGGATGCGGTGCGCATTGACGCTGAGGTTACGCAAGTCGCAGAATGGGCCCGGCAGCGCGGAGTTCCCGTGGTGTGCAACGAATTCGGCGTCTACCGCACCTACGCGGATCCTCACGACCGAGAGGCGTGGATTCACGACGTTCGCTCCGCACTGGAGCGGCACGGTATGGGATGGGCAATGTGGGATTATTCGGGCAGCTTCGGACTTGTGTCGAAAAAAGACGGGCGGATTATGGTGGATGACATGACTGTGCGAGCGCTGGGCATGAATCGGCCGCCGGGGAGTTGACCGGCGACAGATATGGCGCGGCCCCGGCCCAGCCACAGCAGAGTTGGGATTAAGCTCTTCCTGTGTCCCCCAGTTTCTGGTCCGCTTCCCTAACATTCAGAAGGACTCATGCAATTCAGGATTCTCCGTGGTCTGCGCCCTGGTTCCGGTCAGCTTGCCTGCCTGGTAACTCTAGTCGCCTTAGTCGCCTCCGGTCAGGGCCAACAGGCCAAATCCTCTGCGCCAGCCCGGCCGATTGCCGACTTCACGGATGTCGCCGAAAAGGCCGGCCTTACCATGCAGGAAATTTTCGGCGGCGTCGCCACCAAGAAGTACATCATCGAAACTACTGGCACTGGCGTAGCGATCTTCGACTACGATAATGACGGCTGGCCTGACATTTTTCTGGTGAACGGAACCAGGCTTGAGCAGCCCTCCAACGAAGCAGCGCCCAGCAACCACCTCTACCGTAACAATCACGATGGAACTTTCACCGACGTAACCACGAAGGCCGGCCTCGGAGCAACGGGCTGGGGACAAGGCGTCTGCGTGGGAGATTACGACAACGACGGGTGGGAAGATCTCTACGTCACCTATTACGGCAAGAACCGGCTGTATCACAATCAGGGCGGCGTGTTCACCGAAGTGGCGGAGAAAGCTGGAGTCGCTGGATCCGGAAAAGCGTGGGGTACAGGTTGCGCGTTCGTAGACTACGATCGCGACGGTCGGCTCGACTTGGTCGTAGCCAACTATGTGGATTTTGATCTCGCGACGGCTCCGGCTCCGGGCGAGCGACCTACCTGCATGTGGAAAGGAGTTCCCGTGATGTGCGGCCCGCGCGGTTTATCGGGCGAGAAGAATATTCTCTATCATAACAAGGGCGACGGCACGTTTGAAGACGTCACCACGAAGGCGCACATCGATCGAACCGACGGACGTTACGCGTTCAGCGTCTCCACTCTGGACTTCGACGAAGATGGATGGCCCGACATCTTCGTCGCCTGCGACAGCACTCCCAGCATTCTTTACCGTAATAACCATGACGGTACGTTCACTGACGTCGCGGTGACTGCAGGAGCTGCGTTCAATGAAGATGGCCGCGAACAGGCGGGCATGGGTTCGACTGTGGCTGACTTTAACGGCGATGGCCACCTGGACATCTTCAAGACAAATTTTTCGGACGACACTTCCACTTTGTATCGCAACAACGGCGACGGCACCTTCACGGATGCGACTTCGGCAGCGGGCCTTGGCTTATACACGCAATACCTGGGCTGGGGGACAATGTTTCTCGACTTCGATAATGACGGCTGGCCCGACTTGATTCTGGTGAACGGGCACGTTTACCCCGAGGTGGACAGCCAGCACCTGGGCAGTAGTTACAAAGAACCGCGCATTCTTTATCACAACAATGGAGACAGTACGTTCGCCGATGTTTCGGCCTCAGCCGGATCGGGCATTACAACGGCAGCTTCGTCGCGCGGTCTGGCGGTGGGTGATTTGTGGAATGACGGTCGGATGTCCGTGGTCATCAGCAATATGAACGCCCCGCCCAGCCTGCTGGTGAACCAGATTCGCACGCCGAATCACTGGATCGCGATTCGCACAGTGGGAACGAAATCAAATCGCGATGGCATCGGCGCGCGCATTTCGGTGAAGACCGCGAACCGTGTTTTGGTGGACGAGGTGCGTAGTGGGTCCAGCTACATCTCCAGTAGCGATATGAGAGTTCACTTCGGGCTCGGCGCCGCAAGCAAAATCGAATGGGTCGAGGTTCGCTGGCCAAGTGGGATAGTTGAAAAGTTTGCTGACCTCGGCGTGGATGCGATCCATACCTTGAAGGAAGGATCCGGAGCAGCCGTCACGTCCGAAACCAAGAAGCCGTAGATGGAACCGTATCTTCTTCGCTATGCCGCCAGAAAATCTCCGAGTCGAGTTCGACAAGCGTTTCGGCGGCAACTGCAATATTTTCCGAGCCCCCGGGCGCGTCAACCTGATTGGCGAACATACCGACTACAACGACGGATATGTGATGCCCGTTGCCATCGGCTTCGACACCTACGTGGCTTGCGCGGAAATGGACAGCGGAAAGGTAGTGGTCCAGTCATTGCAGCAACCGGAGTCGGCATCGTTTGCGGTTCACGAAGCACAGCCTCATCCAGTGCACAACTGGACCGATTATGTTCGCGGCGTGCTGATTCAACTGGAGCGCGAAGGTTGCACGCTGCGCGGTGCGAACCTGTTGATTGATGGACACGTCCCCATTGCTGCAGGCCTGAGTTCCTCTGCGGCGCTGGAAGTCGCCACAGCATTGGCATTACTTGACGGCTCGGATCATCGAATGGACAACACGATGATCGCAAGGCTTTGTCAGCGCGCAGAGAATGAGTTCGTCGGTTCCCGCTGCGGCATCATGGATCAATTTGCCTCATTAAACGGGCGGGACGGAAAAGCTCTCCAACTAGACTGCCGGTCGCTGGATGTCCGCTTCATTCCACTGCCGGAGGAAGTGAGCCTCGTGATCTGCAATACCATGGTTAAACATTCAATCGCGGCTGGCGAATATAATGCCCGGCGAGCACAGTGTGAGGAGGGAGCTCGATATTTCGCTCAGTTTCGGGAAGGAATCCGGGCATTACGGGACATCACAGACGCTGATTTACAACGTCATGGCGGAGGACTCTCCGATGTGTTGCTCCGTCGCTGCAGGCATGTGGTTACAGAGAATGCGCGAGTGCTCTGCGCTGCAGATGCCCTGGAATCAGGCGACCTTAAAGGATTTGGGCAACTGATGTACGACTCCCATCGTAGTCTAAAAAGTGATTTTGCAGTGAGTTGTCCCGAGCTGGACATCATGGTCGAATTGGCCGCCAAGGTTCCCGGAACCTATGGCGCACGCATGACGGGCGGTGGATTCGGCGGGTGTACGATCAATTTGGTTGAACGGAATGAAGCTCGCAGATTCAGCGAACGAATGGCTAAGGATTATCAGGATGCAACTCAGATTCGTCCCGAAATCTATGTCACTGGAGCTGCAAAAGGGGCTGGACCCGCAGTTGATAAAACGAAGCAGCAACCTTGGATGTCGGTATAAGGTCTGAGCTGTGTCCGGAACGATGCTGCCACTTCATGACTCTTCTCATCGCCGCCTGAATGTGCTGACTGGCGAATGGGTCCTTATCTCGCCACACCGTGCGCAGCGGCCGTGGCAAGGGCAGGTCGAACGGGCGCAGGAACAGCGCGAACCTGCCTACGATCCGTCTTGTTATCTTTGTCCCGGCAATACACGCGCACGTGGTGAGCGTAATCCGTCCTACTCATCGACTTTCGTTTTCGATAATGACTATCCCGCGCTGCGCCCGGAGCGCCCGGAGCCGGTTGAAGCAGCTATGGCCGAGAGCCCGTTGATTGTCGCGCAAGGGGAGCGGGGAATCTGCCGCGTGGGATGTTTTTCGCCGCGCCACAATCTAACCTTGGCCGGAATGGAACTAGGTGAAATTATTGCCGTCATCGAAATGTGGCGTCAACAGTTTGCCGATCTTGGTGAGCGCGATTTTATTAACTACGTACAGATTTTCGAGAATCGCGGCACCATGATGGGTGCAAGCAATTCTCATCCGCATTGCCAGCTGTGGGGATCTTATTCCATTCCCAATGAGCCGGCCAAAGAGCAAACATCACAACGAGACTACATGGAATCGTACCAGCGCTGTTTGCTCTGTGAATATATACGACTCGAGCGGTCCTACGGCGACCGCGTGATATTCCAGAACGAGAGTTTCCTCGTTGTCGTGCCTTTCTGGGCAGTCTGGCCGTTCGAGACTCTGATTCTGCCGTTCCAACACACGGCGGATCTTTCGGGAATTACTGGAGCTCAAAGTGACCAACTGGCTGAAGTATTGCAGAAGCTTAGCGCCTGCTACGACCGCTTATTCAACACGCCTTTTCCATATTCGATGGGTTTTCATCAGCAACCTACTGACGGGGAAGCACATCCCGAATGGCATCTACACGCACACTTTTTCCCACCTTTGTTGCGCTCCGCAGGAATCCGAAAGTTCATGGTCGGCTTCGAATTGCTGGGCACTCCGCAACGGGACATTACACCGGAGGCCGCCGCTGAACGCCTGCGGGAACTCTGCGGGTAAGTTGCTCTTTGACATCATTGATTCCGTGGCCGCGAAGTGAAGCGCTGGCTGAGCGAGTGCCCGGCGATGGCTCACGCGACCAGCGGAGTGTTCGTGATTCCCGCCGTGCCGAACACTCGCCGATAGCGCTCAATTTCGTCGGGCGGACCGAGCGCCTTCGCGTAATTGTCGGAGAGCTTGACCGCAGGCCTGCCCTCCGCATCCGAGACTTTGCAGATCAGACTAATGGGCTCAAAGCCGCTGCCGCCGTTGGGATCGCAACCGCGAAAATCGTTGGTGAGCAAAGTACCCCAGCCTGCGCTGAACCGAATCCGGCGGCCGGGGGTCCACTTTCGCCGATTCAGAAAGTCGGCAGCACTGCGAAAATCTGCGGTAGTCGTACCCGCATGAAGCGCCCCACCAAAATAGGCGTGCAGGCCAAGTATCTCATCCACGTCGAGTGCGTCGGAGGCGATAATCAGTTTGTCCTGTGACTCTCGACCACGCGTTTTCAGCCATGCGATATATTCGTCACCGGCGACGTAGGGATTCTTGCTGTCGATGCGCTGGCCTGTCCAATCTACTGCCCAGCCGGGCGCGCCTTCCAGGAATTGGGTTGTGCCGAAAGTGTCAGGCAGCATGATCCGGAGTGCGCCTTCGTAAGTGTCCTGCCACAGTTTGAGAACGTGGTATTGGGAAAGTTCCAGAGCTTCATCATCCGGCGCGAGCGCAGCGAGAACCATAGGGATCTCATGCGCATTGGTGCCAATCGCCTCCAGATCGTGTTTGTGGGCGAGAAAGGCGTTCGAGGTTCCGATGAAGCCGCGGCCAAGATTGGAAGCCATGGCCTTGACCACATATTCCTGCCATAGAAAGCTGTGCCGCCGGCGAGTTCCGAAATCTGCCACGCTGAGACCGGGAACGCCGCGCAGGCGTTCGATCTTGCTCCATAGCTTGGTCTTCGCCTTGGCATACAGGATGTCGAGATGAAACTCGCTCAGTCTCTTCAAGTTCGCCCTGGTTCTCAGTTCGTCAAGGATGGAAAGCGCGTAGAGTTCCCACATCGTCGTGTCGGTCCACAAACCGTCGAAAGAAAGATGGAACTGACCGTCCTTGACCGACAGCGCATAGTCCGATAGTTTGAAGTCCCGTTCCAACCATTCCAGGAACGCCGGCTCGAAAATCCCGCGGCGGCCGTAAAACGTGTTACCCGCCAGCCAGACCAGTTCGGATTTTCGAAACCGGAGTTTCCGGACATGCTCCATCTGCTGGGCAATATCGTGGATTGGAAACAAGTCCGCGAGCCGCACCGTAGAGGAGCGATTGAAAAGCGCGAAAGAGGCGTGAGTTTTTGGGAAGTGCTTCCAGACAAACTGCAGCATCAGCAGCTTGTAGAAGTCCGTATCGAGCAATGACCGGATAACCGGGTCGAGTTCCCAGTTGTGGTTGTGCGCCCGCTCAGCGAAATTGACGATCATCGGGCGGCTGCGTCTCTAGAATCGCGTGTTCACTTTGCACCCACGTCGTTTATTGAAGCGGAACTTGCGAGAACTGTCAATCGTGGCGGGTTTAGCTGGAGGTTAGCCCGATTGTAGACTTTCCGGGACGAACAGAATGCAATAAATTCCTGCGTGGTCCTATCCGCCTCAAGTATCCGAGGTACATGTCCGATAGACCATGCCCGCTGTCGGACGCCGTAAGTATTACCAGATTCAATTTCCCATTAGTTTGCACAATGCATGTTGCACAGGAATGCTTTTTTGACATCCAATGCTGACCTTCCGGCCCCTCCGAGGATGTACTTCCGAAATCTACTCGAATCTTGTCCCGAAGCCCAGACTCAGGACGTACACCAGAAACTCGATAGTGCAGAGGCTTGCGCGTTGAAACTTTCAGGGACTCCGACTATGCGTAGACGCTTTCTGATACCCCGTGCCGCGAAAGATTGTGCAGGTGTAGGACTGCTTCTTCTGGGCCTAGCGACCATGGTTGGTTGCCAGGGGTTCAGTTCCAGTAAGGCGGTCTCCGGTACTGGAGTTGCGCAGGGAGCCTTGGCAGCGAATCCCACGAGCCTTAGCTTTGGAACCGTGGAGGTGGGCAACAACCAGCAGCTGACAGAGACCGTGACGAATACTGGTGGTTCGGCCGTAACGATTTCTCAGGTTGGAATCAGTGGCGCGGGCTTCACGCTCGGCGGAATTTCTGCACCGGTGACGCTCGCGGCGGGACAAAGTCTAGCGCTCAGTGTGACTTTCACGCCGCAGGGAGCTAGTGCCGCCAGCGGAAGCGTGACGATCACTTCGAATGGATCCAATCCGTCGGTGAGCATCACTGCATCGGGCACAGGGACCACCGCAACGGCACTGTTGACCGCTACTCCAGCAACCTTGGGTATCGGCAGTGTGTTTGTCGGGTCCACGGGGACATCTTCAGGGAGCCTCAATGCCAGTGGAGCGAATGTAACAATAACAGCGGCCAACACGAACAACTCACGGTTCACGATAAGCGGCTTATCGCTGCCCGCTGTCATTCCGGCCGGACAGAGCGCACCCTTTACCGTAAGCTTCAGTCCGCAAGTCACCGGCCCCGATAGCGCGACTCTCACATTTACCAGTGATGCGCAGCCTTCCCCGACAACAGAGGCAACCACCGGCACTGGCGCTGCGGCGCCGACACATACCGTTAACTTGTCGTGGAGCGCCAGCACTTCGCCGAACATCTCGGGATACAACATTTATCGTGCGGTTTACATGACTTCCTGCGGCTCTTACTCAAAGATCAATGGCTCCACGCTTGACACCGTCACGACATATTCAGACCCTTCCGTCACCGACGGCACCAACTATTGCTACGCAACGACCGCAGTGAATTCGACCAATGAAGAGAGCGGTTACTCCAATATCGTTTCCGATGTTCAAATTCCTGCGCCGTAAGCGGCTACTGCGTTCGGCCTAAGACTCGATCCTTCAGGGACCCTAATCTGCGCGGCGCGTGGCCCGTGGTCGGACTGCCCTAGCTGTTGAGTCTGCCCTTCTGAGACCTTCACATACCGAAGGAATAACTTCAGACTACCGGCATGACACTCCCCCAGCCTATTTCCCATCTCCTTTCTATCCCTGTCTGCCTTGCCATAATTGTGGCAGGATTCGCCATAATCTTGTCTTTGGGCGCTCAAGCAGCCACGCAACAATTAACCTGCACTCCGTCCGCTTTGCAATTTGGCACGGTCCAAATCGGCGAAACGAAAACTGAGATCATAACTTTGACGAACAGCGGACAGACCGGTGTTAAAGTTTCAGCGATAAATTTGAGCGGGCCTGAGTTCAGTGTGTCCCGGAAGCTGCCGTTTACACTATCCGCGGGCGAGAGCCTCGCCCTCGATGTGAAGTTCACTCCGACTATCCCAGGATGGACGGGAGGAAAGTCGACGTTCACCAGTAACGCTTCCAACCCAACCCTTCCGTTTCAGCTGGCTGGAACGGGGAAGAGCGATGCCGTGACAGGCAAATTGACCATCACTCCAACACCACTGAACTTCGGCGACGTGCCTGTCGGCACGACTCAGACTCAATCGATCACGATGAGCGCTTCCGGGGCGAGTGTGACAGTGTCGTCTGATGCCAGCAGCAATTCGCAGTTTGTCCTGGATGGCGCCACGCTTCCTCTAACCATCGCCGCCGGCCAGAAGTTATCGTTCAACGTGGCTTTTACCCCAAAAAGCAGCGCGACGCAGTCAGGCTCTCTTTCTTTCGCCAGCAATGCTTCCAACTCGCAGACGATCGAATCTCTTAGCGGTACTGGCACAGTGACGGGGTACAGCGTCAATTTGTCTTGGAACTCCAGTTCGGACGTAGCAGGTTACAACGTTTATCGGAGCACGAGCGCCAACGGTACATATAGCAAGATTAATTCCAGCTTGGACGCGAATACCGCGTACACCGACAGCACCGTTATCTCCGGCCAGACGTATTACTACGAGGCCACGTCAGTGAGTTCTAGCGGACAGGAGAGTGCGCGCTCAACACCTCCAGTGCAGGCTACGATCCCATAGCCGAGCGCCTGAATAGCGAAGTTCTTGGCAATTAGGGAAGCGCCGCTACTTCGGCCGAGTGTGCTCGGCGACAAGCTTCTCATTCTTGTGGCGCGACGTATCTTCCCCGCACTTCAAGGGAGGAGCGTTTTCGCGATAATTCACCTCTAAAGGCCTAGCGTTTCCCGAACTCAATGTTCACCCGCTGCGGAGCCTGGGGGCATCAACGAAGCATTCCGGTCCTCATCGACGAGAAGAGAATTTGTGTGCAAGAGCTTGCACATTTCGCACTGACTTCCGTAACGCCCATTGGACCAAAAGTAATCATTCTAAATACCTTAGTGGCACTCAGGGGCCATATCCCTTGGCCCGGCACATGCGTTAGTACTAGTACAGATGGCCAATGCTGGGGCTCACTAAAGTTATGCGGACAAACTGGCTTAGCTTAATTCTGCAACCGAAAGCGGCAATCCTGCTGGCAATCTTGAGCCTTTGTCGGCCGGGAATAGCGCAACAACAGGTCTCTTTCGCGTTGCTTCAACCCGGGGCGATCGAACCTGCCCCGATGGTGAAGTCAGTGCAACCAGCGATACTACCGGAAGCGCCTGGCAATCACCGATTTTGGGATCGTGACAATAGCCTTCTGTTTGCGGCAAATGCCGCCTTCAGCGCCGCCGATTTCGTTGTGACCCGGGACAATCTCCGCAGTGGCGGCCAGGAACTGAATCCCGTAACACGTCTGGTCAGCGGCAGCACCACGGGGCTGGCGATGAACTTCGCCGGTGAGACTGCGGGCGTGGTCGGGCTCAGCTACTTCTTCCACAAGATGGGACATCATAAACTGGAGCGGGCCGTTTCCATGTTGAACATCGGCGGCTCGGCGGCAGCCGTGACATTTGGCCTAGCCCATCGATAAGTCCGCAAAGCGTTAAGCTTTCGCGCGATGGATCGTTTTCAAATGACTGCTGGCCTCCAGTCCTGGTATCTCCTTTTCGCCGTGGCGCAAAATCCAAAGAAGCAGGAATATCGCTGACAAAGCGATGAGAAAGTAAATGATCCCGCCCTGGCGGTGAAGTCTCCCAGTCAGGAAACTCGGGTCGACGCGCGTTCCCAGCATTCCAAGCACAAAGATGCGAAGCCCATTCTTGGCGACCGAGAGTGGGATCGCCACTGCGATGACCAAGGCTTTTCGCCAGAACGAACGCAAGAGCAAGTGCGCCAGAACCATGGTCGTGACTACCAACATCAAGCTCGAACGGATGCTGCTGCACTCGGGAGCAACTTCGAGAGTCAACCCGGGAATGTGTAGGAGCATGCCCCGTTGCGCCACCGGGATGCCGACCGCCGCGAAGAGCAAATGAGCGGATGCGGCAGAGCCCCGCTGCAGCAGCCTTACGATCGGGTTCATCACAAATTCGGGAAGCGGAACTATCCAGAGCAAGAAACACAGAGCAAAGAACGAATGCCGGAAAGCACGGGTGCCGAAACAGAAGACAAACGCGGCGATCCACCACACCACAAATGCCAGCATGTTCACCGCGAGTCGCACATCGGGAGACAACAGAACCGCTCTCCATCTCACAGCAGCAGTTACCAAAACAGCGATGGCCAGCAACACTGAACCGATTCTCCCACTCAATCGGGACGAAGGCTCAGGTGATTTCCAATCGAGAAAGATCAGGGCCGCGCTAATGGGAAGAATCAATAGTATGTGCGTGTATTGGTCATCGCGAAGGGCCAAAGCGAATGAAGATATCAGGGGACGAAACCAAATCGCCAGGGAAATCACCCCAAGAATAGAAAACCGCAAAAGCGGCGACGATATGGAAATGGATTCCCGGCTCGATGTTGTTGGCACAGTGTAATGGTACGCTAGCGAACGAACGCACTGTACAGTCTGGTCCGGCGCAGTCTTCCCATAGGACTTCGATGCTATTTGTTGCCGGCCGGCTCCCGGCAGAGTGGCGCCGAGGCTGCGGAGACCGAAGAATTGCTCTGCTTCCCCGTTGGAATTGGGGCAGGCGCCTCGTTGGAGATGATACTCAAAACCCCTTTGCCGCTGATGGCGCGCACTACGTAGTAGTATTTCTTGCCGTTCTCCACCACGTCGTCTATGCAACTGATGCCTGGAAATGGTACGGGGTTGACCCGTTCAGGCGATGGGTCTTTGCGTTTTGTGCTGCGATAAATGCAATAGCCGACAGCGGCAGCGTGTTTGGAATCCGCAGCAGCGCTAGCTCTCCACGAAAGAATCACTCTGTGTCCTCCATTCGCCTGGAGCGGCGTTGGTACCGTGGACGAGCCGAAGCTGGGGCAGACTAGACGTCCGGCGGGAGGATTGCTCGTGGGTGTTACAGATTGTTTACGCATTTCCGCTTGCCGCGGAGTTGAGGCCTGGCTGGGAACTGGGCCGCTAGTGCAGCCAGTTTGCAGCGTGCCGACTATGGCGAGAGTCCCAACGACAAGAAGAAATCGAGAGTTTGGCTTCACGCGCACAGGACTGTCGACCATTGTGTTATTCGATCGGAATCGTAGCTGCACCGGATTGCTTGTCTGCTCACCGTTTAGCTTGCTGCTGCGTGTGAAATCGGCTTAGGTAAAGATGCTAGGCTATTCTACTGTAAGATCCACGGCGGAAAGAACACGACAACTAGACCATCGCAAGAAAAAAAAACAGGGCCCCTTTCGCAGTGTGCCGTAAGCCATGCCACCTCCCATTTCACAAACTGCCGAAACGCAGCAAGCCGCAAACGATGACAATGCCGGAACCTAAGCTGAGCTATGATCTGGCGGCTCCAACGGGGGAAGCGCGTTTTCAGGTTGCGGAGGACGAACGTGGCTGCCCGTTGGACATGTGGCAGAGCCGACTGAAATGAGAATCGGCTTTATAGGATCGGGTGTGAGTTGTGCCTGAAAACTATCTCTGCCTTGGCGTGAGTCGGCCGTCCAAGGCGCTGGCGAAGGCTTCAATCTCCTTGCGACACTTTCTTATCTCCAGCAACGTCTGCAGGGATTGGTCGATCTTCTTTTGCACCTCCCGTAGGTAGGCTTCATGCCGTGCCACGATGAGGGATTCGAGCACATCCGGCGCCTCTCCCGGTTCTGTCCGCACCGCGCAGAATTCAAGTCCAAAACAAAAGCCCGAGCGATTGCGAACGATACCGGCGACATGAACCCTGCCCGATGTCTGAAACTCGACTTCCATCAGCTCGCCGGGCTGCAGATTGACCCCACCGTAGAGTTCCATGCCAGCGCGGCTTAGCTCACAAACCATTCCGGGCACAACAACCTTTGTGGCCCCTGGGTTGGCCGCGATGAAGACAGGCAGGTGCACATGATATCGGGGCCATCGGCGGGTGTTGATCGAGTTCATCTCGAAGTAATGTCATCAAACACGATCTACTTCAGCAAGCCGAAGTGCATCAGGTATGCCGCAGTGGCCACACCGATCGTGACCAGACCAACCGCCCCTGCCAGCTTGAACCGCCGAGGCCGCGCCTCCTCGTGCTGCTCCGATGCGGCCCGCAGTTTCTCAATCCAATCCTGCTCGAATTTGTTCTGACTTGACCGCTCCCAGATGAGCGTTCCCAGGCGCCGATGATCGTCGGCCGCGAGCGAAACGAAGCGGAACGGCTGCAACGCGTTGGTGACGGGACGCAGCATCTCTGCGCCTCCAAGCACCGAGCCGGCGCCGGTCAGGAACATCAACTTGACTCGCGATCCCTGGACGACGGGCTGAGAGAGCGAAAGCAAGCCACCGGTGAGAGAGATTACCTGGAGGTTCGCCCCGACGCGCTGGCCATTTGGGAACCGAAGCACAGTCGGAGTATTGCCTTCCAGATGTGCGCGCGGGACACGCCACGGCTGGCGGGATTGGGGGAGGCTATCCATAATCAGGTATCAGTATGTAGCGGCATTGGTTACTAACAGAAGATTACGTAAGTGCCAGTCCGGGTCTGGTTACGAGCGTTGGTACAGAATTAGACCAGTGGCTACTTCAGAGTTGATGATTTCTGCCAGGTCTGCTGTCGAACTATGCGATGGCACAAGAATTGCGACACCCGACGCCAGTCTTTTTCTGGACCCGCGAGCGCGCCGCGGATGCATCATCTTTTTTCATCGGTATAATGACCCGACGCTCATGAAGTGGGTTCGGGCCATCCCCAAGCTATTTGACTCGGAGCATGGCGCCTGCGACCGCCTCGCTCCACGCTGGCTCTTCTTGCGGGCACTCGGCTGCATTTACTTTTCGGCGTTCTTCTCACTCGTCTTTCAGATCCGTGGGCTGATTGGCCCGGACGGGATTCTGCCAGCAAGCGAATATCTGCGAGCGGTAGAGCATTCATTGAGTTACAGCCGTGGCATATGGTTTGCGCCCACGTTGCTTTGGTTTTCGAACAGTTCGCATGCGCTGTTGATTCTGTGCTGGGTGGGCATGGTCGCGTCGCTGCTGTTGACTCTGAATGTATGGCCGCGCGCAATGCTGGCGATCTGCTTTGTGTGCTTCCTTTCGTTCGTGAGCGCTGCGCAAGATTTTTCGGGTTATCAATCGGACGGCATGCTGCTGGAAGCGGGATTTGTCGCGCTTTTCTTTGCTCCGCACGGATTCCGCCCACGCTTGGGGCTGGCGTCGCCACCATCGCGCGCCAGTTTGTTCCTGCTGCAATGGGAATGGTTTCGCATCTACTTCGAATCGGGGGTCGCGAAGATTGCCGGCGGGGACCCCGAATGGCGCCACTTTACCGCTATGGACGAGTACTACCAGAACGGTCCGCTGCCTACATGGATTGGCTGGTACGTGCAACATCTGCCGCACTGGTTCCATGCTTCATCTGTCTTCGCAACTCTCGTTCTCGAGTTGGCTTTGGTTTGGATGCTGTTTCTGCCGCGCCGCTGGCGCATCGTCTGCTTCTTTATTGTGACCCCTTGGGAACTGGGCATCATTCTTACAGCCAACTACACGTTTCTGAACTACCTGGTTCTAACTTTAGGATTTCTCCTGTTGGACGATCGCTTTTTGCTGCGCTTTCTTCCGCAGGGATGGAAGAACTCTTTCGTCGTCGGCGCGTCAATAGGTAGCAAAGGTGACTCTAGGGCTTTTGAAAGCGTTAAGTGCGCTCAGGCGCCAACGATTTCGACAGACCCTGAACGACCTCAGCAAGGCGGAGTGCAAACTTCGGAAGGCTTTCGTCAGCACTTCAATATCGTGAAACTGTCTCTGACCGGCGTTGTACTGGGCTGGATTTTCTATGCCACGACGGCGCAGCTGATCTGGATGTTCTCTGCACTCCCGCTGCCAACTGCGCCTGTAGCGGTGCTCGATCCTTTTCGGATCGCCAATCGATATGGCCTTTTCGGCATCATGACGCGAGGCCGGTACGAAATCGAGTTCCAGGGTTCCGAGGACGGAAAAAACTGGGTAGCATACCCGTTCCGCTATAAACCGCAGGACCCAAGCAAGCCGCCCAGGATTTACGCACCGTATCAGCCAAGATTCGATTGGAATTTATGGTTTGCTTCGTTAGGTTCTTGGCAGGACTATTCGATTGTGCCCAGAACCGAAGTCTGTCTGCTTTCCAACGACAACCATGTTCTCAGCCTTTTTGAGAGCAATCCTTTCCCGAATAAGCCGCCGAACGAGGTGCGCGCTGTGATTTGGCAATATTGGTTCACAACAATGTCCGAAAAACAGACGCAAGGTCTTTGGTGGCGCCGTCAATTCCTGGGACTCTATGCTCCCACGCTCGAGCGCGAACCGGATGGAACCATCCGCGCAGTCGAATGGCCGACGGTCGGTCCACGCGAGTAAATGCTGGCACCGATGGCGCAACCTTGACACCCTCACCGGTCCAGCCGGGACAAGGCCATTTTCGCCGCATGATAGCCGCACATGCCATGCACTCCTCCACCAGGCGGAGTGGACGCGGAGCAAATATAGATATCGCGCGCGGACGTGCCGTAATGGCGCCACGTCGGGCGAAACAAAATCTGACGAACGTCCATGACGCCGCCTCCAATATCGCCTCCGACGAGGTTAGCATCCATGCTCTCGAGATCTGCGGGAGAAAAGACCCTCCGCGCCAAAATGCAGTCGCGGAAGCCGGGAGCGAAACGCTCAATCTGATTCTCCAATTTCTCAAGCATGTTTAGTTTGGATCCATTGGGCACATGACAATAAGCCCAAGCCGTATGTTTACCCGCAGGAGCTCGTGATGTATCGAAGAGACTGGGCTGGACCAGCAAAACGAAGGGACGGTCTGGGTGCTGTCCAGTTCGGACCTCCTGTTCTGAGGTAGCAATCTCCTCAAAGCTTCCGCCCAGATGCACCGTCGCCGCTCGCAAGCAGCTAGTAGCCTTCCAAGGAATGGCTGCACTCAGCGCGTAATCCACTTTAAAGACGCCAGCTCCATAGCGGTATCTTCCCAGCCGACGTTTGTAGCTGTCAGATAATCTTTGCCCGCCAACCTTGAGTAGCTGCCGCGGAGTCAGGTCACAGAGAAGCAAGTCATACGTAGCCAACGCCGACAAATTCTGGACCGGCGATGAAGTACTTAGCTTGCTTTCGAAGGTTGAAAGAAATCTGCATAGTGCGTTGGTGAGTGACTGCGCGCCGCCCCGAGGAATCGGCCAACCAACGGTATGTGCAGGAACGGCCATCAGAATTGCGAAGGCCGCACTCAACGGTTCGTCCAGGCTGAGGAAAGAGTGGGCGGCCAAACCCGCAAATAGTACTTGAGTTCGTTGACTCCGAAATCGGCGAGCGACAACCCGGGCCGGCTGTAGCGCGAGCATTCCAAAGCGCGCCATCAGCCATGGGTGTCTGGGGATGAAGGAAACAGGGCGCAATATTTCCGGAGCAAATTCACTCCAGCGCTCGACAAACGGACGCATGAGCTTATCCCACGCCGGTCCGTCGATGCCAAGGGAATCTTTTGCTTCACCGAGGTCACGTTCCAACATCACCGCGGTGCCGTCATCGAGAGGATGGGCCAAAGCAGCGGGTGAGTGAATCCATTCCAAACCATGGTTGATCAGGGGCAGCGACGCGAAGAATGGTGACCCTGCGCCAAGCGGATAGACTGCTGATCCGAAATCATGAAGGAAGCCTGGCAAAGTTAACTCCAGCGTGCGCGCAGCACCGCCCGGCATCGACTCTGCTTCGAGCACGTCCACTCGCATGCCTGCTTGGGCCAGAACGATAGCCGCCGCCAGTCCATTCGGCCCGGCACCGATTACGCACGCCTTACCGCTCATCGCGGAATCACCCTAAACGCCAACCGTCAGAAAATATCCGCTACCCTTCTAGCACAGTATTCCCGAGGCACGTTGGAGTATTCCTCTGCCGCGCGATGGAAGTAGCCGTCCGGAAAGACTGTTTCTCACCTCCGCTGGGCCAAACGCGTCACGATAGACTGGAGACCTGCCGAACTGGGCCACTCGTCTATTTCTGCGACATGGACCAGAAAAAGCCATCTACGTGCGAGCGCATCACCGACCCCCGCTCGCCCGCCGGCCGACCGGAGAAAGCCAGTTTGCCGACGCAGCTCCACCTCCTCGAGGCTCACCGTTGAACGCAAACGAGCCTTTCATCCTGATGTCCCGCGACGAAGATCCAACCAGCACGTCGAACTGGCCTGGCTCCGTCACCCAGTCTTTCTTCGCGGTGCTGTAGAAAGCCATTGCGGTGCGGTCAAGCGTAAAATGCACAACCTTTGTTTCTCCGGGGGCAAGATCGACCCGTTGAAAGCCTTTCAGCTCTTGGACGGGGCGATCCACGCTTGAGTGTCCGTCATGTACGTAGAGTTCCACCACCTCTGCGCCTGAGCGGGATCCGCTATTGCGGAGTCGGAGGCTCACTTCTACCGGCTTGCCGGACGATGCCTCGTTCGGCGAAACCTTCAGATCGCTGTAATCGAACTTCGTATAAGAAAGACCGTACCCAAAAGGAAAGAGTGGCTCTACCGTCTGCTTGTCGAAATATCTGTAGCCCACGTAAATACCTTCCGCATACTCAACCTGCAGGTTCTCGCCGGGATAATGTCCGTAAGCTGGAGAATCCTTCCACTCCTTCACAAAAGAAACCGGGAGCTTTCCTGAGGGATTTGCCTCGCCAAACAGAACATCCGCGATTGCGTTTCCGCCTTCCTGCCCTCCATACCACATGTCCAGCACGGAGGGAACTTGCGCAATCCACCCGGTCATAACGACCGGCCCGCCAGCATTGATCACCACGACGGTGTTCTTATTGACTTTGGCCACCGCCTCGATGAGGTCGTCCTGCCCGGCGGGCAGATCGAGCGATTTGATGTCAAAACTTTCCGACTCGAGTTTTGGCGATCTGCCCACCACTATGATGGCAGCATCTGCTTTTGCCGCGGCGTTGACTGCCTCATTTCTGAGCTGACCTCGCGCCTCCGGAGTGTCTTTGCTCGGATCTTCGCTCTCCATGCTGACGCCCAATGCATAGCTCACTTGCAGCCGCTCACCTGCTCGATCCTGAATACCCTTCAGCGGAGTAATGGAATATTTGGGGCTAACCAGCGAACTGCCGCCTCCACCGGTTCTGGCTATGGCGGCGTTGGGCCCAATTACGACAAGGGAGTGAATCTTCGATGGATCGAGAGGTAGTAAATCGCCGGCGTTTTTCAGTAGAACGATGCTCTCGGTCGACGCCTTACGCGCTAGCGCCCGCTGCTCAGGCGTATCGATTTCGCCGGTTGCAGAGTGTGGCTTGTCGAATTGTCCGCTGAGGAATATCACGCGGAGCATACGGCCTACGTTGTCATCAACCGTGGCCGTAGATATTTTGCCAGCCGATATTTCCGGAAGCACCTTCTCCGGGACCAGCCAGCCGCCCCCGTTGCCCGCCGCTTGCGTCTTCGGCTTTTTCAGCCAGTCTTTCATGGGCTCACCTCCCGGCATCTCCAAATCCATCCCGGCATTCACCGTCTCGGCGGTGCTGTAGGTGCTGCCCCAATCGGAAACTACGAAACCCTTGAAATCCCATTGTTTTTGCAGCACATCCTTTAATAGGAGAGGATTTTCAGCACAGTAAACACCATTGACCTTGTTGTAGGCCGACATCACCGACCAGACGCCAGCTTCCTCCACTGCTGCTTTGAACGCGGGAAAATAGATTTCGTGCAAGGCACGCTCGTCAACCTTTGCATTGATCCGATGTCGTTCGAATTCCTGATTGTTAGCAGCAAAGTGCTTGACCGTCGCGATAACACCCTCACTCTGAACTCCCTTGATGTAAGCCACCGCCAGACGGCTGGTAAGATACGGATCTTCGCCGTACCCCTCGAAATTTCTACCCCAGAGAGGAGTGCGGTTAATGTTCACCGTTGGGCCCAGAATCATGTCGCGTCCTAGAGCCTTCACTTCCTGCCCGATCGCCTGACCCTCGCTTTGCACCAGTTCCGTATCCCAGGTGGCTCCCATGGCCACTCCGGCAGGAAAGGCAGTCGTGGTGACTTTCATCGTCGCACTCTGCGCATTGGTCTCAGATGAAGGTCCAGCCCACGACCTTATGCCGATCGGCCCATCAGCCATTTTTATGGATGGGATGCCGAGCCGTTCATTTGGAACGCTCTGCATCCAATCGGCGCCACTCAACATGGCAACCTTCTCCTGCAGAGTCATACGGCCCAGCAGATCCTCAACGCGTTGCTCAACCGGCAGACTGGGGTTCTTGTACGGCGGGATATCGGAAACACTTTGGTTCTGTGCACTGCTCAGTATGGCCGCAAAGAAAATCAAAACCAGGCAAAGTAAACGCCTCATTGTTATACCTCCACAGAATTTGGACGGATAATCGGTTTCTGGCAATTTTATCTCTTCTGAGTGAATCGTCGGCAAAAAGGAACTGATGGCGTGATCGGATCTCCTGGGATCANNCTTTAAATAGTTGGCAGGCGAGTGGTAGCCGGAGCAGTCAAAGGCCTAAGGGACACGGTCGATTGGCGTTATGCTCTCGATCCGAGGTGGCGCATGAGTCTGGTCAACTGGCCTCTCTTAGCACCAGCCGCCGCCCCCATTTTGCCGACGAGTTGGAATGTTCGGAAGAAACGATGTTTCAGCAGAAGCTGCTGTACTGCCTGCTTGACCCGAGAGCCGTGAAAGTCGACGAGGTTGAGTTCTGCGAGGAATGCGAAGAGTTGATGATCTTCGGCGCCCGGCGTTCCGATCGATGTGCCACGAAAAATGGGATTGTTGCGAAACGTAAGCTGAGTAGCTTCGAACAAAAAGGCCTTAGGATTCGTGTTAGGTTTTCCCGTGTAATCGAAGTAAGGCCCGTCTTGGACGCGGACACCGGGTTGAATCAATCCCTCGATTATGATTTCAGACTGCGCGGGAACCTCGAGATTTATCGTCCGGCATGGGATCAGTTGAACAGCCTCCTGTTGCAGACCTCCGGCGAGGTCGTATTCGTCCATTCCACCGGGGTATGCTGCTGCAGCGGCAATGACCACGGCCTCGCTGACACCGACGGCGATCGCCATGGGCAAAGGTCGGCGCTCTTTTTCGGCCTTGGCAAATTGCTGAGACAAGTGGCTTCTTGGAGAAGCACTCACCGTCGCCTGCTTGGGACCCAACAGTTGCATCCGATACACACCCACGTTCCGAGAGCCTGTCTCCGGATCTTTGGTCACGTTGATGTGCCAGGTGCCAATGTATCGGCCGCCATCGTGGTTGCTCCACTGAGGAACTGGCAGTTTCAGGAGGTTGACGTCGCTTGCCCGAACAATGTTCTCCAGCACCGGGCCAGTCTCGACGAGTCTCGGTTTGACTGGTGCGACCACCCTCCGCCTGGCTTCTGTTATGAGAGTCTTGCGGGCGGTTCCGAGCTCCAGACCGAGAGCAAGCCCGATCGAGGTGGCATCACACAGCCCGTTGGTAAACACGCGTTGATCAGGATAACCCTTGACGTTCTCGAAGAGCAGAGGCGTTCGGCTCTCTCGCGTCATTCTCCCGATCTCGAATCTCCAATCGATTTCTTCTCTGACGCGTACGAGAAGGCCAGCGTCGTCGAGAACTTGAATGAAACGGCGCAGATCTGTGGATTCCCTGTAGAGTCCGTGCGAAGGCGAAAGAGAGGCAGCATCGGGGAAGGGCTCGGTCTTCGAGAGAGTATCTTGCACTGTTATATCGCCCACTCTTCCTCGAGAACGTCGCGCCCAGAATGGGTATCACCCGAGCGCTCGTTGCGGTGAAGCAGCTCAGCCGCCCGTTTCGCGAAATAAGTGATGATGATGTCCGCGCCCGCGCGTTTCATGCAGGTCAGTGCTTCCATCATGATCGCGTCTCGATCCAGACGCCCGAGCCGCGCCGCCGCATCGATCATGGCGTACTCTCCGCTCACGTCATATACGGCGAGAGGCATTTTGAATTCTTGCTTGGCGCGATATACGACATCCAGGTAAAAAAGTGCTGGTTTCACCATGACGATGTCCGCACCTTCCTCGATATCCAGAGCGATCTCGCGCATGGCCTCATCGGAATTGGAGAAATCCATTTGGTGCGTTCTCTTATCTCCGAAAGAAAGCGTAGAGTGTGTTCCTTCTTTAAAGAACGGGTCATAAAGCTTTGAGGCGAACTTTGCCGAGTACGCCATGATCGGCAGGTTCTGATAACCGTGCGAATCCAATACCTGCCTCATGGCCTGAATCTGTCCGTCTAACATAGACGCTGGCGCAACCATGTCGCTGCCCGCTTCGGCGTGAGACAGAGTGATTTTTGTGATCAGGTCCAGCGAGGCGTCATTATCCAGGTAGCCGTTGCAAATGATCCCGCAGTGCCCGTTCAGCGTGTACTCACAGGGGCACACGTCGGTAATAACGAGGATCTCGGGAACGGTATTCTTCAAAGCTCTCACGGCGTGCTGGACGATTCCGTGCTGAGCGTAGGCGCCAGACGCCTGTTCATCCTTGGTCTCGGGCACGCCAAACAAAAGAACCGCGGGAATACCTAGATCACGTGCTGCGATGGCCTCCTCGACCAGGCAGTCGATCGACAAATGATAGTTGCCTGGAAGTGATGCGATCTCTCGCCTGATCTTGCTGCCGGGGACCGCGAAAAGGGGCAGGATGAAGTTACCGGCGGAAAGCTTATTTTCGCGAACGAGCCCTCGAATCGCTTCGCTCTGCCGCAGTCTTCTGAGTCTTCGTGCTGGGAATCCCATGGTAGTTCCTTTCATTTGTTTGCATACTCGGTAAGCTGGTTACTTGGTCTTCGTAACTGAAAGGGGAGGATTTTGCCGCTCGATGTAGAGACTGGAAAATCACGCCTGATTCGCACCATGCCAGACTGGCGCCACATCTCGGTTCCAGATTGCGCCCATGATTCGGGGCTGGCTTCCCCACGCTTGAGCAGAGTCATGAACTTCTCCAGTACCTCGCCTTCGTTCACCTCTCCCACGCGAGGGCTGACCAACAAGTGCAGGTGCGTGAATCCCTTCGAGTCTTCCTCCTCGATCAACTGGTAGTCTGTACTTTTCCCGCCGAAGGTCGCGGGGAGCTGCTGCTCGATAATCCGCACGAAGTCCGTGTCAACAAAGGTCACTCCTTCGCCGGTCAGCTTTTCATAGCTGCGGATGTTGCTGAGACAGGTATTGAAACCGAGCTCTCCGAAGCCGCAATTACAGCCCTCGGAATCAAGATCGCCAAAATCACCCATGCCAACGTTCAGAAGTAATTTGGGCGATTCATAGAGCAGGGTGGTGAAAAGGTAGGAATCCAGGCACAGATCAAAGTTCGGAACCACCTGGCGGTGCGTGATGATCGCAGTAGTGTCTTTGTAAAGGTGACAGTGATCGCTTTGCGAATGGGCCTGATCACAACCCGCGGCGATTACACCGGCTTCTGATATTCCATAGACCGGAATTGCTGTGGCGCCGGTGGATTCGATTTCTCTCTTCTTGTGCGGCGTGAGAGGCTCGCCCGTTACCAGAAACTTAGCACCCTTAAGACTCAGGTTCGCCTCCGCTGCGGCAATACACACCCTTACCGCCGAAGCTGCGAATGTGTAAACGACGCAATTCGAGTGCTCTCCGAGAGCCTGGGAGGCCCATTGAGCTATTCGGTAGGCATCGTTAAGTCCGGCGTATTCCGGCTCTGCCAACGGGCAACCATAGAGGCGATGAATCGCAAAAATGGTTTTTGTGCCCCATCTTTTTTCCCAGTTAACCCGGACTTGGTCTTCCGCAACTTGCGAGAACCACTGCTGGACCGGGTTCCCGATATGCGCAAATCGCAGGCTGGAGTTGATCCCCGGCGCCCCCGGAAACACCGGGAACCAATTTGCAATTGGAGACGTGAGGCATCCGTGGAGATTAAGCAAGAACGCATCGTAGAGGGACCTTTGATGCAGGTAATCAAAGTCGATCCGGATTCTCGTGCCAGCACTTCGGGTCGCCCCGCTCCTCACCTCATACACAAAAGACAGATACGGGTTATCGAACATTCCTTCGTCACAGACAAAATTGATCCCCTTGCGTTGAACTGGCACCTTTCCCTTGAACTCGTCCACTGTGAAATAGACCCCTTCGAGTTCCAGAGTGCGCAGACAGGCCTCCAGGCCATCTCTTGAAACCCAGGACTTGAGATCGCTGAAGGTAATTCGCTTGGCAGCGAGCAGGGGCAAGTACGGGCTGCGCGGATACTGAAAAATGCTCCGCTCAGCAAGGCTTAAGAAATTGTCTTCGCGCGCTGCGATTCGCTTCTGGAGCAAAGATCTTCCTAATGCGATCGCCTCCTCGGGTTCCATTCGCGATTTCGCAAACTTTCGCAGACCGTCGATGAATCGATAGTATTTTCGCAACCGTCAACCTCGCAACGAGCGCTAGAGGATCTTTATCTGTTTCTGTAGACCCACGAAAAACCAATGCTGAGTAGCTTGCTAAGTAAACGGGGAAGCGTCAAGCGGGGGTTGGCGGAGCGAACAATCTCGCGCCAAAGCTAGACTCTCGAAATTCTCCAGCATTCCAGGAAAAATGTATGTGACTGGCATCACAAGTAATCAGCCTCCTCGAACTGCAATAATCTCGGGCTGTGGACGAGATTGCTGTGCATCCGCCGATGCGTAAGTTACTGATGTGCAGTCACTTCGATTGCTCATCATCGTTACTCTCTCAAGGTCGGTCGGCTAACCGAACTTTCGCAGTTGGGCGTT
>PLHQ01000118.1 GCA_003138975.1 Acidobacteriaceae bacterium | reverse complement strand
CGGTGAGGCCGAGAGACTGAAGGCCTTCAGAGTATTCACGGTGAGGCTGAGCACCGTGGTATTCCTCAGCGTACTACCCGACGTGCCGGTGATCGTTACCGTAGCCGTGCCCGTGGCAGCCGTAGCGCTGGCCGTCAAGGTCAGCGTACTGCTGCTGGTGGCAGGATTGGGACTGAACGCTGCCGTCACGCCCGTCGGTAGTCCGGAAGCGGCCAGCGTCACATTGCCTGAAAATCCGTTAACCGAAGTTATGGTGATGTTGCTCTTGCCGCTGGCTCCGCCTTGCGTGATGGTGACGGAGCTTGGGCTGGCTGTAAGCGTGAAGCCTGCCGGCCAGTTATTCACCAGATTGTAAGCGTTCACTGTCCCGATTCCGGTCGCGAAGTCCCAGCCGGTTGTAGTACTGAAAGCCGGCTGATAAGCACTATCGGAAGTGGAGAGCACGCCGTTGGCGCCGGAGGGTAGGTAGCAATTTTGCGTGCCGATACAATCCACATCATCGTCGCCCTGCCTCACGTCATAGAAAATGCACGAGCTGCCTACTGTATTCCCCAGAGTTGAATTACAGGCACTGTCGCCGGCGGCGCCGTACTCGGTGGCCGCCAGGCTGTAGTAGACGAAATTCGGGTTGCCTTGGCGTGCGCCGACTTTCTGGTTCACCAGAGCTTGAATGCCAGCCATGATCGGTGAGGAGAACGATGTGCCTCCTGCTCCCGGCCAGTCAACGGGTGGCTCGGTACAGGGAGCACCTCCGGGTCCGGAGAAGCAGTATGGATAATAGTGCAACCAAAGTCCGCTGGCGGCAAAGAGCGACACATCGGGAATATCGCGCACACCGTCGCTCGGATTTCCGAGCAGCGACTGATACGACGGCTTTGGCCAACCGGCGCACGTTCCGCCGACAACGCCAGATTGGGAGGGCGTTCCCGTCGCGCAGCCGCTTGGTCCACCGCCGCCTCCAACCGTATCCAGGAAATCCGCTTCTCCTTTGCTGCTATTGCAGAACCCACTCGATCCGTAAGTTTGGCTAAAACCTTCGAACTCCGCGAGCAGCAAACTGGCGCAGGAATCGTTCCAGGGAATCTCGGGGACATAGGACTTGGCCGATTCATACGTCTTCGAATTGGTGGCGCCCCAGTAACTGTCGTTGGTCCCGGCAAAAGTGTCACCGAAGTCGGTACCGCCTACGGACACGTTATGGGGACTCGATCCGAAGCCGGTGATTCCGATACCGTAAATGGCATCTTCGTCGGATACGTCGCAAGTCGCCGCCGCATGATCGCCCGAGGAAACGAAGACCGAGACACCTTCAGTGACCGCCTGCTGGAAGGTTGAGTTGAAAGCTGCATTGGACGATGCGCCGTTTCCGGCTTCGCACTCCCCATAGCTCATGCTCACGAGCCCCGGCGGTGTGCTGCTTTCGTTCAGAAGGTTTTGCAGCGCGATCAGGCCGCCAAAGGTTCCCGTGTTCGTGCACGAAGCCAGTACGACGGCCGCGCTCGGTGCGGCCGCGCTGGCATATTCGGCGTCAATGATCGCTTCCCTTTCGTCACCGGCCGCTCCCGGATCGGAACAGTTATTCGTGCCACTCGGAGGCGCGGGATGGATCTGCGTGAACGAGCCATCGGTGTACGAGGAAAGACCAAATACGGAACGGAACGACATCCAATCAGCGGTGGTGTAGACGTCGGTGTCCTCGATCACGACAATCGTTTGGCCTTGTCCTGAAATGCCCGCACTGAAAAGTGGATTCAGGTTGTAAATCGTCGCCAGATCGCCGGGAACTATCAGGTAATATTTCGCTCCATTTTCAGAGACGGTGTAATCTGCCCGTGGCCTGTACATGGGATAGGGCCGGAAGTCATGCAATGACACCACTCCCACTACCGCTGGCGCCAGAGCGGCCGGAATCTGCGGATCGCTCATGTTGGCGATGTGCTTCACGCCCTTCACGTTCAAGTTGTGAATCGCAGTGTGGAAGGCCTTTCGTACCTGACCGGCTGTCCCGGAAAAGTCAATGAGCAGGTCGTTCGTGTAATCCACATTGATCTTGAGACCATGCGACTGCAGCCAATTCTTAATCGTGTCGCGGTCCTGTTTCGCCACCCCGAATCTCTCTCCGAATTCCTCGGCCGTGAGCCAGCGATGAAAGGTGGGCGAGGACGAGTCGTGAAGGTCATCAATGAACTCTTCCAGTTCTCGCTCCTGCTCCGGGGAGCGCTTCAATAGGAGCAGCAGGTGCTCCATCAAAAGGTTGTCGTCCACACGCCCGCGATCGTATTCTGCCTTCGCCTCGGGCCGCGTATTGCCCCCCAGTGTTACCAAATTGCTTTCATCCACAGTTTGTGTGATGAGAACGGGCCGGACGTTTTCAGCTTCCGCGGGGGGAACAGCAAACAGGAATAGAGAAGCGAGCACAGCCAATAGACGGCACGCGAAAAACATTTCACGACGCATGGAAACTCCTGTCTGGGAGGGAGAGACTCAACAAAAACCACCCCCTTCTATCCAAGAACGGGCTGAACCGCCCACACGGTTTTCGCGCGGCTGCGCAGAGCATATACCACAAAAAGCTCGAGCGGTGTCAAATTCGTGTAGATAAACGTTACCCCGATGCGGTTGGAGGCCGAGCCAAAAACTTCCTCGCGTCAAACATTCTTTGGATTCAACCTCTCTGCGTGTTTTCAATTAGTTTCCCCTGTTCTCACGAGCACCCATGACAAACCCGAGCCAGAAAACCTGGGGCGAAAAATGGCTCTTGGTAACCGAGCGATTTATCAGAACCGGCACGCGCGGATCATCATCATGGCCCGGAGATCCCTCTCCTACTACGGCCGGATACATTTACGCAGACTACCCTTCGTCCCAATCATCTCCCTTGCTGTCTGGCGGCGGACCATACATTTCACCAACTACGCCCGTCGCCGGTGATTTCCGTTTGGCGATAGATGCCGGGTTCAGTTTCAGCCGTTTCGTGACAGCCTTCAAGATCCGCGAGAAACTTCTCTGCGTCTTTGCTGCTGGCCTCTCCGCGCGTCACCACGGCCTCGGAAGCATAGGAACGGGTTTCGGCCAATACTTTTGCAGCAACTGAGTGCTCGCGAAAATATCAGCCCAGACAATTTCTCTGTTCACGGCAACTACGATGCCTACCACATTCTTATCGCAAAGTTGGCGGATGACACTTTCGTAGTTGCGCTCTACCGGTTCGACCACGGCGTCAACCTGCTTCTTAACTTCGTCATTGTCCAAGCAGCACGCTATAGCGGCTGGTGGAGTCCAATTGCACGTTCTGGTTTTCCTGCCAGCCCGCAGCCCGATCATTCTCTCTTTGTACAGGGTAAACGTGATCCCAGTGCTCGCGGTCAGCGGCTGTCCTGTCTCATCACGCACGGTCCCCCGAATAAGAATTAACCGAGGCACGGGCGCCGTAGGCGCCGGGGAAGGCAATTGCTGTCCATCCACTTGCGCCAACGCAAACACACTAGAGACCAGACACGCTAGGATGCACACTGAAACGCAACCAACCTTCACAAACCTCGCGCTGACTGATTCCGGGATAAGGCTAAACAGTTGGCGGGCGCAGTGAGGAAATGCCGGACTAGTCAACGAATCCCCCTGGACGCGGAGAAGCCACGCTCTCTGAGTAGCTCGAGTGCTTGATGGCAGTCACGGGGGAGGGCCGTTATCGAGACGCGTTGCAGCGACGCCGCCTCATTTTCAAGCAGCGCTTCGATCAAGTTCTCTCGCCTTTAAGCAATTACTCCTTAAGTACCTCTTCTCACAATCCTCCAGCTGGCTTAGCCAAAAGACTTAGGGTTTCGGATTAGGCCAATTGGGGACGAGCTCCGGGCTGGCCTAACCAAAAGTGGAATTGACGGGCTGCAGTATTTGAGTTTAGATGTTGGCCGGGATGATTGGCCGGATAGTGCTGATTTCCTGAATCTGCTGGCTTTCGGGCCAAACCAAATCAACGCGATTGGAACAACATGACAAATATTATGAATATGCTGATCGTTATGCTTTGTGTGTCGGGGCTATCGGCCCTCGCTTTTGCTCAGAGCGCTCCGAGCGCGACGCCCCCGCGCGTAGCCCCCGCCGATGCCAAGAACCACATCGGAGAGACGGCAACTGTATGCGGAAAGGTGGTAGACACCATGACTTCCAGGTATGGACTCGCAGGCCACGGAAAACCGGTAAACTTCGATCTCGATGAGCCGGGACCGAATCCGGTGTTCTACTTCGTAGCATTCGGAACACAGCCAGGAGGACCCCAAGAGGCCATTGCCGCCTACCAGGGGAAGCAAGTATGCGTGACCGGCAAGATCACACAGGCATCCAGCGGGCCATTCATCTTGGCAAAGGACCGCTCCCAGATTAAGCCTCAAGCGGAAAATAAGTAGCGGGAGGCCGCAAACCAGAGGCGACTTGAAAACCGCGAGGCTCGCAGTCAACGACTCTTCTGGCTGCGGGACCGTTATTCTTGGTTATTGCAGCATGAGTCCATGGAACCACGGAAAACATATCACGTATAGTCATGGAAGAGGTCAGATATGGGGAGGAAGCTACTGGTTTTCATGTTATTTTGTGGAGGAGTCGAGTTATCTGCTCAAACCGTAGTTCAACAGTTTGTCGCGGTTAGTGCCGGTGCGGGCACGGTCTCGGACATGGATCTGCCTAAGCCAAGCGGCAAGGGCAGTGTCCTCATCGCCATGCCGGTGCTTCTTTCCCCTGGTGTCAAGGTCTTGAGCGTTTCCGACAATGCACCCGATGGGGGTAACACGTATAAACAAGTCCCAGGGACAAGTTCGTCTTGCGCGGAGAAGTCTCTTGATATTTGGTACTGTGAGAATTGCAACCCAGGTGTGACCGAGCTCAAATTCCATCTGTCAGATCACGTTAAAGGTAGTCTTAATGCTTTTCTTGAAGTTTCAGGCATGGCGTTGTCCTCCGTCCTGGATGGAACCGGAGCGCAAGTGAGCAACGGGACTGCAACGAGCGGTGATCTAGAGGTTGGCCCTAGTATCACGACGACAACAAAGGATTTTATAATTGCCCGTTACTTTTCTACCGCCCCTCTTCCAACCGGCGTCACTCCTGCGGGATGGAAGTACAGCACTTCTTATGTGTACTTCCTAAATGCACCATCAGGAACTTATCAACCGACACTAACCGGGGGGAGGGCCGCGGGTAGTTTCTGCATGGGCATGGCCGCTTTCAAGACCGCTGCAGCCGTTGCTAGTTCACCGCCTGACAGGAACTAGGCACAACGCATGTCCCGGTTCTAGATCTACCCCTCTCCTTTTAAGAACGAACTGCCGGACGCTCAGAGAAGCCTACGCGCTTCTCCTCTGAGGCATCACTTCTTCCCTGCATCTTTCGCCGGCACGAGAGCAGCAGTTTGCTTTCTTGCGGTGGTCACCGCCCCCAGTTCTTGCAGCACCGTATCCCGCAATTTCATGAATCCAATGGCGCCACTCATGAAGTGGCCATTTATGAAAAAGCTCGGTGTGCCCTGTAATCCAAGCCGCTGGCCTTCCTGGGCATCCTTCTTCACGACGGCAATTTCTTCTCCGCCATCGAGGCATTGATCGAAACGGGCGGTGTCGAGTTTCAACGTGCGCGCCTGCTGTTTCAGGTCGGACGTTTGAAGTCGTTTGGTCTGAAACAAAGCATCGTGAAACTCCCAGAATTTCCCTTGCGCGCCCGCACAGTGCGCGGCCTCAGCGGCTCTTGGAGCAAGTGGGTGCATGGGAAGAGGAAAGTCTTTGTAAACCACTGAGACCTGATTGCCGAATTGTTCCCGCAGCCGGTTAAGATCCTCGTTCACTTTTTGACAGTAAGGGCACTCATAGTCCGCGAATTCGATGATCTGGACCGGAGCGCTCTCAGGTCCAAGCCGCGGAGCATTCGCAACCTCGACGTGAGCACTGGGCTGATTCAGCTCAACTACCACACCATATTGCGCTCGAAGTTCAGCGATATACGCGTCCCGTGCTTTTTTCGTACGAAGCTGGTGTACTGTATCGATGATGTTGGGTCGCGCGGTCTCGTAAGGTTCGTCGGTTTGAACGCCCTCGTAGTAGAAGCGGAGCTGATCCTCCGTCGGTTCTGGCACGTGAATGGCAACATGACGCTTGAATAATTCGTCAAGGGTCACGCCTTCTTTCTTCGCCTGCATTTCCAATAGCTGATCGTCAATGAATTGCTCAAGCGCATCGCGTTCGGCAAGGTAATACTTGTATTTGGCCTGAAGCAGTTTGCCTGCTTCTTTTTGCTCCAACTCGTCTGCCGTCACCTTTTGGCCAGCGATCTCGGCTACTACGCTGGAGCTATCCTGGCCGATGGCCGGGATGGAAAAAGCGCACAGAGCTATCCCCAGTCCGAGCGCAATCAGAGTGTCCTTGGTCGACATTGTGGAATTTCCCCTCTTTAGGAATTGAGAACGTGTCTTTGGGGGAGGAGAATATTAGAACATGAGATAGGTTTAGAGGCAATCAGAACATGAGAATGATCTAGAAGTCCGGACGCCAGTTGTAACCCCGGCGTCCGGGATGTCCGTTTTTGTCCGGCCGAATGAGCTCCCAACGAAAGCAACTTCAGCCGTTTTCAGCCTTACCCCCCAAGCCGAAGGCCACTCCTTTGATGATTAAAAGTCGTGATCTTCCAGCGTGCAGCTGCAGGGGAGACCGCTCAGCAGCGAGTCATAGTAGCAAAGATTCTGCAACAATGCTTGTTCGCCGGACGACAGGTTAGAGTCGGCCGCCTTGGTTTCGGTAACGTAGAAAGCTCCGGCGGTAGCCGTGGCTCTCTGGACGTGGGTGCTCCATACGCGTAGCCCAGTCGTTGGCACGTCGGAGGTCGGGTCACTCGATGAAGAAGAAATGACCTTGATGACGCCGCGTGTGGGCTTCTTGCCGGTGAGGGCATTGGCCGTCAGGTTTGCGTTCACACTTTCCGAGAGCAGCCCGTCTGGCGTTACTTCGCAGCTGCAGCACTCCTGCAACTCCTGGCTGTCATCGAACACATAGATGGACGCCCACAGGTTCCCCCCGGTGTCGCCATCGTTGATGATGCGCACGGTACTATCCGGCGCTCCAGAAGTGTTCGCATTGGAATAGTAGGTGGTGAAATAGGTGCTGTTGTCACCAACATTCTGAGCTACGGCATTTCCTGAAGCGATTCCCAGCATCAGGCTGATGGCCAGTATCGAAAACAGCAAAGTTCCAATCTTCATTGTATACATCCTCCGTTACTCTTTTTGTTGTGGCGCCTCGGCGGCTGGGGGGAGAATCAGCTATGAGCGCGCTTGCCGAACTCTCAACCTTTTTGGAGTCCTTTACAATTACCCACGTGGCTTAGTCGGAAACACTAGATCTGGGAGCTAGTCCTTATGGAGTAGTTCCTCGACCGGTGGCCCAGTACGCGTCGGTCCGAGCTCGACCGAGTCAGAATCGGGCACGCAAATCACTGATCAACTTTCGTGCTTTCCTGTCGGCTTGCACGGTGCCAAAGTGCCCTCCTGCCGCCGTGTGCTTGACGCTGAACGGTCTATTCCCGAGCTGCAGGCAAAGGTCAGAACGCCTAAGACATTAAAACAGCAAACACCGCTTCTGCAATACTGCCCATGTGCTAGTCATTTTGGCTAGTTCGTCAGTATCAGTCGCGCAACGTTTGGTTATTGTCGGCGGGGTACCAGGCGACGTCAAGACGAATTAGTCCGTGTGTATTAGTTCTTTGGTAGGACGATCCGTTTCGCGGAAGCTCTTAATGAATTTCTTGACCTGCGCTTCGCCTTGCCTTGACAATAGGCGCATTCAGTGGGAAACTTACTCGTTTTCTCCCCTACCGGTTCGATGGTGGCGGTGTGTACAACTCCCCCTCCGCTGCTAACAAACCTGGTTAGTCCCAACAGCCTAAACGTCGCGGGCTTTTTTCCCGAAGGCGCATCGTTGTGAACAGTTTTAAGCTTAGGTTAGCAGCATCATCCAGGGATTTTTGCGGTCGAGACACGAGAGGATCCGTCTGTGGACCACGAATTCGAAAGCAATGGCGAGAGATTCCTCAAGCTCATAAGGAGTAAGCTATGACCATTGGGATATCAGAACCTGGTTTCCTAATCTTGGACTACAAGTTGAATCCTATAGCCTGCAATCAGCAAGCGATCACGATTCTTACATTTCCCAACCTGGCCGACCAGGTTAAGCGAGTAAGTGTTTTTCTTGCGGACAAGATCCGCTTCAGTCTAGTCAATCGGCAGTCGATAAATTCGCTGGAATTCGTGAAGGAATTCAGGTCTGGCAATCGTCGCTACAATTGTCGGGTTTTTCACCTGGACTCCCCAGACAAAGGCAACCTGGTAGTGCTCATATTGGAGCGTTACTCGTCGCGCTCGGCGGCTTTGTCGCAGCTGTCGCAGGAGTTTGATTTAACCGTCCGGGAACAGGAGACGGTCCAATTGCTGCTACAGGGCCTCACCAGCAAGGAAATCGCCGCCAGAATGGACATCAGCCCAAACACTGTAAAAGCTTTCTTGCGCCTAGTAATGGTAAAAATGGGCGTCTCCACACGGTCTGGAATCGTGGGCAGAATTGTCGGGCCTCTATAGCCAGTGCTGACAGTAGCTATTCCTGAAGTCAAGAAGTTAGCCGTCGTGAACTAACCCATTTGAGGAGTTTACTTAAGATTGCACTGACGTAAGATCGCAGTTCGTCATGCGATCTTACGACTTAGAGCGGAGGAGATACCCTCGAGTCCCCCAGACATTGGAGATTGAGGTCAACCCTGTCCCTCCTTTCGATTCCGCCGAAAGTGCCATGAGCCCAATCCTCGGGCGGGCCCAGAATATTAGCAAAGGCGGCCTTTGCTTCTTGAGTCAGCAGCCCATTTCACAATCATCCCTCTTGCGCTGCGAAATGTGCGCTGTGGATGTCCCTGTGCCAATCCCCACTCTCTTGCTTGTCCGTTGGACGAAGAAGCCGAAGGTGCGAGGAAACAACTATCTTTCCGGACTGCAATTCCTATTTTGATCGTTGCGTGATCCAGCGTGATTAACCTGATTGGCTAGTACATACGGACTAGGACTGTTTTCCTACTGCTTTTGGCTTAGCCGCGAAGAAGAGTGTCTGATAGAATACTCTCAGAGTATAGTTGGGCGTTCGTCGGGCGTTTTCCAATCCTCCTCCAGCAGATTGATGGCCATTCACAGGTGGTGAAGCATGGAACCTGCAAGCGCAGGAGGAACTTCGCGCGGCGCGGCTGCGCATATATGCCTTGTCTTGTTGCTTTCATTCACCGTCGGTGTGTCAGGATGTGGCGGCAGCCCGCCAGCGATGAGCACACCTTCGAGTAGGACTCTAACATCAATCTTGATTTCTCCCGTTGCTCCGACCGTTGCGCTGGATCAAAGGCAGCAGCTTACCGCGACGGGTTTGTTCAGCGATGGCAGCAAGCAAGATATGACGCAAACAGTTGCCTGGGCTAGTACACAACCTGCAGTCGCGAGTATCAGCAAGTCAGGACTGGCGTGGGGCAAACAAATCGGAAGCGCCAAACTTACCGCAACTTCAGGCTCAGTCACGTCTTCGGACACTCTTACCATCTCTGCAGCCGCCTTGGTCTCGATCGCCGTGAGCCCTCAGAGTCTCTCGGTCCCGAAGGGCGCGGCGCAACAGCTCAATGCGATCGCCACCTTCAGCGACGGCACCCAGCAAAACATTACCAACTCGGCGACCTGGTCCTCTGCTCAATCCGGCATTGCGACCGTGAGCGCCACCGGAGTAGTCACAGCCCAGGCGGTGGGTTCTGCCACGATCACCGCTGCCTCGGCATCCGTGAGTGGAAGCGCCACCCTAACCGTCTCGCCCGCCGTCCTGGTCGCGATCGCCGTGAGCCCGCAGAGTCTCTCGGTCCCAAAGGGCAGGACGCAACAGCTCAATGCGATCGCTACCTTCAGCGACGGCACCCAGCAAAACATTACCAACTCGGCGACCTGGTCCTCTGCTTCATCCAGCATTGCAACCGTGAGCGCCACTGGAGTAGTCACGGCCCAGGCGGTGGGTTCTGCCACGATCACCGTTGCCTCAGCTTCCGTCAGCGGAAGCGATACACTGACCGTCTCGCCAGCTATCTTGGTGTCGATTGCAGTGGCTCCAGCGAATTCATCGATTGTGCTGGGGGCGACGGAACAATTCACCTCGACCGGCACCTTCAGTGACGGGAGCACTCAAGGTCTTACGAATTCGACGGCTTGGTCTTCTGCGAATTCGTCCCTGGTAAGTATTAGTCCCGCAGGAGTGGCGGTCGCGGACGCCGTCGGCTCCACCACCATTTCGGCCAACTTGAATGGGCTGAGTGGGTCGGCAAACGTCAAGGTTCAGGAAGGAAGTACGTTTACAGAATCGCCATTTGACGTCTTGGCACTAAGTGGAACCCACTTGGCAGTACTTCAAGGCCTATGCGGATTTTTGAAGGCAAATACTAAGGGTATCTGCACCTGTGGCACGGTTGAAGGAGGAGTGGGAGTTGATGGGCCCACGGACAGTAGCTCTGACTCAACAGTGGAGCCGCGGTTGTTACTGAACTACTTCAGCAATGCCAACAACTCCGCAACAAATCTAGATGCAACCGTGCGTGTCGCCAACGTCGGAATGACGAGCGGTCCCCTCTGCGCAATGGTCTACGTCTTTGACGCGCAGCAAGAAATGACTGAGTGCTGTGGATGTCCGGTTTCCCAAGATGGCCTCCTGACCCTGTCGGTGAACCATGATCTGACGAATCATCCCGCCACTGGTATCAGACCAGAAGCTGGTGTGATCGAGATTGTCTCAGCAGAAAGTGTCAGTAATCAATCCTGCGATGCAAGCAATGTTGCCCCCGGAGGGGAACTGTCGGCTTGGGCAACCCACCTGCAACGACTTACAACCCCACCTTCTGGCAAACGTCAATAGAGCTTTGTGTCGGTAGCGGACAGCCACTTCCACCATTCTTGTGGCAATTGATGGGACGTGGGATGACTCGCCAAAGAGCATCACAGAGGTTCCGGAGCTGGCGCTCCTTGAGCTTCAGGACTGCATTTGTGCTGCTATCAACCAAGAGACTAGTTCCTTCGGAGCTTCGGAGTGGTGCCTCGTGCCGTTCGATGGTGTATAGGCCCCAAAAACAGGCACACACCGGACGTGGGGTTGCGAGATGACAAGGGATCGGACTCACTTGAAGGATGCAGACGAGGCGTGGATCGCGAAGTATAGAGCTCCACTAAAGGACGCGCCAAAGGACGCGCCAGTTGAGCAGTCACTTTCCATGAGGGTCCGAGAAGCTCTGAACACGGCCCATACTCTGGCGCTTTCGCACATCAGCAGGATCTTGGATCGTTGGCCCCGAGCGCATTTACAAAGATCGGCCCAGTCCTCTGAGCCGACGCCCGTTTGGCAACGACAATCCGCGACCCGAGACATGAACCTGGCAGGCTCGGACGTCAAACAACCAGCCTCACCTGTGTTATCGCCCTCGCTTACTAGCGAAGCACTTAGCGCTGAGCATACGGGAGAATGACAAGAGAAACCGGTAGCTTGATTGCAGCGGAGCGCCACTCGTTATGCGCCGGCCACTTGCAGCGTTCAATACCGATTTTGTACTTCCCCCACGAAGGGTCGAGGCTTTCGTGGAGCGACCGGCAAAATTTGCGGAAGTGGCCGAGGTGCGCAGGATCCTGGATCGGGACAGACGACCTTGCCGATAATGCCCGAACGCGTCGAAACACCCATCTTAACCATCACCAGCCGAATAAACGCCTTTACCGTATTAGGGCTGATATTCATGCGCTGGGCAATCTCTTTGCTGGTAAAGCCTTGCCGCAGGAACTGCACGGTTTCCTGCTCGCGGGCGGTCAATCCAAAACGTTCAGAAATCTCGGCAATCGTTGCTGATCCGCTGCTTTTCCTCTCGATCATGACGATCGCCAAGCTTCCGGATTGAGCCGAAACATTCTTATGACTTGCCGCGACGTCGAGGGGAAAAGAGCGGCAAAGATACGTCCTCCTGGCCGATTGAACTTTGCCCGCGAGCCCGGAAGGTGAATCGCTCTCTGCGAGAGAGGCATGGACTTTTTTGGCGAGCCAGATGTCCAGATTGTTAATTTTTTCTGGTTGTTCCGGAAATGTGAGTATCTGAAGCACCTCCGCATTGGAAGCAACTACCCGCAACGACGAATCTACCACGATCATACCCGGCCGGGCTGGAGCAGAAGGCACTCGGTTTCCCCTTTTCAGATGACGGTGATTGACTTGGCTTCGTAAGGCCGTTTGGGGGCTCCCAACTCGATTACGTCGGCGCAACCAGCAGGCGGACGCGCATTTGTTTGCGCTTCTTCTCGCTGATGCCTATCGAAGGATATTAGGTGGCTAGTCCTACACCGGCAAGGGACAAGATAGGACATCTCAGGGCATTGCATGACATTTGGGGCCTTCCCGGGCCCATCTCGACCTCCCGAAATCGATGGCGGCCACTTTCCAGAGCATCTTGTAACGGGGATCCCACTTCCCGGGATAGAAGCGGCGTTCCCTCTTCAGTTTGTGGGCAGATCAACTCCAGAGAAGTGTTTGCAGGCATCGAGCAGCTCCTCCTGCCGCTCCGCATCGCGGGTGGCTGGGTTCGGGCTACGAGGTCGCATGTGATAAAAGTACCCTCCCGCAACCGTCGCGGCCGGGTCGCCGCTGACCGCGAGCCACGCTTGAGTGCGATGCGCGGCGTCCAGGTCATCCGGCGCTCCCGAACCTCCCATCTTGGTTGCCACCCAGCCCGGCTCGAGAGCGTTGGAGAGAACTTCCGGCCAGCGGCGTGCGATCGCGAAGGCCAGAAGCACATCGTGCAGCTTGGTATCGGAGTAAGCCTGCTGTCCCCGCCATGGGCGGTGCTCCCATGCGAGATCCTTCAGGCTTGCATCGCCGCTCTGGTGGAGGCCGGAACTCAGGTAGACAAGGCGCTTCGGCTTCTGAATCAGCGCGGTCAGGATGTACGGTGCGAGCTTATTGACGGCAAATACCTGAGGCAAACCGTCTTCGGTCGCGATGCGCCGGGTCTCCCTGTATCCGATTCCTGCATTGTGAATCACTGCATCGAAGGAGCCGAGTGCCTTGACCTGTTCGGCCACGTTGCGGGTTTGAGCGATGCTCGTCAGATCGCCGGTGACGACTGTCTCCGCTCCCAGAACGGCGGCAAACGCTTCGCGTCCTCGCTGCTAGTTACGGGCATGCAAAACTACGCTGTGCCCCTGCTCGATCAGGAGTTGTGCGGCCATGCGGCCAAGCCCGTCGGAGGAACCTGGGATGAACACTCGCGCCATTATCTCTTGCCTCTCTGTGTATCTAAGGGATGCAGGCGGCACGGCCCCACCTCAACTAGAACTTGGCCACTGTGTCCCGCGAAATGCGTGGTAACCGAAGCGACTGGCTTCGGCATACGGATGCAGAATGAGTGTCCCCAACAGAAGAAGAAACAGCAAAAAGAATCTGTGGCCGGTGAGCGCCGACTCAAGCTCAGACTGAATTGCGGGCACCATGAAAGCGTGCGGAATTCCGTGGCCGACGGTACACCTTCCCGCAAGAGCCGAGGCTCCCCCCTCTAGATTAGAGAGTTACGCATCAGTCGTGACTGGAGCCTACAAACGAAAGCGCCCCAGACTCAACGAGTGGGACGCTTCGTTGAAACAGCCCTCCCCCAAGTGCTGCTCAATTTCAAATTAGGCTCCGTCCCAAACTTCGTGAATAGCCCCTGCGTGCCACCGGTAGCGGCACTGCCAGGCCAGGCAATCTGAGTAGCCGTCGCCGTTGTCGTCATCGTCGTCTTCCTCTTTGCCGTCATCGTCTTCCTGTTCCTCTGGCTCTTGCCGAACGAGGCAATCAGCGGCTAGCGGCGGTACTCGCGCTCCGGAATACGTGAAGCGGATTGATTGGACTCGCATCCGCACCACGATCTTTCCGTAGTGCGTCTGCGGCCCATGCCTCGACGGCGTTTCAATCAGTCGCTGGGTTATTCCCGTGCTCCTTTTTATTTCGATCCTGAACCTTCGGATTGGTCCACGGTCAGTCGCTGGAGATGAGTTGGTCAGCCTCATCGGGTCCCCATGTCCCCGGCTTATCGTGATAAAAGGGCGTGACATTTGCCCAAGATGGGCTCGACCGCGCGCCATTGCGCTTCCACCAGGTCCTGGCGGGCAAAGAGCTCACTCTGCCCCCGCATGGCGTCGCCCACCAGTCGCTCGTAGGGAGGCATGTCGTCGGCGCCCCGTTCAGTAACAGTTCCACGTCGCGGCCTGTCATCCGCTCGCCCGGCGTCTTCACCCGAACACCCATTCCGATGGCGATGTCCGGACTGATGCGCATGCGCAGATGCACGGAGGTGCCGGGCACGATTTCCCCAAAGGTCTCCATCGGCGGTCGCTTGAATTCGACGAAGACCTCGGTCGCGGTGACCGGCAGCATCTTAGCTGCACGGATATAGATGGGCACGCCGGGCCAACGCCACGTTTCTCGAGGCTGTCCTTGGCGCGTGCATTAAGTTGATCGAGATTCCAGCCTACCTTGGCCACGCCGACGATCGGCAGATTGAAACCTTCGTCGCGAATCAGTTCCTGCAGCGATGGGAAGATCTGCTTGTGCGCGAGATCGCCGGTGGCGCCGAAAAATACAAAGGCGCCAGACTGGAAATCCGCCATCAGGCCGCCTCAGGCTTGTCGACAGCGGCTAAAGGCCCGGCCCCTGTGGGTACGCTGGCAGGTCGGGCGGTCGGGCTGGCAATTTCATCGGATGCTCCTGGATTTCTTTCATCACCAACTCGATGGCCTTTTCCAGTTGAGGATCATGCCCGTCTCGCACCAGGTCAGGACGGTTATCGACCTCGATGTCAGGCGCTACGCCGCGGTTTTCGATCAGCCACTTGCTGTCTAAACCATAGAGCGAGAATTCGGGACGCGTGATGTAGCCGCCATCGATCAGAGGAATTTCTCCTCGGATGCCGCGGACGCCGCCCCAGGTGCGCTCCCCGATGAGCGGACCCAGTTTGTAAACCTTGAAGAAGTAGCTGAAGAAGTCACCATCGGAAGCGGCATAGTGATTCGTGACACAGGCCATGTGCCCATAAAAAACATTGCTCGGCTCGGTATCGGATTCCCAGTTGCGGGCCGATTCCATGCCGGCCAGCACGCGCCGCAAGCGCTCAAAGATAATCTGGTCGACGAAGCCACCGCCGTTATAGCGGACATCGAAGATCATTCCTTCTTTCCGAATCTGCGGGAAATATTGCTTCACGAACTCGTTGAGTCCGCTGGCACCCATATCTGGCAGGTAAACATATCCAATCCGTCCACCGCTGGCCTGCTCCACTTTGCGGCGGTTGGTCTCGATCCAGTTCAACTCGTGCAGACCGAACTCGCTCGGAATCGGCCGTACCACCACGTTGCGCGCTCCCTGCTCAGTGGGCTTGCTGTTGATCGAAAGCGTGGTGGTCTGGTTCACGGTGTTGATGAAGAGTTCTTCAGGGTTCTGCGGAACCCGCAGTGGACGGCCGTTCACGGCCAGCACGTATTCACCCTCTTTTACCATGACACCCGGCTCCGTGAGTGGAGAACGCAGATTATGATTCCAGTTTTCACCGGGATAGATCTTGGCCAAGCGGTACATCCCACTCTTTGCATCCGGTTCAAGATCGGCGCCGAGAAGTCCGACGTTGACAGTTTCGATCTCAGGATAGTCGCCTCCGCCCACATAAGTATGCGAATTGGAAAGCTCGCCGATCAGTTCGCCCAAAATGTAAGTCAGGCTCAATCGGTCGGCCACGTATGGCAGCAATTGCGTATATTTGTCGTGCTCCTGCTGCCAATTCACGCCATTCATTGCGGGTTCATAGAAATAATCCCGCTCCTGGCGCCAGACCTCATTGAAGATTTGTTTCCACTCGGCCGGAGGATCTACGTCCATTCGCATCGCGTCTAGCTTCAAAGCGCCTTCTCCTGCATGGGCCAGAGGCTTAGGCTCACTTTCTCTTGCCTCTTGTGTCCCCTCCGGTACTTTCGCATCGACGATTCCGTAATTGTGTTCGGCGGTTTCGCCGCCCTCTTCGATTTCTTCAGCTCCTTCCTCGTGTTTGGGCGTTCCGTATAGAATTTTCTTGCCGTCAAATGAGAGCGCGTACTGGTCGGCTCCTTCCAGAAAGATGTGATCCTTGCGATCCTTCAAGTCATAAGCGTGAATGGCGGGAGGTTCGCCCGGCAATGGTCCAGACAGACCCTGCACGGGCGCAGACAGATAAAAGATCACGCCCTTTGCCGCCGTGAGAGTTTGCAAGTTACCAGGTGGCGTCGGCAGCGCCACTATACGGTTCTGAATTCCATCGAGATCGATACGGAAGTTCTTCAGGGCTGGTCGCGTTCCCGGTTTCTCCTCTTTTTCAGCTTCCGTGCCAGGTTTTTGCTCCGTTATTCCATCCTCTGGTTTCGCGGTGGCCGGAGGCTTGTTCTTTTTCGTGGGCGTCTCGGGAGGATTTTGCGCGGGGGGCTTCGTTCCGAGCGTCGGCGTTACGAGCATGTCGGGCGCTTGGGCAATGGTCACTTCGTCGCTCAGCACGGGGAAAGGAGAAGGCTCGTCGGCGCGCAGAGTCGCGATATATACGCGGGCCGCCTTCGGATTTGCAAATTCAATGTCGTACACGCCAAGCACTTCATTGAAGTCGCGATTGGAGAGGAAGTAGAGATACTTACCTTCCGGATCAAAATATGGCCCCGAACTATCGTTGGCGTTCGTTGTGACAGCGCTCATCTTCCGATCAGCAAGACCGTACAAATAAATCACACCGTTGTGATTCTCCGTAGTCTTGGAGTAGGCCACCCAGTTGCTGTCGGGCGACCACCTGTAATCCGTTAAGTCCGCATATTTACCTTGATCGATCTGAACTAGCTTCTTATCGTTGATGTCAACGTAGAAAAGGCGCGCTTCTTTGTCGGCAAATAACAACTTCTTGCTGTCGGGAGCCCACACCGGAGGCAAGCGAAACATCTTCCCGTCGTAGGTGATTCGCTGCTCCTGCCCCAAGCCGTCCTGCGGGGTGATGTACAGTTCGTCCTCGCCCGTGCGGTCCGATATGTAGGCGACCCATCTGCCATCCGGTGACCAGGCCGCGTATTTCTCGCGAATACCCGGAGTTCGCGTGAGATTGCGGATGCTGCCTTCCTTCGCAGGCACTGTAAAAATGTCACCCCGGGCTGAAAACACTGCGCGCTTTCCGTCCGGCGAGATATCGAAATCGGTAATCAGCTTGCTGACATTTGCCCAGTGTTTGCGGGCCAAATCGCGGTCGCCGGGAAGGTAAATTGTCAGTTTATGTTCCTTCTGCGTATTCAAATCGAACAAGTACAAATAGCCACCGTTTTCGAATGCGATGGCATCCGGGCCGAGGCTTGGCCAATTCACATCAAAATCTGTGAAATGGGTGAGCTGTTTGATGTCGTGCGAGGTCACGCTGTAGCTGTAGAGATTCAGGCGGTGTTCCGGACCACGATCCGAATCAAAATAAATCGTGTCGCTATGCCACATGGGAAATGTGTCGGTCCATTCCGTGTGAGGCATCTGCTCAATGTGGTTGGCCTTAAGATCGTAGATCCAGATGTCTTGCGCCATGCCTCCGGTGTAGCGCTTCCAGGTGCGGAAGTTTCGGAAGATGCGGTTGTACGCAATGCTGTTTCCATCCGGAGAGTAGGATGTCAGCCCGCCTTTATCCAGCGGAAGCGCCTCCGGCAGGCCGCCGTCGACGCCCACACTATAGAGCCGGCCAAACCAATCATTAAATGTGTCACGTCGGCTCAGGAAGACGATCCGCTTGCTGTCTGGCGTCCAGGTGATGACCTCGTTGTGAATACCCATGCGTTCGTTGAGGTGATCACCGCCGGGGTGAAAGGTCAGCTGTTTGGGATCGCCGCCCTCAGAAGGCATGATGTATACGTTATGGTTGCCGTCATACTGCCCGGTGAACGCGATCCACTTTCCGTCTGGAGAAAATTTCGCAAACAGTTCCTGACCCGGATCGCTGGTGATTCGCTGTGCAGTCCCGCCCTCCCTCGAGACCAGCCACAGATCTCCTCCGTAACTAAAGGCGATTTTGTCCTTAGAAACATCCGGGAACCTGAGCAAACGGCCTTCGAGCAAAGTCTGGGCGAATCCCGAAGTAGCAATAGTCAGAAGGATAATGGCAAGAATGGAACGGAATGGCATAGGAATTCCTCCTTGGACGCACACATCCCTTATAAGCTACGAGCGCTTCGATCCGCCCGCATCATTCTGATCGAGCGATCTGTTCGGGCTGTACGACCAGGAAAGTATTGTTGCCTCTGCGATTAACAAGTTAGGATGAGTATCTGCTTTCCGGCTTGCCCGATCAAACGCTTATAGTCAGCTACGGAGTTTACAGGTTGCCGCTTGATTTGCCCAATCACATCTACACGCTGCAGGCTCGCATCTGCGGCGAATGAATCGTCTGGAACATTAGTGACCACAACACCTTTCACGTCAGAATCTCAGCCCGAGCTGTCGTCGGATATTTGAGGACGAAAGGTCCGCGCTGGTACGGGTGGCACGCCTTCCGCCCCGAGGCCTCTCGACCAAATTGCGCGAACTCGGAATTCCGCATGATGTCATTCAGAGGATTCTGCATCTCGCCGACATTGGAACCACGCAAGAGCACTTTGCTAAGACTCTGCCGAAAGCCGTGCGCAAAGCGATCTCCAAACTCGATCGGAGCTTAACACGGGACAAACCCGGGACAGCCAGAAGGCACACCTCGTAAGTTGTTGAAAATGGGGGCCCCGGGCGGAGTCGAACCGCCGACCAACGGTTTAGGAAACCGCTGCTCTATCCAACTGAGCTACGGGGCCGCTGCGAGTTGGTCCATTATCTCATGTCAATTCCGAGCAACATCTCCTGAACAACCCGGTATAGACAGCCCACTTGGCAAGCCCCCTTTTAACCGGCCCACGCAGGTTTGCCCGACACGCCGCTAATGATTTACCCTCGCCGCAGCCCATGATGAATCCGACTAGAGCCCCCTCGAACATCGCAACAGACCACTTTTCCCACGCCATGCGTCGGGAGATCTACGAACAGCCTCAAGCCATTGCCAAAACTGTAGACCGGCACCTCCAGAACGACATTCTTTTTCCCGGCGCGCTGCATTCGATCGAGAGCGCACTCCTCACTTTCGAGAAGCTGATCATCGCCGCCAGCGGGTCCAGCCGGCACGCGGGACTGGCCGGCGAGATCATGATCGAAGATCTTTCCGGCGTCGCCGTCGACGTGGAGTACGCCAGCGAGTACTGCTATCGCTCCACGCACGCCGCGGTTGATCCCATCGTAATGGTGGTCACGCAATCCGGCGAAACTGCGGACACTATCGCCGCACAGCGCGAGGCACTCACCCGCGGCGTCAAGACTATCGCCGTCTCCAACGTAGCAGACGCTACCATTCCTCGTGAAGCGAGTGCCGCTTTGATCACCGGAGCCGGCCCCGAACTCGCCGTGCCCGCCACCAAGAGTTTCACCACCCAGGTCACCGTTCTCTACCTGATGGCATTGTTCCTCGCGCGCAAGCGCGGCCGCATGACCTCCGAGGTTACGCGCTCCTATCTCCATCGGCTCTTACAGCTTCCCGAAGCCATTGACCGCAACCTCCGCGCTTGGGACGATCTCGCCGCCCAATTCGCAGACAAGCAGTATCACGCAGAAAAATTCCTCTATCTCGGACGCGGCATTCACTACGCCATCGCGCGTGAGGGCGCGCTCAAGCTCAAGGAGATCTCATACGCGCACGCCGAAGGTTATCCCGCCGGAGAGCTGAAACACGGGCCGAACGCGCTGGTCGATGAAAAACTTCCCGTAGTTGTGCTAGCCACCTGCGACCGGCACGATCCTGATTCCGTATTGCGCTACCGCCGCACTCTCGAGGTTATGAAGGAAGTTCGATCCAGGCACGGCCGCCTGGTGACGGTGGCCACCGAGGGCGATCGCGAAATCACCAGCATTTCCGACGATGTATTCTTCGTCCCCGCCGCTCCGGAACTGCTGCTGCCGATCGTCGAAGTGATCCCGCTTCAACTCTTCGCCTATTACGTAGCAACGAAAAAAGGTTGTAACGTGGACCGCCCGCGAAATCTGGTGAAGGCGGTGGTCACCGAATAATGTCGATTGTCATCCTGAGGCGACATGCCTTTCGTCGCCGAAGGATCTGGCCGAGCCGCGCGATGTGTCGCGTTCTTTGCGACACAATATGCGCGCGTTAGGCCCGCTTCCTTATCGAACTCATGCCCAACGCCAATCCATCTCACCTCGATCTGCAAGCCACCGCAAAAGAAATCATGCGGCTACACGGATTTCAACCCGACTTCCCTCCCACCGTCCTGCAACAGCTAACGGACCTGCGCGCGCATCCTCCACAAATAGCCTCCGGGAAAGATGTTCGCGACCTCCGAAATCTTCTGTGGTCCTCGATCGACAACGACACCTCCCGCGACCTCGACCAGATCGAAGTTGCAGAGCGTCTGCCCAACGGCGACATGAAGGTTCTCGTAGGCATAGCCGACGTAGACGCGTTTGTCCCTAAGCAAACCGCCATCGATCAGCACGCCGCCAGAGAAACCACAACCGTCTATGCCGGCGTCCGAAATTTCCCCATGCTGCCGGAAGAGCTTTCCACCGGCAAGACTTCCCTGCTCGAAAATCAAGACTGCTTAAGCGTGGTCATCGAATTCGTGGCCGATGCCGGCGGCCACGTCACTTCCAGCGACGTCTATCGCGCCCTGGCTCGCAACCGCGCACAACTCCAGTACAACTCCGTCGGAGCGTGGCTGGAAGGCACAGCAACAGCACCAGCCAAAGTAGCGGCCTCCACCGATCTGCAGGCACAGCTTCGCCTGCAAAACGAAATCGCGCAGAAGCTGAAAAACCAGCGCTTTGCAAATGGTGCGCTCAACCTCCAGACTGACGAACTCCGTCCCCTGATATTGAATGACCAGGTAGTCGACATGGAGAAGCAGCAGAAGAATCATGCCACCGAGTTGATTGAAGACTTCATGATCGCCGCCAACGGCGTGGTGGCGCGGATGCTGGAAAAGGTTTCATCGCTGCGTCGCATCGTGAAACAGCCGGAGCGCTGGGACCGAATTGTTCAACTCGCCGCAACCTTCGGCGAGAAACTTCCGCCCGACCCTGATTCCAAAGCGCTCAACGATTTTCTCCTGAAGCGCAAAGCGTCCGACCCCGATCATTTTGCTGACCTCTCGCTAGCCGTCATCAAGTTAATCGGCCCCGGAGAATACGTCCTCGAACGCCCCGGCGATCCCTCGCCTGGCCACTTCGGTCTTGCGGTTCAGGACTACACTCACTCTACCGCTCCCAACCGCCGATTTCCTGACATCGTGACCCAGCGCCTGATCAAGGCTGTGCTCGCGGGCCAACCCAATCCTTACTCGGAAAATGAGCTCACAGCAATCGCCGCCAACTGCACACAGAAAGAAGATGCCGCGCGCAAGGTCGAACGCGAAATGTCCAAGCGCCTCGCCGCCATCGCCATGCAAAATCGAATCGGCGCGATCTTCGACGCCATTGTCACCGGCGTCACTCCGCATGGAACCTTCGTCCGCGCCCTGCAACCTCATGTGGAAGGATTATTGGCGCAAGGCGCCCAAGGCATCGACGTCGGAGATAAACTCCGCGTCAAACTGATTCGCACCGACGTGCAGCACGGCTACATCGATTTTGCCCGCGCCTAATCGCCAATAGATGGGACGCTCCGTCCCCGACGGATCATCACGCAAGGCAATAGTCCTCAGTAACTTCGCCAGTTACCCTTGACGCAGGAGTTTGTGCGGAGAAAGGGCGGCAGTTTCTTTGCTCAAATGGCGCAATCTCGTTTGCCGCATGATGATCGTCATTGTGCCCTCATCACTCATCGCGCAAGGCACTGGCCGTGCCCTGCTGCACAGTGATGGAGGAACTTGGCTCAATGGAGATCCAGCGCCTGAGACGTCCGCGATTTTCCCCGACTCCCTCGTCCAGACGCAGCAAGGCTACAGCGCGAGAATCGATGCGGAGGGGTCCAGCGTCCAAGTGCGACCCGAAACCGTGGTGCAATTCCAGGGCGACGAACTCACCCTCGACCATGGTCGCCTGCAACTGGATACCGCACGCGAAATGAAGGTGATCATCGGCTGCATCACTGTGAGCCCCATAACTTCAGACCGAACCCAATTACGACGGATGTCGATGGAAAAGTCAAAGTAGTGGCTTACAAGAATGACGTCAAGATCCAATTACACGGCTCAGCCCTCCGGAGATCAAAAAGGGAACATCATCCGATGTCATCGTAAGAGAAGGCGAGCAGGCAACTCGAGACGAACACTGTGAGGCGCCGATTAAGCCTCCCGAAGGACTGGGCGCCAACGGAGCTATCCTGAACAGCCCTTGGGCGAAGGGCGCTGGAGTCGCCGCGATCGGCGTACTCACCTGCTGGGCTCTATGTCGCGGCGACAATCCCGTCAGCCCTGTCATACCGTAACGCTTCTGGAACTTCTTCTTCTCTAGCTCCCACTGTGCAGACGCTCGATGTCGGCATTCGTGTAAACATGGGTTGCGTGCCGCACCCGTGCTTTGCCATATGCTGCCGCTTCAACCAGAGTCACTCCATAGCCGCGTTCGCGCAGAGCCTGCGCCGTAGTCACCTGCCAGACGCCGGTGTCCAAAATGGTGACAGGAAGTTCATTGGGGGAGGAAAGTTCCCCGCGTGCTCCAGAGAAGCTGATCTCGATCACGTTAACCGGAATCACGCCGTAATAGATAGGGAATAAGTCTACCTGGGGTAGCGCGTCCGGAAAAGGCCGTAAGACGGTCTGATTTTCCGCACCGGCAATCAGGACTCCGGTGGCAGTGTTGGCACCCACCTCAAGCGGTGGTCCAGACAATGATATCGATGGCGTGGAAATCGGCCGTGCGAACAACGGTGAGCCATAGTTCATCAGATACTGCGGGCCGGTGGCAAAGTTTGTGTCCTGTCCAAAAGTCGCTCCCAGGGACGCAAGTACAATCAGCATGCAACAAAAGGAGATGCGCATAACCCCTCCGCAAACCAGTCTGTCGTTAAGATTATGAAATAAATGAGGCCCGTTTCGCCAGAGTCGTTCGGCTCTACTTGCCGCTTCCCGCAGGCGTTTCCGCCCCAGTAGAAGGAAGCGCGGCCCCCCTGCGTCCCGAGCGCAACAAGTAAAGCATGTAGAAAACGATCATCAGATTGCCCACAAAAACGACGGAGCGGAGGATCGTGATGCCACGCATTAGTTCACGGATTTCGAGCGGTATGAGTAGCGTTCCGGATCCGAAGGCGAACCATTCAGCCCACCTGCGTTGCTTCCACAGACCGTAAGCCTCGGCAAAACGAAGGGCGGAATAGGCGAATGCCAGCCGCACTGCCGTCCACAAGCGAGCATCTGTTATGTCGTCGGCAAAATCGAGAAACAGTTGTGCGGAGTGCCGGTCCGTGCTTATGTGCAAGAGTGCCAGCAGGCTCTCTGCGATCACCCAGGCGTCCTTATGCACGAGCAGGATCGCGCTCAAGCCGATCAGAAAAACGAAAATACCTTTGGTGAATTCGAAGGAAGCCACCAACCGCAGGAGACGCCGCTGTGCGGGATGGAGACCGGGTTTCGTTGCAGACGAGGACATGCCGCAGCGCTAACAATGCTCAGGGTACCACGGCTGGCTCGCGGTTTCCTGGCCTTACGTCCGTAACTGGAGAGGATTCGTTCCTAATGGCAAGATCGTGGAAGGCACGGAAGGCATCATGAGAAAGCTTGCAACTCTGCTGATATTATCGGCGCTCGCTACCGCTTCGGCGTGGGCGCAATCATCGGAAATTCCAGCCCCGCAAACCGCCCGGCAGGCATTGATGGAGATGTTCTCCATCAAAACATCAGGAACTTTCGTAAAGCACTTGCCTGTGGCCACTCTCAGCGCGCTGGAGACGTCCGGCGCGCTGAAGACATTGCAGCAGTATTCGATGCTAACCAGCCAATTCCACACGACCGGGAATCAAATCGAAACCTTTGAAACCGGTCCGGTCTTGCTGGCCACAGACGACCCTAAAACTGGTCAGAAAGTTGAGGTCGTTGTCGAAAGTGATTCCCGGCAAGGCGACGACGACAACATCGAACTCTCATTTCGAACCTACAAGGACAAGCAACTCCAACGGACTCCGTTCATGCCTCGCATTACTTTTGCCATGAAAATGGAATCTGGCGTCTGGAAGCTGAACGAGATTCTCGTCACCGTCCGCCTGCCGCTGGCCGATCCTGACTTCCTCAAGAGCCTGACTGAAGGGATCAAGTCACGAACCGCAGCGAGCGCCCCAATTCAAACCCAGAGCCAGCCAGCCCAGAGCCAGCCGGCGATGTTGACTCGAGGCTTTGACGCTTCAATACTGGCGGCAATGCGCTCCATTCTAACTGCCGAGATTGCCTACAGCGCCACGTATCGCCCGGTTGGCTATACTTGTACACTTTTTGACCTGGATGGCTTCGGAGGCGGCGAGCCCAATGAACACCAGGCCATGTTGATCCCCAGCGGGCTTGCCAGCGGGAAAAGGTTCGGCTACGTCTTCACGCTCTCTGGATGCGCGGGAAGACCCGCGACAGGGTTCCGTCTTGCGGCCGCTCCTGGAGGGAACAGCTTCGGGCGTCGCGCCTACTGCGCCGATCAGTCAGGGGCGATCCGCTACTCGACCGATGGCAACCCCGCCACCTGCCTCGCCAGCGGTATTCCTGTGCAGTGATGGTCTCAGCGTTTGCTAGATCGCACCGCGGCGCGCAGCTCATTCACGATTTCCCGGGACGCTTTGATCGCCGCTGCGTGCTGGTTCACATTGAACGATATAGCTCCCACGCGCGCGTGTCCTCCGCCGCCGTAGCGCTCACAAATCTTCGCTAGGTTAACCACCGGCTCTTCCGGGGCCCAGGGATTTGATCCCACTGACACTTTCACGCGAAAGCTGCTTTTGCTGAGTCCCACACTATAAATGGATTCGGGATGCAGGTAGTAAGGAACAAATTTGTTGTAGCCCTCCAAATCTTGGTCCGTGATATCGAAAAAGATCGTGCCATCGGTGCACTCGGCGCGCTGCCTTAGTATTTCGACGGAGATTTCGTGGCGCTTGAGCAACGGCGGCAAAAGCGGAGCCACAAACGGCTCTTCCAGAATGGCAGCCAAGGGCTTGGTCGCGAGAAGAGGAATCAGGTGCGGGACAAATCCCTGATCTGGCGCCGATTCGATAACCATGGTCAACTTCATCGCGGGCGCCTGCATCTCCACCGCCGTCGTGGCGTCGGGATAGAGTGCACCGTCGATGACGTCGGTCCAATGAACGAGATCGGTCACCGAAGCGGGATCGAATCCAAAACGCTGCTGCCCGATCATGGCAATAAAACTGGTGCAGGACTTAAAGGCCGGGTCGTAGAACTTCCGGTTGCTCTCGTCACGCTCAAAGTGAGCGGCGTCTGCCGAAGAAAGAAACGCGCTCTCATGATGATCGAACCACCACGTGATCTTCCGCGAACTCGAATATTTGAAATCGACGATGGCATTTTCGTCGCCGTCGAAGTGAGATTCGTCAAAGAGCGCTCCGGCGCGATGCAGCAGGCCGGAAAACTCAAACTCAACATCGCTGCGAATGCGCTCGCGGTAGAAGCGGGAGAAGAGCGCTGCCGACGATGCTCCATCGAAACACTTATCGTGGTAGAAAACCTTGACTTTCAATCCATTCCCCAGTTGCCCAAAATTTCCGCTACCCGCGTCGCCCACAAGTCGACACAAATCAGCTGCGGAGTAAAAGCTAATAGGAATGACAGCTTAGGGAAGGAAAGTCAAGGGCTACAGGTTCCAACTCATGTCGGACCCCGCACGCGCTCACTAACGGAGGCTAGCTTTGTTCTTCCACACATTCCCAGCGGTTGAATTTTCCACTAGCCACCGCCTATCCAGCCTGCTTTTCCGCCAGGTCGCCGATCACGGGCAGCTTATACATTTGGCCCTGATTTGCCTTCAGCAGCAGAATGATCCAGATTATGAAACCGACGAGGGCAACCAGCGGCCACACCAACACGGTGAGGAAACCTAGAAAAGGGAAATGAGCCACCATGCGCAACCCGATCCACAAAATCCACCAAGCTATATTGAAGAATATGCACTGCCATGCGTGAAACCGGACGAAACGGCTCTTGTTGTATGGCTCCACTACGAGAAAGACAATAGCCGGGATTATGGTCACATAGGCCAGCACCCCAGCCACGTTATCGGCGAGTCCCGAACCCGTGCTGGCGATTACGGGCGCGGTTGCGGTCCGCCCGCTGCACGCTGGGCACACGGTCGCACCATCGGCAATCTGTGCGCCACACATATTGCAAAACGCCATTGAAGACCTCCGTTTCTTAGTTGTGGCCGCGCGAACGCGTCCGGGCGACGTTGCGGCAAAATACCAGAAAGCGGCTTGTGAAGCAAACAATAACGTGGCCGGCAGTGGCCCAACATGAGCCTAGCCCGCAGCTGCTTGCTGTTCCGCAAAGTCGCCCACCAGCGGTAGCCTGAACCTCTCACCCTGCAGCGCTTTGACCACCAGCACCAGCCAAATCACGAAGAACCCGATCCCCACCACCATGGAAACGAGCAGCACCAGCAATTGACCCACCACTGGGACAAAGAACAGCACGAAGCCGACAACCCTGAGCGCCGCACCAATCACCAACCCCGCCAGCCACAATCCGATGCACTGAAAGGAATGAAAACGCACGAAACGGTTCTTGTTGTAGGGTTCGACGAGGAGAAAGATGATCGCCGGGATAATTGTGCAGTAGGCTAGTGCGCCAGCTATTGTTTGCGGTAGCGCACCCACTTTGCCTTGCACGCGCTCGACCGGGCGCATGGCACGGCCGCAGCCCGGACAGAATGCAGCGGCATCGGGCATGGATGCGGCACACTCGGGGCAGGAAATGGACATGAGCTAGAGTAACCCGTTGCCGCGCGCGTTACCAGAACCCAGTAGATCGAGCGAACTTGTATTTCTCCCCGTGCCAAGCTGAAAAGTCCGATATAATTCCTCTTCCAAACTCAATGGACTTCGATCAGCTCATTACATTTCTGGAAGTAGCCCGTCAACGCAGCTTTTCTCGCGCCGGAGAGAAAGTATTCCGCTCGCAATCAGCGGTCAGCGCACAGATCCGTCAACTGGAACAGGAATATGGCGACCGCCTCTTAGACCGCTCCGGCAAAACCGTTAAGCTGACTCCGGCTGGTCAAATCTTCTACGAATACGCCTTGCGCCTGAAGAGCCTGCGGGATGAATCCCTCGTAGCCGTTGCTGACCACGGCCAAACACCCCGCGGAACGCTTATGGTCGGCGCCAACGAAGCGACGTGCCTTTACGTTCTTCCTGAGGTCTTCGGGGAGTACTGTCGCCACTATCCCGATGTGCAGATCAGCATCTATCGCAATTTCACTTACAAGATCGTCGAGAAGCTTGAGAATGGGTCCCTGGAGGTGGGTGTACTTAGCTTGCCCATTCAGTCGCCCAGCTTGAAAATTCAGCCTATCTTCCGCGACCGGTTGATGCTGATGGTAAGTCCCAAGAACCCGCTCGCGAAGATGAAAGCGGCCCACGTCAGCGAAGTTGTGAAACACCCACTGCTTCTTCCCAAGACCGGCCACACGCGCAGGTTGCTGGATAAGCTTTTCCGAGAGTACAACTCCGAACTCAAAGTCAGGATGGAGCTGCCAAGTATAGGGATGATCAAGAGTTTTGTCGCTGCCGATCTTGGTATCTCGCTGATCAGCGCATCATTTGCGCGCGACGAAGTGGCGGCGGGGCGGGTGAAGTTGATTGAACTCGAAGGCGCGGAACTGTGGCGCGAACTGGGACTAGCCTACCGGCGCGATCGTACTCTCTCCGTCGCCGCAAAAGCATTTATTACGGTTTCGCGGCAATTTGCGACTCATCCCAAAAAGACAGATCCACCGGCGAGCGCCTAGTCGCTAGGCAGTTTTCGGTCCGCGCCCTTTCACACTCTGAACGACGGTCGCGGGCAGCTGCAGCACGCGAATCATCGAATTGCTCTTCGTTTTGACGCGGACAGCAATGCCGTCATCTTCCGGGAATGGGTCTGAAACCACTTCGAATTCCTCGCCATAGAGCCGAATGCGGCCCGAGACGCCATAACCAAGATGTTTAACGTGGGCACAAATTTCAGAAGCAGAGGGGGTATCAAGATTAGGACTGGTCATGATAACTCTATTATAGTCCTCCCATTGTCCTGTGTGCGCCGCGCTGGTGCCCCTCTTTACAGAGTCGGCTATTACCGTCTCAATCCCATTCCGTTTATCCGGCACTTCCGCCACTGTGCCGTAGTATCCTCGCGAGGAATAAAGTAGTTAGTCACTCGATCGGCGAAAGGACCGCGCCCCTGTGCCGCAAAACGAAAAAGCCGGCTACAATCGTTTCCTCCTGCTCGTAGCGGGTTTGGGAGGATTGCTCTACGGCGTGGATGTCGGCATTATTGCCGGGGCTCTCCCGTACCTGGAAGCCACTTCCGGTTTGAATGCGGGACAGCTTTCCATAGTCGTTGCAGCTGTACTCCTTGGCAGCGTCATATCAACTTTATTTGCCGGCACGCTCGCCGACTGGATGGGACGCAAGCTTTTGATGACCCTCAGCGGTGTGCTCTTTGTCATCAGCATTCCTGTAATCGCTCTCGCGCACGGCTACGAGCCGCTGGTTCTCGGCCGCCTCCTGCAAGGCATTAGCGCCGGCTTAATCGGTGTCGTCGTCCCGCTCTATCTGGCAGAGTGCCTGGCGGCAACGAATCGCGGAAAAGGCACCGGTATCTTTCAATGGCTGCTGACCCTTGGGATCGTGACCGCTGCTGTCGTCGGAATGTTTTTCAGTATTCGCGTCGAAGAGGTCGCCAAGCTAGGCGATCCCGCCCGCCTTTTCGCCTTTAAAGACACAGCATGGCGCAGCATTTTCTGGGTTTCTCTGCCGCCTGGCATTTTGTTTGTCATCGGCAGCCTCATGGTCGCAGAGTCTCCTCGATGGCTGTTTCGACGTGGCAAACGCGATGCCGCCTACGCCTCTCTTCTTCGTTCTCGCACCACGCAGCAGGCCGCCCTCGAACTCGCGGAAATGGAGCTGGCTGCTGCCGCGGAGAAAGCGCAGACCCCAACCGGAACAAAAGTTAAAGAATCGCTCCTGCGCCGAAAATACGTGATCCCGTTCGTGCTGGCCTGTGTGATTCTCGCGTGCAACCAAGCCACCGGCGTCAACTCGATCATTGGCTACAACGCCAACATTCTTCTGCAGAGCGGTCTGTCCGATGTCCAGGCTCACTGGGGTTATGTGCTTTTCACCATCGTGAATTTCTTGATGACCATTGGCGGCATCGTGCTGGTCGATCGCAAGGGACGCAAATTCCTGCTATCCCTCGGCAGCGCCGGCATTATCGTGTCGCTTCTCTGTACCGGGATACTTTTCCGTCGTACTGAAATCCTGCGCGTGGATTCCCGCACTGCGGTTCAATCCATGGTCAATGCCGATCAGAAGGTCGTGATCCGTTACGACGAGAAGACTGCGAATACACTCCTGGCCGCCAGCGTCAACGCTGATACTGGCAAGGCCATCGCCATCCGCAATCGACCCACATCGCTGATCATCATCTATTCCTGCGGAGACTTCCGCGGCGCCACCAAAGTAGTGCGCTCCGACGACCTGGCTGCCAAGCCCATCGAGATCACGCGCGAAAGTTGCCTGCCGGTCAACAAAGTGGTGGCTTTTTTCTCCAACCCATTCAGCAATCTTGACGCCTCGCGCGACGCTCCGCTAAGGATCGACAATGCACTGATCAGCCCGGTTCCGAGCACCCATAATGGCTGGACGGTAGCCGTCACTCTTTTTGTATTCATGGCGTTCTTCGCAATCGGTCCCGGCGTGTGCGTGTGGCTCGCCCTCTCGGAGTTGATGCCGACACGCATTCGTTCCAACGGTATGAGCATCGCCCTGCTGATCAACCAGGCCGTCTCGACCGGCATTGCCGCCACCTTCCTGCCGACCGTTGGCAAATTCGGCTACTCCACTATGTTTTTTGCCTTCGCGGCGTGCACGGTGATCTACTTTCTCACCGCCGCTTTCTTCCTTCCCGAAACCAAAGGTAAGACTTTGGAAGAAATCGAAGCTTATTTCGAAGGGCACACCCAAGAAGCCCGGCCTCGCAACTGCTTGAACCAAAAAGACGTGTGACGATTCACTACACTCTAGTGGGGGCCCATGGCACGAGGGTGCCATTTACCAAATCCAGGCCGTACCCTATGCTCCTGAGTGAGCAGCACTTGGGGGAGGGCTGATCAACAGACGTCCCAGGACTCAAACTAGAGTCTGGGGCGTTTTGTTTTGCGCTTGAATTTCTGAAGCCTCCGATTCCACTTGACCTGCAATTTTCCAGGCACTAGCCTATAAACGGTCGATCATTCCAGGGGCCAGCCTCAAAGAGGACCTAACTCCTTTGGATTGAAGCTTTTGCCCGCAAGCTGTTGCAGCTCTTAGATTTTTTGCAACCCTTGACGCTAACTCCATGATTCCAATAGACCGGGGCGGAGAGGGGGATACCCCCACCAGCCGAGATTCCCATATCGGGAGTTGCAGCGAAAAACTGACCAAAGTTCATTACCGTAGAAGCGCGTCCTGCCAAGTTCCCTTCTGGTTCAAGCTTCAGCCAAGCCTTAGCCCAACGATATTCCAGGCATCCAAAATCTTATGAAACACCGGCTCATCTCCACCATCGCTGCCAGCATTCTCCTTATCGGCACGCTCACCATCACTCAATTGGCTTCCGCTGACGCCCTGCGCGGAACGCTCGTGCACGAAGAAACCATCCGCGTCGCGCCGAGCGCGGACGCCGCCAGAGTCGGCGAAGCCAATCGTGGAAACGAACTCATCATTATCGACACCAGCCGTGACTGGGTTCACGTGGAAGCGATTCTGCGCCCGCCCAGCAACGAAGAGGGTGCGACCGAAGATGAAGCCGAAGGCAAGACCATCACCGGCTGGGTTCCAAAGCAAGCGCTAATCAGCAGTACTACTCAAGACGGCGACAGAATCATCTTCGGCGAGGCGGCTGACTCCGAAGACCAGGCCAGCCGCCGCCGCGGCCGCCGCGATGCCGCGCAAGACGCAATGCGCCTTTATTACCGCGTGTATGATCTGATGCCCGCGTCGCCACTGGCCGCCGAGGCGCTTTATCGTGCGGCAGACATCCGCTGGCAAATCGAGCGCTCCGATATCATGACGCGCCCTTCCGCACGCGCACGCGAATCTTACATGCGCGGCCAGATGAAAGAAGACTGGATGAAGCTAGTGATCAAAAAGTATCCCACGACAAAATGGGCGGACCTCGCTTCTTTTCGCCTGATCGAAAACAAGCTCTGCGGCGACTGGGAAGGCTTGACGAAATGTCCGGACAAAGAAGCCGACCTCTACGAGAACTACGCCAAGGAGCACCCGCAATCTCCAGCGGCCGCGGAAGCGTTGTATAACGCCGCCTGGCGCCGTGCTGCACTCATCGAGATTTACAAGAACGAACCTAATCAGAAAAAATCCGCGGAATCCAAGGACCGCGCCCTGTCGCTGGCCCAGAAACTCGTCAGCCAATATGGACAAGGCGATTGGGCCTTGCGCACCGAGCGGCTGATCTTCTACATTCAACAGGGCATTCCAACCTTCGGAAACGCGGCGGACTAATTTGCCCATCTATCAAGCTGTAGTTCTTGCCATCATTCAGGGCTTGGCGGAGTTCATCCCGGTCTCGAGTTCAGGACACCTCATCATCGTGCGGCGACTGCTGGGCTGGAACGAATTGTCGCCCGCGCATGAGCTCACATTTGACGTCGCCTTGCATTTCGGAACCCTGCTGTCCGTGCTCTTCTACTTCCGCCGCACCTGGTTTCAGATTATCCGCGCGGCTCTGGGAGGAAAAATCGTGCGCTTTTCCGAGGCGGGCGGCTCGGACGAGAACCTAACCCTCCAGGAGCGAAAGGACGAACGCATGCTTCTGTGGTTTCTGGCTCTGGCGACGATTCCGGGAGCCATTGCGGGCAAACTGCTCGAGCATTCTGCCGAGGATTATTTCCGCGAACACATCGTACTGATTGCGGCAGCTTTGATCGTAGTTGCGCTTCTCATGTGGCTGGGAGAGAAAGTAGGCAAACGGGAGAAACCACTGACTCGCATTTCTTTCGTCGATTCGCTGACCGTGGGCGTGGCGCAGGCGTTTGCCCTGGTCCCGGGCGTTTCCCGATCCGGCTCAACCATCACCGCAGGTTTGTTTCGCAACATGACTCGGGAGGCGGCAGTTCGCTTCAGCTTTCTGCTCTCCACTCCGATCATTGCCGGAGCTGCGCTGCTGAAGGCGCACGAGCTTCGCAAAGAAGGCCTACCCGCCGGGATGCATGCGCCTTTCTTGGTTGGCATTCTCGTCTCCGCGATCGTCGGTTACGCCACCATCGCATGGCTCATTCGGTATCTCCAGTCCAATAGTCTGCGTGTTTTCATCGTATACCGCATTGTGTTTGGAATAATCGTCGTCGCTCTGGCGTATATGTGGCACCTCCAATAAGCAGGCAGACACCCCACGTATTCGGATTGACGCAGCCGGGCGTAATACGGCGTCAGACGCGACAATTCAGCTGGGAAGCCAACTGTACACTCCCGGCAAATTCCGACATTGCGGCAGCCGCTCCTTCTTGGCATAATGATGAGGCTCTGGCCGATTTGCGCCACGGGACATTTACGCGTCCGGTGTAATAACGGCCCACATGCATTTTCTGACAAGCATCTTTGTCCCCACGGGTAACCGGCGGCTGAATGAGCTGATCGGTTTTCTGCTGTGCGTCTCTGCGCTCCTCCTCTTCCTCGCGCTAGCCTCGTATTCGCCGCTCGATCCTTCGTTGAACAGCGCCTCCGTTCTGACTGGCACGCACGCTGCCCGCAACTGGATCGGCGTGGTCGGAGCGCTGATCTCGGACCTGATGCTGCAGTTCTTTGGCGTCGGAGCATTTCTGCTGCCAATTTTTCCTGCCATGCTTGGGCTGCGCTGGTTTGCTTCCCGAAAGATTCAGTCTCCCATAGCGAAGAGCCTGGGAGGAATCTGGCTCGTTATGTTCGTCCCTGCACTGCTGGCGCTACTGCCGGGCAATATCCGCTGGCTGCACGTGATGCCCGTTGAAGGCCTTCTGGGCCGAGTTGTTGGCGATGTGCTGATCCATTACCTGAACCTGGCCGGCGCGTACATCGTTTGCGCGAGCGTGCTCGCGGTTGCGCTGTATCTTTCGACGGCGTTCTCGTTTTCTTCGATCCAACTGTGGGTTCCGACGAGGTTCGCTTTTGTAACCGCGTTGTGGAATCGCTATCTGGATTGGCAGGAAGAGCGCGCCAAGAAACGTCAGCAGAAAGAACTGGACAAGCGCCGGGTTTCCAAGCTGCAGGTGAAAACGCAGTTGATTCCATCGCGGCAAACGGCTCCTGCCGATCCATCCGTGCAGGCCAGAGTTGCGCCAGAGCCTCGCCGCACAGGCATCGAGCGCATGCTTGACCCTGAATCCACGGAGGTGGTGACGAACGGACTCGCGACGACGGGCGGAATTCTGCCTGAATCTTTGGCCGCGGTTGAATCGCCGGCGAATCCGGAAGTCACCCAGCGCGCCGACAGCGATCACAAGGCAAAGACGACCATGCCACGAATTGCGGGCGGCTACAAGTTGCCGTCGAGCAGTTTGTTGCAGCGCCCTGATGAACAACAAGCCGTGGATGCCGACGAACTCAAGCTTCTGGCGCAGGTGCTGACCGAGAAATATGCCGAATTCGAAGTGCATGGGCAGATCACGCAGATCAATCCTGGTCCGGTGGTCACGACGTTCGAGTTCAAGCCCGACGCGGGAATCAAGTACAGCCGCATCACGAACCTTACGGACGATCTCTGTCTCGCATTGAAGGCCGAAAGCATTCTGATCGAGCGCATGGCCGGGAAATCGACTGTTGGCATTCAAGTACCGAATCGCGAGCGGGAAATCATCTGGCTGCGGGAGAACATCGAATCGCAGGAATTCATGGGCTCGAAATCGAAGCTGACGATGGCGATGGGCAAGGACATCAACGGGCGCATCGTCACGGCTGATCTCAATGGCATGCCGCACCTACTGATCGCCGGATCCACAGGTTCAGGCAAGAGCGTGGCCATCAACGCTTTCATCATGTCGATTTTGTACAAGGCGACACCGGAGCAAGTGCGCTTGATTCTGGTGGATCCGAAGCGGCTGGAATTGGGCAACTATGAAGGGGTGCCGCACCTGTATACGCCGATCATCACCGAACCAAAGCTGGCGGCAAACGCGTTGCGCAACGCCGTGCGCGAAATGGAGCGTCGGTTGAAGCTGCTGGCGGCAAAAGGCGTGCGGAATATTGACCAGTACAACCGGCTCTTCGACAACGGCGGCACACCAAGCTTGTTTGAGGAAGATTCGGACGACAAGCCGATTCCTTACATCGTGATCATCATTGACGAATTGGCCGACCTCATGATGCTCGATTCGAGCAATGTGGAGGAATCGATTACGCGTCTGGCGCAGATGGCGCGAGCTGTAGGCATTCACCTGGTGCTGGCCACGCAGCGTCCGTCGGTCGATGTGATTACAGGATTGATCAAGGCGAACTTCCCGGCGAGAATTTCTTTCCGCGTGGCGACGAAGGTGGATTCGCGAACAATTCTGGACGCTAACGGAGCAGAAGCTTTGCTGGGCAAGGGCGACATGCTCTACCTGCCTTCTGGATCCGCGCGCGTCCATCGATTGCATGCACCGCTGGTTACGGAAAAAGAAATCGCGGCTGTGGTGGAATTCTGGAAGCAGCAGGGCTCGGCGGAATACCAGCAGCAATTTCTGGAAGCTCCGAAAGAGGAACGGGAGGCCACTGTCAGCAGCGACGGCGTTGGGGGATCGGAAGGCAGCGAGGAGGATCCTCTTTATCAGGATGCGGTGAAGTTGGTAGTAGAATTTGGAAAAGCATCCACTTCCCTGCTGCAGCGCAGGTTGCGCATCGGTTATGGGCGCGCCGCGCATCTCATCGATCTTATGGAGCAGGATGGCATTGTCGGTGCCGCGGATGGTCCCAAGCCACGCGAAGTGTTGAAGCGTCCCGACTGGATTTCTGAAATTGAGGAGACGATGCGTTAGGTACCCTGCGGGGTTGAAAAGTGCGTTATGCCGAAACGCAATCTCCGAGTACTCAAATGGGTTGGGACTGTACCCGCGATTGCAGTCTGCACGAACTGCAATCGCGAGTTTAGGGTTCCGCTCATTGAGTTGAAACGCGTAGCCGCTGCACAGGAAAACCTGAGGTTCCAATTTGCCGAGCACCAATGTCGGAAAAATGAACCGCCAGAGTCAGGATGTTGATTTTTTGTCTGGCGGTTTTGCGTTGTGTGTCCAGCCATATGCTGCTCTCGCGCTTCGAAGAGACGATTGATTTCGCTCACCAGTTCCAAGAGCTTCTGCGGATCCTGCGCAATGGACCTTGGCGAGTGGAGCAGCAGGAACTCTGTCAGCGAGCTTCAAATTTTCGCCAGCGGCGAACATTAAACACGTAGAGGCCAATGCAGAAAAGATTTGCAGGAATGAAACCGAATTGTGCTGTTCGGAAGCCGATCAGGCAAATGACTACGCTATTGACCGCCGCGAGGATCCAGCCTTCCCAACAACGACGGCCCACCAGGATGGTCGAAAGAACCGTAAGCACGCAGGATAAGAAATCAAGTCTGAAAAACACCGGGGCCCTCCATGAAATGAGTATGCAGCAGCATTTGCCGATTTGCTGTAATCATGCGCACGAGCGGGGTTACGAAAGGCATCGTCTGAAATGACGAGGCACGCTCGGAAAGATTTCCGTCAGCCAGGAGCGGACCGATGAAAATCCTTACCGAGTACTTGAAGTTCCATACCAAAACACACCGGGCGTACGTTCACATGACGCCTCAGGTGGAAGAAATAGTGCGCAAGAGCGCAGTCAAGGGAGAAATGGTGCTGGTTTCCGCCATGCACATCACGGCGGGCGTATATGTGAACGACAATGAGAGCGGACTCATCGAAGACACCGATCAGTGGTTGGAACATCTGGCGCCGTTTCGCAAAAACTACAAACACCACGAAACGGGCGAGGATAATGCCGACTCGCACTTGAAGGCCCTACTGATTCATCACGAGGTGATTGTCCCGATCACAGGCCGCAAACTTGATTTAGGGACGTGGCAGCGAATCTTCTATGCGGAATCCGATGGGCAGCGGGACAAGCGGTTAATCGTGAAAGTGATGGGGGAGTAGAAGCAGTTGCCGTGTCCAGTTGCCAATCCGGTCTGTTCAGCGCTAGTACAAATATTGAGAGTGGCGTAGCCTCTTGCCCGCGGAATGACGAATCCGTACTATCGAGGGCTGCGACTATCGCCTTGCAAAGTCGCGCCCTGGAGGAACGATGAGTGAAGAGCTGCAAGAATTGCAGGAACACGCCGAACACGCGCGCGAGAATCCCAGTGTGGCTCCGGTGTCGCTAACGATGGCCGTGCTGGCTGTGCTGGTGGCCGTGGTGTCGCTGGCGGGACACCGAGCGCACACCGAGGAGGTCGTCAACCAGGCGAAGGCATCCGATCAGTGGGCATATTACCAGGCTAAGAATATTCGAGAGCACGAGGATCAGTTATTTGCCGACCTAAGCTCGGCCGTGGCCAGTAAAGACTCTGGTGCCATGGACAAATTCCGCGATAAGTATGCGCAGGAAGCAGAGCGCTACAAGCATGAAAAGGGAGAGATTCAGGATGCGGCGAAGGAACTGGAGCGCGAAGTCACCCTGGAAGAAAAGCGGGCGGACCGTTATGACCTGGCAGAGGTATTTTTGGAGATTGGTCTGGTGATTACCTCGATCACCTTACTCTCCGGAAGACGAATCTTCTGGTACCTGGGGATTGTATTTGGCGTGGCGGGAGTGGTGGTGGCTGTTACGGGACTAATGATCCACTGATCCGCGGGTGTTCAGGGCAGGAATGCTTTCATGCAGAACAGGCTGCCGCCGGACTTCTCGAACTCCGAAGTGTCGATGACAACCGGAGCCAGGTCTTCCTCATGCAGAATGGATTCGAGATGCGGCGTAATGTAAGGAGTTAGATACCTTCCGTTGATGACGATGCCATTGCCCATAAATTTGTGAGCCTCGTCGGCGGTGAGTTCGTAAACACGCTTCCAGAACGGGCGCAGGACAGCGAGCGATTGGGCTGCGTAGGCGCCGGGATAGATGAGAACAGCGTCGTTGTTTAAAGGACAGAAACAGGTGTCAAGGTGATAGCAGTAGGGGTCCACGAGATGGAGAGGAACGACCGGGATCTCCAACTTTGACATGGCGTTGCGAAACTTCTCGACGCCGGTCCGAGCCGAACGAAAACCATAGCCGGCATAGATGCGGGACCAATCCGGGTGCCAGAGGAGGTCGCCATGACCTTCCAGGTGGTCGTCACCGAGATTGACTTCGATGATTTTGAATCCGCGCTGGCGGTACCAGTCCACATAGTGTGGAACCTCGCGCTGGCGTGAAGAATACACCATCCTGCTAGGCACGATGAACCTGCCGATACCCTTGTGAAAACCTAGAAAGACCTGGTTGGCAGCGAAGACCATGTCCTCACGTCCCGGGGCCGGATCGATGGTTTCGACCTGACATCCGGCCTCTTCCAAGGCGGAACGAAGAGCGTCCCATTGCTGCTGAGCCTTCGCACGATCAATCGAAGACTTTCGGGCCATGAAGGCATTCTTCACGTCAACAACGTCGAAATAGGCAGGAGGACATAGAAGAACTTGCTTTGGCATTCGTAGAAATGGTAGCGACGAAGGCGTGAGGACGCAAGGCACGGGAGAGACGACACTTTGTCAGGGTGCCGATGCGTCGGCACCAGAGCGGTCCGAGTCAAGCACGGAAAATTGGAGAGAACGGAATAAGAATCTTTAAGAATGATTGGCATGTCGGATGCAGTGGTTATGGAAATCTAGACGGGGAGAGATTAGGGCAACTATGCTCAGCCACTACGCAAACTCACAGTGCTCAAAACCATTCCTGCGCCTTCGTGAGGGCAGGCTATTTTTGGTGGAGACACCTGGTATGACGAGACAAGGACGGCTCACCATCCCTAACATTCCCTTGTTGCGGAAACCTCCGCAGCGGGTGGAGCACTTCTGGCTGTGTGACCGGTGTGCGTCGGTGTGGACATTGATTCAGAATGGGACCTTGGGGATCGCATTGGTCCCGCTCGCCCAGACAGCGGTGACGGGAGGGGAGAGTCAGCAGAAAGCTTATAGGGAGGTCACTTAGCGCCGAGCGATGGGACGCTGGCTGATCCGTTGGCAGGGCCAGAGCCGTTGGGATACGAGAGCGATCACTTTCTCCCGATGGCGAGAATGTGGGAGCTTGCGCCAAGCAGGGCGGGCTCGTGTTCCACTTTGCGCAGCGCGGCGAGCAGTCGCTCCCGCTGCTGTGGGACGTTCCATAGGTGAGCGAAATCCCGAGCCAGCCAGCCGGATCCCTCGACGGCGACAAGTTCGACCAGATCAAAGCCCGCGTCGGTGAGTTCGCCGGCAAGTTCGTCCGGGAGGTGAAAAAAGGCGTCGGTAAAGTAGTTGAGATTGCCGGTAGGATTGCGATGCTGGCCTTCGGCCAGATCACGTTCCAGGATGGGGGCAAATTCCGGCTGGTCGAAGAATCCGTTAGATAGAGAATCCAGCAGCGATGCAAAGCGGCTGATACCGGCTCCCCATACCAAACCTCCGTCGCGAAGGACGCGATGGGCTTCGCGCAACGCAGTGAGGCGGTCGTCCCGTTTTGTCAGGTGATAAAGAGGACCCAACAGCAAAACTGCGTCAGCGCTCTGGCTGGAGTGCGGCAGCTCACGGGCATCTCCCAGCGTAGCGGAAGTTAGCGGATGGTTGGGTTGTTGGGTCGATGAGGCGCGCGCCTGTTCGACGTGATTGGGCACGGGATCGATCAGATGAACCTCATGGCCGAGTGAGGCCAGCCAGCAAGCGTAGGCACCAGCGCCGCCGCCTACATCAAGGATCGTAGTCGGCGCAGGAGGAAGGTGACGAAGAATCAACTCCTGTGTGCGGGCATATTCGAGTTGAAACCATCCGGTGCCAAGACGCGAGGCCTCATCAGCCGCGGTATAGTACCGCATCATTTCGTGGACGGAAGTGTCGGCCATCGCTGAGGGCTCCTCTAGGTGCCACCGGCGCGGCGGTGGGGAGCACGGTAGCCCATACCCATGGAGATGTGGCGGGCGGCATCCTTGAGCCCTTCCACGATGCGCGGCATGGTCTGTGGGCTGACTTGTTGAGTCGTGCCACTCAGGCCCAGGCCGGCTTCGATCAACCCGCGGTCATTAAAGACGGGAGCTCCGACACAACGAGCTCCGAGGTTATTCTCTTCGTCGTCGACGGAATAGCCTTGGCTGCGGACTTTTTCCAATTCTTTGAGCAGACGCGGCAGGGTTGTAATCGTTTTGGGCGTTCGCTTTTCCATGCCACTCTTACGCAGAATCTGCTCCAGGCGGTCTTGTGTGATATGCGCCACCAGCGCCTTACCCACGCTTGTGGCATGCACTCGCATGCGGCGACCAACCCAGGTGTCCATTCTGATAAAACCCTCAGGCTCAACCTTTTCAATGTAGACGGCGTCGGGGCCATCCAGAATTGCGAGGTGGCAGGTGAGGCCAGTCTGGTGAGTGAGATGGCGCATGATGGGCAGGGCCACACCGCGCACATCGAGTCCGCTGAGAGCGCCACGGCTAAGGCTCAGGATCTTTAATCCAACTCGGTACTTACCCGACTCCTCATCGCGAGTCAAATAACTCTGGGTCTCCAGGGTACGCAGGATGTAGCTGGCGGAACTCTTTGGAATCTGGAGTTTACGGCTAATTTCGGCGTTGCTCAAACCCTCGGACTCCTGGGCTACCGCTTCCAGCATGGCCAGAGCACGTTCGACGGCGGCGGACGGGGACTCGGGCGAAAGAGACATCTCAGCTTTATGGTAACAAACTGTAGTCGGACAACAAAATGAATATATGTTCATCATATTGAACATTCGCATTGACCGGATGAGGAAGATACCATACGCTTCGCCAGTATAGTGAATGCATGTTCATTATCGTGAACACAGATAATGACGCCATTTTCGTTGGAGAACGTAACGATGTCCATTACGGCCGCATTACCAGAGACTGGCAGCTCGCTCAACCCGAGCAATAGCGCGCCGCCGCGCTTTGATCCGAAGACGGATCTGCCAGGCGGGTTCTGGAACTTTTTCCTGCCACTGCACCAGATTTTTACTCCGCGGCAGCAAGAACTGGCAGTCCGTCGGGCCGAGGTATTGCAATCGGCGGTGGACGGCAACAAACCGTGCGCAATGGCTGGAAGATCGCACTGCCGGCCTGGTGCCAGGACCAGCGAAACCAGATGACGGGGCCTGCTGACGATGCCGAGCTTTGCGTCAAGATGCTGAACTCAGGTGCTCCCGGCGTGATGCTGGATCTGGAAGATTCTTGCGTGAACGATCGGACTCATCACCACACAGGCGTGGCCAACATTCTGGCTTGCCTGCGCGGCGAACTGACTTACTACGATAAGAAGCGGCTGCGGACGGTTGCGATCCAGGCGAGCAGCACGGTGATTTTCACACGCCCGCGCGGCCTGCATCTGAATCAAGCGGGACTGATTGCGGACGAAATGAAGCACAGCGGATGCTTCAATGCCGTAGGATCAACTCCAAAGAAAACGCGTGCTACGTCGAACAAAGACGCGGAAACCACCTACGCGAGCTGATGCCGGAGATCTGTCATCACCGGGGCATGCTGGCCATTGGGGGGATGACTGCGTTGTATCCGAGCCGCGAAGATGCTGAGTTGAATGCCCGCGCTCTCGCCGTTCTCGAGAAGGACAAGAAGAACGAAGCCGATTACCTCATGGATGGAGCGTGGACAGGACATCCGGACCAGAACACGATTGCGGTGGAGCAATTCCCTTACCCAAATCAGATTCATGCACGTCCGAAGAATGCGAGCCGCTATCCCGATTTGCGGCCTGTGCCTACAGGCGTCGGCGTACGCACTGTCAAAGGAACGCGCGCTGCCGTGCGGACGGTAATCCGATACCGTGACGGAGTGCTGCGCGGAAATGGCTCCAGCCTGCTCGATGGATACATGGAGGATCTGGCCACTGACCGCATCTACCGGCTGATGATTGCACAACGGGTGCGGCATCGCGATCTCGTCAGCATCGAGGACGAGCAGGGTCGAAACGTCGAGCACACGCCGGAGTTTGTCACGGGGCTGTTCGATGAGGAACTCGATCGCCTGCTGCGCGAACTTCCAGCAGCCGCGGGCGAAGAAGAAAGAAAAAGATTCCGCCGTGCGCGCGAGCTAAGTGAAGCGATGATCGTGAACGGAGAATTCGACCCAGTTTGACCGGACACAATTCGATCGGCCCGAGCCCAACCAACTTACCAGGAGAAAATACAAAATGCCCACGAAGTATAACGGAAGCAAGAATGCCCAACAGCGCTCCACTGCACCAATGATGAGCGACGAAGAGAGAACAGCGCAGCAGGCACTAGCACAGGAGTGCATGGAATACGAGTGGGTGACTAACCCCCGATGGAAGGGCGCGGAGCGCCCGTACAAAGCTGAGGATGTGCTGCGTTTGCGCGGCTCGATTCATGTTGAGCACTCGCTGGCCCGCTTGGGGGCGGAGCGGTTCTGGGAACTGCTGCAGAGCGAGCCCTACGTCAACGCGCTGGGTGCTGTGACGGGCAACCAGGCGGTACAGCAGGTCCAAGCCGGGCTGAAGGCAATCTATGTAAGCGGATGGCAAGTCGCAGCCGATGCTAACAACGCAGGCCAGATGTATCCCGACCAGAGCCTGTATCCGGCGGATAGTGTTCCCAACCTTTGCCGCTGCATCAACAGCGCGCTGCAACGGGCCGACCAGGTTCATCACGCAGAGGGCAAAGTTGCCCCCGGGCAAACCTGGTTTGCGCCGCTGGTGGCCGACGCAGAAGCCGGGTTCGGCGGAACCCTGAATGCGTTCGAACTGATGAAAGGGATGATCGAGGCGGGTGCGGCCTGTGTGCACTTTGAGGATCAGCTTTCATCCGCGAAAAAGTGCGGTCACCTGGGCGGCAAGGTACTGGTTCCGACCACGGAGGCCATTCAGAAGTTAGTGGCCGCGCGTCTTGCGGCAGACGTTATGGGTGTGCCCACACTGATCATGGCCCGAACTGATGCCGACAGTGCTCACTTGCTCACCAGCGATATCGATATGCGGGACCGTAAGTTTTGCACCGGCGAACGCACTTCGGAAGGTTTCTTTCACATCCGCGGTGGAATCGAATCGGCCATCGCGCGCGGTCTGGCCTATGCGCCGTATGCCGACTTGATCTGGTGCGAAACTTCGCATCCCGATCTTGAGGAAGCACGTCTTTTCGCCGAGGCCATTCACGCGAAGTATCCCGAAAAGATGCTAGCCTACAACTGTTCACCCAGTTTCAATTGGCGCAAAAAGCTCGACGAGGAAACGATCGCGCGCTTCCAGCCGGAACTGGCCCGCATGGGATACAAGTTCCAGTTTGTTACACTCGCCGGTTTCCACGCGCTCAACCTCAGCATGTTCGAGTTGGCGCGCGGCTACAAACTCGCCGGGATGACGGCCTATTCGCGTCTGCAGGAAAAAGAATTCAGTCGCGAAACGCAGTACGGCTATGAGGCCGTGAAGCACCAGCGCTTCGTCGGAACCGGATACTTCGATCAAGTGCAGCAGGTGATTAGCGGCGGGTTGGCCTCAACTATGGCGCTGAACGGATCGACCGAGGCCGAGCAATTTAGCGGAACCAAACCGTTGCTCCGACCGGAACACGGACCCGATGCTGCTTGCCAGCCGATCCTTGGCGACTGCCCGCACACGCCTGTTCAGATCGAATCCGGCCCTGAGGAGATGTTGCTGCCGTCGGGAGACTAGGGACGCTTCGATCATCATGTGGCGCAGCGGAGTCGACGTATTGGCTCCGCTGCATTGCAGCAACTCAGATCGCCCTTCCCTTACTAACCTTTTTGGAATTGCCGAGTGCGAAGTGAGCGTAAGTTTCCAAGCACGGCGGCGGGAAGTCTTTCTGCTGTAATCTAAGGTACTCGTGGGGTGTTGTCTCACATCCGCGCGGAAGTCGCGAACTGGCAGACACCCCATCTACAACCGCTAATTTAGATATTCCTCGCCACGTTCTGGTAACGAAGCAACTACCCAACGGTTCATCTCTTTCGCTTTGGCCTGAGTCGTCGCGGTTAAGCGAGAACAATCCTAGTATGCGAGCGCGTACAAAAACGCATATAGGCCAAATCATCTCGAAGCACCGATCAGCACGGGTTTCAGCTACGGAACCGGATGTGCGGTGTCCGCATTGCCAATCGCGCGTCGCCGCTACGAAGTAGCGAGCCCCTAGCACCACCCAAACCGAAATCAAACGCTGACGAACACTGG
>PLHQ01000092.1:5037-15958 GCA_003138975.1 Acidobacteriaceae bacterium | reverse complement strand
GCCGTCAGCTGTGCGGTGAAGGCCTTGGTCGAAGCCACTCCGATCTCCGGCCCGGCGTGGGTGTAGATCGTGCCCGCCGCCTCGCGCGTGATCATCGAACCCACCACGTTGCAGATGGCAATCGTCTTCGATCCCTTGGCTTTGGCTTCGCGCTGCGCCGCGATCGTGTCCGCCGTCTCGCCCGACTGCGAGATCAGCAGGGTGAGCGTGCCGGGCGAGATGATGGGATCGCGGTAGCGCCACTCGCTGGCGTAGTCGACTTCCACCGGAATGCGGGCTAGGCTTTCGATCATGAACTTGCCCGCCTGCCCGGCATGCCAGCTGGTCCCGCAGGCCGCGATGTTGATCTTCTGCGCCGCCTTGAGTTCGGCGTCGCTGATCTTCATTTCGTCCAGGAAGACGTGGCCAGTGTCCTGCGAGATCCGGCCCCGCATGGTGTCGCGGACGGCGCGCGGCTGCTCGTGGATTTCCTTGAGCATGAAATGCTTGAAGCCGCCCTTTTCCGCCATGATCGGGTCCCAAGTCAGGTGCTGCACCTGGCGCACGATCGGCCGCCCGTCGAAGTCCGACAGCTGCACGCCTTCCGGCGTGATCACCGCCAGGTCGCCGTCGGCCAGGAAGAATAGATCGCGGGTGTGGTAGAGGATCGCCGGCACGTCCGACGCCACGAAATACTCTTCTTTGCCCAGGCCGATCACGGCGGGCGGGCCGTTGCGGGCAGCGACGATCTTGTTAGGCTCATCCACCGCGATGACGGCCAGCGCGAACACTCCCGCAAGTTCCTTGACGGTTTTGCGGACCGCTTCTTGCAGTGAGGGCCGATGGCCGTTGCCGCTCTTCAGGAAATACTTCTCGATCAGGTGCGCGATGATTTCGCTGTCGGTCTCGGTCGTGAACTGGTGTCCTTCTTCGCACAGCTTCTTCTTGAGTGTCAGGTAGTTTTCGATGATCCCGTTATGAACCACGACCACCCTGCCGGTGCAGTCCCGGTGCGGGTGCGCGTTTTCTTTGGTGGGGTGGCCGTGCGTGGCCCAGCGAGTGTGCCCGATTCCGTATGTGCCATCCAGCGGGTGCATGCGGATCATGTTTTCCAGGTTGCGTAGTTTCCCTTCAACGCGGCGGATCTGGAGGCCTTCTCCGTTACCCGAAACCGCGATTCCCGCGGAGTCGTACCCGCGATATTCGAGGCGCCGCAAACCGTCTAGAATGATGGGGACTACTTGCTTCCGCCCAACGTATCCTACAATGCCACACATGGTTTCCTCCTGTTTCAACGCTGCAGATCAATTGGGGGAAGGTGTTCGGCAATTCAATCAAAGTAGTGCTGGCCCGGTATTTGAGCTGCGAATTGGCCTATAGGTTTGGTCGGCCTCTGAGTGGACAGCCAAGACCAAAGCGAGTCAGTCTCCAGCCGCCAATTCTTGACCAGCGCGCTCCATCTGCGTCCTGTACCACTGCACTGTCTTCTTCAGGCCCTGTTCGAAGTCGACGCCTGGTTTGTAGCCAAGGTGTTTTTCGGCGTTCGAGATGTCGGCGCGGGAGTGTTTAACATCACCCGCGCGTTCCGACTCGTACCTCGGGTCGCCGCAGTAGCCGGTGAGTTTCTTGAGGACCCGGAACGTATCCTTGAGGGTCGTGGGACAACCCGTAGCCACGTTGAACACACGACCGACGACCTGTTCTGCAGGTGCCTTGCAGGCTAACAGGTTGGCCCGCACCGCATCATCGACGTGGGTAAAGTCGCGGCTGGTTTCCCCATCGCCGAATATGGTCGGTCGCTCTCCCGACAGCATCTGGCTAATGAACTTGGCCAAGACACCGGAGTACGGAGACGTGGGATCCTGGCGTGGGCCAAAAATGTTGAAGTAGCGCAGACAGACCGTCTCCAGGCGATAACAACGATAGAACGAAACCATGTAGTACTCGCCGGCGAGCTTGGAGACAGCGTAGGGAGAAATCGGATCCGGGCTCATGTCCTCATGTTTGGGCTGAATGGGGCCGTCTCCATACGCCGACGATGAGGCCGCGTAGACAACGCGCTTCACCCTCGCGTCGCGGGCGGCGACCAGGACGTTGAGGGTACCGTCCACATTCGTCCGATTGTTGCCCAGCGGCTCGAGCACCGATTTTGGGACCGAGGCAATCGCCGCCTGGTGGAGAACGTAATCTACGCCACAGCAGGCATGGTTCATGGCGTCGAGATCCAGAATGTCGGTCTCGCGAAAGTCTATGAGATCTCGAATCCCGTCGAGATTTTCGGGGCGCCCAGTGGAAAAATTGTCGACGCCACGCACTTTGTCACCCTGGGCCAGCACCGCTCTTGCCAGTGCGGACCCAATAAAACCGGCTATGCCGGTAATGAGGTAGGTAGTCATATGGTTCCTCCAGCCAGCGGGGGGAGGGCGCCAGCGAACCTGTGGGGATCAGGTCAGCGGCCTTTTTTCCGCACCTTTTCCGGACCGGGCGGGGATGCCGGTGCCTGAACAAGACTAAGAGCCCAAGATGGGCGGCTCCAGAGATGGGTTCGTTGGCCGTTGCAGACCCATATCGAGAGTCGGGCAGGGCTTGCGTTCCCCTCGAACGCCGGGCAAGCGATCATGCAACGGGGCAAGGATCTCACGTGTGCAACACCGCATGGTCTCCACTGCCTGGTTCAATTCGAGAGTGTCGCCACTGCCTAGTTCAATTCGCGGCCCAGCAGCAGCCGCGAGGCGTAGATCGTCTGCCATTTGCACGATGATTTCCGGCGGCACACTGGTCAGCTGTCTTGCGTAGGTCGAGACCAAGGCGTTCTCACAGAGGATGTTGATCAATCGTGCAATTCCCCCGGAATAACGGTAAACGGTGGCAATCGTTTCATCGGAAATGAGGTTGCCATCGGGGGGGGCACCCGCGACACGCAACCGGCGCCGGATGTAGCCTCTGGTCGCTTCCAAGTCGAGCGGCTCAAGGTAAGCGCGCAGCGTAATCCTTTGCTTCAGCTGCCTGAGCTCAAACGAATCCAGCCTGGTGGCGAGTTCTGGTTGTCCCACCAGCAGGATCTGAAGCAATTTCTGGTCCGCGGTCTCCAGATTGGTAAGAAACCGGACTTCTTCGAGAACGTCTGTCGCCATTTGGTGGGCATCGTCCACCACAATGAAGGTCGTCAGCTTCTTCTGGTAGCGAGCAATAAGATACTTGCTGAGGTCGTGAAGAAGCTCAGCTTTGTTTTTGCCCCAGGCGGCGAGCCCCAGATCGGCGCTAACGTACTGCAAGAACTCCAGCGCCGACAGGCGGCTGTTGAAGACATACGCATACGCACAGTCGATGTCACTCCCCTTCAACAATCGCAAGAGATACTGGATCAGCAAGGTTTTGCCGACACCCACCTCACCGGTCAGTACCACGAACCCCTTCCGCCGGCGGACCCCGTAGTAAAGGGCAGACAGAGCCTCCAGATGTCTCTCGGTGAGAAACAGGAAAGAGGGATCTGGAGTAATCTCGAATGGATTGCGCCGCAGTTTGTAGAGCTCTTTATACATATTCTAGGTTTCGACTCCTTCGAAGTCGGATGTTTGGTACGTCCCGTTCGAGTTCCGCCATAACTACCGTCACTGCACGTGGTTCATGATGTCGAACACCATCCCGGTATTAGTTAGGCTGAGGGGATAGGGATAGCTGGTGTAAAGCACGTTGTAGTTCGCGTCCAAGGATTGGATCTGGTAGTTGAGCGCGTTGGGGCTCCGGATTCCGGTCTGATCAAACATCACCAGATTGATACCGGGGTCGGGAAAGGTAATCTGGGTGTTGGCCGAGACTGCCTTCCAACTCCAATTTGTTCCGGAGCCGGTGTATTTGTAGAGTTGGGCCGTGAGCGAGGAACCTTCGAACATATATTCCGCGCCGATAGACAGGCCGCCACCAGTATATCCAGTGTTGGCGTTGCGGTCGGTATCGAGAAAAATGTGCCAAACCGCTCCGGTCACCGCGCGCCAGCGGAAAGAAACGCGGCCGTTCATCGTGCCGCCACTAGTGCTGATGGAGTTCGGCCAGACAGCGGCAAACGGCGCCTGCACTCCCTGCCCCGTAAGGGCGGCGGCTTCCGCCGTCCAATAGACCGGGATCTGGTTGTAGGCGTTGTAGGCACTGTCGCTGATGTAGACCCAACCCGCATTGCGCGACTGCGCCAGACTGAGGGCGGTCGGCAACTGCGCTTGCGTCACTCCCAGCACCATGTGCCAGAAGCGGTCCGGGGGATATTGGTGTATCCAGGCGTAGTCCGCATAGCTTGTCTGGTACGCCGAGAGCCCTCCTGAGTTCTCCCAATTTGCCAGAATGTTGGTGATCGACATCCAGCAATCGTTGCGACTGGTCGTCCCCGGATTCAGCACGGTGATGCGCGCCCCGGCCTGGTTCTGGCGCACATAGTTTGTTAGCTCTTCGTAGTACAGGAATTGCGTACCGGCGTAAGTGTTGGCATCGTTGCAATTCACTGGAGCTTCATCGAAGAAAATGCCGTCCACTCCGTAGTTTTGATACACGTTGTTGATGGCCGCTCGAACCAGGGAGGGATCACGTGTGCCGTAGGTCGTGTAGGTATAGCCGAGCACGAAGATGCCTTGCTTACGGGTGGCCTGGATGGCCGCATCTACCGCCGGATAGTAAGTCGGGTCATCGCCGTTATCGATGTCCACGATCATGATTCCCAGAGCCGCGGGTCCCTGTGCCGCCCAGCTACTCCAAGTGGTGGTGCCAGGGTTTTGATAGGACGGAACAGCCAGACGTGTTTGGCCGCTGGCGAACAGCGTGGCCATAAAGAAAGCTACTGGCAGAAGCAGACTGGTCCAACGGATGGTGTGCATAAGAGTATCTCCCTGGCGCAGATGGCCGAGACTTTACGATGGTCTTACTCCACTGTCCTGCCAGTTTCCGGGGGGTCTTGGTGAATGTGATAGATCCGGAGTTCTTCGTTCTCAAAAAATATATCGGCGTCGGAGTGATATTGCCGGTAGCTCTCACATAGTTGAAGAGCAGCCGATTCCAAACTGGCTCGTCCTCCCGGTGAGCGATAGCTGCGGTAGGTGACATCCGTTAGCACGGGGAAAGAAATAGTCTCCGGCTCCCGGGAAAAGATCTGAAACGGTCTCTTCTCCACGTAGATAAACAGATCTTCCCGTGCATCGGGAAAGCGGAACTCCGAATTCGAGACCTGGTTCCGATAGGTCTCGACGAAACCGGCCAGATCCTCATGTGCTCCCAACCCAAATGTTTCAGCCAATTGCTCCACCGGAGCTGCTACCACCCACCTTTGGCGAGGAAATCGAGAGGCTATCCGTTGAGTCACTCGGGCCGCGGCCTCATACTCCAGGCATTGCCGGGGGGCCCGACGCGGCGGGAACCAAATCACGGCAACCACCAGGCCTGCGATTAGCAGTGCCGCCTCCACTCCTCTGCGAGAGAGGGGGGAAAGCACAGCTTCTGTCAGAGCAAACAGACAACCTACTCCAACCGCGGCGGCGATCGGCAAAACCGTGAGCGTAGTAGAGGGGTCAATCGGGTTGGCCGCTATGGTGTTGTAGGCCGCCAAGCCATAGCACACCACGACCAAGACAACCAGACCGATCATGGGCTGGAGCAGCAGAACTCCAGCCGCCGTCACCAGTATCAGCAACAGGGATCGCGATACGAGGCCTACGAGCACCAGGCAGCAGGCGAAATCCAGCAGCGAATTCCATCTCCGCGAGTTCTTATACCAATCCGCAAGGACAGCGAGGGCTAGCAGAAGGAACAGCAAGCCGAGGCCAAATTCAGGGGTCGCTCGAAGACTCGCCGGAGAAACCCAGATAACGCTTTCCAGTTTTTGCATCAGGGACATCGCCACTCCTGGGTCGTTTCTGACGGGCGGGAAAGCAGCCGCACCCAGACAGTACATAGCGGCGAGGCATGCGACGCCGAAACGTGTGCATGCGCGAATCAACAGGCCTATAGCGAGGACCGTCAATATTCCGACTGCCGGTGACAGAAAACGTGTCACCTGCATCGGATCCCTGCCGCTCAGCAAGGAGGTGGTTGCGATGACTGCGGGAAATACCAACGGCCCACCGCCCACACCTAAATCCAGGATCAACTCCCGTGCGTGAAGGAGAACGTCGTACTGCCCAGGTTGATCAAGGCGGAGTTCGCGGAAGGCATGTTCCGCACCCAGAATGCCGGTCGTTAGGAGCACGACGGCAAAGCATGTCACCAGCAGTTCTTTGCGTTCCAGGACTCGGAGCCACTGATTCATGCTCGAGCGCCCGCTGGGCCTGGCCGGAATGGGCCGGCGCGCGCGGGGAAGGAGGTACCGGCCAAACGACCAAGCCTCGAGCCACCGCAGTGTGCCGATCGTCGTTGTCTGCAGTCTCTCCCACAAATGTGTGGGTGACCCAGCATTTCGGCCCAGCCCGGCGGCAATTAATGAGCCCGCAAAAAGCAAAGTAACTGTGGTGGCATTGAGCGCTCTCAAGCGGGCTAAGAGCACCACTGCGGCCGTCACACAGAGCACCGTACGAGCAAATTTGCCGGCGATCCTCATGACCGCATCCGAATTCGGCTGGCGTGAAAACAGATGTGCCGGAATCCAGAAAAACACCAGGAGGAAAATGAAGAGTATCCAAGCCGCTTCCAGCGCATCTAGCACATGCATGACAAAGGCTCACGAAACAGAGTAATGATAATCAGGAGAGCGCAGGATTTGTCGCACCGCAGCGTGGCATTTCCAGAGCACAACCGCGGAGCCAGCAAGCAGCCCGGCAGCGGCATATTGCACTCCCCATAAATGACTGAGTTCATATCCGGTCAGGACATTTACGACGAGCCCGACTGTTACGGCAACCAAGGCCAGCGAATTAGCATTTACGCTGGCCAGGATGATGGTGTCGAGCAGTGCCATGTTCAACAGCAAGTAACCCAGACCGCCGAGTACGGCGGTTTGCAATAGCCGGGGAGAAGAGCCCAGGGTGCCTGAACGGGAGAAGGCTAGCCACGCGCCGAGTGCAGTCATGACGAAGACGGTGAAGATAGCCAGCATCGTTGTCCAGTGCCGTCGGCGCAGCCTGACGATCAGTTGCTCGCCCGCGCTTTGAGGGAGTTCGGCAGCCAGTTGATGCCAGAACCGCAAGAACGAATCGCCAAGATACTCCGCTAGGGCTGCGGTAACCAGGAAGGCGAGGAGGACCAGATCCATCCCCCTCTTGTACGCGGGGTCGATTCCAAAACTCAGGCCGGAAACCCACGGAATTGCACTCCCGGCGGCCAGTCGGTCGGCAAACAGAAAGCCGAAGTAGACCGTTCCATAGAGGTAGAAAGGTACCAGCGAAATGGCCAAGACACCGAGTCGGGGCCGAACGCTGCCTGCTGCTCCCGCGTGCCCCTTCTCTGCGCGATGAAAACCCGCCAGGGTGAAACCGAGGGCAGCCAAAACAGCCAACAGCGGCCAGAGCATCAACAGAATCGTTGCTCCCGAATGAGCGAGAATCTCAATCAGGCCGCCGGCCAGAGCGCTAAGCAAAAACACGAATGGAATGCACCAGCCTCGCCCCTGGACCGAAAGCATGGCGCAGAACATCCATAGCAGACTCAGGGCCACGTAGTTGATCGCAGCCAATACCAAGTAGTTGCCAGTAAATAGGTGGAAGTAGAAGCCCAACATCATGCCCAGTACGGCCATCAGAAGACTGCAGGTCAACCCCAGATTCAAAAGCGACATGCAAGTCCGGCGCGCCAAGACGGGCTCTTTTAACCCGTAGTAGAAGTTTCCACTACGGGAGATCATTTGGATGAATCCACCCGAGGTTGTAAGACTGGCGATCAGGGAAAGGCTTAGCGCGCCACCCAGTTCGGGCGACACCTGGAGAACATCCGGCCGCAAATATTCCAGCGTCAGCAGTGCCATCCAAGGGACGGCATAGGCCAGACTGAGCGAAAACTTGCGCATCGCACATTTTATTTCTGCCCAGAGCGCAGTCCGGCCAAGGCTTCGCGCGGTTCTTGCCGTCGGTCTGGGATCTGCTTGAAAGCAGTCGAAGAGATGCTCTGCATACGAAAAGATATCCGGGAAACCTGCCTCTCGGGCCGACCGGTCGGTATACCCGAACGACTCGATCTGGGCTGCGAGCTCGCGAGCGTGGACAACTTGTGCTGTCCCTTTCCGGCCGCTGATCAGCAGGTCTTCGATCTCTTTATTATTCATGAACGCCGCCACAGGCAATCAGTGGATACCGCGTTTGGGGAGAACGTAATAATTCTTCGATGTCTGTGGATCTTGCGGAGCTCGCGAACCCAACGATGCGGACAGAATGATCGCGAGTGTCCACGACGACAACAGAATTGCCTGCCTTCTTCCAGAAGCGCGTGCGATCCAACCAGACTGGAGATGATGCCGGCAAGGCAGGAGGCATCATGTTCTCCAGTCTACAGTGACGGTCGGGTAAGGCGTTACTCGAAGCTGCGAAGTTGGGTTCTCCCCAACTGAAGCCATCGAAAGCGTAAAGTTGGGCGGTCCACCAAGCATAGCTAAACTTTCCGGCATCGAAGGGATCGCTAACCTCTGTTGTGGTGGTGGAGAAAATGTGGGCCCCATAGCGGCGGCGGTACTCAAGCGCCTGGTTCAAGCGGGGCTGCCACGCGGCAACGCTTTCGTAAGTTCCATTCTTCACCTGGAATGATTCCAGCAGGAAGAGGTCCCGGTGGTCCAGGAGAGGAGGCAGATGTTCAGGATTCTTGCCTGGGCCATTCGCGTAAGGAAGGTTGTCCTCGAGGCTGAACAAGTGGTCTACAAAGTAGGCATTCATGAACGCGCTAAGCCCCAGCTCATGAATGATTCCAACGGCCATATTCTGTCGTTTGCGAGTAACCACCGCAAAATCGTAGCCAGCCTCATCCAGAAAAATCCCCGCCACATCCATTTGCTTCCACAGGCGAATGCGCTCTTCCAATTCCTGTCTGGTGAGAGACGGGACCTCTCGCGTCCCCGATGGGATCTCGCCCAGGCAGACATAGCCGAAAAAACGCGTTCCCGGGTTGCGCCGCCGGACAGCTGCAATCATGCGAAGTGCCTTCTGATGCTCCCCTGGGTCTCCCTCTGGGTAACGCCCGGCTTGTTTGTCCGGGAACTCGAGGCCGTCGCCTAACACCACCACGTCGTATGCACTGAAAACACCAGCCGCCTTTTCGACGTCTCCCTTGGACTCATTGACCAGGCTGGGATATCCGTAATAGATCGCCAGTCGTGCGAGTGATGAACTGGGGGACCGCGAGCCTTGCGGGAAAAGCAAGCTGGAAAGTCCGATCATCACAATCCCTCCCCAAAGACAGAACCGCACGTGGTATTCTCCCATCGCGAGCTAGGCCTGCAAGACCTGTGGCAGCCGGCGAGACAACAACTCACGGTAAGTGTTCTCGTATGAACTCAAGAATTGCTGTTCGGTAAAGTGCTCAAGGGCGCGCGCCTGAGCGCTGCGCCCCAATCGTTCGCGCTCTCCCGGATTAGCGAGTAGGGAGGAAATGGCGTCGGCGATCGCGTATGGAGTCTTCGAGGGCACCAGCAGCCCGCAATTCCCCAAGGCCTCTCCGACGCCTCCAACGTCGGTGGCGACAATGGCAGCTCCACACAGCATCGCTTCCAGTACCACGTAGGGAAACCCCTCCGAAATACTGGGGAAGACCATGACGTCGGCGCTGCTGTACACCTTCCAGGGTTCCTTCGTCGAACCCGCGAAGGTCACGTTGTTCTCCAAGTGCAACTCAGCGACCTTCTGTCTGCAGTTCTCGAAATATGCTGGGTCGCTCGGCGCCCCGTAAAAGCGCACTTCAAGATCTTGAAAACTGGGTCTAAGTATAGCTGCCGCATCAATCAGATCCAGTTGGCCTTTCAATGGGTAAATTAGGCCGACGCTGGAAATCAACGCTCGGCCATTGTGCTCGGGTTCACAACGCCGAAATTTGTCGGGATCCGCTCCATTGAAAATTACTTTGATCCGGTCCTCCGTCACGCCCAGATGCTTTTCCCAGCGGGAATTGTAGGCGCAGACCGGTGAGACCTGGTCCGCAAAGTGGTAATTCAACGCGACCACATTCTCGACCAAGCGATAGAGAAACCAACGAACAAAGTAGGACTTAACCTGGCGACGCAAATTCAGGTACTGTTCCCGCAAATAGACGCCATGCTCGGTCAGCAGGTAGGGTGTGCCCTGGGTGAGCTTGGCCAGAACGCAGGGTATCCCGCAGAAAGACGCCGCCGAAGAGTGCGTGATGTCAGCCCGGGGGATAGGGAAATGAAGCACCATCAACAGGTGATACAGCAAGCGGTAAGCTTGTTTCACTTCCGCCAGGGTGGGGTTCTCGGTGGCAGGCGGACGGCACTCCCAGGTGGCGCGCACCGCGTGCTGCAGCACGTTCCACGCCTCGATGGAGTTCATGCTTCTCTGGTAATCGTAACGTTGAAAGTAGCTCTGCAACTCGAGCAAAACCTGGCCCAGTTCTTCCATGTCGCTACGAGAGGAGAGGACCAGGGCGAGGAATCGCTCGAACATCGGCTTGAAGCGGGCCGCCACCGCGCTTGGCGTCGTGTCCCAGAGATTGCGTAGGACCATCGAAGCCGGTTGATGGTGGGAGTATTCCGCAGGCTGCAGCAGGCCCCATTGCGGTACCTTAATCACGCCTTGCACGTTTGGCGCGAGGTCGTGCCTGATTTGCGGGTAGGGGTTGGTAACAACCGCGAGCAAGGTGAAGTCGACATCCGGCAAGCCATGCGTGAGACGGTGGCACCACGTGCTCACACCCCCGGCGTAGAAGGGATACGTCCCCTCGGTCGTCAACAGAACGGAAATGGGCCTTCGCTCACTCAAGGATTCACGAACCTCACCTCAGCTGGTTGTCCAGCCAGCAGTAAGAGAGCAGGATT
>PLHQ01000092.1:0-5020 GCA_003138975.1 Acidobacteriaceae bacterium | reverse complement strand
CCCGCCACTGGAACCTCCACGATCATACGATTAAGTTCCGCCAGACGCGCTAAAACCGTGCCTCCTGGAATGCGATCGCCGAGGCGGACACAGATCTCGGAGACCACCCCAGCCTCGGTAGCACGCACGACCGTTCCATCGACCTGCTGTCCGGCTCTTTGGTATTTCAGTTTCGCCTGGAGCAATTGCTCCTGCAATTCCTCGCGCGTGACTTTGGCTTGCAGAGTTGCCTGGTCACTTTGATCTTGCTCCAGCCTAGAGGATACCTTTGCCAGTTTGTTGGCGTTGTCCTGATCGTCCCGGGCCATACGCAGTTCAGTCGCCCGAGCCTCCAGCTCCTGCCGGGCAATGACGCCCGCGTCGAACAACTGTTTGGCCCGATTGTAGTTGGTTAAGGCCTGATCGTAGGCAGCTTCCGCCCTTTCCGGAGAGTCCCGCCATTGCCGGGTCGGAACTTGCTGTTCCTGGCGTTGTGAGATCGCCACCCGAGCGTTTGCCTCGGCCAGCTGCACGCTGAATTTGTCAAGATTCGCCTCGGCGGCCTTGAGGTCGACGGATGCCTGCTTGAGGGCCAACTCGGCTTCGCGATCGTCCAACCGCAGCAGCGGCTGCCCTTTTTGTACAGGGTCGCCCACCTTGACCGAGATCGCGGACACCGTACCAGTCAACTCCGAGCTAATGCGAATCTCAACCGCCGGGTGGATCGTGCCTTCAAATGCCACGCCGTAAAGCTGCGAGCTGCCGGGAAATCCTCCTCCATTCACCCGGAAAGCATAGTCTGTTCCCAGCAGGACCAGCCCCACCGCACAGAAAACCAGGATCAGGTAGTTTCTGATCTTCCGATGCGACCAACTGACCTTGCCGGGAAGCTGGCCGGCAAAGTCTTTCACCCTGACGAATAGATCAGCTTCCACGGGACCAGCGTTACTCTGCCAGGAATCGGTCCTGTCCTCGAGCTCTTGCTTGGATAACAAGAGCTTCAGCCGCTCCGCCGTCTCGTCTTCCGCCCTGATCAACGCTTCAAATATATCGCTCACGAAGGTGCCTTTTCTGTCTCTTCGTTGCTCTATGGCAGGGGGAACGTGATGGTCTGCCCCGGCGTCATGTTGATGTGCGAGATGTTCTGCCCCCCGTACACCTCCGAACCAGTGCTGGTCAGACCGGTAACCGGAATGACCGCAGTCGCCGGGCTAGTAGCCGTCGACGGCATCGTGATGGTGATCTGCGCGCTCGCCGTGCCAGCGCCCACAATGCTCGCGGTTACACCCGACTGGTTGAACGAGTTCCGGTTCTGCATCAGCACCCCCAACTGATCCTGCGTCGGGGTCCGTACCGGCAGGTTGTACAGAGCTTCGTACTTGCTGAAGGTCAGGTCATATGTGTCCGTGAGGAGTGAGGACACGTGGGGACTTGCCAGCCCGGGAATAGTGACCGGGGGGGTAGGCGGCCCGAAAGGAGTGGCCGTAAGGGCCGGATAGTTGTCGGAGAAGTGCAGGTCGGGCTGATGGAACATCTCCGGATCCATATCCCCCATCAGCATGTTGCTTACGAAGATCGAGCTCGTGAAGTCCAGGATCTGCGCCGCATTGTACGTGTTGAATGGCGGGTCGGGGGCCGGTAACGTTCCCGTCGGTGCATTCGGTGCCACGTAATTCGTGTAGATGCAGACGAATTCTGCCTGATCATCGGCCCAGTTGGCTACGTTGTAGAAGACGTCGTTCGGACGCCGCGGCACCTCGTAGATACCACTGGCGACGCCGTCGTAGGTGCTGACGATGCCGACATTCGGCGACGGATTCGGGCCATTATTCGGCTGTCCAATCACCGAGAAATCGCTCACCGCATACTGGATGCCATCCTCAAACAGATAGGTGGGAACATTGGGATCGTTCAGGCCGGTGATGCCCGGGGTCACGATGTTCGCAGGGTTGAAGTCGGTAAATGTGAGCTGCTTTAGGCCCGAGTCACTTGAGTCCAGATCTAGCATCCACGAAGGAAGGGCGCTGGGGTCTGAGGCGACCCAACGGTTGGTGAGGATCTCCAGGTCAATGTCGTCCGTGTAATTGGGGGCGTCGGCAGAGTCACCGCAGGTTGGCAGGTTGTTGGGGCTGCTCTTGCATAAGCCGTTCAGCGTACTCGGGTGATCATAGGTATGGCTCATCCAGTGGAAGTACTGCTGGTATTGTTGCAGATTCGCCACCAGGTCGTCGGCGACGGTCGCAGTCGGAGTTGCCGGATTGTCGTCTACCCCATGCTCGGTCTGCGGAGCAAGAGTTCCGGGGTAGCTGACGTTCGCCGTGAACGTAGTCGTTCCCGGTGTGGTCGCGGCGCTGGAGGTCTCCGAAATGATCGTCCAGGTTCCGTTGAGTACGCCGCCGCCGTTAGTGGTGTTGGTCACGGTGACTGACTGCCCTACCTGGCCCGAGAAGTCTTGGGCCGTAAAGCTCGCCACCCCATTGGCTGCCGACGAGGAGATAATGGGAGCGACGAGTCCCGTCCAGTCGCCGTTCCCCGCCGTGCCCACGCCATTGAAGGCTATGGTCAGCTCGAATTGCGAGAGCAAAGGATCGGCTTGCTTGGTCTTCTGCCAGGCCACCAACTGAGCCATGTCGCTCGAGTTGACCCGGAAAACCGGCAAATTGGATGCATCGGGCAACGTGCGGTCCTTCGTGACTAGGTTGGTCAGGCATGTCGTGCTGGGTATCCATTCCGAGTCATCGATGAAAAAGTCGTCGATCGACTGCGTGGCATAAACGTGGTAATCGCCCAGGAATACGCCCTTGGTGACCCAATTGAGCAGACCGTAGGCTACCACCAGATCGTGCGTCAGATACTGGTTGCTGTCGAAGGTCTGGGTGAGGAACTGTTGGCCGTTATAGGCGTAGATAGCAGAGACGATGTTGCCTGAAGCGTCCTGCAACAGCGGTGTCAAACTACCGCCCGCGGCTGCGTCTGCGGCCGCCAGATCGACGCTCGCGTTTGTGATGGTTAGCGGCGTAGCTGTGTTCGCATAGAAGAAGACGGGCGCAGCTGCCGTCGTGAAGCTGGTTGTATAGGTCTCGGTATCTGGTATCTGTGTTCCGGTATAGCTCAGTCCAAAGTTCGGGTCAGGGGCATCATACCAGTTCACCTGCCGCACGTTGAAGGTTATCTCGTAGTCGATCAGCGCCGTCTGCCAGGCACTGATGTTGTAGTAATCACCGCCATAGGCAAAGATCACGCCCTGGTAGTAACCGTGGCAGGCGCCATCGGAGAGCGTAGGCGCGGCAGCCGTACCCCCTGCGTCGTATACGTCGTACGGCGTGCCCACATAGTTTAGGATCTGCTGGATCGCCGGGTAGTCCGCGTAGCCGGCCCCGGAGTTCGTCTCCAAATTGGTCACCACTAATAGCCTCATGTCGACCGTGGGCGAGGGGCACCCGATCGGCGCGGTCGAGGACGCAGTTATCCATCCCGTATCGGAGTTCAGGTATGCTGCGATGGTCCCGTAGCTGGCCGTAATCGCATGCGCGCCATTATCGGTTGCAACCACAGTCGCCAACCCTGTGCTGCTAACGGTAACTTCCTGAGGATTTGCCGCTGCCCAGGTTGCCAGGCTAGTGAGGTCCTGCGTACTGCCGTCGCTGTAAGTCCCCATGGCAGAGAATTGCTGCGTGGCATTGAGACCCAATGTAACGCCGACCGATGCCGCGCTGGTACCGCAAGATGTGGAGGGCTGCGGTCCGAGACAGACTGCGACCGACTCCAATATTGCGGAAGTAACCGACAACAGCGTGTTACCGGGGACCCCGGCGTACGTCGCCGTGATCGTGCTCGTGCCCGCTGTCAGCAGCGTGGCCAGACCGGTTGCTCCGCCGATGGTCGCGACGTCTGGAGTTCCCGAAGTCCAAGTGGCCGAAGCCGTCACGTTCCCTGTGGTGCTGTCCGCGTAGTTGGCCGTGGCCGTGAACTGCAGAGTGTTGTTGGTTGCCCCGTAGGGATCTGCCGTATTGGCATCTCCCAAGGCAGCCGTGGGGCTGGTCGGGGTAATGGTGACCGAGTTCAGGCCGATCACGGTCAGACCGCCGTCTCCGCCAGGATCGCTGGTAATTGAGCCGGAGGTGGCCACAATTTCGACTGTACCCGCGGCAACACTGGTCGCCAGGCCAGCAGTTGGGCCCGAAGTACTAACCGTAGCCACCGAGCCAGTTCCCGCACTCCAAGCCACCGTCGAGGTGATGTTCTGAATCGAGGAATCGGAGTAGGTCCCTAGCGCGTAGAACTGCTGCGTTTGACCCTGATAAATCGTAACCACGGCCGCAGTGCCTGCCACCGGGGGAGTCGCCGGCGCGGTCGAGGTTACGACGATCGAGGTGAGCACAGGAGCGGTCACGGTCAAAGACGTAGACCCGCTGATCGAGCCGGAAGTGGCCGTGATGGTTACCACGCCAGGCGCAGTAGCCTGCGCCACGTTGGCGCTGGAGGTGCCGGTAAAGGTAGCGGCTCCACCCCCGGAAAGTGTGGCGGCGCTCCAGATAACCGAACTGGTCAAGTCTTGCGTGCTGTTATCGCTATAAGTTCCAGTGGCGGTGAAGGCCTCCGTGGTACCGCTCGCTATCGATGCATTGGCCGGGGTTACAGCAATGGAAACCAGTGCCGCAGCACTGACCATCAGAGTCGCCGGCGAAGCAGCCGAGACATTGCCCATGGCGGCGCTGATACTTATAGTCTTGCCCACTGCCTGATCTGTTGTCACAGCCAGGCCCGGCGTTGTGGTGCTCATGGTAACGCTCGGGTCGGATGAACTCCAGATCACACTCGATGTGATGTTCTGGATCGAGTTATCCGTAAATGTGCCGGTCGCGGTGAACTGTTGTGTGTTTCCCGCCGCAACCGTGGTGGTCCCCGCCGGGCTGATCGCAATCGACTGCAAGGCCGCGGCCGTCACAGTCACGCCAGTCGAGCCCGTGATTCCCGAAAGGACCGCGCTGATGGTCGGATTCCCTATGGAAACCGCAGTAATCAGCCCTCCAACCACTGT
>PLHQ01000176.1 GCA_003138975.1 Acidobacteriaceae bacterium | reverse complement strand
AGCAGGGCTAGGCAGCAGGTCGGTTCCGGTGCGATTCAGCACAAACGCCCTTCGGCAGCACTGAAACGTGCCGTTCACTGCTCGTGTGGGCAGCGCATAAGCAGTTCTCGCCGCCATGTTCGTTGACTTCCAGATAATCGGCGATGTCTCCGCACTTAGAACGGTTACAAAGGATGAGTCGATCCGGTGGATGGTCAAGCCGGAAGTATTTCATGAGGGCCTCCAGCCATCTGAGTCCGTGACGATGGACTGGTTAAGCGTGAGTCTCGGAGAGGACGCCGAAGATTGGACTCACGACATTTCAAGGGAACGTGAACAAAGGCGCGGTGCTCCCCAATCGGATCACCCCCGGCGTCCCGAGACGCTAGCCACGCCACATTCCAAGCAACGTTCTTTTGTCCGAGATGTGATCAATCCACAGAATGGGCACATCCTTTGTGATCGAAACCCGGCTAACTGCGGTTTCAGAGTGCGCATCCGGTGGAGCAGGACGATAACGAAAAGCACAAACAGCAGACCGAAGGAAATACTGGTTGCGTTCATAAAAGCGACCCTTCTTGGCGAAAACGACCGAGCCGGGGTGAGAAACAAACGGGAGGCGAGAAATCCGCCTCCCAATTTCTCTCACGGACTCCTGTTTCTCAGGCGGCCTTGCCGTGAACCTTGGCTTCGAGGGTCTTCTCGCTGCCAACATTAACCTTGATCTGCTTGGGCTTGGCTTCCGCCTTTTTGGCAAGCTTGATCTTTAGCACTCCCTTGTCATAGTGGGCGGTTACTTGCCCGGGATCGACGGAACTGGGCAGCGTAAACGACCGGGTGAAGCTTCCGTACTGCCGCTCGACGCGACGGAAGTTCTCCTCTTTTTCTTCCTTTTCTATTTTCCGCTCGCCATGGACGGTGAGGGTGGAGTTCTCGACGCTGACATCAATATCCTTTTCCTCGATGCCGGGGACTTCAAGCTTCAGAGTAATGTTGTGCTCGTCTTCGTAAATGTCCACGGGCGGTGCGAAGGTGGTGGTTGTTAAGGAATCGTCCGGGACTTCGGGGTTATAGGACTCACGGAAAAGACGGTTCATGCGGTTCATGCGGGCTTGCATGGTGGAAAAATCACGGAAAGGTTCCCAACGGGTCAATAGGGTCATGGCGCAGTTCCTCCTTAGGGGGTAATCTAAGAGGAAAAACTTCAGATGGGCTGACTTAGTTCAGAGGACCTGAAAGAGTAAGGAGACGTAGCTTGCTCAGTTACAAGGCTAGGCTTCTGCGCAACCGTTGTCAAATTGCCGCTGGCTCGGCAGCATCTGGCTAGTTCCAGCGTAAGGAAGGCAAGTCCAATCGCAAACGTTCTTTCAACACAGGCGCAGACTCGTGAGCGAGGCGTGAGCCGCTCCTCGACTGATGTCAGGCACAATGACCAGTTCAAGAACCGTGACATCGGAGATTTCAACCCCATAATCCTCGACTTCGCGGATTGCGCCGGGTGGACTGAAATTCCACTGCTGCCGCACAAGTTCTCGAAACGAGCAAACGAGCGTCCGCCATCTGGAGACCATCGCAAGACGAACTCTTGGTTACGCTCTGTCTCGGTTTCTTCGAAGACGAGCGAGATGAGTGTGAGTCTTTGCGGCTCGTCGAAGATTAGCCGGATGGTTTGAGTGCCAGAATCGGCGGCACTTCAGCGTGGCGAGACTTTCTTCTTGCCGTCTACTTGTGGCTATCCAACTTTATAGAGCGATGCGCGGTGTGGTCGGGCGGTGGCTTGCGGTTTTTGCGCATTTACTCAGCGTGAAGTTCGATGCGGTGGGCGTTATGCACATCAAACGGACATTCACGCGAAGAGAGTAAAATTGCCCTGACTCTCCTGTCCCCCCATTTGAGAGTGTTGAGAGGTATCAGGTCAATCTACCATCGCCGTATCGTGCGAACCCTCGGGGACATATTCACGGCAATGCACCTCGGGCACGGGCACCGGAAAGCTCCGTCGCCGGGAAAAACAATGTGGCCACACTTCTCGCAGATCAACCGTCCATTGCGAAGCACCTTCATTGGATAGAGATTGTCTCCGACCACACAATACGGGCAGCGAGTTTCTCCTTTCCCCATGATGTCGCTCACTCGCGTCGGTCCCATAATCAAGCGGCTCGCTCCTTCGTAGCCACTTCCTCCAGCAATCGCAACATGCGAAGCGCGTAAACAAGATCGCTGGATTCCCCTTCGTTCCGGTCGGTCTTTATTTCTTCTGCTCGAACCAGAATGGCATGACGGGCTTCGGCGATCCGCTGTGGCACTCTGGAGGAGTCGTGTTCTAGAATTGCGGATTGATAGAGGCGCTTCCAGTCCGTGATGGACTGAACAACACTGGACGGAGGAATCCCAGCCTCAGACATATATTCGCACCCCGGCGCGTAAGGTGAGGGAACTTTGGGGCGAAGTGTAATAAAACGGCTGGGATGTGTCAATTCTCCATCGCACACATGATTGCGCGGACATGGGCAGAAAGTCCCCTCCTGCCCTCCCTGCGGGGCACCAATCAGGGAGCGATTTTTCGATTCCGTCCCCATATGAATTCGACGGACACCCCTCAGTGGTCACCTCAAAACCGGCCAACGGAAGGGGCCGGTGGTCAGCCGGATAAAGGTTTTTAGCCAAACGCAACACGCCCAACATTGACCCCGGCGATCTGCGCTACCGTCTCCTTTTCATCGGTCAGGCGTATAATCTTGGTATCTGGCGGACGAGCTGTGAGGTTCCGCAATCCCACCGATCCACGCTCCAACCGCTTCTGCCGCTGCACCTCCCGATGCCGTCAGCCAGTTGCCGGAGGTGCAAGCCGATGGCAAGGGCACCAAGATTGGCTCTCATATCTGTGCTGGCGATCATGCTGGTCACAGTTCTGTCCTGCGGAAACTGTCCGCCTGTGCCGTCCATTACTTCGATCTCGCCCAGCAGCGCAACCGCGGGAGGCAGCCAGTTCTTGTTGACCGTCAACGGCAATGACTTTCGCAGTGACTCCGTGGTGAGTTGGAACGGCTCCTTCCGTGTGACGAAGTTCATCAGCAGCCACGAATTGGTCGCGGCCATTACAACGACGGACATCGCACAGTCCGGAACGGTGTTGGTCTTGGTGTTCAATCCCCCGGAGGGCGGCATCACTTCTGTCTCCGGTGCGATCGGAGCGATGTCCACAACCTCATGTGGCGGGAAGAACTCCAACGCCGTCTCTTTCACGATCAACTCGTGAGAGCGGCTTCAGTCCATGACTGCTGCCAAGGCTGCCACATGGGCGGTCGAGAAATTTCGAGAGAAGTACGGAGCGACAGACGTGAAGAAGTATTATTCAAAATTCGATGTTGCGGTTGGCGTCAAGTTGGGCTGAAAAGAAGTCGGCTTAATCGAGTGGCGAACGACGACGAGGAATGCACCGCCCAAATTCAGGATCGGCTCTTTTCGTAGTAGGGCTGTGAGGTTAAGCATTACTACTCTTTTCCTCTCACCATTGCATTTTTGATATGATTCGCCAAAATTGGAGGCGGAACCATGAAGAGCCTTGTCCTTTCTGCCTGCATCTGCTCAACATTGCTCTCATCTGTTCCGGCCCTCGCCCAAATGAGTGCGGGGAATCCCCACGTGCCCGGTGCCGTGGGATGTGACGACTCCCCAACGCCCGGAAAGCGGCCTCCGAACACAGAGTGCGCCGTCCTTGTGCATAAGAACTTCGACGCATTGCCACCCGGCCCCTTAGTTTGGCGCTTCGAGAATTTCCCCACGACTGATGCCGCGCAGCGTGCCTCCACTCCCGCGAGTGCGGTCGTGGAAGCGGGAGGAAAAGTCTGGCTTCTCACTCTCGCGGCAAAGGGTGGCCGCTCCAAGGGCGCTACGTTTGTTGCGGAGACGGAACTGCTCCCGCCGATTCCTTCTGGCGCGAGCTATGAGATCGTGGTCTCCGAAGCCAACCTCGGTTCGGAAGCCAAGGTCATGACGCACAAGCACTCAGGGCCAGAAACTTGGTTTTTGCTCACAGGGGAACAGTGCGTTGAGTTGCCTGATCGAGCGGTGCGTGCTCGTGCCGGGCAAACCCCCGCGTCCGCACCCGCCGAAACTCCCATGAAGCTCAATATCATCGGCCCGGCGAAGCGCGATGCGCTCTTCCTCGTCGTCCACGATTCCTCGAAGCCTTGGATCACTTTCCTCGACTGGCAGCCCAAGGGCCTTTGCCAAAAGTGACGAAATAGTTGAGGCACGCGGCTTTCGGAAATAGGCGGGTGTCGGCTCGCAGTTTGTCCACGGCTTTGCTGCTCAGTCCTTCATCACCTGATGACATTGTTTTTCGACCGCCGTCATTTTCTCTGGTGGTGGCATGGCGAAGGTTTCGCCCGGACGCGAAGACAGGGCTCGCAGGCATTGCTCAAATGCAGGCTTGTTAAAGAAAAACAAAATCATTGCGGGCTCACTGGAGGCATTTTCCACTCCTATCCAGTTCCCGTGTGGAATGAAAACCGTAGCTCCCGTTCCTGCGTCGTATTGCTGTCCAGCCAACGTGACCCGCACCGCACCCTTGTGAACGAATATGACTTCATCTTCGTAGAGATGCTTGTGTGTCGGAATTCTGTTTCCCGGTGGCATCTCCTCTGTGCCGACCGTAAGTGTGTCCGATCCAGCCGTGACGGGATCGACCTTAAAAATGAGCGGCTTCTTCCCCAGTAGCATCCAGCGATCACCTTCGTCCGCCTGAAAGACCGTTGGAGTCGGTTGCTTTGGCACTGGCTTTGAATCTGTGGTCGGTGCTCGGACATTGTTCGCATTCGGAGCGAGCGCAGGCGCGGTCTGAGCAGATAACGGGACGGTAGCGAGAAGAAGCAACGACCCAAGATGAACGTGAATCGCCATACACCCCCCGTTTGGTGATGTCGAATTCTATCGCTTGTTGACCCCTCACCAAGCTCCCCCGTAACATTCTCGCCAGTGTCCACGCCCTCCCAACCCGTAGGTCAGACGGTGTCCCATTACCGCATCCTGAGCAGGATCGGCGGCGGGGGAATGGGTGTGGTGTACGAGGCGGAAGACCTCAAGCTCGGTCGCCACGTCGCCCTGAAGTTCCTTCCAGACGAACTCGCCCACGACGCACAAGCCCTCGCTCGCTTCCAGCGGGAGGCCAAGGCTGCGTCCTCTTTGAACCACCCGAACATCTGCACCATCTATGAGATTGACGAGGCCAATGGGCGAACCTTCATCGCCATGGAACTGCTGGAGGGGCAGACGCTCCGGCACCGGATCGCTGGTAAGCCTCTGGAGATTGAGGCGGTGCTTGATCTGGGCATCCAGATCGCCGATGCATTGGACGCGGCCCACTCGAAAGGCATCGTCCACCGTGACATCAAGCCAGCCAACGCCTTCGTCACGAACAGAGGTCAGGCGAAGATTCTCGATTTCGGGCTGGCGAAGGTCTCCCCCAAGCCGGAGAGCGTTGCCACGAACGCTCCGACCATTGACGTGGAGGAGCACCTAACCAGTCCGGGTTCTACGTTAGGCACGGTCGCTTACATGTCCCCGGAGCAAGTGCGAGCGAAGGAGTTGGACGCACGCACGGATTTGTTCTCATTAGGGGCTGTGCTGTACGAGATGGCAACGGGGGCATTGCCCTTCCGGGGCGACAGTTCCGGGGTCATCTTCAACGCCATTCTGGAACGTGATCCAGTTCCTGCGGTGCGGCTGAATCCTGACCTGCCAGCCAAACTGGAAGAAATCATCGGTAAGTGTCTGGAGAAGGACCGCAACCTGCGCTACCAGCACGCCTCGGAGATTCGAACCGATCTGCAACGCCTGAAGCGCGACACGGAATCCGGTCACAGGGCAATGACTGCGCTTCAGCAAGTCAATCCGTGGTGGCGTGGCAAAGCAGCCATTAGCCTGCTTAATTCATATATT
>PLHQ01000086.1:21060-26322 GCA_003138975.1 Acidobacteriaceae bacterium | reverse complement strand
CGGTCCATGGAAGCGCCATTGAGGGCGCCGAGCGTTCCGCCGTAGGAATAGGGCAGAATCGCCTCGCTGCCGAACTCGGCAACGATCTTACGGAAGCGCTCGGCGATCGCATCCAGCGCTTCATCCCAGCCAATACGGCGCCAAACCTGTGTGGAGCGAGCACCTTTGGGCGCAATCCGCCGCATCGGATACAGCACGCGGTCGGGTGAATAAACCCGGTCCAGATATTTCGCCACTTTCGCGCACAGAAATCCGCGTGTCACCGGATGCTGCGGGTCGCCTTGAATCCTGGTGGCGCGGCCATCCTCGACCGTGATCAACACTCCGCAAGCGTCGGGGCAATCATGCGGACACGCGGCATGGACGACTTGCTTCGCCATCGGTCAATTATAAAGTGCTTTTTCCAGAACGACGTCGGGCGGGAAAAGAATACGGGCGGCTTTGCGGCCGCCCGTTTTGAGGTTTACTCCGTTGCAGCTGAGTTATTGCGACTGAGGGGGCACGGCCACCACCGCCGCCGCCATCACGGGCGTGTTAGTGGTCGGGTTCACGAAGAGCAGCCCTCCTGCGACCAGCGGAGTGGATCCGCTGGATTGCAGCGCGCTCAAGCCTGTCGTGTTGATAAACAGCGTGCCGTTGCCTGTGCCCAGAGTCAGCGGCCCGCCGCCCAGCGAATATCCAATCAGGGCGTTGTTCTGCAGCTGAAAGCTGCCGACGTTGCCGCTAACAATGTTGACACTGCCCTGCGTCAGCGTACCGTAAACGCCCTGGAAGCGCAGCGAAATCATTTGGGGCGTAAAGACGTTGCTGGAGTAGCTGCCACCGATGAAAATACGCTGACCCACGATCACCGTGGAATTGTTGAACAAGGCGTTGGTGAATAGATTGTCGAAGAAGCACATGTCATACTGCGTTACCGCGCTGACGTCGATGGTCTGGATGGTGTCGACATCGCTGACCAGATCGGCACTGGTTTCTCCTACCCAGAGCGTGATCTGCTGCACGGGTCCGGATGTCGGATTCACTGCCAATACGCGGCCGGAAAGGAAGGCTTGCGATGTGGTGATCACTTCCACATTGCTTGCCATCAGGCTGCCATCCGCCTGGAACGATCCCTGGACTCCAATAAACGCCGGAGTGGCTAGATCGTTGATGTTCCATCCGCTGTTGAACTGCGTGCTGCTGTTGACGTCAATGGTCAACTGGCGTCCATAGGGGCCTTGGATGACGAACGAATTGGCGGCCGCATTTACTGAGACCAGCCCGCCCACAAGATCGGTAACCTGGCCATTGGAATCGCTGGCTTTCACGGCGTTGGCATAAATCGTGGGGTTGACCATGCCGGTGACCTGGCCATTGCCGTCGACGGCGACCGATTGCCGGATGTCAAATTCCATCCGCAGTCCCGCGAGGCCATTAGTGCCTACAACCATTGGCGAGGGAAAATTCACCTTGACCGTGGTCTGCGTGGCCGAGCCGGTGGTGGGGCTGAACTGGCCGTTGATCGTGCTCATCGTGGGCGGAGTCGTGCTCATATCCACGTAAGAAATCACCGGGTTCGACAGCGAAAATGTGGCGCTATTGTAGGTGTCGGCGGGAACGGCGCTAAACGCCAGCGGCGACCGAAGCCCCAGAAGACGGGCGAAATCCACGGTTGTGGCCGCGGATAATACCTGCGGCGAACCGTTGTTGCCGTTCAGAGTGATTGAGTTGATGGTGACATCAAAGCCGACCACCGAAGCCAACGGAGCATCTTCGCCGGTCACGAATACCGCCGGCGATTGCGAAGATGGGGTCGTGGACGAGTTCGAGCCCGCGCCGCAGCTCGCTCCCAACATCGAAAGCGCAAGCAAGAGGGTAATCCCCAGAAATCGTTTCATGGCAAACTCCAATTCAAAGATTTAGTGAAGCCTTTTGGGGGAGCCGCGATTTGCTTCACGATGATGGAAACACAGGGCCCGCGACGATGTCGCGTAACCTGTGGCCAGGTTACCGGATGCACTGCTGGAGCGGGGAATCAGCTATGTGGTTGAGTATTAAGGGTTTAGACTCCACCCTTGGTGTGCCCGGCTTCTAGGACACGTACTTTGGTTCTTTTCGCACCCGGGGGGAACCGCATCAATCAGCCAAGGCTGGCACCCTGGTCAAAATCGTGCCTTCTAGATCAACATGGCGAAGCAGTCTACTTGATCTCCAGCACTTCTTTTTCTTTCGCTTTGCTCATCTCTTCCATCTTCTTGATTTCGTCGTCGGTGAGTTTCTGGATCTCGTCCAGCGACCGCTTCTCTTCATCTTCCGTGATTTTCTTGTCCTTCAGTGCCTTCTTGATGGCATCGTTGCCTTCGCGACGAATATTCCGTACCGCTGTGCGATGCTCCTCGAGCACTTTGTGCAGATGCTTCACCATCTCCTGCCGACGCTCCTGAGTCAGCGGAGGAACTGGCACGCGAATCAGCTTGCCATCGTTCATCGGATTAAGCCCGAGTTCTGCGGAGCGGATCGCCTTCTCGATGGCACCCAGCGACGAGGGATCAAAGGGCTGCACCGTGATCATCTGCGGTTCCGGCGCGTGGACCTGAGCAATCTGGTTCAGCGGCATCTGCGAGCCGTAGTAGTCGACGCTCACACTGTCGAGCATGTGCACCGAGGCGCGCCCGGTGCGCGTGGCCGCCATCGCCTTGCGAAAATCCTCGACCGCTTTTTCCATGCGCGTTTTGAGTTGGACGTAAGTTTCTTTAAGGCCTGGAATTGTGGCCATCGATGCTTGAGCCATTTCATTTAGCTCCGTAAGAAATTCAAGTAACAAAACGCTGAATTATAAACCTAAGAGAAGCTGGCCACGGATTTGCACGGATCGCCACGGATCCGAAATTCCGAGAATCCGTGTGAATCTGTGAAAATCCGTGGCCAATGTCTACGCGCTTACTCTCGATCCAATCTTCTCTCCGCTGACCACGCGGCGGATGTTGCCGTGCTGATTCAGGTTGAAGACGATGATGGGAAGGTTATTGTCTTTGCACAAGCTGATCGCCGTCGAATCCATAACTTTCAGTCCCAATTTCAGGACATCCATGTACGTGATGTCTGTGAATTTCTTGGCGTGCTTCACCTTCATGGGATCGGCATCATAGATGCCATCGACCTTGGTGGCCTTGAGAATCGCGTCGGCCTTGATCTCCATGGCGCGTAAGGAAGCCGCTGTGTCAGTGGAGAAATAGGGATTCCCGGTGCCGCCTGCGAAGATGACCACGCGGCCCTTTTCCAGATGCCGGATGGCGCGCCGCCGGATGAAGGGCTCTGCCACCTGGTTCATCTCAATCGCAGTTTGCACTCGCGTATACACATTTTGTTTTTCCAGCGCATCCTGCAAGGCCAGCGCATTGATTACGGTAGCCAACATCCCCATGTGGTCGGCAGAAACGCGATCCATGTCTTTCGCCTGGTCGGCTACGCCGCGGAAGAAGTTGCCTCCGCCCACGACGATCGCAAGTTGTACACCCAGCTTGTGCACGTCGGCCAATTCGGCCGCGACTTCGTGAATGCGTTTCGTATCTACACCGAAGCCCTGATTGGCAGCCAGGGCTTCTCCGGAGAGCTTGAGCAGAACGCGTTTGAAGGCAGGGGTGGAAGGAGTCATGTGGTTTCGTAGTGCAAATAACCGCAAAAAAGGCGCCCACTGGGCGCCCTTTCATTACTCCGCTTTCTGTTCGGTAGGCTTGGTGATGGCGATGGTCTCGCCCGCATCCCCCACCTTGAAGCGCGCGAAGCGGCGCACGCTGATGTTCTCGCCCAGCTTGCCGATCTTCGCCGCGATGAGCTGCGCGATCGACACGGTCTGGTCCTTGATGAAGGGCTGCTCCAGCAAGCAGACTTCCTCGTAGAACTTCTCCATCTTGCCGGCGACCATCTTCTCGGCAATGTTCGCGGGCTTGCCAGAGGCGACGGCCTGCGCGAGATAGATTTCCTTCTCGCGATCGAAGTCAGCCTTGGTCACGTCTTCCTTGCGGACGAACTTGGGATCGCTGGCCGCGATGTGCATGGCGATATCGTGCGCCAGTTCCTTGAAGTCGTCGGTGCGCGCTACGAAATCACTCTCGCAGTTCACTTCGACGAGCACACCAATCTTGCCGCCGGCGTGAATGTAGCTGGTCACCGAGCCTTCACTGGTCACGCGCGTCGCCTTCTTGGCGGCCACCGAAACACCTTTCTTCCGCAGAATCACGACCGCCTGGTCCAGATCGCCCTTGGCTTCCGTCAGGGCCTGTTTGCAATCCATCATGGGAGCTCCGGTCTTCTCCCGGAGATCTTTCACTTGCGCCGCAGAAATGTTCACAGTAGTAGTTCCCATAAAATAGTTTCTGGTTTCTAGTTTCGAGTGATCGGAATGTTTGTCCTCGTTTCAGGCTACTCGAAACTAAGAACCTGAAACGCGAAACTGCCTCTACAAACTTTGACCCGCGCCGGACGACCCGCGCGGGTCTGAATTTCAAAAGCCCGGTTTTCTTGGAACTCTCACCTAAGAGAGGTTCCCACAGGGGCTAAAGCCCGCGCCTTTGGTAGCTCTCGGCGGCACCCTTCGGCGCGCTTCGCTTGCTGCCAGGATCAAAAACTAAAGCCGTGCCCTACCCAAAACCGCTTCTAAACGGTCTGGCTCTCGACCTTATGAACTTCAGCTTCCTCGTTCGCGACTGGCTTTTTGTGCGTCCCCGGACCGAGCACTTCCTCCATGCTGATGTCCTCGTCGATGTTCGCCAGGTCAGAGGCAGCAGCAGCCTCCTGAGAGCGACTTTCCAGCGCCGCTGCGGCATCTTCAGCATGCTGCGCTTCCAGAGCCTGCGCCTGTTCCGTAGCAGCCGTCATGTCGGCGATTTGCTTGTCACTCATCAACTGCGCGCCTTCAGCGATGGACTCCGAAATCTTGGAGGTGAACAGCCGGATGGCGCGCAACGCATCGTCGTTGCCCGGGATCACATAATCCACTTCGCTGGGATCGCAGTTGGTATCCACTACCGCGACCACCGGAATACCCAGCTTGCGAGCCTCGCGCACCGCGATCTGCTCTTTGTTCGAGTCGATGACGAACACTGCATCCGGCAACCGGCTCATATTCTTGATGCCCGCCAGGTTGGCCTGCAGGTGCTTGCGCTCGCGTTCAAGCTTGATCACTTCTTTCTTCGGCAGCAACTCGTAGCGGCCATCCGTCGCCATCTCGTCGAGCTCTTTAAGCCGCTTTACCGACTTCTGCACCGTGACCCAGTTGGT
>PLHQ01000086.1:0-20980 GCA_003138975.1 Acidobacteriaceae bacterium | reverse complement strand
GTCTGATGCCCGAAGTGAACACCCGCTTCGAGCAACTCCTTCATGGTGATAGTAGCCAATGAACCTCCTTATTTAGTCTGCATCCTTCGCGTACGTTCCGCTCCGGATTGCCATTCCCTGCCCCGCGCCGCGAGGCACAGGAAGAATTGAACACCTCAAAAACAGTTGCCAGCGGCCAGCCGTGAGTGGCAAGTGAAAAACCCTGCCATCCAAAATCTATCGTCATTCCTCGCGAAGCGAGGAATCCCGGTCCTGCTCCGTACCCGGCACTCGCAACTCGGTACTATCTCTTCGAGAACTGGAAGCGCTTCCTCGCGCCCTTCTGACCGTACTTCTTGCGTTCCTTGCCGCGCGAGTCACGGGACACCATGCCCTCGGACTTCAGCTTGCCGCGCAGCTCCGCGTTAAACTGCATCAAGGCGCGCGCAACGCCGAGCTTTACCGCGTCAGCCTGACCCCGCACGCCCCCGCCCAAGACACTCGCAACGATATTGAACGAAGCTGCCGTCTCCGTGGACGCCAACGGTGCCTTCGCCGCTGAACGCTGCGCCGGAGTCACGAAATACTCTTCGAACTCGCGCCCGTTCACCTTAAACTCGCCGCTGCCTGGACGCAGATACACCCGCGCAATCGCCCGCTTACGCCGTCCCGTTCCGTAGTATTGAACCAACTCAGCCATTTAGTTCTCCGAATCTCGTTTCGCAGAGACCTAGCTTGCTACGTCTTCGATCTCTTATGCCCGTATTTCCAATTGCAGAGGCTGCGGCTTCTGCGCCTCGTGCGGATGCTTCTCGCCCTTGTAGACGTTCAGCTTCGACAACATATGATCCGCCAGCTTGTTCTTCGGCAGCATGCGCCGCACCGCGTCTTCAATGATCTTTTCCGGCCTGCGTGCCAAGCGCTTGCGATAGTCCTCGGTGCGTAGACCACCCGGGTAACCGGTATAGTGGTGATACTGCTTCTGCTCCGACTTCATGCCAGTCGTTCTTATTTTCTCTGCGTTGACGACGATCACGTGATCGCCAGTATCGAGAAAAGGCGTATACTGCGGATTTTCTTTGCCCATGAGGATGCGCGCCACTTGCGAGGCCAGACGCCCGAGTGTCTGCCCATCCGCATCCACGACGTACCACTTGCGCACAATTTCCCCCGCTTTGGGGAAATAGGTTGACATCGGAACTCTCCCAGAATGAAAAAAGTTGCGAAAGAAGACCGCTCGTTGATTCTCCGGCGAGGACGCCAGACCATCAGGCGGGCAACCGCGAGACTTCCCAAAGCTTTAAAGATACCGTAGCCCGCAAGAGATTGTCAACGGTGAGTTAGTAAATAGGGGCACCGGCCTTTACACTGGGATGCGTGCCGGAACATAGAGTACTTAGAGTACTTATTCGTAAGCCAGCGCATCAATCGGATCTTTTTGCGCCGCCTTGTAGGCAGGATAAATCGCCCCGCACGTCGCCCCAACAATCGCGATGATCGTCGCTCTCAACATCCAGATGCCGCTTTGATCAACGTGAACCAACGGCCAGCGCTGCTGGATGCCGACCCGAGCCGCCAGGCTAACCACAACGCCGACGGCAATCCCCGCCAAGGCCAGCACTACGGTCTCCCGAAGAATTACATTAATGATGTAAAACTTCGACGCCCCCATCGACTTCAAGATGCCAATCTCGCGCGTCCGCTCCATGACTGCCGTGTACATCGACTGGAAAATCACAAGAAAACCAATCACCAGACTCACGCCGATCACCACGCCGATAAATGGCCGGAACCCCGGCAGATGGCTGGGCGTCATCATGCTGAGATATTCCTCGGTCGACTGCACGGCGTACTTTTCCATGCCCGGTTTGCGCTTCACTTCTTGCACCACTGCCTCGGTATTCGCGGGATTATCCAGCTTCACATAGAAAACTGACGCCTTGTCTTTCGCCCCAATCAACTCTTGCAGCGTTGTCATGGGCACAAACTTTCGCGCGGCCCGTCCGTTCTCCACGATTCCAGAGATCCGGAAGTTGTGGTTCAGGATTTCCATTGTGTCGCCGACCTTTACATGCTTCTGACGCGCGATGTAGTCGTCCACCATCGCGTCATCCGGTCCTCGAAACGGCCCGCCTTGCACGAACTGGAACGGTCCACCTAAAGCTTCAAAGCTGGCAATGTCGATGCCGTCAATCACTTCCAGCCCGCCTCCGGTCGAAATTTGCCAGATCACGGGGCTGACTACCTTCACGTGCGGCATGGCACGCAGAACATCGGCCACCTTTACAGAGACGGGCGCACCGCTGATGCCGGAAAGAAACGACGAACCGGGCGGCTGCACAATTATGTCGGCGCCGATGCCAGCAGTACGGTTCTTGGCGTCGTTCATGATTCCGTAGCTGAGGCCAACGATCAGGAGGATCAGTGTGACTTCCAGCGCAATGGCCACAATGCTGATCAGCGACCGAATCGGCCGGTGTACGAGATTGGCGACAACCATCTTATTCATCATGAGCAGTCACAGCGGAACTGGCCGGCGATATGATCCCTTCTCTGCGGATTACCTTTCTCCTGCCAGCGGAACGGCAGCGCTTGACTGCGGCTGCGGCCGGTCCAGATGCACAACTTCGGCCCCAGGCGGCTGTTGCAGCGCAAATTGATCATCCCGCAGAGGCTTGTTGATTTCCAGCTTCAACATATTGAGGGTAATGTCATACTCCTCCTGGGGGCGGGAAATCTCGATGCGCGAGGGAAAGCTGATGCCATCGTAATCCTTATAGTTCGCGTAGCGGGCATCGGTGACCAGATTGTGCCGATCGTCATAGATGTACTGACGATGCGGTTGCAGGTCGGTACGGCTGAAAACAATCTTGCGCGACAACACCCCCTCGTTGCCGTCCTGCTTGCGGATGACGATCAGTTCGTAGTCCTCCTGGAGAACCCGATGGCCTTTGGCGTCATGCAGAATCTCGTCACCTTTCTCCAGAACCGCAATCTCGTGTTCGGGATCGATGGGGCGGATCAGCAGCGCGTTGTAGATATCTTGCGGCCGGATATTTTCCATCGGCTGGTCGGGGTTATGCGCCTGCATTTCATTGTTGCCGATCACGAACCGGTTCTTGGGAGGAATCCAGAGCTTGAACTGCTCTCCGTCGCTTACCATGTCGAAGGCCGTGGTGCGCACGATCGGCAGCAGCCCGATCATGTGGAGCATCGCCGGCTTCCGGGCCAGTACATACCCGCGAATCTCTTTGTAGTCGGTTACGTGGCCCTTCTTTGCGCCCCCAACAGAGGTATCGATATCCACGGTCGCTTGCAGCGACTGGATCTTCTGCGCCTGCTGGTTAACGCCGTCAATTAATGCTGCTTGGGACGATTCCTTCAGCGGAGCCTTGGAGTACGTCTCCTCCACCGGCCGCGTGCGGAACACACAGCCCATAGTGGGCAGCGTTGCGAGAAAAATCAAAGCCCAAAAGGGCGAGCTACGTCTCATGAAGGATTAGATGATCTCCACAACATTTGAGTATAACGCGGCGGAAAGGGTGCAAGAACTCGCTGTCGGTCGAGGAACCCCGATTTCGTGTAGCAGCGGCAGTCGGCGGATTCTGTTTCGAAGGCGGTTTCGAACGTTGCTTTGAACCCCGAGAACCTTTTTCGTCAACGAATGATCCCGCGCGTACCGAGCGATCTACGAAGTCCTATCATCTACACTAAATCAATCGTGCGCAAGATTGTCTGGCTTGTCCTGATTGCGGCTCTCGTGTCCGCCGGCTGGTTCGCGTGGGCGCTACTCACGCCAACTGAGCCTTCCGGGCAAACCTTTGTGATGCTGCGCCCGGGATACTCCAGCCGCCGCATGGCCGCTGAGCTGAGGAAAAACGGAATCATCCGCAGCGAGCACGCGTTTATTCTTTGGCACTACTTTCACCGCCGCCGTTCGCTTAAGGCCGGAGAATATCTCTTCGACAAGCCGGCGGACATCATCGACGTCCAGAAGCGTCTCCGTCGCGGCGACGTCTATTTCCGCACGGTTGTGGTTCCCGAAGGTTTCACGATGTTCGACATCGCCCGCGCAATCGAAGCCGCCGGGCTCGGTCCCGCTGAAGACTTCTTGAAGGTTGCGCATTCCGATACGTCTCTCATCGCCGACATCGCACCCGGGGCGCAATCTCTAGAAGGCTACCTCTTTCCCGACACTTATCAATTCAGCCGCATGATGAGCATGCAAGAGATGGCCGCAGCCATGGTTAAGCAGTTTCGCCAGGTCGCGCGTCAAATTGGATTGATTCAGGCTTCAACTGGCGGAACGCTGGAGAGCGGAACGCCCGCGTCGGCAAGTTTTCCCCAAGTCGCGGTCGAATCCGATCGCCCCATTCCTCCTCCAAACGAAGGCCCGACCGACCTAGAGCGCACGCTGATCATGGCCTCGATCGTTGAGAAGGAGACCGCTGTCCCAGACGAACGCCCGCTGGTGGCCAGCGTGTATTACAACCGTCTGGAAAAGAAGATCGCGCTCGACGCCGACCCCAGCATCATTTACGCCGAGCTCCTCGCGGGAACGTACACTGGCGCCCTGCATCACGACGACATGCAGTTCAACTCGCGCTATAACACTTACAAGTACACGGGACTTCCGCCCGGCCCGATCGCCAATCCGGGTAAGAGCGCGCTGGAAGCGGCGATGCATCCCGCGCAGTCCGACTACTATTATTTCGTTGCGGATGCCCAGGGCCACCACCGCTTCGCCCGCACCATCGAGGAGCACAATAAGAACGTTGCGGCCTACCGGCACGCCATGTTGGGCCACTAACAGCCGACTTCCGGAAGCCGGCTTCCTACCGGCCTCGGCCTTCCATCCACCCCTGCAGAATCAACACCGCCGCCATGCGGTCTACCGCCTTCGCCCGCTTTTCGATCGACAACTCGGTTTCGCGCAAGAGGCGGTTCGCTTCGGCTGAGGTCAGTCGCTCATCCCATAAATGGACCGGTAGCCGAAACCGCTTCCGCAATTCCTCCGCAAACATTTGCATCTTGTCGGATTGCGTCCCTTCCGCGCCGCTCATGCGTAGAGGCAGGCCGACCACGATCTCCTTGACCGCGTAGTCGCGAATCACCCGCTCCAGCGCCGCCAAATCAGTCCGCTTGTTGCGGCGTTGTAGCGTTTCCAGTCCCTGAGCGGTAATCCCGAGGGGGTCTGACACAGCGATTCCGATCCGTCTCGACCCCACATCCAGACCGAGTGTCCTACCTGCTGGATGCTCGCTCGAAAGTCGAGGAATCGGGCGGGATTTGGTCGTCGATGCCTCCACGGGGGTAGACTCGATGGGGAAAGGTTTTTCACGGGATTTCCGCCCTCCAAAGCTCACGGGGCGATTATATTCGCCAATGGCGCAGCGTCGTATCGTCCTCTTCGAGCTATTCTCCACGCTGAACTAAGTTACAGCTGCAACAACGACTTACAGGCTCTTTTCGCCCCGTGCAGCCCCTCGATTCTCTACACACAGTCACCAACGCTTGCAAATCCGGCAGCTCACCTTGCTTTCCGTCCCATTTCGGGATAGCATGTTTATAGTAAAGACAACGTTCTTCCTCACTATGCCCTTCTCCTGCCCGGGTGCATTTTTATGAACGGTGACTTAAATTTCCACATCGGCGACAAGGTCGTCTACCCCAACCACGGCGTCGGCGTCATTGAACAAATCAGCAGCCGCTCGATTGGCAGCACGGTAGAAAAGTTCTATCTCCTGAACATCAAGGCCAGCAGTCTCAAGGTAATGGTGCCCTGCAACAACGTGGGCAGCGTTGGTATCCGCCGCGTCGTGCGGAACGGCGAGGTGCAGAAGATCCTCGATTTCCTCTCCGTCGCCGACGATCTCAGCACCGCGGACTGGAAAGACCGCTTCAAGGAAAATTCCGACCGCATGCGCACCGGTTCTTTGTTCGAAGTCGCAGGAGTCCTGAAGAGCCTGATCGCGCTGCATCAGTCGAAGCCTCTGTCCTTCCGTGAGAAGAAGATGCTCGAACGCGCCCGCTATCTTTTGGTCAGCGAACTCGCCATGTCCCGCAACTGCGAAGAAACCAAGATCGAGGAACTCCTCGCCCTGGCCCTCGCCAAGTGCAAGCTGCGCTTTCCGGAAGCATCCGAATTCCAGGCCTGATTCGACTCAACCCTAACGGTTCTCCACCCAGTAGTCTCCAAGAAGTTTCTTGAGCATGACAACGATCTCCACGCCCAAACATCCATTCCTCTGCACGACTACGGCACAACAAAAAAGCCACCCCTGCCAGGCAAGGGTGGCTCAAAAAACGAAGTCAGTTTTCCGGCCGGAACGCGCGGACTACTTGCCCACCTGCTCGATGCACTCTTCCAGCACGTCGAGGGCAACGTCCGCTTCTCCCCTCGTGACCACCAGCGGCGGACACAGCCGGATCGAACTCGGCCCGCAGCCTAAGAAGAGCACGCCATGCTCGAACGCCTTCTCGATAATGCGGTCGCGCTCCGCGGCGCCGTACTCTTTCGTCGTCTTGTCCTTCACGATGTCGACGCCGATCATCAATCCGCGACCCCGCACATCGCCCACCAGCTTCAGCTTCGCGGGCCAACTGGCCATCCGCTTCATCATGTGCGCGCCCACCTCCGCCGAGTGCTCCAGCAGGTTTTCTTTTTCGATCACGTCGAGCGTAGCCAGTGCAGCTGCCACACACACAGGATTACCGCCAAAAGTTGACGCGTGCGAACCCGGCACCCAGTCCATGATTTCAGAGCGCGTCATCGTAATGCTCAGTGGCATGCCCGACGCAATCCCCTTCGCGATGCAGATCATGTCCGGCTCAACGCCCGTGTGCTCAACCGCCCACCACTTGCCCGTACGTCCCATGCCGCTCTGCACCTCATCCAACACCAGCATGATTCCGTGACGATCGCAGATGCGCCGCAGCTCTTGCATGAAAATCGTAGGCGCGACCACGTACCCGCCCTCGCCCTGCACTGGCTCGACGAAGATTGCCGCCACTTCCTCAGGAGGCAGCGTCGTCTTAAACAGTTTCTCTTCGATGAAGCGCGCGCAACCCAAAGCAAAAGTATCCGCATCTTGCTGACCACCCACGCATCCGCGATACACATCTGGATAGCGCACGTGCGTCACCCCCGGCACGAGCGGCGCAAAGCGGCGCCGTTGCTGCGGTTTCGAGGCGGTCAGCGACAGAGCACCCATGGTGCGCCCGTGAAACGCGCCGAAGAATGCAATGATGTTCTGGCGCTTGGTGTGATAGCGTGCCAGCTTGAGGGCGCACTCGATCGCCTCCGCGCCGGAATTGCCGTAATAAATTTTGTGGGGTCCAGGCATGGGAGCGATCTTCGACAGGCGCTCCGCCAGTTGGACCATGTTCTCGTAATAAAAATCTGTCCCCGACATGTGGATCAACTCGGCCGCCTGCTTCTGAATGGCGGCCACAACTTCGGGATGACAATGGCCGGTCGAGGTCACGGCGATGCCGGCAGAGAAATCATAGAATTCGTTGCCGTCGACGTCAGTGACGACGATGCCGCGGCCACTCTTGGCCACCAGCGGATAGGAGCGGGTATACGACGGCGAAATGTACTTCCGGTCGTTCTCCAGCACGCGCTTAGCGTTGGGGCCGGGCAATGCAGTCTTGATCTTCGGTCCAGTAACGGCGGTAGCGGTCGTCATGGTCTTCGTGGTCATGGAATCCTCCTGAGCAGCTCTCAGTAGTTAGCTGCGAGTGTGAGTGATGGAAACCTCGGAACACGCCGCCCTGGTTTAGACGCACGCAGGCCGAGGCGAATCAGGCGAAGGATTTGTTAGTCGCTACCGAAGAGACTGGGACGAAGGCGGGAAGGCAAATTCGCACGATAACGCCGTGGACAGACGAGGCAATGTAGCCAGCACTCGGGCAGATGTGAATTGGGCTGATGCGAATTGGAAACCTTGCGCAGCATCGGTAATCATGTCTTCATGGATATTATACGTGGCGAGGGCGTGCGGCGTAACCCCCAATTTCACTCAGCATTGCGCGCGCTTCCGACTACGCCCCGATTGCCAGCGGTTCCTTTGACAACCTTTAGAGTCCCACTCGCGTTCTCACTCGTCTGATATCTTTTAGCTTCCCTGTTTTCTCATTTACATGTTGAAAGCTCAGAGCCCAAGCCGGTTTGCGGTGACTCTTGCCTTCGGGCTCGTGTATCTGTTTTGGGGCTCGACTTACCTGGCCATTGATATTGCGGTGCAGAGCATTCCTCCGGCGCTGATGTGTGCGGTGCGTTTTTCGATTGCCGGAGTGGTGATGCTGGCGGTGTGCGGGGCGACGGGGCGCAGGATCTGGTATTCGGCGCGGCAGATTGCGCTGGCGGCCGTGGTGGGAATTCTGCTTTTGATGGGTGGTAACCTGACGCTCTCCTGGGCGGAACAGACGGTGCCGTCGGGATTGGCGGCGTTGATTATCGCGATCACGCCGTTGTGGTTTCTGGTGCTGGACTCGCTGCTGCTCGGTCACCACCGGATTTCATGGCGAGGCAAGGCCGGACTTGCCCTGGGGATCGTGGGATTATTCGTCTTGTTCTGGCCAGAACTGCATTCGAGAACAGCGATCGGTCGGCGTGAGCTTTGGGCTTCTCTGGGTCTGATTGGTGGATCGTTCTTGTGGGCGCTGGGATCGGTACTGTCGAAGCGTTGGCAGTCTGGTATGGACGTGTTCAGCGCGACGGGATGGCAGGTGACGGCGGCGGGTGTGGCGAACTTTTCATTCGCGCTAGCGCTGGGAGACTTTTCACGGGTTGCGTGGACGATGCGTGGCGTGAGTGCGGTGCTTTATCTCGTAGTGTGCGGATCGTGGATTGGGTACACGGCTTACATCTGGCTGCTGGAGCATGTGCCCACGTCGAAGGTGTCGACGTATGCGTACGTGAATCCCGTGGTCGCGGTGTTTCTGGGCTGGCTGATTCTGCACGAGCGGGTGGACCGCTTCATTGTGATCGGGAGTGTGATTGTGGTGCTGTCGGTGATTTTGGTGACGAGTGCGAAAGTGAAGGAGACAACCGTCGCGGAGGAATTGCCAGCGGTCGAAGCGGCGGGGGACTAGCAGTTCTCCAGTTCTCCAGTTCTCAGTTCTCAGTTCTCAGTTCTCAGTTCTCAGTTCTCAGTTCTCACACAAGAGGCTGCATGACTTGCCGTACGCTGGCAAGCACAATGCCGTGCTATTTCGCGGCTTCTTCGTCGTCTTCCTCTTCAGTTACTAAATCTACGATGTGGCCATGGATGACAAATGTTTGTTTGGCTGCTCCGGTGGACTCGAAGGTGACGCGGATGGGCGCGCGTTGCCATGCGGGCGTGAGGCAGGCGGAATCGGGAGATGCGTCTTTCGTTTCAGAAACGGTCACGCTCTCGCCCTCGAGAAGCTTCTTCAGCACCGGCTTGCGTCGGCTGATTTGCGCAACGACGGCGTAGACTTTCTTGCCATCTTCGGCGACGCCGCAGTAGGCCGCATAGTCGCGATACCAACTGGCTGCGGAGTAGAATGCGTCGAACTCGGGAAGGTTGATGGGAGAAATGTGTCCGGTGACGCGGTCGACGAGAAGCCATCCACCGCGCTGCCATTGCCAGTGCGGCGCGGAGGGGGATTCCTGGGGAAGGCTGTCATTCACGCGGAAGGCACGCCGGACGACGAACAGCCGGTCGGTCACATCGTGCGCGGTGCCAAGCGTGAATTCCTTGATGCGGGCATCGATCAGAAGAGGGCGAACCTTCAGGGCAAGGGGGTTTCTCCTCTGCTGTGCCCCGGGGAACCATGGAACCGTGTTCCACTTACCGAAAGCGACGATGTGTGGCTTGGAGACAGAATAAGCAGAGTTGGCCAGACCGCAGATGAGCATAGCGCAAGCGCCATCGGGATCCGGGATTGAGAGATGCGGACCGTGGCCGAGATTAGGCAGAAGTCGAGCAGGAGGGCAAGGGTGGACGTCACAAATCCAGCGAGGTTGTTCCATAATGGGAGGACTGGGCAATTTGACCACGTATTCATCGCGTAGCGGGTACCCCAGCTTCAACTTGCAGTAGAATCAAAGTCGTAGTAAATCGTATTCATGAATCTTCCTCGCGATTCCCGTCAGACTTGGAGTGGTGACCTGCATACAACTTCCCGGCAAGAACGGGCTTCTGATCAAGGCATGAGTGAGGTTTGGACACGCCGGCAGCCGGCGCGGATTCTGGTGGTGGACGACAACGCCAGCATTGCCGCGCTGATGAGCCAGTTGCTCACGATGCGCGGCTATGAAGTGGTGACTGCGAGCGATGGGCAGAAGGCGGAGGCCGAGGTGCGGCGGCAAGCGCCTGATTTGATCTTGTCGGACGTGAGAATGCCGGGGAAGTCGGGCTACGAGTTGTGCCGTGATCTCAAAGAAAATCCGACAACGAGATTGATTCCTTTTGTCCTGATCACAGGATTGACCGACAGTGCGGAGAAGTTGCGTGGAATTGAGGCAGGCGCGGACGACTTTTTGAATAAGCCGGTCCTCGCCGAAGAGTTGACGGCGCGGGTGAAATCTCTCTTGCGAATGAAGGAATTCACGGATGAACTGGAGACTGCGGACTCTGTGCTGTGTACCCTTGGTCTGATCGTGGAAAGCCGCGATCCTTATACCGAGGGGCATTGCGAGCGATTAGCGTTGAATGCTGCAGATTTGGGGCGGCATATGGAATTGGATGAGGATTCGATCGTGGCGTTGCGGCGCGGCGGATATCTGCACGATTTGGGCAAGATTGCCGTGCCGGATGAGATCTTGAAAAAAGGCAGCGACCTAACGCCGGAAGAGTGGGAGATTATGAAACAGCATCCGCTGACCGGGGAGAATATTTGTAAGCCCCTGAAGTCGCTGCGGTTGGTGCTGCCAATCATCCGGCACCATCATGAGCATATGGACGGGTCGGGATATCCTGATGGATTAATGGCGGGCGAGATTCCGCTGCTGCCGCGGATTTTGCAGGTGGTGGACGTCTACGATGCTCTGCGTACGGCGCGACCCTACAAACCCGCGATCGGCCATGATCAGTCAGCGCAGACGATGCGCGAAAAGGCCCGCCAGGGCCTGCTGGATGGCGATCTAGTAAATGAATTTTTCGGCATGCTCCTCGAACAGCGCGACGTGGCGTGAGTGGCCGGTCTCAGCTTTAGTGTGAGTTCGCAATGTTTCCTCAACCGGCTCAATCCGACGTACAATGGCGCAGCAATTTTTGCGGCCGCGGCTTTGATGGAAGTGACATCATAAGCATTCCGGTTTCGCCGGACTGCACGGCGCAATTCAACACATGACCCACAGCATCGTCATTCCGGCTTACAACGAGAGCAAGCGTCTGGGGGCAACCTTGCAGAAGGTGCTGGCATACGTACGTAAGCAGGGGTGGGATGCGGAGGTGATCGTGGTGAACGATGGGTCGCGCGATAACACAGCGGAGATCGTGCGAGCATTTGCGGAAAATAATCCGATGCTGCGGTTGGTGGAAAATCCAGGCAATCGCGGCAAAGGCTACAGCGTGCGCAATGGGATCCTCAATTCACGAGGCGATGTCGTGGTATTCAGCGACGCGGATTTGTCTTCGCCGATCGAAGAAATGCCGAAACTGCTGCAGGCTTTGGCGGCGGGGGCCGACATCGCCATCGGATCGCGCTGGCTGCGCGCAGAGCTGCAGACGCAGCGGCAATCGCTACATAGGCAGCTTTTTGGCAGAATCTTCAACCTGTTGCTTCGGATTATTTTAGGGCTCCAATTCAAGGACACGCAGTGCGGCTTCAAAGCTTTCACGCGTCGGGCCGCGCAAACGATTCTTCCGCTACAGCGCGTTGAGCGCTGGGCCTTCGATCCGGAGATTCTTTTTCTGGCGCGCAAGTTTGGGTTCCGCGTGGCCGAAGTGCCCGTGCTATGGGGACACAGCGGAGGGACCCGCATCAATCCATTGATAGACGGGGCCCGCATGTTTCAGGAAATGCTGCGCGTCCGCTGGTACGACCTGGCGGGAAAATATGTTGGCCATCCCGCGGTCGTTGCGCAACCGGCTGAGTCACTGCCGGGAAGGCCCGCGCCCAGGGCTTGAATTCTCTTTCAGGCAGACTTTCGCCTGCGACGCTTTTACCGCCTCAACTACGTTGCGGCCCATCTCCGATGTTGCGATTCGGCTTTGCCCTGAGCGAGCGATATCCGCCGTGCGAGAGCCCTGATTCAGTACAGCGCTGACGGCATTCTCGATGCAGGCGGCTTCGCGTTCCAATTGAAACGAATGGCGCAACAGCAACGCGGCAGAAAGAATCGCGCCCAGGGGATTCGCGATTCCCTTGCCGGCAATGTCGGGTGCGGAGCCATGGACGGGCTCGTACAAGCCGACCGGGCCTCCGATACTCGCCGAGGCGAGCAGTCCTAGAGAGCCCACCACGCCGCCGGCCTGATCAGAAAGAATGTCGCCAAACATGTTTTCGGTGAGTACCACGTCGAAGTCCTTGGGGCGCTGCACCAGTGACATTGCGGCAGAGTCCACATACATGTGGGAAAGTTGCACGCCCGGATAATCTTTCGCGCAGCGGATGACGACTTCGCGCCAGAGACGCGAACACTCGAGAACATTTGCTTTATCAACGGACAATACTTTCTTGCGGCGCTTCTCAGCCAGCTCAAAGGCAACGCCGGTGATGCGCTCGATGGCCGGTTCGCCGTAGGTCATGGTGTTGGTGGCGACGCGGGAGCCCGGCGCACCCGCGATGGAACGCGGCTCTCCGAAGTAAAGTCCTCCCAGTAACTCGCGGACAATCATGATGTCGGTACCGCGAACGAGATCAGAGCGCAGCGGAGAACAATCTTCCAGCGCGGGAAAACAGATAGCGGGACGCAAGTTAGCGTAGGCGCCAAGTTCGCGGCGCAAACGCAAGAGTCCCGCTTCGGGGCGAAGGTGATTGGGATAGTGGTCGAACGCGGGATTTCCGACAGCGCCCATCAGCACCGCGGAAGACGAAAGGCAAGCCTGGACGGTGTCGGCGGGCAAAGGATCTTCTGCTACGGCCAGTGCCGCGCCACCAATGTTCTTGTGCCGGAGCTGAAGCTGATGGCCGAATGCGCCCGCGGCGGCCTGCAGGACAAGAACGGCTTGCTCGGTAACTTCGGGGCCGATGCCGTCGCCTGGGAGGATGGTGAGGTTTAGAAGCATGCGGGAACTAGTCTAACGCAAGCTCCTCTGGCGGTACGGAGCACGCTACACACCCCAAAGGTAATCTTCCTGATCGTGGTGTTGATCAGTTGGAACGGGTAGCGGCAACCCGAATGCGTTGGGTTGCGGCACGAGCGGAAATCGCTGCGATTCCTGCGCTGATACGCTCGCGGCGGCCGCAACCGCAGTGGGCATCGACTCGAACAGCGGTGTGGCCGAAGCTGCGGGTTTGTGGGTTTCGCGAATCAATTCCAGCAGGTGATGATCTTCGACGTGCTTGATCTTGTCGGCTAACCGCACAAAGCGTCGGTAAATGTCATCCAGTGCGCGGCGGTCAAACTGGTAGCCGAGCTGTTCACAGCGAATGTTGAGCGCGTGACGGCCGGAATGCTTGCCCAGCACGAGCTTCGAATCGGGCACGCCCACGGATTGCGGCGTCATAATCTCGTAGGTCAATGGATTCTTGAGCACGCCGTCCTGGTGGATTCCCGCTTCGTGCGCGAAGGCGTTGCGTCCGGTAACAGCTTTATTCGGCTGCACCGGCACGCCTGTAATCTCGCTCAGCATTTGGCTGGCGCAGAAGAGTTGTTCGCCCACGATGCCGGTCTCGTAGGGATAGCGATCGCGACGGACGCGCATAGCCATTACGATCTCTTCGAGCGCGGCGTTCCCGGCACGCTCGCCAATGCCATTGATGGTGCACTCCACTTGGCGAGCACCGGCGGCGATGGCAGCCATAGTGTTGGCCACTGCCATGCCGAGATCGTTGTGGCAGTGGGCCGAGATAGTGACGTTCTCGATTCCCTTCACGCGGCGGCGGATGGTCGAGATCAATTCGCCGAATTCAGAAGGGATGGTGAAGCCAACGGTATCCGGAATATTGAGCGTGGTGGCGCCAGCTTCCACTACCGCTTCGAGCACCTTGCAGAGAAAATCGCAATCGGTGCGAGTGGCATCTTCCGGCGAAAATTCTACGTCATCGCAAAGCGACTTGGCGAAGCGGACGGCGTCGCGGGCCTGCGCCAGGCATTGATCGCGCGTGATGCGCAGCTTGTACTGCAGGTGAATGTCGGAAGTAGCAAGGAAGACGTGGATGCGCGGGCGGGCAGCGTCTTTCAAGGCTTCCCAGGCGCGCTCGATGTCAGGGCGGCAGGCGCGGGCGAGTCCCGCAATGACGGGCCGGCGGATGACCCCAGCGATGGCCTTCACCGCTTCGAAATCGCCGTCAGAGGCGATGGGGAAGCCGGCCTCAATCACATCGGCGCCGAGGCGGTCGAGCTGATGAGCCAGACGCAGTTTTTCCTGATGGTTCATGCTGCAGCCAGGCGACTGTTCTCCGTCGCGCAAAGTCGTGTCGAAAACGGTGATGCGAACTTGCTCAGCGGTCATGAATCTTCCTCTGGAACAGCGTGCTGTATAAGCCTCTATGGTACGGGTGCGAGCGACTTAACCAACGCTTATAATTTTATATTGATAATTAGATAATCTTATATAATAAGATTTGCTAATGGAAAGAATAGATTCTATTAAGGAATGAGCTTATGGAACTTTCGCAACTGGAAGTTTTTCTGAGCGTCGCGCGCGAGCGCCGATTTTCCCGCGCTGCGGAAAAACTTTACCGCACGCAGTCGGCGGTAAGCCAAACCATCCGCAAACTGGAGGATGAGCTGGGGGAGAGCCTGTTTGACCGTTCCTCGCGGGAAGGCGTTCTCACCGATGCCGGGCAAGTGCTCTATGAATACGCCGAGAAGTTGTTGAACCTGAGGCATGATGCGCACGAGTCGCTGGCGGAATTGCGAGAATTGCAGAAGGGAAAGCTGGTGATTGCAGCCAATGAATTCACGGCGCTTTATTTGCTACCAGTGCTGGCGGAGTTTCGCCGGCTCCATCCTATGATCAAAATCACCGTGCAGCGGGCGCTGGGCAGCCGCATTCCGGATGATGTTTTGCAACATAGCGCTGAGCTGGGCGTGCTGTCCTACAAGCCGGAGGAACCACGGCTGCATTCAGTGGTGACCTATCTCGACGAGTTGGTGTTGGTAGTTCCTCCCAAGCATCCGCTGGCTGCGGCGCGGGAGGTGAGCATCCGGCAACTGGGAGCGGAGTCGTTTGTGGCGCACATCGTTTCCTCGCCCTATCGCGAGAAAGTCCTGCAGACGTTCCAGAAATACAAGACGCCGCTGCACATGGATCTTGAGCTACCCACGTTGCAGGCCATCAAGCAGTTCGTGGCCCTGGGAAGCGGAGTGGCGCTGATGCCCGAGATCAGCGTGGAAACGGAAGTTGCTCGCGGCGAACTGGTAAGGATTCCAGTACGGGAGCTGCACGTGCAACGCAAGCTGCGTTTGATTTATCGGAAGGAGGCAGGACTGTCCCATGCGGCGCGGGCATTTCTGAAGGTGGCCGAGGCGGTGGCGACGGAGCGAGCCGGCCGTTACCGTTTTCAGCGGGAGAGTTAGAGCGAGACGAAGCGAAACCCTCCTCATCCTATGTCCTGCGACGATCCACGTGGTATTTGTTCAACTCAGCAGTCGGCGCAGACTTCTCCCCGCGGAAACGCCGCCAAGGCTTCACTTAGGCTGGAGTGAATCTCGAGGATTGAATCCACATGGGTCAGATCCAGCAACTCCCGCACCAGCGGGCTGGGACTAGCCCACTTCAAGTCTGCATTTCTGGACTGAGCCCAGGAGCGGAGCAGTACCAGTTCGCCGATGCCAGCACTGTCGATGGAGCTGACACCGCTGAGATCGAGAATGATCTTTCCTCGTTTCTCAAGAACTTCACCCACGAGGTTTGAGAGCGCGACTGCTTCGTCGCGGTAGACGATGCGCCCCTGGCAGTAAACGATGACCACGTCGCCGCGATATCGAGTTTCCAAACTAAGCTTCAACTTTGACTCCTTTGATTGAATTCCGAGGTCAGCCAGTTCATGCGGCGACGGGCATGTTTGCCAAGTGCTGTTCATAAATTGCATCCTATTAGATAGACGCAAGCAGAGGGCTTTCGGAATCATGAAAAGAACGTAAATTCTTATAGCTCGTGCCAAACTTGCATCTGCACAAATTTGGAAGGCGGGCATCTTAGGCGTCGGGTACACTGCATCTAACGAATTTCACGCAATCGGGTAGAATTTGCTGCTGGCATAAATTGCCGGAGGAGGAATTATTTTCGTGTCAAAAACCGCAGCCGTGGTGCTGGCATTCCTGAGCTTCATGCTGTTCGCAACCACTTCGAGGGCGCAATTACTCCCGAGTGGAAATGTATATGTCGGTGCTGCCTACGGCGATTCCGTCGATGTGATAAACCGCTATACGTTCCGCGGCTGGAATGCCTCTTTCGAAGATTTCCCGTTCTCAAGATATCCCCATCTTGGAGTGGTATTGGATGGTAGCGGCTTTTACCGGCTCGGAGTGCAGCAGTACAACTTATTTCTGGGACCCCGGCTTTCTTTTAATTACGGGAAGTGGCGACCGTTCGTCCAAATCATGGGCGGAGCGCAACGCATGACATCAGACGGTACGTCGCATTACCCTATCGCGGAGGATGCCGGCGGCGGGGTGGATCGCAAGTTCCAGTTCCTCTTCATGAAGCATTTTTCCTGGCGCCTGCAGTTCGACTACATGCGTACCCATCTCTTGAGCGCCACTCAGAACGATATCCGGGGCTCGACCGGACTGGTTTGGCGGTTCTGAGCAATCATGTGGCTCAGAAATCGGCAGTCTGGCTTTTTCGCTTTCGAAAGTTGTTTGTAATTTCTTGTCAATCTGGAGGTCGCGGGGCGCGGGTACCCACAATTTCAACCCGTTTCGATTGACTCATTGCTGCGCTTGGGCATCTAAGCTTTTGGCAGCACTCCATTTCTATCACATTAGAAAGGTACAGAAATCTTTATGCGAAAAATCGGCTTCATCCTGTTTGCTCTGCTTTTATTCGCAGGGCCGGCAAGCGCCCAGGTTCCCACCAGCGGGAACGTTTTCTTCGGCTACTCGTACGAAAATGTGAGTTCGTCCGCGCTCGATTTCGCCAATACGACACGGTCAAACCTGAACGGATGGGAGGCATCGGTGGAAGGCAAGGTGTTTCCCTGGGTTGGATTTGTGGGGGACGTTGCCGGACACTACGGAACGCAGGGCTATCAGTTCGATCTGGGTGGAGTGCTTACCCCGGTAAACGTCAACGCCCACGAAATCACCGCGATGTTTGGGCCGCGAGTCTCGGCTAGCGTCGGAAAGTTCCGCCCATTTGCCGAAGCTTTGTTTGGCGTCGGGCATATCACCACAACTCAGAGCGCCTCAGTACCGGACAATTTCGTGCAACCCAGCGAGACCTCCTTCGCCTGGGCGCTAGGCGGCGGCCTCGACTACAAAATCATCCGGCCCATTGCGTGGCGCTTCCAGGGAGACTACCTAGAAACGCGCTACTTCAGTACGACGCAAAATAATGTACGGTTGTCGACGGGGATTGTGGTGCGTTTCTGAGAACGGCACACAGATTCTTCCGGTCCCAAGCAAAGCAGGATCCAGCTGGTTGGCGGGATCCTGTTTTTTGTGGCCACCAAGAAAATCGATGTGAAGATCGGATGGGCGAAGTCCCCAGCTTAGGTCTGCCAGTATTTGTGATCGCGCAGGAAATAGTTTTGGTTCCAGTAGTTCATTGCAGTTTTCAGGAACAGCCATCCCACGCGCAGATGTCCCATCTTCCTGAATCGGCGGTTCGTCGTGTAAACGCCGCCGCGGACGATCCCAAAGCGTTTACGCTCAACCTGCTGGCTGAGCAGATAATCTTCGGCGAAGGCCACTTGCTCGTGAAATCCGCGGAGTTTCCGGAATTGTTTCACCTCAAACAGCATGAACATTCCCGTAGCAAACGGATGATGCAGGCGCGACAGGTATTGAAAGAAGTCGTTGCCAACATAGAACAACTTATCGATCCAGCTGCCATCGCGACATAGGATGTTCGTGGTCACGCAGTGAAGCTGTTTGCGCTGAGCCAGTTCTACGGCGCGTCGCACCACCGAAGGATGCGCGAGCTCAATATCGGCATCGAGGAATAAAACGTAAGTGCTATCGGCTTGGGCCGCTCCCAAATTGCGGCCGACCGAAGGCATTCCGCCGCGGATCACGCTGACGTTCAGCCGGTCGCGGAAACCGAGAACAATTTCGGGAGTGCCGTCGGTCGAGTTGGCATCAGCTACCAACACTCTCGTACTCGACATCTTCGAGTAGTCCTGATTCGTCACCGAAGTCAGCAAGCGCGGAATCAGCTTCGCCTCGTTCTTGGCCGGAATCACGATCGTCAACTCGCTCGTTGTATTCATGGATGCGAACCCCCTGTTCGTCAACGGTGAGATAAGTCAGACGGGAATCGACCCATCCGCCTGAATTGTAGTAATGAATTCCATCCTGTTCGACATGGACGGCTTCGTGTGTGTGGCCGCAGAAAATGCGGCCTACATCGTGCTGCCGCGCGTATTGCAAAGCGCCCGCGGANNAGTTTGAGATATAACGAAGTGCCCAGTTGGCTGAGCCTCATGTTGTTCACCTGAAAGCCGTCAAACTGATGTCCGTGAATCGCGATGTGGCGCTGTCCGGCAAACTGCCAGGCGTAGCGCTGGTAAACCCGCACGCCCACCAGGTGCGACATGATGTTCGTGAGGCCGTGATCGTGATTGCCTTCCACCCACACCACTTCGATTTTGCGCTTAGGGTTCGACAGCTTGCGGATGTAGCCGAGAAACTTCCAGTGCTCTTTGGTGAGGCGTGCGAAATTGAGGTCGGCGAAAATATCGCCGAGAAGAATCAAACGGTGGAAGATATTTTCCTTGAGCACGCGGGTGGCTTCCCGCGCATGGCTCGTCTCCGCGCCGAGGTGCAGGTCGGAAAGGATCAGCGTGTTGCACACGGGCAGATCCATAATTCGATCGTAGGGAAGGAATGTTACGGGGCGATGAACATTGCATCAAAATTAGTGCAATAGTAACCAAGGAAATAACCGCTGAGTAGAGAAGGACTTAGCAGTCGCGAAGGAGGCAAATATCACAGCAATGTGAACGTCTTTGCGGTTTCCATGCAGCCAGAAGCTGTATCACGCAAGTAACTACTTCTGAGTGGGCGGCACGTATTCCTTCGGCACGGCCGAACCTTCGCCGAAAAAGAATTGCTCCAATTGCTTGACGATAACTTCCTGATCTTCGCGGCGGGCTGGATTCAGGCGGTATTCATTGAGCAGCATCTTGCAATGTTCCGTCCACATCCTCCAGGCGTCCTGAGAGACGTTGTCGTAAACTTTGCGGCCCAGCTCGTTGTCGAAAGGAGGCTCGTCCAGTCCGGGCAGCTCTCTCTTCAATTTCACGCAAAACACAGTGTGCGCCATACACTTCCTTCGTTCAGGAATTGGTCACCCTAAGGACCAATTATAAGGGACGATAGCTGAAGAACTGCGCACAGAAGACAACAATAGAGTCGCAGCAGAAAAACAAACCGCCAGGCTCAACGTTTTGCCGGGGCCTCGGCATATTCCGCTAGGGTTTTCACCAACTCTTCGGCAGTCACTGGAGAGTCCTGCTCTGGATTCGTGCCAACCTCCGTGACCTTACCCTTAATGCCAACGTAAACCGCATTGTAGGGCTCGTCACCGACGTTCTCAACCTTGTGCTTGAAGGGCGGGAACCAGCGAGCCTCGCCGGCCTTGGAGTACACTTCCGTCACCTTCCCGTTCTGGTCAGTAAACCGGAGGTGCCCTCCCGTCACAACGACTACCACCCCACCGGGATGGTCGTGCATTTCTGATTTCTCGTGCGGACCATAGTGGACACTGACAACCTGCACCCGTTCATTTTCAAACTGAAGTCTGTAGTGCTTGGGTTCCACCTTCGTAGGATCTTGTGCAACGGCGGAATTCGCTGCCAGACACAAAATCGCCGCTGCGCAGAGATATCTGCACAACATTCGCGGGCCTCCTCAGGTGAAAATCTAAGATCGGAACTCTTGATCTCTTGAACTGAGGTCACGCTACTCTGGCTACATAAAGCCTGTCAAGAACTCGAAGCTCATCCGCCTCAAAGTGGTTAATCGGCTCCGCTGAGGGCGGCGGACAAAGAAAAACGGACCCGCTTCCGACGGATCCGCTCCGGTCCGGCAACCTGCCGACGATTCGCGCAACTATTTCTTGTCCGGGTCCTTGCCTTGATCCGGGGTCTTTTCCTTGCTCTTGTCTTGAATGGAGAGCAGTTCTACCTCAAAGATGAGGGTGGAGTTGGGCTCAATCCCGGGGCGGCCGGACTCGCCGTAGGCAAGATCCGATGGGACGAACAGTTGCCACTTCGACTCGACCGGCATAAGCTGAAGCGCTTCCGTCCATCCTTTGATCACACCACTTACAGGAAATGTCGCGGGCTGCCCGCGCTTGTAGGAACTATCGAACTCCGTACCGTTGATGAGGGTGCCGCGATAGTTGCATACCACGGAGTCGCTCGCTGTGGGTTTCGGGCCCGTGCCCTCTTTCAGAATCTTGTATTGCAGACCGCTGGGCAGCGTGACCACGCCTTCCTTCCCTTTGTTCGCCGACAGAAAAGCGTCTCCCTCTTTCTTGTTCGCGGCCGCGGCCTCTTGCATCTTTTCCTGCTGCTGCTTGCGCAGATCGTTCTGCACTGCCGTAATCGCGGCCTGTGCTTCTTCGTCGGTAAGCAGAGTCTTACCGCCCGTCAGGCCGTCCTTCAGTCCGCGCGCCAGAATCGCCGGATCGACCGGAACGGACTGCTTGTGAAGATTCTCCCCCATCTTCATCCCGAGGGAGTA
>PLHQ01000103.1 GCA_003138975.1 Acidobacteriaceae bacterium | reverse complement strand
TGCAACCTGAAATTCCTCGACCTCGCGTGTTGTGTTCGGGGGACTAAAATTCCACTGCTGGCGCACAATTTCTCGAAACGAGCACCCGCCATCCCCAGACCATCGCAAGACAGGGGGATGGCTGCCGATCAACATCAAGCCGGGATAACTCGAAACATCTTCCGGCGTCCTCGAGCTTCCCATTCTTCACGGGTGAGTTCAATCAGGTTGGAATTGCCACCCGAGTTTTGCGGCTGACGGTATCGTCCGAGTTCACCCATCGCCCAGAACGGACTGTGCTTGGATAAGGTACCAGCCGCTTTTCGAGTTTCCACTTCTCCCCAGAACTCCGGTAAACACTTTTCCCGATGATCAAGGAAGAGCCACCACAGATCATCGTCGCTCATGATTCTCAGCTTTACACGAAGAAGGTCGGTTCCGAGCCCCGTAATGTTCATGGCTGATTCCCCAAAAGGCAAGAAGTTTACCACGGCCTGATGGCAGAATCGAGGCCCGCGAAACTGTTCACAACCCTCCAGGGACAGTCGTCCCACTTTTCGCTGACTTCGTCTCCAAGCCTTTGCGCATGTACTGCAGAAGTGTGCAATTTTGAACAGACAGAGGTTCTTGGGATGCGTAACATACGCGTTTCAACGTCATGGGCTTTTTTGACGACGCTGCGCTATCAGCGTGCAGTGTCGGACTAGCATGACAAACCAACTGAGCGACCTAGACGCTTACACAGATGAGGATCTGGAGCAGGCGCTTGCCCGCGTGCTCGCGCAGGCTCAGGCAGACTTGCTGAACGACGCGGACGTACAGGAATTCTGGCAGCTATGCGAAGCGATTAAGCGGCGTGTGCTCACTCATGTCGTTAAACCGGGATCGCACTATTCTCTTCGATGACATCCTGCATCCAACTTTCCGGCAAACAACGTTTATGATTATGATGAAGACCAGTAAATCGCCTTCTCTTATTCTTCTGGCAGCCGCATCCATCGCATTGACGTTGGGAGTTGCAGCATGCAACAAGAACCCAACCCCAGATAACAGCGCCCAGAGTCAACCGGCGCAGACCGATCAGTCGCAGGATCCAGNNGAGCTTCAGGCTCCAGACCCTCCGCCACCGCTGCCGGAATATTCGCAGCCTGATTGCCCCGGCGATGGCTATCTGTGGACGCCGGGATATTGGAGCTATGCTCCTCAGGGCTACTACTGGGTTCCCGGCGCGTGGGCGCGGCCGCCCGAGGTGGGCTATCTGTGGACGCCAGGATATTGGGGATTTGTCGGCGGCCACTATCGCTATCGCTATGGCTTTTGGGGCCGGCACATCGGCTACTATGGCGGCATTAACTATGGATTCGGCTACGTTGGAGTCGGCTATCAGGGGGGATACTGGAACGGAGATCGTTTCAACTACAACCGTGCCGTCAACAATGTGAACATCACCAACGTTCAGGTTTACAACCGCACCATAACAAATACGGTCATCATCAATAACACCACCATCGACATCACCAATAACCGCTCCAGCTACAACGGACCCGGAGGCATCAATCGCCGGCCTCTGCCGACCGAAATTGCCGCAACGCGTGAGCAGCGTATTCCTCCGATGAGCACGCAATTGCAGCAGCGGCAGGAGGCGGCACAGAACCGCCAGCAGTTTGCCTCTGTCAATCACGGCCGCCCAGTCGTTCTTGCAGCGACGAAGCCCATCCCCGAAGGCAAGCCAATCGCCCCGGTAATTCCCGCTCGCCCGGCTGCGGCCACGCGACCGGCGCCGTCGAACGCGCAACCGAATCGTTCCCAACCGGCTCCGGCTCCGGCACGTGCGGCCGCTCCCGCGCCGGCAAAGCCTGCTGAGCCTATGAGGAAAACAGTTGAGCCCGCCCAACCCGCGTCTAAGCCTGCTCCTTCGACGGCGCGGACGAAGCCCACTCCGGCCTCTCCCGAGCGGCGCACCCAACCATCACGGCCGGCTGCACATCCGGCACCGGCGAAACCGGTGACGCAGCCACCGGCGAATAGGCCAACTGCAAAACCTGAAGCCAAGCCGGCCACCCCGCCTCCGGCTGCCAAGCAGGCGCAACATCCGGCGCCGGCTAAACCAAAAACTCCGCCTTCTCCGGCCAAGAAGGAACCGCCAAAAGAAAAGCAGAAGCCAAACTAAATTGGGAGAAGTGTCGCCAAACGGCCCGTGGAATTCATCAAGCGGAGCACGGCTTCTCGGTCCTTGCGGATAGCAATGTAAGAGCTCTCCAAAGTAGTCTCTGAGCGAACTCGCGATGACTGGGGGGATAAGGGTCGATCGTGTTTTGAAATCCTGCACACAACTTTCCGGTAATCAACGTTGATGATCAAGACCAGCAAAGCACCTTCTCTTATTCTTCTGGCAGCTGCATCCCTTTTTTCTGCTTGATTCTTACGGCCTAATCATAGGCATAAGGAGTGACGAAAATGAAAAGGTGTGCGCTGTGGCTGTTCTCTGTGATGTTGCTGCTGTTACTCGTGGTCCCAACGCTAGTTGCACAGAATCCCAATTACAATAACGGTCCCGTTTGGCGCGTCATTTATGTTGACGTAAAACCGGGCATGGGCGACGGCTTCTGGACCGACATTCGGCAGAATTTCAAACCAATCTACGACGAGTTTAAAAAGCAGGGTTGGATTGTGGACTATAAGTTCTACACAAACCCGGTCGGGCAGCATCCCAATGACTGGAGTGTTGCCATAGCAATCGAATACAAGACCTGGGGAACTCTGGACGAAATGGGGGAAAAGGCCACCGCGATTTCGGAAAAGCACTATGGCAGCCGACAGGCTATGATGGATGCCGCGAAGAAGCGCAACGAAATGGCGCCTACTCTCAGCACTTCACTCGCCCGCGAAGTAACCTTGAAATAACTGATTAGGAAGAGAAGAAAGGAGCCGCCCTATGGGGCGGCTTTTGTCGGCTCGTATCACATAACTGTCGAAAACAGGCCTTTTAGCACTCAGAACCCGGTCAATGAGGCGATTTTTCGCCAATGATCGAAGCTAAGAACACGTTACCTCTGTAACGGCCACGGACGAGCCATGGTTTCGGCGCGCTGGTTGCCGCAAACTACCAGAGCCATAAGAACTCAGGCAGGAAATTCCCTCTGAGTAGAGTTTTCGTTTTGG
>PLHQ01000167.1 GCA_003138975.1 Acidobacteriaceae bacterium | reverse complement strand
TGGCGGATGGTGTAGGCCACGCGATCAATGGCCAGCATATAGGCCGCGATGCGATTATTCACGCGGTGCGTCTCGGCGTAACGGACAACATCGCCGAAGGAAGAAACCATGATCTCTTCCAGTTGCTCGTTGACCACAGACTCTTTCCAGAAGTAGCCCTGGCGGTCCTGCACCCACTCAAAGTACGAGGTGGTGACGCCACCAGCGTTGGCCAGAATGTCCGGGATCACAAAGACGCCCTTGTCGGTCAAGACGTCGTCGGCGGCCGAAGTGGTGGGACCATTCGCGCCCTCCGCCAGAATACGGCACTTCACGCGATCGACGTTGCGCGAAGTGATGACGTTTTCGGTCGCGGCGGGAATGAGGATTTCGCATTCCGTGGTGAGCAAGTCGGCAGGATCGGACGCTTCTGCGCCAAGGAAGCCGTGTACCGTGCCATTTTTCTGGCGAAATTCGACGAGAGCGTTCAGGTCGATTCCGTTTTTGTTGTAAAGACCGCCTCCCACTTCAGCGATGCCAACGACTTTGTATCCGCCCTGATACATGAGCTGGGCGGCGTTGGAGCCTACGTTGCCGAAGCCCTGCACAATGACGCGGCTGCTTTCGCGCGACAGGCCGAGCTTCTTGATAGCCTCGTCGCACACCACCATCACGCCGCGGCCGGTAGCCTCGCGGCGTCCGCGCGAGCCACCGATATTGATGGGCTTGCCGGTGACGCATGCGGTTACGGTTTGCCGCATGTGCATGGAATAGGTGTCCATCATCCACGCCATGATTTGTTCGTTGGTATTGACGTCGGGAGCAGGGACGTCCTTCTCGGGTCCGATGAATTCGATCAGCTCGGACGTGTAGCGCCGGGTCATGCGCTCGATTTCGCCCATGGACATTTTGTGGGGATCGCAGATCACGCCGCCCTTGGCGCCGCCGAAAGGAATGTTGACCACGGCGCACTTCCAGGTCATCCAGCTGGCGAGAGCGCGGACTTCATCGAGGGTGACGTCTGGGGCGTAGCGGATTCCGCCCTTGGCCGGGCCGCGCGCAATCGAGTGCTGCACACGAAACCCGGTGAAGACCTCGAGGTGCCCATCATCCATTTGAACGGGAATGTAGACCGTGAGTTCGCGGTTGGGATAGCGCAGAACCCTCCACAGGCCGTCGTCGAGATTGAGCTTCTGCGCAGCCAGGTCAAAGCGCGCCCGCTGCGACTCCCAAGGATTGCTTTCTTTGTCGACATGCGGCGGGGTAGTCATTGTGGTCATAAAATCTGGTCTCCGGAATGATTGCGGTTGAGGTGTTAGCCGATGCCGGATCGATTTCCCGGCGTGAGAGGGCAAACGTTCAGAGTATATGAGCCGGGACGGTAGGGAAGCAAGATGGAGGGGCGGTGGTGGGATAAGGCGGAAGACTGCTACAGGTTGATCTCCATCCCCTCCGCGGCGGCGCGCACTTTGGGATAGTAGTTGCGGGCTTCGTGCACGACCTTGTCGATGATGGCGTCGGTGTGGTCGGGATCGTGGTGAAAGAGCACGAGTTCTTTAGCGCCGCTTTGCATCACAACATTGACGGCTTCGCGCCAATGGCTGTGTCCCCAGCCGCGGCGGCGCGCTTCGTATTCCTCCGGGAGATACTGCGCATCGTAGATCAGCACATCGGCGCCTTCGGCCAGTTTGCGCACAGCCTTGTCGAAAGCGGCGTCGCCGGGCTCGTTGTCGGTAGCGTAGACGAGGATTCCATCTTTCGTTTCGAGACGGAAGCCCATGCATCCCTGGGGATGGTTGAGCCACGCGGTCTGCAATTGGACGCCGTCCTCAATGGTGATGCGTCCACTCTCGATGTCATAGAAATCGCGCCGCGCTTTCATCTGGCCAATATCCACGGGAAAGTACGGTGCGGCCATCTGATCGGCCAGAACTTGTTTGAGGCTGCGGGTTCGACTGGAGCACTGGAAGAGGAAGCGGCTTTCCGCATTTGCATACAAAGGGCGGAAGAACGGCATGCCTTGTATGTGGTCCCAATGAAAATGTGAAACGAAGACCTGAGCGGAAAACGGCCGGTCGCCGAATTCACTTTGCAGTTGCTGGCCTAGGACGCGGAACCCGGTGCCGCAATCGAAGATGTAGATTCGATCGCCGAAGCGCACTTCGACGCAGGAGGTATTGCCCCCGTAGCGCATGTTCTCGGATTGTGGCGTGGGCGTGGAACCGCGCACGCCCCAGAACTTAATCCGCATAGGCTCGAGACCGCACACGAGGGCCGCTTGCTTGGTATCTTCGGATGATGGGCGGCGCCCCGTCAATTGCCGGGTTGGTTCCCAGCTAACTATTTCGCGGAGCTGATGGCACCGACGATCCGGCACGGGAACCCGTCCCCTATAATGAACCGCGAGGCTGCGCTGAAGTGAGGCGGCGGCCCTCATTTTTCGGATGGCTTATCTTTCCAATGGTTAACCCCGAGTTCAAGGAATTCTCGCGTCTGGCGCGGGCGGCGACGCTGGTGCCGGTGGTGAAATCGGTTAGCGCCGATCTGCTTACGCCGGTCTCCGCATTCCTGGCTATTGCGGAGAAAGAGCCGCATGCGTTTCTGCTGGAATCGGTCGAGCGCGGCGAGCAGATCGGCCGCTACACCTTCCTGGGCGCGCGGCCTTACATGCGGGTGCGGGCGCGCGGTTCTGCCATCGAGATTGAACGCGGACGTAAGCGCGAGCGGCGGCAGGAAAACGTGTTTCAGGTGGTGAAGCAACTGCTGAGCGAGCATCATCCTGCAGCGATGCCCGGGCTGCCGCCATTTACTGCGGGGGCCGTCGGCTATTTTTCATACGACGTGGTCCGGCAACTGGAAAAAATTGGCGAACATGCCAAGGACGATCTCTCTCTGCCGGATTGCGAACTGATGTTTTTCGACCGGCTGCTGGCGTTTGATCACTTGCGGCACCAGATCCACATTGTGGCGGCAGCGGACGTTTCGCGGGAAAATCCGCAGCGCGCTTATGACCGGGCAGTGCGGGACATAGCTGCGCTCGAGAGAAAGCTGGCCGCGGGATTGCGCCCCGCAATGTGGCGCAACCTGAACAAGGCTGGCGCGGGGAAGCTGAAGATCAATGCGGGAACTACTCGCGCTGCATTTCTCCGCGGCGTCGAGCGCTGCAAGGAATACATTGCCGCGGGCGACATTTTTCAGGTGGTGCTTTCGCAACGGCTCGACTTCATCCCCGGGGTTCAGCCGTTCGGCCTTTACCGCGCCCTGCGACAGGTGAATCCCTCGCCGTATCTTTATTTCCTGCGCATGGGAGAGACACAAATTCTCGGCTCTTCGCCCGAGATGCTGGTGCGTGTTACCGGACGCAAGCTGGAATACCGTCCCATCGCAGGGACACATCCGCGCGGCCGCGATGAGGCCGAAGACCTGCGCCTCGAGGAGCAGATGCGGAACGATGAAAAGGAGCGCGCCGAGCATGTCATGCTGGTTGATCTTGGTCGCAACGATCTCGGTCGGGTGAGCGAGTATGGCTCAGTCAAAGTGAAAGACCTGATGTACGTGGAGCGCTACTCCCACGTGATGCACCTGGTTTCCGCGCTGGAAGGAACGCTGCGAAAAGATCTCAATGCGCTCGATGCGTTCGCCGCCTGTTTTCCCGCTGGTACCCTGAGCGGAGCGCCCAAGGTCCGCGCCATGCAGATCATCGAAGAACTGGAACCCGTCCGCCGTGGCATCTATGGCGGTTCGGTGCTCTATGCCGATTTTGCCGGGAACCTGGATTCGTGCATCGGCATCCGAACCATGCTCATGCAAGGGAAACACGCTTACTTGCAGGCGGGAGCCGGCATCGTGGCGGATTCCGACGCGGCGAGCGAGTTTCAGGAATCGATGAACAAGGCGCAGGCGCTGCTAAGGGCAGTGGAAATGGCTAGGGGTGGTGGTCAGTGAACAGTGGCCAGCAACAAAAAGTTGGAGTTGCGCGTCATCAGGCTCTTCGTGGATTTTCCTAAGAGCGGAGTTCTTGGCTGAGAGCCGCGCAACTGCCGACTGATCACTGGCCCCTGGCCACTGCCAGAAAATTCTCCACCAGCTTTTTCCCTGCGTCCGTCAGCACGCTTTCAGGATGGAACTGCACTCCTTCGACGGGAAATTTTCTATGGCGGAGACCCATGATGGTGCGGGTTCCATCTTTGTCTATAGTCCAGGCGCTCACTTCAAGCTCTGCCGGCAAATCTTTCTCCTCCACGATGAGCGAATGGTAACGAGTGGCCGTCATGGGCATGGGCAGGCCATGAAAAATGGTTTTATTATCGTGCATGACTGCGCTTGTTTTGCCGTGCATCAGGCGAGGAGCACGCACCACGTGTCCGCCAAAGGCCGCACCAATGGCTTGATGTCCAAGGCAGACACCAAGAATGGGTACCTTTCCTGCAAAGTGGCGGATCAGATCGATGCTGATGCCGGCTTCCTGCGGCGTGCATGGACCCGGAGAAATGACGATGCGCTCCGGCTGCATCGCCTCAACGTCGGCGATCGTGAGCTGATCGTTGCGTTGAACCTCAACCTGGGCGCCGAGTTCGCCGAGATACTGCACGAGGTTATAGGTAAAGGAATCGTAGTTGTCGAGAACGAAGACCACTGAAATGTCCGACTTTTAGATTACCACCCTGCGGGCACCGGATCGGATCGGGCGAGACTCTAGCTACTTTCCGTCGCAAA
>PLHQ01000101.1 GCA_003138975.1 Acidobacteriaceae bacterium | reverse complement strand
TTGACCGCTCCCGCAGCAATCCCCGCCGTAGCAGTAGGGCGAATCACAGCACAGTGGGGCAATTTTGGACTGATAAACTCGCACGGCACCGGGAAGATCAGGTTGGTCTGAAGCAGAGGGTTTATCGTGACATCAAAATTAGGGAAGGTCAACCCATTGGTCGGATCTGTCAAGGGAGCAATCGGCGGCTGCACGCTATTCCCTGAAAAATCCACCCACTCCAGGAAGTGAGCAATCTCGTCGCCCCCAATGCTGAGCGTGATCTTCAAGACTTCCGAGTTCGATACCTTTTGACTGAGCGCAGCGTACAAGCTCGAACCGCCTTGCTCGATAAAACCAAAGTGGAATGCCGCAGTGTTAGCGATTGCCTGGACGTGGTTTGCAGGGCCGAAATCGTCATCGGTTCTGGGGATTGCCGTGAGCTGCCCCGCCGACAGCGCGGGCAGCGCTTGCGCGAAACTGGCGCCAAAATCAGGGTTGGTGCTGCTGCGATACCGAACATACCAGCTGGTATCCACACTGAGCTGCGTAAGGTTGGTAAGCCGTCCGATTTGCTGAGCTCCGGTCGCCTGGCTGCTTGGCAAAGTCCGGAAGGCATCCAGATCCACGGGCTCGGCGCCTATCGAGATCAGATAAGCATTCAGAAACTCGGCGTGACTCTGCTCATCAAGGGTGTTGCTGGAGATGTATTGCGGACCATCGGAATCGAGGTTCATGAAAGCAGCCTGGTAACTGTTCATCGGCGTGAACGGGGCCGTCTCCACGGGGAGTTGGCCAGGGGTGAGACCACCCAGCTCAGCGTATTGCTGCCAGAGATCGGCCTCAATGAGTTCGGCTGCCGCGAGGAATCGAAGGATCGCAATATCTCCTTTGGTAATGCTTGAATTGCTGGTTTCGCCGGCGAACGCGGGTAGCCCGCTGCCCAGGATGCCAGCTCCTACGGTCGCCACAGCTCCCGCGACCATGCTGTTCTTGAGGAATGAGCGCCGGTTCGCGGCGCGTTCCAGAACTTCCGTGAGTTGCTTCATAGTTCCTCTCTTTTCACCGCATCCACTGCTTGCATCCGGTCACGGTGTAAACGGAGAGTAGCGCGCAGCCAGTTGAGCCCTTGTCACAGGGCAGTCAAAGCTTTGTATCTTTTTGGTGTAGTTGTCTCTTCGGAATCTCGCGGAATCCGATTACCGTAGGTTTGTTAGGCGGGATTTGTTCCGCAGGGCCGGAATATTGCAACGTGGTCGGCTGTTGCTGCGGCTCGCACTCACAGTCAAACTCCTTGTCCGCAGCTCTGGATCAATCTCGACCAGACCGTCGACCCTGAACGACCATCCAGCAGCTGCTCCCACGTTATAATTAAGAACTTACAAGCCTTTACCTACATTTACGTGTCCACTTGCAACCCGCTCGCGTGCGTCCGCGTTCTTATTTGGTTTCGGCAACGACACGGTGTGAAGCCATCCGCAGGACTCTACTCCAACTCTTGGGATGTGAACCTCCCAAGTGCGCAGTTGTTGAAAGGATGAAACAACGAAATGATTCGCTTGGCTGTCGCAACGATTGCTCTGACCACACTGATTGGTTCGTTTGCCTTTGCTCAAGACTCCACGCCCAAGGTGCAGGTATTTGGGGGATATTCCTTGGTGAATGTGGATAATGGCGGACTGACGGGCACGATCATGGACGTGAATCTGCGCCAGCGTAACGGCCCGTTCTCCACAGCATCCACCTTCAATGGTTGGAATGCCGAGGCACAGTACAATGCCAATCGTTGGGTAGGAATCGTCGCCGACTTTGGCGGCCGCTACGGCACGCCCATCACAGCATCGAGTGGTGTCAAACTCTCCGGACTCCCCAATGGCACCGGGTATTCATTCCTGGTTGGACCAGTGCTTTCGTACAGGACCAAATCAAGAATGACGCTCTTCGTACACGCTCTGTTCGGTTTGGATCGAGCCAGCCTGAGTGCGAGCACAATCTCCGGCGGGACGTCGCCGGTGTCCTCCTCCGCCACAAATTACACCGATTTTGCAGTGGCGCTGGGAGGCGGCCTCGACTACAGAGTATCCCGGCATTTTGCTCTTCGGCTGGCACAGTTGGACGACCTCGAGACCACTCACAATCTGAATAAGTTCTATGGAAGCGCCTTTGGTACCGGGCTGTTCTATGGCCTCGCGACTCACGAAAGAAACCTGCGATTCTCCGCCGGAGTCGCTCTACGGTTCTGACGCCCTATGGCGGCCCGAACGCATACACTGCGCTGCCCGCCGCGATCGCGACGTATTGTTTCCCGTCCACGGCGAAGGCCATGGGCGCAGCGTAGACTGCGCCGCCCATCTGGAAATGCCAGAGTGCCTTGCCCGTGACCGCATCGAGAGCGATGAAGTTTCCTTCGGCGTCACCTGTGAAAACCAGGCCTCCAGCGGTTGACAGCACTCCCGACCATGTTGGTGAAGTGTGCTCGAACTTCCATTTGATCTCTCCCGTGGCGGGATCGATCGCCTTCAGAAATCCGCGATACGGCTCCGCTTCTTCCGACGGAAAATAAGCGCTGCCATAATAGGCATGACCGGCTTCATAGGGCTGCGGCGCGGTGCTGAAAATATCGCACTGATCGCGAGCAGTCACGTAGAACAATGCGCTTTGCGGATTGAACGCTGGTGCCATGAAGTTGGTCGTCCCCAGCGCTCCCGGACAGACCGTGTGCCCCTCGAGCGTAGGCGAAGCTTCCTTGTTCGCCACAGGACGCCCGTCGGCGTCCCTGCTGTCGCTCCACGTGGTCTTGCCGTAGGCCTTCGCCAAAATCAGTTTGCCGCTGGCGCGATCGATCACGTAGAAGAATCCGTTACGATTGGCCTGCGCAATCAGATGCTTGCCGCCGGAATCGATCATCACCGGGACTTGGGTCGCATCCCAGTCGTGCTCGTCGTGCTTGGTGAATTGGAAATACCAGTTCATCTTTCCCGTGTCCGCATTCAGCGCCAGCAGCGTATTGCTGTAGAGATTGTCCCCGGCGCGTCCCTCCCCGCGATTCGAGGGCGAAGGATTTCCCGTGGGCCAGAAAATCTGGTTGGTCACTGCGTCGTAGGTTCCCGTGTTCCACGCCGGAGCACCGCCGATCTTCCAGGAATCACCCTCCCAGGTTTCATGTCCGGGCTCGCCTGGCCCCGGCACGGTGTAAAAGCGCCACTTGCGTGCGCCCGTCGCGGCATCGTAAGCATCGATGAACCCTCGCACGCCATACTCGCCGCCGGAAACCCCAATCACAACAAGGTTCTTCACGGCCAGCGGCGCGACGGTGAAGCTGTATCCCTTCTGATAGTCCGCGGCCACAACATCCCAGATCACGTTGCCGGTTTTGGTGTCCAGTGCAATCACATGCGAGTCGAGTGTCCCCAGGAAAGCTTTGTCGCCCAGAATGGCGAGGCCGCGGTTCACCCGGCCGCAGCACGGACGGATATCGCCAGGCAGTTGATGCTGGTACAGCCAGATGGGCCGCCCGGTGCGCGCATCCAGAGCAAACGCGCGGTCATCCTGCGCCGTGGCGTAAAGGATGCCGTCGACCACCAGCGGCGTTGTCTCGAGCTTGCCCGTGGCTCCCGTTTGATACACCCACTTCGCCACCAGGCTTCGCGCGTTCGTGGTGTTGATCTGCTCCAAGGGGCTGAAACGCCGGCCAGAATAGTCGCCGGAATATGTCAGCCAGTTTTGCGGCTCCTTCGTCGAATTCAGCAGCCGTTCGAAAGTGACCTGGGCACGAACCGGCGAGGTCAAGAGGCTGCAAGCAAACAAAAATGAGAACAAAGCGGCGAAGCTTCTCCGAGCCCTCATTTCGCCGCCACGCTGACTAGGTAGGCCACGACGTCTTCAAGATCTTTGTCGCTCAAAAGGTCTGCATTGTACGTCGGCATCATCGACTCCCGGGTTTTCTTAAACGACCGTAACTCATCTTTTTCCAGCAGAAAAATCTGTTCGCTCGCGTCCATCATCTGCACGCTGAAGTTGTCTTCGTTCAGAGCCACGCCCTTAATTTCCTTTCCGTCGGCGGTCACCACGGCAACTGTCTCGTATTCCTGGGGAAACTCTTTCGTCGCCTCGGTCAATCCCCAGGCCAGCCGCCGGCTGGGATTGCGCACCGAATCGATGATGGCTTCTCGGGTCCGCGATCCTCCCACGCCGGTGAGTTCCGGTCCCAGGCGCCCACCCCGGCCCTCGACCATGTGGCAGAGCGAGCAGTTCGCGTCGCCATAGAAAAGCTCCTTGCCATGCGCTGCACTACCGGCGGGCTTGGCAGGGGCCTTCACCTCGACGCTGCGGATATAAGTGATGATCTGCCAGATCTCTTCGTCGGTCATGCCAACGCCCTGGCCGTTGGTGCCGTTCGCGGGCATGACGGTGCCCGGAATGCCGTTGCTGATCACCTGAAACAACTCCGCATCCGAGTGCGCGTGCTTTTTCTGAGCTTGTGTCAAGTCGGGACCGCGCCCGCCACCGTGCGCGCCGAGCCCATGGCAGAGCGCGCAGTTGATTCGGAATTCATACTCGCCCGCCTTCCCCGCTTTGGGATCGGCAGCATAAGGATTGTGATCATCCGCCGCACAAGTCGCAGTCGCGGCCATGAGCAGGAATACTCCACAGGCCGATAACAGGAAAAGTCGTCGCTGCTGAAGAGACCGCGCTGAGAATCTGGTTGTGATTTGATCACCTGGTTCAATGGTCAAAGGCATGAGTCAACCTGTGAGGGAATTTGACGAATTCTACGCTACGGAATCGAGATCGTCGCTCTGGAAATCCGGGATGTTTAGGTGACGACGATTTCGGCAAAGGTCCCCCCTTCGTACATGACCGCCAGGCATCTGGGACCTGAACCTAAGTCTCTCTACACTTAAGATCTCCGACCCCTAAGCCGATCTTCCCCTAGGAGGAGGAGTTTCTATCTCTAGGCCGGTAAGCCGCTGATAAATCAGCCTTTCCAGCGGAAGGCATCGCGCTGAGGAAGGCCCAGATGGCCGAGGACGCGATAAGCGAACTCGCGAGCCATGTCCTCTAAGCTCGTGGGCCGGTAATAGAACGCTGGAATGAGTGGAAAGATGGTCGCCCCGGCATCGGCGGCCCGGTACATGTTGCGGATGTGGATTTTGTTGAGAGGCGTTTCGCGCACGCAGAGTACTAACGGACGCTTCTCTTTCAGGCAGACGTCAGCCGCGCGCTCGATCAGATGCGACGCAACGCCGTTAGCGATGCAGGCCAAAGTGCCCATGCTGCAGGGGAGGACGACCATGGCGTCGGCGGGATAGGAACCGCTAGCCACGTTGGCTCCGATATCAGCGTTCGTTTGTTCTTTGATTTTCGGTTCTTCGATTTTGTGTTCTTTGATTTTGGACGCGATGTGCGCACGGCCGGCTGAAGTTTTCGTCGAGTTCTTCGGCGAGCTGTTTTGGTTGGAAAGGATTTGGCGGAGAAGATTCGCCCGGCCTTGAATGCCGAGTTCTTCGGCCAGGACGCGCAGAGCGGAGTCCGATGCGATGAAGTTCACGGTCTGAACGCGCGCATCGCGCTCGACGGCGATCAGCAATTGCCGAAGAAACACAGAGCCACTGGCGCCAGTGGTCGCAATGGTCAGATTCTGCGGAGGGTGATTCGGCAAGGATTCTCCCGCGAGGCGAAATGAGCACAGCCCCGACTTTGCAGCATAGGGAGTCGCCGAACCGGAGTCAAGGCAAGAGCTGGGAGCTAGAAGCTGACTTTATGGCATCTACGGCCAATTTACGATCTCGCCGCAGCGCGGCAGAACTGCATGCGCTGGAGGGAGTGGAGCGTGAAATTCGCGCGCAGGATTCGCATGGCCGCCGCAAATATCTTCGCGAGTTTTCGCAAGCCTTCGGCAACTACGATTCTCTTCTTGATCGTCAACAGATTCAGAATGCTCTGCAGGCAGCCGACGTCGTCTTGATCGGCGACTACCATGCTCTGCCCGCCGCGCAGCGCTACGCCGCATCACTGATCGAGCAGCGCGCCCTGGCTGGAGACCGTCGCTTGGTGCTTGGTGTCGAAACCATTTTTGCCCGCGACCAGCACATTCTCGAAGAATGGTGGCGCCGTGAAATTGATGAGAACGAATTACGGCAGCGCATCCGCTTCGATCTTGACTGGGGATACGATTGGCCTCCGTTTCACGAATTGCTGGTTGCCGCGCGTGACCATGGCGAGGCCATCTACGGTCTGGATTGCATGCCCCGCGAAAATTTGCGGAAAATCGGCGCCCGCGATCGTCATGCCGCGGCCAAGATTTCCGAGATTCGCCAGCGACATCCCGATGCGGTCATCTTTGTGCTGTTCGGCGAGTCGCACCTGGCTCCGGGACATCTGCCTCGCGTGCTGCACAAGGAACTTCCCGAGGCCAAAATTCTTACCGTCCTGCAAAACGTGGATGCGTTATATTGGCGGGCGGCGGGCGAACCCGTCGACAAGGTCGAGGCAGTGCGCGTCAACAACGACGTCCTCTGCGTCTTCAACGCCACGCCTCTGGAGAAGTATGAAAGCTACCGCCTGTTTCTTGACCAGTGGAGCCGCTGCGATACCGGCCCTGACTTCGCGCCTACCATCTACAACTTGATTGACAGCCTGGCCAGCTTTCTTGAGATCAACCGCTATTCGCCGCACAATGGCACGCAACCGAAGTTTCTGGTCGACATGCTGCCTGAGGTTCACGGTAACGCTTCGGATGCGGCGCTGCGCCGTCTGATCTCGCGCAAAGCCATCCCGGATCAGCAAATGGCAAGCATGCTCGCCAGTGTGGAAGAACGCGGCAGTGCTTATTTCCCCGAGGTGAATGCGTTCTACGTCCGCGAATTTCAGCTGATGCACGCGGCCGAGGATGCCGCTCGTTTTCTGCATCACGCCTGCCGCGGTTTGCCTCAGCACCTTAATGGACACGGCCTTGACGTAAATGGCGCGGACGGTAACGGTTTACTTGGAACTACTAACGCGGCCGCGGCGATGGATGCGTTTTATACGCGTGTGATTGAAAACGCCGTGGCTTACTTCGGTTCGCGAGTGCTTTATCCCGCAAGGCCGGCGCCCGAGACGGACAACTCCTTCACGTTGTCGCGTGCTGCGTGCGAAAAGGCCGCCTTGGCCGCCATCCGCGCCGATAACGAGAAGTTGGAAGCGATCGCGAAAGATTGGGGATACCGCCTAGGAAGTATGCTCTACGCTGCCTATCTGGCGGGACGAGTGACGCCTGGCGGATTGCGCCGTTTGTTTCTAGCCCATCTTAACGAACCCGGTGTCGCCCGCAAAATCTACACCGCTGTGATCGCAAGAGTTCGTTCCGCCTCCCGCGACGCGCACGCCTCGAACTCAGGGCCGTCCTCAGATGCTAAGCTAGACCTCGCGTGACCAACTGCTCAGTGCTACCGTGAACGCCGAGTCCATCCGCAAATTGTTCGAGCAAGTGCGCCAAGGCAAAATCTCGCCTGACGGTGCCGTGGAGCGCCTGCGCCATTTGCCCTTTGAAGATCTTGGTTTTGCCAAGGTGGACCATCATCGCAGTCTGCGCGCAGGCATGCCCGAAGTGATTCTTGGGGAGGGGAAGACTCCGTCGCATACGGCGCAGATTTTTGCGCGATTGGCCAAGCACGGTGGCAACATCCTCGCGACGCGCGCCGATAAGAAACAGTTTGCTGCAGTGAAGAAAAAAGTCCGCGCGGCAGAATATCGCGAACTCGCGCGTGCGATTGTGCTGCAACGTGATCCGCACACCTACGGTAAGGGGACGATCGCTGTAGTATCGGCGGGAACCAGCGACATCCCTGTGGCCGAAGAGGCTGTCGTGACTGCCGAACTCATGGGCAATACTGTGGAGCATTTCTATGACGTGGGCGTCGCGGGGATTCATCGTCTCCTAGCCAATCGGGAAGCGCTCACGAAGGCTCGCGTCGTGATTGTCTGCGCCGGCATGGAAGGCGCACTGCCCAGCGTGGTCGGAGGACTTGTTGGCGTTCCTGTAATCGCGGTGCCCACCAGCGTGGGATATGGCTCATCGTTCAAAGGACTGACCGCGCTGCTCGGCATGCTGAATTCCTGCGCCTCAAATGTGAGCGTGGTGAATATCGATAATGGATTCGGCGCGGGATACGTGGCGTCGTTGATCAATCGATTGTAAATAAAAAAAGGCCGCGGATTGCACCGCGCCTCCTCTCCTTCTCAGAATCAAAGTCCAGACTGGCCCGAATCCTTTTCTATGACCAGTTTGTTCACCACGCTGAAGGCGCCGAAGAGCTGGTTGGCTCGAATTCCGGCTACGGTTTTATCCATGGTGCTATCCACGGAGCCGTAAAGCGTAACGTGGCCGTTGTCCACGATGATCCGAATCGGCCGTGCCGGGTCCATGGCGTACTTGCTCAGCACGGAATCGAGGTAGATGACGCGCGCCGCACGCAATCGCAGACCATCGTCCATCGGCGAAACCGGTTCCAATGAGATATTCGCGATTACGTCTTTCACTCCAGGCATATTCGAAATATCGGCAAGAGCTTCATCGCGGCCGACTCCAGTTCGATCCTGCCCCTCGACCATGACGACCCCGTCCTTCACGTTGAGCGCGAAGTAGTCAAACGTGATGTCGTAACCAGAACGCACGTAACGCAACTTCTTGGCCAGCTTCTGCTCCAGTTGGGCATCGGGCACATTTGGCCCGGCCACAGTGATCAAGTTATGCACGGCCTGCACACTCGCAGTTTTTCGAGCCAGCTTGGCCGCGTCCAGTTTGCGCTGGTAGAGATCGACCGTACCCGTCAGGGTTACGATGCGGTCTTGCACGCTAGATCGAACGTCGCGGAACTGATCTTTCTTGCCCAGCTTCATCGTTAGTGCGGTTTGAATCTGATTGTCGTAGCGGGTTGCATCTGCAGTCTGAGCGACCAGCGTCGCACTCCATAATCCCACTGCCAGCAACGCACCCACAATGTTCAGCAAGCCTGCCTTCTTCGTTGTAACCATTGTCATAGGTCACCTCCGACCCAGTTTTGACGAAACTTTACGAACTAACCAATTGGTTAATTCCTTCGATGCCCGGATGTAGGGAGAAGATGCATGGGCGGGAAACGGCACAGCGAGGGAAGGACGACCGCAACTTTGTCAGGTCAGCCGGGTTTAATAAAGTGTGAACCGCGGTTAGCGACGGTTCCGCGTGCGCGTGGACCGCGGATGACTAGTAGATTTCGTGCGGCTCGCAGCCGGGTTCGGAAAGACGCGCGCGAAGATCTTATCCACACTCTTCAACTGACGCGGCAAATCGAACGCGTACTCGATTTGTTTCCGTGGAACTTTTTCCGTGATTTCCTTATCGGCAAGGACCAATTGGTGGAAGTCCAGACCTTCTTTCCACGCGCGCATCGCGTGCGCTTGCACCAGGCGGTAGGCGTCCTCGCGGGAAACTCCATGCTCCACCAGATCGAGCAGGAGCTGACCGCTGAAGATCAGCCCGTGTGTGCTCTCCAGGTTTGCCATCATCCGTTTGGGATACACAAACATGGTTTCGATTAGATTGGCTGTCTTGCTCAACAAATAATCGACTAACGTGGTGGAATCGGGCAGAATGACGCGCTCGGTTGAAGAGTGCGAGATGTCGCGCTCGTGCCATAAAGCAACATTTTCAAACCCGGCCTGCGCATTGCCGCGCACCACTCGCGCCAGACCGCTGATCTGCTCACTGGTCACGGGATTTCGCTTGTGTGGCATTGCGGAAGATCCTTTTTGCTTTTCGGTGAAAAATTCCTCAGCCTCACGAACCTCCGTGCGCTGCAGGTGCCTGATCTCGGTGGCAATCTTGTCCAACGTGGACGCGATCACGGCTAGCGTCGAAAGATAATGTGCGTGACGGTCGCGCTGGATCACCTGCGAGGACACAGCCGCCGCCTTAAGACCCAGGCGCGCGCAAATCTGCTCTTCGATTTCTGGCGTGAGATGAGCGAAGATCCCGACCGCTCCTGAAAACTTTCCGACTCGCAGATCCTCGGCTGCCGCCTTGAACCGGGCAATGTTTCGTTGTGTTTCCGAATACCAGTTTGCCAGTTTGAACCCGAAAGTGATCGGCTCAGCGTGAATGCCGTGCGTGCGCCCCACCATCGGCGTGTCTTTGAATTCCCAGGCGCGGCGTTCGAGCACTTCGGCCAGGCGTGCAAGATCCTGTGCGATGAGCGACGAGGCCTGCTTGATCAGCAAAGCCTGCGCGGTATCGACCACGTCATTGGAAGTGAGGCCATAATGAAACCATCGTGCATCGGGGCCGACGATCTCGGCCACGGCGGTAGTGAAGGCAATCACGTCATGGCGCACTTCGGCTTCGATCTCGTGAATGCGTTCCACACTGAAATCGGCACGTTCGCGAATGGACTTGGCCGCCGGCTTGGGAACCATGCCTGCCTCGGCCAGAGTCTCGGTGGCAGCGACTTCCACAGCCAGCCAGGTGCGGAAGCGATTCTCATCACTCCAGATTCGACCCATTTCTGGGCGGGTGTAGCGCGGGATCAAGGCGAATTCGCCTCCTGTCGATGCTGATGCAAGTGGGACAGAGGATTCTAACTGGAGTACGAAAAAGAGGCCAGCGTGCGCAGGAATGGTCGAAGTTTTGCCTTTTGAGTATTATATCGCCTTACGATATTCTATTAAAGGAAGTGGATCGCGGCACGATACAATCAGCGGCATGAAAAGGCTCACCTTGTCGGATTACCAGGCGCTGGCAGAGTTCCGGTACCAGATCCGCCGGTTTCTCCACTTCAGCGAACAAGCGGTAAAGCAGGCAGGATTGGAGCGGGGCCAGTACCAACTGATGCTGGCGATTAAGGGCATGCCCGCCAGCGTGCGTCCGCGAATCCGCGAGTTGGCCAATCGCATGGAGATCCGCCACCACAGCGCCGTAGAGCTGGTGAACCGCCTGGAAGCGGGAGGATTTGTGCACCGCACGCGGGCGCACGACGACCGCCGCGAAGTGCTCCTCATGCTTACTCCCAAAGGAGAGAAGGTGCTCGCCGAGCTTGCGCTTCATCATCATGAGGAACTTCGCAGTGCCGGACCCGAACTGGTAGCCGCTCTTCGGCGCATTATGCGGGAGGGCAACGATGCGCCTCCCCAGCATTCTGCCGTCCCTCATGAAAAAGGAAAGACAACCAAGCATCCATGAGTACCACCGGCAAACGAACTGCCAAGAAAACATCCGTTCCAGCCGGCTCCGTGCCCGCCCCCACCCCAAACTTAGAGAGCACGATAGCGGACGCACCTCCGCCCGCGCCGTTCCGCATGCTGCTGATCTCACTTCTTTCCGCCGCGATCGGTGTTGTGGCAGGCATAGTCGCCTTCGCTCTCTACAAGTTAATCGGCCTGTTCACCAATCTCTTCTTCTACCATCGCTGGTCCAGCGCCTTCACGAGCGCGCAACACAACCATCTCGGCTGGATGGTAATCGTGACCCCGGTCATTGGCGGACTCATCGTGGGTGTTATGGCCAAGTACGGAACATCGAAAATTAAGGGCCACGGCATTCCAGAAGCCATGGAAGCGGTCTTGTTCAACCGCAGCCGTATCGCCCCGCGTGTGGCCATCCTGAAGCCCATCTCGGCGGCAATCGCGATCGGTACGGGCGGTCCGTTCGGTGCGGAAGGCCCAATCATTCAAACCGGCGGAGCGATCGGGTCGCTCGTCGGTCAGACCTTTCATACGACTGCGGTCGAGCGCAAGGTACTGCTCGCCTGCGGTGCGGCCGCCGGCATGTCTGCCACCTTCAACACTCCCATCGCCGGCGTAATTCTTGCCATCGAGTTGTTGCTCTTCGAGTTCAAGTCGCGCTCGTTCATCCCGCTTGTGATCGCGAGCACACTGGCGACCGCAGTCCACATGCAGCTTCTGGGTTTGGGGCCGATGTTTCAGGTCAACCCGATGGACTTCGCCATCCCCCGGGCTCTGCCGTTGTATCTTGTGTTAGGCCTGATCTGCGGCCTGGCCGCCGTGGGCTTCAGCAAGCTGCTGTACTGGGTAGAAGATCAATTCGACAGACTCCCGTTCGACGAAATGTGGTGGCCGGCGGTGGGCGCTCTCGGACTAGGCATCATCGGGTTCTTCGTGCCCCGCGTGCTCGGCGTCGGCTACGATACCATCGGCGACATTCTCAATGCCGCGCTCGCCTGGAAACTTCTGCTGATCGTCATGCTGGCCAAGGCCGTTGCCCTGGCTGTCTCGCTCGGCTCCGGCACCTCGGGTGGGCTGCTGGCGCCCTGCTTCATGTGGAGCGCGGCCATGGGCGGCCTCTTCGCCATGATCGCGAATCACTTCCTTCCCGGCGCGCACCTTACTCCCGGCGCTTTCGCGCTGGTAGCCATGGGCGCGGTTTTCGGCGCGGCCTCGCGTGCCACGTTTACGTTCATTATCTTTGCTTTTGAGATCACCCGCGACTACAACTCAGTCTTGCCGCTCATGTTGGTCAGCGTCATCGCCGACGGCATCGCCATGCTCTTTATGCCTAACAGTTCGATCATGACGGAAAAACTGGCGCGCCGGGGGTTACACGTTCATCAGGATTACGAAGCCGACGTTCTCGCTCAGACCAAGGTTGAAGAAACCATGGATCGGGATTTACCCGCCATACCGGCTGACACAAAGGTTGGCACGTTAGCGGAGCGCATTGCGCGACACGACCCGGTTGTCGCTCGGCACGAGGCTCTTCTGATCCTCGATGAAACCGGAAAGCTTTCCGGCATCATCACGCGGGGCGACTTGCTTCGCGCCCTCGCCCAAGACCCCTCAGGAGAGATGAGCGTTCTGGAAGTTGGCAGCAGCCACCTGATCGTTACCTATCCCGACGAACTTGTCTCCGAAGCCGCTTCGAAGATGCTGCGGTATGACATCGGACGCCTGCCCGTGGTCGATCGCGCCGACCATCGCAAAACCATCGGATATCTCAGCCGAAGCGGAGTGATGGCCGCCCGACTCCGCGGCTTCCACGATGAAAACTTGCGCGAACCAGGATGGTTTCCCAGGACCCGTCAGCCCAATTCTGAGAATTGAACCCTCTTCCAGCGCCGGATCCCAGAACTGGACTGAACGTGGACTGGTCACTGCATTCTCTAACCGAAAAGTTCTGGCAGCAGGATTTGTATTGCCAACGGCCCGCCACTTTGAGTATGCTTCCGCAATCCCCAGAGTCCAGGCACTCTGCGGGGAAACGTGTATCCAATGGCGATAGCTGAACTCAAGCGATCACCTTTGTACCTCCGCAGCCCACTCCTGCGTGTGAGCACACAAGACTGGCTGCACGCATTCTTCTGTTGTCGATCCGCTTGTTCACTCGTCAAACCCCCGTTCCAGCAATAAACAAAATTCCATTCCGAACTTAGGGAGAGGCGATGCCGAAGCTACAAGGTAGGTTCATCTGGATTAGTTTTCTCGCAACTGCATTTGTTGCCCAAGCCTTCGCTCAAGGCGGCGCGACGGGCGCGATCACAGGCACGATTCAGGATCCTAGCGGCGCGGTCGTGGCCAACGCCGAAGTGCGCATCACGAACCAGGAAACCGGTGTGCTGGAACGCAGCGTCACTTCAGGCCCCGACGGTTCTTTCACCGCTCCGTTGCTGCCGGCGGGCGAGTATACGGTAAGCGTCCATGGAGCCGGGTTCGCCGAATCCACATTCCGCGACATCGTCGTGCGCGTGACCGAGACCACGCGCCTGATCGCCAAGCTCAAGACCCAGGCCGTGCAACAGCAGGTGGAAGTGCAAGCCGAAGTGCAGGAGGTAGACACTACCGATGCCACGACGGGGCAGGCCATTGAATCGGGAACCATCAAGAACCTGCCGCTCGCCACGCAAAACTTTCAGCAGTTGCTCACGCTATCGAGCGGCGCGCAAGGCGAGTTGAATGCCGCCTCGCAGTTGGGACGCGGCAATGTGCGGATTGAAGTGAACGGCCAGCGCGAAGACAACAATAACTATCAGATTGAAGGCATCAGCGCGACGGACTACAACGTCGCCGAGCTGACTACGACCCCGCTGCCTAATCCTGCGGTGATTCAGGAATTCAAGGTGCAAACCTCGCTTTACGACGCCACCCAGGGCCGCAATGGAGGCGGCAACATCAACGCCATTCTGAAGACAGGCACCAACGCGTTCCACGGCGAGGCGTACGAATTCTTCCGCAACACCGTACTGGACGCTAACGACTACTTTCTCAATGGAGCGGGCGAGCCAAGGCCCGTGGTCCAGCAAAACATTTTCGGTGGGGATGTGGGCGGCCCGATCGGCACCGGCGGCAAGCTCGGTTTCTTCTTCGTCAACTATTCGGGAACACGCCAGCGCAGCGGCGATTCCCCGGGAACGATCATCAGCACGCTCATCCCGTATATTCCCGCGGCGGATCGTGGACCCTCCGGTCAGGCCGCTCTGGCGTCTGCTTTTGGCATCTCCAGCTTTGATCCGGTCGCGGCATCGCTGATCGCGTTTCAAAGCAACCAGTTTGGTGCGGCTGGCAACGGCTATCTTTACCCCCTGCCCAACGTCCCCAGTGGAACCGCTGCCGGCACCGTCGTCCCGTTTACAGTCAGCGAGCCCGGCAGCTACACCGACAACCAATTCACCGCGACATGGGATCGCGAGTTCCGCAACTCCAAGGACAAGCTCTCCGCCCAATTCTTCTTTCAAAATTTTCAATCGGACGTGCCCTTTGGCGCGGGCGGCCTGCAAGCCTCTCTGGGCGGTAGCATCAGCAGCGGAGATCTCAACTTCCCTTACCAACTTCCGGTAAAAGATCGGGTCTTCTCCCTTACCGAGACTCACATTTTCTCCCCCACGCTGGTGAATGACTTCCGCCTTGGCTTTATTCGCATCAATAACAGCGACATTAACGTTCCGCCCGTCACCGCGAGCCAGGCTGGTATCACCCGCCCCACCAACAATCTCACGGACAACATTTACAAATTTACCTTCGTCAGTTCAGGGTTTCAGTTTGGTCCTACGCCGCAAGCCAACCAGTATCAGGCACAGAACAACTTTAATTTCATAGAGACGCTGGGGTGGGTCAGGGGCAAACACAATTGGCGATTTGGGGGCGAATTCACGCCGGTCAGCCTCAATAAACAATTCCCGCAGGTCTTCAATGGCCAGCTTTACTTTGGCGACTCCACGGTCACGGATTTTGCGAATTTCCTGCAAGGCACTCCAGAATTCAGCTTTGGCGGCGGCGGCGTCTATAACCATAACTATCGCCAGAAAAATTCCGCCGTGTTCGCGCAGGACGACTGGAAAGCCACTCAGAACCTGACTTTGAATCTCGGCCTGCGCACTGAGTTCTTTGGCGCCTGGAGCGACAATGCCTGCCACATCGGCAACATGGAATCGGACCTCACCAAGTCAGGCCAGTATCCGTTCATCTATCCGAGCTGCGTCAACAAGCTGGGCGTTCCCGGCCTCACCGGAAACGCTGCTGGATCAACCTTCAACAACAGCGTCTCCACCGGCATCGGCCCGCGCGTTGGCTTCGCGTGGGACGTTCTCGGCCATCACAACACGACCCTCCGCGGCGGCTACGGTATCTTCTACGTTCGAGAAGACGTAGGAGCGGTCGACCAACTTAGCTTCCAGTCGCCGTTTATTCCCATTGTGTTTTTCGGGACGACGCCCGGGTTCACCATGTCTGATTTCTTCACCGGAACCCCAGCCACCAATTCCAACGCAGTGCCTGCCGCCGGGCAGTTGTCAGGCGCCTGGCTGCCATGCCTGGCCCGTCTCATCAGCTTCGCCCCCAGCAACAACCCGAACATACCGGACGGCAACTATGCCTGCACCGGCGGACCGGGTGTGAACTCCACGCAAAACTTGTTTGTGCTGGAAGTCCCTCGGCATTTCGTAGTCCCCAACACGCAGCAATGGAATCTCACCCTGCAGCGTGATCTGGGCCGCAAGTGGGTGCTGGAGGTTGGCTATGTCGGCACCAAGGGCACGCACCTCCGCGAAACACGGGACGCCATCCAGTCGGTAAACGCCACGCCGGCTAATCCATTCACGGTCACGGACACCAGCGGCAACACTTATCAAATCACCGACAATACTTTTTCAAACGCCATTGCGCGTACGCCCACGCCCGGCCTGAACGGCTATTCGGGTTATCAAATCTTCGCCAATGACGCCTATTCCATTTACCACTCTTTCCAGGCCACAGTCTCGCGGCGCTGGGAGCGGGGTTACATTCAGGCTGCCTACACATTCTCCAAGAACATTGACGCGACCTCGACCGGAAACACGGCCAACAACACCGCCTTCAACGATGAAAGTACGATCAACGCCTCGCGCGGAATCTCTGATTTCAACCGTCCGCAGGTGTTAAAAGTCAGCTACGTTTACGACCTCCCATTCTTCGCTCACACCACCGGGTTTAAGCACGCAGCACTCGGGGAGTGGGCCGTGAGCGGCGTCACCAGCCTGCAATCGTCGCTGCCGTTTTCAGTTTTGGATTCCAACGGCGGCAACGCTTTCCTGGGAGCCGGCACGTCGCCTGTGAGCGCTAGTCTGGCTTCCGGCGCCACCATCGGCAGCGGCATGACTTCCGGCAGCATCTCGCAGCGTTTGAGCGGATATCTGAATCCGGCTGCCTTCACCACCGCGCCGCAGCTTTATCCAACGCAATGCCAGACGGATTCCAATTACTGCACTACTGGATTCGGCGATCTCGGCCGCAATATCTATCGTGGCCCATTCCAGCAGAACTGGGATTTCTCCCTCATCAAGCACATCAAGCTTACAGAGCGGCAAGATCTCCGCTTCGCCGCCGATTTCTTCAACCTGTGGAATCACCCAAATTTCGGCACTCCGCTCGTGACGGACTACGAGCAGTACCTGGCCTGGGCATCCGGCAGCCGGACTAGCCCAGACCCATTCGGCGAGATTGTGAGCACCACGGGCACTCCGCGCCTGATCCAGTTCTCTCTGCGTTGGACGTTCTGATCCGCGGCTAAAATACGAAAGCCGGGAAGCTAAGCTTCCCGGCTTTTCTCAATCAGATTGTTAAATCTCTACGCCAAATCTACGGTCGCTTCTCCACTTCCGCGATCAGCGGCCGCAAGGCGTCCACGGAAAATCCCAGCGTGCCACCGGAAAATCCATCAATATAAGCTGAATTCACTCCAATCACTTCCGCGTTGGAGTTGAATACCGGACCCCCGCTGCCTCCATGCGCCGTCGGAGCATCGTAGATCAGCTTGTCGCCCACCACGTCGCCCAGATGCCCGCATGTAGTCGAAGGACGAATCAGCGACAGCGCCGCCAGCTCACTCGCAGCCGTGATGTCGTTATGCCGGTACGCCAGCCGCTGATAAATTCCGCTCGGCGACTTGGCCACCATTCCCGCAATCCCCATCGGATAGCCGATCACCGTCACGAGTTCGCCTGGCAAAGCGTTGCCTTTTGCCAGCGGCAGCACCGCAAGTCCGCGAATCGCATTTTTATCTTCGATCTTTAGCACGGCCAGATCGCCTACGGGAGAAACTGCTCCCGGGATTAAGCTGACAGGCGTCGCCGAACCTGGAAAGAACACGACCAGACTTTCCAGCATGGCCGTTGCACCACGATGCATCAGTCCTTCCGCCTCGCTATCGCCAAACCATGGTTCAGCCACGTGCCGGTTGGTGGCGAGCAGTCCGTCACCCACCAGAAATCCAGTGCCAGACACACGCGCCCGAATCGCGGCCGGCTGGTTCGCGAATCCAACCTGATATACGCCGTAAATGTAGCCGATGGAATTCCGGTACCGGTTGAGTACTAACGCCGGCATCGCCTGCTCTTTCTCGAGTTCCGCCACCTGTTGGGTCAGCGCATGCACCTGCTTCTGCAGATCGTCCGGCTGCGGACCCTGCGCCGTGGCGGGAGCGTAGTAATGGAACATGGCCACCGCGCCGATCAACAGCACAAGGCCCAGCACGGCCTGCACCGTCTGCTGCCAGCTCTCAGTAACTTCGTTTGATCCCTGTGGAAGTTCCGGTTCGGACATGACTTTGGAACACCGCCCGTTTCTCCAGCCCTGGCGCCAGGGGAAGGCGCACCCGTGCTGAAAGCCGGGGAGTGGTCATATTGCCTTGTCCGGCAGGGCTTTTCCACGGTACGGAAGATGATGTACAGGGGATATCGAAAGTGTAGTGAGAATGGCAGCTCGGCGCGGCCAGCTAACAGAAGCAGGCTAAGGCTTCCCGACGCCCAGCCGCTTCGCCATTTTGTCGTAGAGAAAACCTTCTCCCGGAACATACGGCTGCACCCACTCGCCGTCGATCACGAATTGAGGGACGGCGCGCTTGCCGGTGTGCTTGACGATTTCATCCACAGCCCCCGGCGTGGTCTCGATGTCAACCTCTTTATAGGGGATATTGTGTTTGGCCAGAAAGCGTTTGGCCTCGCGGCAATCAGGACACCAGGCTGAAGAGTAAAGGATAAGTTCCATAGACCTCAGTTGAATCTTGGTAGATACGTATATTGCTACGTGTGCTTGATGTGTATGCTACACGTGTTCCAGATGTGTTACCGTGCGCTCGTTGACGATATTTCCTGTGTTCAGCGTCGAAGCTGGTTCAAACAGCAGAATCCAACATTCTTCTTCCGCGACCGGACGGTGCTCTACTCCGCGCGGTACGACAATAAACTCACCTTCCTCGATCCACTCCTGCCGGTCAATAAATTCCATGCGGAAGCGGCCCTTCACCACCAGGAACATCTCATCTTCATTGTCGTGATGATGAAACACGAACTCGCCCTTAGTCTTCACCAGCTTCACTTGCTGCCCGTTAAGCTCGCCGGCAATGTGAGGCTTGTAGTATTCCGGAATCTTCGCAAACTTCTCAGCAAGATTAACCTTATCCATGGTGTGCCCCCGATTGACGTGCATCGCATATCCAGATTCGTTCGGAGCCGAAGTGGTCGCAAAAAGAAGTTTTCCGCCGCCGCCGTGGATTCTCTCCGCGTCCTCTGCGATTAGGTTTGTACTCATCCATCCCGGCAAAGCAAAAGCCGCCAGCTGGCGCTGACGGCTTGAGGCTGATAAGTAACCTTTAGCTATTCTCGTACAGCAGCACACCCTCGGTCTTTTCCGCATCCACCGGACGGTAGAACAGCTTGTTATCTTCCAGGAAGACCTCGATAAATGCCGGACGCGTGGTAATCGTTCCCTGAATCAGCGCTTCCGACAGCGGGTCTTCAATGTACTTCTGCAACGCTCTGCGCAGCGGTCGTGCTCCATAGGAGCGGTCCGTCAGGGTTTGGTTGAGGATCCACTTCTTGGCTTCATCGGCCACCGTGACCGTGATCGCCTTCTGCGCCAGGTTCTGGTTGAGTTGCGTAACCATAAGTTCCAGAATCTGGATCAGGTCGGCTTCGCTCAGAGCCAGGAACAGAATAATCTCATCCAGCCGGTTCAGGAATTCTGGATTGAAGGTGCGTTTAACTTCACCCTTCACCAACTCTTCAACCTTGCCCGAAACCTGATCTTCCGCAGTCGACTGGAAGCCAAACCCCTCGCGCTTCTGCAGGTGCCGCGCCCCGATGTTCGAGGTCATGATGAGGATCGTGTTCTTGAAGTCGACCGTATTGCCCAAACCATCGGTAAGCTGGCCATCTTCAAAAACCTGCAACAGGATGTTGAACACATCCGGATGCGCCTTCTCGATTTCATCCAGCAGCACCACTGAATACGGTGCCCGTTTCACGCGCTCGGTAAGCTGGCCGCCCTCTTCGTAGCCAACGTATCCCGGAGGCGAGCCGATCAGCTTCGACACCGAATGCTTCTCCATGAACTCCGACATGTCGAAGCGAACCAAAGCTTTTTCCGTGCCGAACATGAATTGGGCCAGCGTGCGTGCGACTTCCGTTTTGCCCACGCCCGTCGGGCCGAGGAATAAGAACGAGCCAATCGGACGGTTTGGACTCTTCAACCCTGCGCGCGAACGCCGGATCGCCCGGGCCAGCGCGCTGATCGACTTATCCTGAGAAATGATCCGCTTGTGCAGCTCTTCTTCGATGCGCAGCAGCTTCTGCGTCTCTTCTTCTTTGATCGAAGTGATGGGAACGCCTGTCCAGCGCGAAACCACATCTTCGATGTCCTCGCGGCCCACAACCCCCGTTGAAGACTCATCCAAATGATATTTCTCGCGCAGCGCGCGCAGATTCTCGCGCTCCTTGCGTTCTTCGTCCGAGTAGAAACGGGCCTTCTCGAACTCATGGTTCGCGATCGCGTTCTCCATGCGGTGCACGATGAACTTGATCCGCTTCTGGACCTCGGTGATCTCCTCGGGCTGCGAGGTCTGACGCAGCTTCACCCGCGCACCAGCTTCATCTACCAAGTCGATGGCCTTGTCCGGCAGGAACCGATCCGGAATGTAACGGTTCGAGTGCGACACGGCGAAGTTGATGGCGTCGTCGGTATAGGTGACGGCGTGGAACTTCTCATACCGGTCCTTGATGCCAAACAGCACCTTCACCGCATCCGCCTCATTCGGCGGAGGAACCTTCACCGCCTGGAAACGCCGCTCCAGCGACCGGTCCTTCTCGATGGACTTGCGGTATTCGCCCGGAGTAGTTGCGCCGATGCACTGAATCTCGCCGCGCGACAATGCCGGCTTCAGAATGTTCGCCGCATCGAGCGATCCTTCCGCGGATCCCGCGCCTACCAGAGTATGCAGCTCGTCAATAAAGATGATGGAGTTCTGCGACTCCATCAATTCTTTCATGATGGTCTTCAGGCGCTCTTCGAACTGTCCTCGATATTTTGTTCCGGCAACAATCAAGGAAAGATCAAGCGCCAGAATTCGCTTATCCGCCAGAAATGACGGAACTTCTCCATCGGCAATCCGCTGCGCCAGTCCTTCGACGATAGCCGTCTTGCCCACGCCCGGCTCGCCAATCAGCACTGGATTGTTCTTGGTACGCCGGCACAGAATCTGGACCACGCGCTCCAACTCTCCATCGCGGCCCACCAGCGGATCAAGCTGGCTGTCCATAGCCGCCTGGGTCAAATCGCGCGAAAACTCACTCAGTAGCGAAGATTCCCGCTGCCGTTGCGGCTGCGCTTTTTCCTGGCTGGTACGCGCCAATTCCTCACGGATGGTCGATAGCCGTAGCCCGCGCTCGTGCAGAATCTCAGCGGCAAAGCACTTCTCTTCCCGCAGCAATCCCAATAGAAGATGTTCGGTTCCGATGTGCCTGTGAGACAGCCGTTCCGCTTCTTCCGCGGCATAGGCCAGCACGCGCTTGCACTCGTTGCTCAAAGGCAGGTCCACCGACGTCGAGACCTTTTCCCGAATCGTGGTGTGACCCTCAATCTGCTTGCGGATAGACTCAACCGAGGCGTGCGAGCGCAGGAATCGATTAGTCAGGGCTTTATCTTCGCGCAGGAGCCCCAGCAGCAGGTGCTCGGTCTCTATATAAGGAGACCCGAACTGGCTTGCTTCGTAGCGCGCGAAGAAGATCACGCGCCTGGCTTTCTCCGTATAACGTTCAAACATAATGCCCTTCCCCCCGAACCCCTCTGATCGAGAAGGCACGACCTCCCGCTCGACCTACCTAAACCCTGGCCCGATGTCGTTCATGTCTTGCGTCCTGATCCGCATCACTAGCTCATTATGCAATTAAACAGCCATCCAACCCAATTACCGAAACGTTACCATAATGTTACCGAAGGAACCTTTTGAAATCTCCCTTACGCCTTCCAGCCAGTCCAATTTCTTGCACTTTGTCTTACTAATCTTTCACTCGCTCGTTCTCACCACTAAACGGGCAGCGACTCCGGCCTGATTTCCTCGACGCGCCCCTGCTTCAGCCGTAACACCCGGTGACAGCGTCGTGCGAACGAAAAGCTGTGTGTTGCAATGAGGGAGGTGAGTTGGTGCTCGCGATGTAATCGCGCAATCAATTTGAAAACCGCTTCCGCCGTCTGTCCGTCAAGGTCCCCGGTTGGCTCATCCGCCAGCAACAACCTCGGACCGGCAATGAGCGCCCGCGCCAGAGCTACCCGCTGTTGCTCCCCGCCCGAAAGCTCTCCCGCACGGTGATGCCCGCGTTGCTGTAACCCGACCTCACGCAGCCAGCGTGAAGCTTCCGGCGCTGCCTCTGCCCAGCTACGACCGCCCACCAGCAGAGGCATGGCCACGTTTTCCGCCGCCGTGAATTCCGGCAGCAGATAATGAGATTGCCAGACAAAGCCTACCTGGCGATTGCGAAACTCCGCCGATTCGTCTGCTGACAACGCATTCAGCTTCAATTGCGCGCAGTATACGTCACCCGCGGAAGCATGATCAAGAGCGCTGAGGATGTGCAACAAGGTACTCTTCCCGGCTCCCGACTCGCCCACAATCGCGAGCATCTCGCCTCGCTTCACCTCAAACGACAAATTCTCAAAGAGCACCAAGTCCGATTCGCCGGACCGGAAAACCTTCTTCAATCCGCAAACCCGAAGCAGCGGTTCTTCCTCCGCTACTTGTCTCGTTAGATGCACTCGGCCCCCGCTTGGGTCCATCCTGTCCCACCCTTCGTCGACCTGCGGCAGGAACAGTAGAATGGGCCATCTTCTCACACCAGGCTCCCCGCTCCACATGGCACATTCGAACCATAAGGATATTTAGATGCTAGCGGGTTGCCAACCTCTCGGTTCCCGAGGACTATCTACCGAAAACTGTACTCAAGGCTTAGCCGCCTTGATGTGACGGGCGTCACGCCCCTGTATGCCGAAAATGCTGCCGAAGTCCTTCCTCGAGCTAGACCTCGACCTTGGCCTCGGTGCCAGCGAGCTTTTGCAGCGACTCCAGGTATGGCGCGCGGACAATGCCGCGCTCAGTGATGATGGCGGCCACGTATCTCGCTGGAGTTACGTCGAACGCCGGGTTTTCGATCGACACGCCGTCCGGGACCATCTGCTTCCCGCCAATGTGGGTGACTTCCCTCGGATTGCGCTGCTCAATGGGAATCTTGTCGCCGTCAGGACACGCCAGGTCAACGGTCGAAATCGGCGCAGCCACGTAGAACGGGATGCCGTTTTCTTTGGCGAGAACGGCGACCGTATACGTTCCAATTTTGTTGGCCACGTCGCCGTTGGCCGCGATGCGGTCGGCTCCGACCACAATCGCTCCAATCTTGCCCTGCTTCATCATCGCGCCCGCCATGTTGTCGGAGATCACGGTGGTGGGGATGCCGTCTTTCATGAGCTCCCAGGCGGTCAGCCTCGAGCCTTGCAGAAACGGCCGGGTTTCGTCCGCATAGACATGAATCTTCTTTCCCTGCTCGACTGCTGCGCGAATCACGCCCAGCGCGGTGCCGTACCCAGCCGTAGCCAACGCACCGGCATTGCAGTGGGTAAGCACTCCGCCTTCACTGGGCATCAGCGTGGCGCCGTGGCGTCCCATGGCCTGGTTGGCAGCAATGTCTTCGGCGTGCATACGCTTCGACTCTTCCACGAGCCCCTGCTTGATTTGCGCGATTGGCCGGATGCGAATACGTTCAAACTTCTCCTGCATGCGGTGAATCGCCCAGAAGAGATTGACGGCCGTAGGGCGAGTTTTGCCCATGTTGTCGCAGATCTGGTCGAGCTCCCGCTTGAGATCACCCACCGTCTCCGCCTTAGAATTGTTCACGCCGAGCGCAATCCCCATGGCCGCGGCCACGCCTATCGCAGGCGCTCCGCGCACCACCATGGTCCGGATGACGTCGGCGACCTGCTCGTGCGTCTTGCAGGTAACGTAGGTTTCTTCCGTGGGCAGCTTCGTCTGATCGATGAAGCGTACACCCTGGTCAGTCCATTCGAGTGTCTGAATCATGAATTAATAATCAAAAAATGGATCAATTTTTGTGCGCGTCGCAAAGGTTCCGCGGGTTGTTCGTCACCGCCGGCCGTCCGCAGACTTCACAGACCGCCGAGACGGCGAAGATTACGGGCTTGGTATCGTCCGTTTGCAGAATGTGTTCCGCGCGCACATCGCTCGCGGTAAAAATCGACACGAACGGCGCTGGAGCCGCGGCCTTCTCTACACTCGGCCTTCCCTTAGCTTCTTCACGCTCCACCAGACACATCACTCCAACCACGGTAAATCCAAATTCGCGCGCCGTCTCGATCGCCTGCACCGTGGAAGCGCCGGTAGTGCAAACGTCGTCGACGATCACCACCCGCGCGGCCTTCTCGCGAAAGCCTTCAATGCGCTGGCCCGTCCCGTGCTGCTTCTCCACCTTACGCACCAGAAAACCTTGCAGTTCCCCGCTCACCACAGACACCGCCACCACGATGGGATCAGCTCCCATCGTCAGGCCGCCGATGGCCTGCGGCTTCCAACCATGCTGCCGGATTTCGTCGAAAAAAACCTGGCCCGTCAGTCGCGCGCCCTTGGCATCAAGAGTTGTGGTCCTGCAATCGATGTAGTAGTCGCTGGTCCCGCCGGAAGACAATTTGAACTCGCCCAGGCGAAAAGACTTGTAGGCGAGCAACTGGAGCAATTCCTGGCGCGGAGCGTTCATCAGATTTAACGATACCACGGGAAATCAGGCTCTGTGAGCCTCACACCTGGTCGGGGCGGGCAGCTTCCGATCTCGCCGGCATGTTAACCTTAAAGTTCCCCACAACGATGCCCAGAGGTATGAAAATTGCAGAGTGCGCGAAAGTTTTTCTTCTTGTTTATTGCTGTTTTCTTTCTTGCAGACTTGAGTGGTTCCGTTCTTGTCTCGACGGCGTTTGCCGAAGGCACGCGTACCTGGGAGCAGTCCAGATTTGACGAACTCGTCAAAGGTACAGCCATCGGCGCGGCGATTCGTAGCGCGGGCGGCCTGGAGCTGGCTCCCACGTTCACGAGCCTGTATGCCACCCCTTCAACCTACATTTGGGCAATCGCGGCCGACGACGCGGGAAATGTATATGTAGCGGCAGGCGCGCCTGCTCGCGTGTACCGCATCACGCCGGATGGTAAAGGAACCATTATTTTCGAGCCCAAGGAACTCCAGGTACAAGCCCTGCAGATTGGCGCCGCAGGCGCGATCTATGCCGCCACCGCTCCCGATGGCAAGGTATACAAAATCGAGCACAATCCAAGCACCAAAGCTCAGCCGGCAAAAGCTGATTTCTCTTCGGGAGCGGCTCCCGACAAAGACGCCGCGAAACCCGCCGCCGATCCCTCCTGGAGTTCGTCCGTCTATTTCGAGCCGGCCACGAAATATATCTGGGATCTCGCTTTGGATAAGTCTGGCAACTTGTACGTGGCCACTGGCGACCATGGGGAAATTTTCCGGGTCACGCCGAAAGGCGAGCACTCTGTATTCTTCAAGAGCGATGAAACCCACATTCGCGTCCTGGCTTTCGATGCGCGGCAAAACCTGATCGCCGGCTCCGACGGCAGCGGACTCATCTACCGCATTTCTCCCGCGGGCGACGGTTTCGTGCTCTACAGCGCGCCCAAGAAAGAAATTACAGCGCTGGCGCTCGATCGCGCAGGAAACATCTATGCGGCAGCCGTCGGCGAGAAAAAGAGCGGGAGCGGGTCGAGTTCATCGGGGTTAGCCGCGGCTCTTTTGACGATGGGGTCCGGCGTCCCGCCGGGAAGCGCCGCACCACAGGTTCCCGGTATGACGATCTCTACCGCGCCCACCGGCCCTGCCATAGCAGGGTTGTTCCCATTTCCTGGCGGCGGGGCCAGCGGCGGTTCTGATATTTATCGCATAGCCCCCGACGGTTCTCCCACCAGGCTGTGGACATCCCACGAGGATATCGTCTACGCCCTCGCCTTTGATTCGCAGGGACGCCTGCTGGCTGGCACGGGAAATCGCGGCCACATTTTTGCTATCACCGGCCTGGATGATTTTTCGGATCTGCTGAAAGCGGCGGCTTCGCAAGTGACCGCCTTCGCCAAAGCGCCCGGCGGTGGTGTATACGCTGCCACCAGTAATCTGGGAAAGCTCTTTGTGCTCGGTCCCGGGCCTGAGGCCGAGGGCACCTACGAGAGCGATGTCTTCGACGCCAAGATTTTCTCGCGCTGGGGACGCGTCGAATTCCGCGGCATTGGCAATGTGGATCTCTACGCCCGCAGTGGCAACGTAGATAATCCCGACCGCAACTGGAGCCCGTGGAAGAAAATCGACCTCGGCAAAAACGACGAGACCGGAATTCCCGCAGCTCGTTACGCCCAGTGGAAGGCCGTGCTGCACGCGGGAAACACAGCTCCAAACGTTGACAGCGTCGCCTTGAATTACTTGCCCAAGAACGTCGCTCCGGAGATCGATGATGTCACCGTGCAGGTCGCCGTAAAGTATCAACCTCAGCCCAAAACCACGGGCATCGGCCTGGGATCGGATTCGTCGAGTCTATCTTCAGGAACACATTTCGAAGCTCCGCCGCCCAGTTCGCATGATCGCGATTCCATCGGTGTGAAATGGAGTGCGCACGACGAGAACGACGACCAACTTATTTACTCCATCTACTACCGCGGCGATGGCCAGACACGTTGGCTCCTTCTCAAAGATGACATTACTGACAAAGCGTATTCCTTCGACGCCAGCCTGCTACCCGACGGCGGCTACACCGTGAAGGTGGTCGCCTCCGACGCGACCTCCCACTCGCCGGGCGAAGCCTTGACGGCGTCGAAAGAGAGCCGCCGCTTCGAGGTCGACACAACCCCTCCGCGAATCGAAAATCTGGCCGCCACTCTCGAGGGCGACGGGGTTCACGTTACGTTCCGCGCAGTGGATGGTTTTTCTCCCCTCAAACGCGCCGAATATTCGGTCGACGCGGGCGATTGGAAGTATGTCGAGCCGGTTGGCCAACTCTCCGACGCAAAGACCGAGAATTACGATTTCAAAGCCACTTCCGAAGCGGCGAAAGAAGATGGATCTTCTTCAGAGCATGTGGTGGTCGTACGCGTTTACGACCGCTACGACAATATGGGGGCAGCCAAGACCCTGATACCGCAGAAGTAGTTTTTCCGAACTCGAGTTGCGTGCAGCCCCGGGGATGCGTGCGGTCCCGGAGATACGCACCGTACCGTGGAAGAGCGGCGCTTCAGCGTCGCGTAAAGCGCCCACAATCAGCGCGGGCTTTAGCCCCGGTGGTCGTATCTTGCGGCGAGCGCTTTCCTGCAGCCTGCTAATGCATTTCTTCCGCTGCCTCCGAAGCTTCCTCTTCGACCTCAGTGTTTATCGCGCTGAGTGCGCCCGTACGCCGCAAATCCGGAAACATCCACGCCCAGAGCGCAATCACCACCAGCGTTCCCACGCCTCCCAGCACCACTGCCGGAACCGTGCCAAACCATTGCGCCGTCAGTCCAGATTCGAACTGCCCGAGTTCATTCGATGTCCCGATAAAAACCATGTCCACTGCCATCACTCGCCCGCGCATTTCATCGGGCGTTCGCAGCTGCACCAGCGTCGCGCGGATGATCACGCTGATCATGTCTGACGCCCCAAGAAGGACCAGTGAGACCAGCGACAGCACAATGCTATGCGATACCCCAAACAGAATCGTGAGCACACCGAACCCCGCCACCGACCACAGCAGTGTCGGCCCGGCGCGCCCGCGCAGCGGTCGATGAGCCAATGCCACGGCCATCACCGCGGCCCCCACTCCAGGAGCGGTCCGCAACAAACCCAGTCCCCACGGTCCGGTGTGAAGAATGTCGCGCGCGTAAACTGGAAGCAGTGCCACCGCTCCGCCGAGCAACACCGCGAACAAGTCCAAAGAGATTGCCCCCAGAATCAACTTCTCACGCCAGATAAAGTGCAATCCTGCGAAGACTGTCTTCACCGTCATCGGCTCGCGCCGCCGCGCTTGCTGCCGCGCCTTGATGCGGAACGTGGAAACCAGCGCACCTAGGGCGGTCAACATGGCGGCCGCGTAAACCGCCGATGGACCGTGAAAAGCCGCGTATAGAATCCCACCAAGGGATGGCCCCAGAATCGTAGCCGCCTGAAACGTGGTTGCGTTCCATGCCACGGCATTGGGGAAGTGTTCTTCCGGAACCAGTTGCGGCAAAATCGAGCGGCTGGCGGTCCCGTTAAACGAGCGCACCACGCCCAGCAAAATCAGCACCACATAAATGGGACGCACCGCATGCGTGCCCCGCTCCGCCAGTACCAGCAAAAGGCCAGAACATAACGCGAAGCCCGCATAGCAGGCGCCCAGCACTTTGCGCCGGTCGAATCGGTCCGATGTATGGCCGGAAACCAGAAACAGCAGGATGCCCGGCAAGAATTGCGCCAATCCCACTAACCCCAGGTCAAGAGCGCGCTTGGTGATGTCATAGACCTGCCATCCCACGGCGACCGCCTGCATCTCGACCGCGGCCACGATCAGAAAACGCGCTATCTGGAACAGCACAAAGTCCGGATGCGTAAACGCTATGCGTCCAGCTCTGGAGTCGGCGGGGGCGGACATTGATCTTCTAATTTGCCATAGAAACAGCCCACTTGCATGAGCAGCGCAACTGAGCAGATAAAATCTACTGATGCAAATGTTGCGAACCGTCGGCTGGATCGCCTGCGTCGTTTACTCTACGATCCCCGCCTTCTGGCTGCTGATTCACCCGCGTGCAGAATATTGGCGCTCGCGCCGGAGATCGCCGTACAAAATACTCCTGCCCGTCTGGATGGCAATGTGGGTAGCCGTGACAGTAGTAACAATCCCGTGGCGCGGGTTTCTGCTCTACAGAAATAATCTAACCTGGTTTCCCGCAGCCGCACTGTTCTGCGCCGGCTTGCTGCTCTACAAACTCTCTCACCACCAGTTCACCCTTGCCGCGCTGGGCGGACTGCCTGAGGTCCTAGGCGGACGCAACCAGCAGCGCCTGGTGACGACAGGCATTCGCGCCCGCGTACGCCATCCCGTTTATCTAGGCCATCTCTGCGAGATGCTGGCATGGAGTGTAGGCACCGGACTGGCAGTCTGCTGGATGCTGACGGCATTCGCGCTCGTGACCGGCGCAGTAATGATCAAGATGGAGGATAAAGAACTGGAGACCCGCTTCGGCGAAGACTATCGTCTGTATCGCTCAACCGTGCCCGCGGTTCTGCCAAGAATAATGCTGTGAGCAGATCAACCGAAGCGGCCTCAACTCTGCGTTCTCCGCGTCCGTCCTCAGCGCCCTCCGCGTTGAAGCTCTTTATTTTGCCTGAATCCGGACACAGTGAAGAGACGCTGGTTATAATCCGACTTGGCTGAAGATGAGAGCTGACGGCCGAAAGCTCCATGCCTTTCGAACTCTTTATCGCGACACGCTACCTGCGCGCCAAGTTGAGGCGCTTTGCGGGCGCTAGCCCGCAGCCGAAATCCCGAGCAACGCGAGGGACTCGCAGATGAGGTTCGAACTATTTGTCGCGTCACGATACTTGCGTGCGAAAAGACGCCAAGCCTTCATCGGCATCATTACCGGTATCTCCATTGTCGGAGTAGCCGCGGGCGTCGCCTCGCTTATCGTCGCCCTCGCCATCAACAACGGTTTTCGCCAGGATTTGCAGGAGCGCCTCATCGGATCCACCTCGCACATCAGCCTGCTGCGCGTGGCCGACGACGGAATCAAAGATTGGCCTCCGCTGCTCGAACGCCTTTCCAAACAGCCGCATGTGGTCGGTGCCGCACCCGCAATTTTTGAGCAAGTCCTCATCTCTCGCGGACCTCGTGCCCGCGGCGCCGTCCTCAAGGGCATGATTCCGGCGGATGAGCGCAAGATCGGTGATCTGCTCAATACAATAAAAGAGGGTTCAGCGGACGCCCTCGAAAAAACCCCATCCGCCCCAGATGAAAATCATGTGGGGACGGCCGCCTCGGCCGTCCCAGAAGCGTCAGCGACCACAGAAGATTCTCCTGACGCCTTGGCTGGCGTCCACGCCCGCGTCGCCGCCATGCCCCCAATCATTCTCGGCAAAGACATGGCCGACAATCTGGGCGCCACGGTCGGTTCCGTCGTCCTCGTCACCAGCCCGCAAGGCGAACTCACCCCCTTCGGCATGGTCCCGAAATACAGCCGCTTTCGCGTGGTGGGAATCTTCAACTCCGGCTTCTACGATTACGATTCTTCCTGGGCCTTCACGCGGCTCTCCGATGCTCAACGCCTGTTCGGTCTTGGCGATCTCATCTCCGTTATCGAGTTCAAAATCGACGACATCTACAAAGCCGACACCTTTTCGCGCGAACTCGAAGACGCGGCTGGCAAAGGTTTCATGACCACCAACTGGATGGAGCAGAACAAAGCTCTGTTTCACGCCCTGCGCCTTGAGCGCCTGGTCACTTTCATCACCATCGGCCTGATCGTCTTCGTCGCCGCTCTGAACATCCTGATCTCCCTGATTATGATGGTCATGGAAAAAACCAAGGATATCGCCGTATTGATGTCGATGGGCACACGCAAATCGCAAGTGCGAAACATCTTCATCGCGCAGGGTGTTCTGATAGGGGTGATTGGCACGGCGATCGGCCTCCTGCTCGGCTATGCCATCTCCTACGCCGGAGGCCACTACCACATCATTTCACTCTCACCCGAGGTCTACTCCATCGACTACGTCCCGTTCGCCCCGCGTCCCATGGATGGCTTACTGGTAGCGCTCGTAGCTGTCGGAGTTTCCTTCATTGCTACGCTCTATCCGTCATGGTCCGCCGGCAGAACTCTCCCCGCGGAGGCCTTGCGGTACGAATAAGCGGGGCGAATGAGTCGCTCGCACCGGGAACTTTCTTCCCGCTGCCGCCGTACAATTAAATGGAAAGAAAAGAAGGAGGTCTCATCATGTTCACTTTCCTCCTGTGGTGCATCCTCTTCGTGGTCTGCTGGCCCCTGGCCCTGCTGGCGCTGGTCGCCTACCCATTCATCTGGCTATTGCTATTGCCGTTCCGCATCCTCGGAGTCGCGGCCCACGGAGTGCTGGAGATTATCTACATCGCCATCACCCTGCCGTTCCGCTTGCTAGCAGCGCCCTTCCGCATCTAGGCAGCGGCGGAGCTTTAGATTTTGGGTGGCGCAGCGCTTCCAGCGCTGCGATAGAGTGCCACTAGATTGAATGGACTTTTAGCCCCTGAGGTTCGCCTGGCAGAGCCCCTACTAGCTCTCCATCACCTTCAACTCCTCACTCACCATCAGCCTGGCGTCGGTCGCACGCTGCACATCCTCCACCGTCAATCCGGGAGCCACTTCCTCCAGCACCATCCCCCACTCTCTCACTCGGATGTACGCCATCTCCGTCACAATCGTATCGACCACTCTCACGCCAGTCAGCGGCAGCGTGCACTTCTTCAAAATCTTCGGCGTACCGTCCCGCGTCGTATGCTCCATCGCCACCACCACGCGCCGCGCCCCGGCCACCAGGTCCATCGCCCCGCCCATCCCCTTCACCATTTTTCCCGGGATCATCCAATTCGCCAGGCTCCCCGTCTCATCCACTTCCATCGCCCCCAGCACGCTCAAATCAATGTGCCCGCCACGGATCATGGCAAACGAATCGGCGCTCGAAAAATATGAGGTCCCCGCCATCTCGCTCACCGTCTCCTTGCCCGCGTTGATCAGGTCGGCGTCTTCCTGACCCTCCACCGGATACGGCCCAATCCCCAGCATCCCATTCTCCGACTGCAAAACCACTTCAATCCCCGGCGGAACATGATTCGCAATCAGCGTAGGCATCCCGATCCCCAGGTTCACATAAAACCCATCCCGCAACTCGCGCGCAATCCGATTCACAATCCGCTCGCGCTTCTCCACATCTTTACCGACTTTGTTCATAAATCTCTCTAGTTGTCATCCTGAGAGCAGGTTGCGGTTCGCGAAGCGAAGCACAGCCGCAGTCGAAGGATCCCTTTCGCCGCGATCTAACCAGGGCTCATCAAGGTGTTCTCTCGGTACCCGGTACTCGCGACTAGATCGCTTTCCTCACCGTCCGTCTCTCAATGCGCTTCTCGTACAGTTCCCCTTGGAAAATCCGTTTCACGTAGATCGAAGGCGTATGAATCGAATCCCCGTCCAGTTCTCCCACGTCCACCAACTGTTCAACCTCCGCAATCGTCACCTTCGCAGCTGTCGCCATCATGGGATTAAAATTCCGCGCCGTCTTCCGGTACACCAAATTCCCCACCCGGTCGCCTTTCCACGCCTTCACAAACGCGAAATCTGCTTTCAACCCATGTTCCATCACGTAAGTCCGCCCATCGAACTCGCGCGTCTCTTTTCCTTCCGCAACAATCGTGCCCACGCCGGTCGGCGTGAAAAACGCCGGAATCCCCGCGCCCCCCGCCCGGATCCTTTCGGAAAACGTCCCCTGCGGCACCAGATCAAGATGAATCTTCCCCGTCAGCACCATCTCTTCCAGCAGCTTGTTCTCGCCGACGTACGTCCCAATGTGATGCACAATCTGTCCCGCCGCCAGCAGCAGCCCGTTCCCCAACCCGTCTACCCCAACGTTATTACTGATGGTCGTCAGATTCTTCGACCCCTTCCGCACCAGCGCGCGAATCAGATTCTCCGGAATCCCGCACAGTCCAAACCCGCCAATCATGATGACGGCGCCGTCGTCCACATCGCAAATCGCCTCATCCGCACTAGCCACAACCTTGTTCATAGCGCAAGAATTCTAAACGAAATCCGCCGCGGATACACAGCAGCATTGCACGCGTAAGCCCTGTCATCCCGAGCGCAGCGAAAGCCTGGCCTGAGCGAAGTCGAAGGGGACCCATGCAACAGACGCCACCGCTGGCTGAGCGTCTCCGCCACCGCTCGGATTCGTCAGGTAAGTCACTCTTTCTTCCCCGGACTCTTCTTCAGCCCATGCGCCAACTCAAATTCCTCCGCCAACTGCCGCGTCGCCAGATTTTCGCGAATATGCCCCAGCCGCTGCTCCACCTTCAACAGCGCATCTCCAATATTCTTTCTGTTACTGATCGCAATATCTCGCCACATCGAATACGGGCTCGCCGAAATCCGCGTCATCTCCCGCAGGGCGCGCCCACCGGCCGGAAGCAACGGCGCCTCTTCTCCAAACTCCTCCACCAGCGCCGCCGCCAACGCTGTCGAGATCATCTGTGGCAGGTGGCTGATCCACGCACATAGCCGGTCGTGATCCTCCGGCGGCAACATCGCAACCCGCGCTCCAATCTGATCAATCCACCCCACAAATTCCGCGAATAATCCTTCATGCAAGGTCTGTCCTGGCAGCGGCGTCAAGAACCACACCGCATTCTGGAACAAGTCGGCGTCCGCGTAATCCACGCCACTGTGCTCCTTCCCCGCCATCGGATGCCCAGCCAGAAATCGATGCCGCGCATTTTTCCCAAACACATTCAGCGCCTGCTTCGCTACCGCCGCCTTCGTACTTCCCACGTCTGTCAGCAACGTAGTCGCGGGGAGCGCCGGACCCAACCGCCCGATCAAGTCCACTATGGCGAGAACGGGCGTCGCCAGCACCACCAGCTGACTGCCGCGGACCGCGTCCGCCGGCTCGCAGAATCCGTTGTCAACCACCCCGCACATCTTCGCCCGCTTCAGTGCCGATTGCCGGTCGCACCCTACAATGCGCCCCGCAAACCGCCGCTTCCGCAGCGCCAGCGCAAACGACCCGCCGATCAGCCCCGTCCCAACAATCGTGATTTGCCGAATCGGCATATGAAAATCTCACCACAGAGTCACAGAGCTACAGAGAACAAAACAAAGTCTTAGGATGTTCAACCTCGCCTGGGATATAGGAATAAGAAAGAGTGAAGTCAGGTCCAGCTTTCGCAGCTACTTTTCTCTGTGTCTCTGTGCCTCTGTGGTGAAAAGGGGTTAAGCAATCTTCCTCCCCACCGCCGGCGCAATCATCCGCAACTCGTCCATCAACTTCGCGAACTGTTCTGGAAACAGCGATTGCGCCCCGTCCGACCATGCCTTATTCGGATCGCAATGCACTTCAATCAGCAACGCATCCGCTCCCGCCGCCACTGACGCCCGCGCCATTGGCGCCACCTTGTCGCGCCGTCCCGTTCCATGCGACGGATCGGCCGTCATCGGAAGATGCGACAGTTTGTGGATAATCGGAATCGCCGATATATCCATCGTGTTCCGCGTGTAGGTCTCAAACGTCCGAATGCCGCGCTCGCACAAAATCACATCATAGTTCCCGCCCGCCATAATGTACTCGGCCGAGAGCAGCAGTTCCTCGATGGTCGCTGCAATCCCGCGCTTCAGTAGCACCGGCTTCCGCACCTTTCCCAGCTCGCGCAGCAGATTGAAGTTTTGCATGTTGCGCGCTCCCACCTGCAAGATGTCCACATACGGCAGCATCATCGGGATCTGCGCAATCTCCATCACCTCGCTGATCACCAGCAACCTAAATTTCTCGCCTGCTTCGCGCAGCAGCTTCAACGCATCTTCACCATGCCCCTGAAAAGAATAGGGAGAGCTCCGAGGCTTGAACGCTCCACCCCGCAGCACGCGCGCCCCTGCCTTCGACACCGCTTCCGCCGTCGCAAAGAGTTGTTCCCGCGATTCCACCGAGCACGGCCCCGCCATCACCACCACTTCATTTCCGCCAATCCCAATTCCATTCGCCAGCTTCACCACCGTCCCCTCGGGACGAAAACTCTTCCCCGCCAGCTTGTACGGCGAACTGATGCGATGGACCTCCTGCACTCCCGGCAACAATTCCAGGTTGCGAATATCAAACTCAATCCCCGCTCCCACCGCGCCCAGCACGGTTTGCCGTGCTCCCGTCGACCGGTGCACCTCAAACCCCAGCTTCACCAGGTGCTCAATCACCTGCTGAATCTGCCCCTCATCCGCCACATCCTGCATCGCCACAATCATAGGAAAATCACCGATACCGCCCACTCAATCATTTACTTCCGAATCCAACTCGGTCTCGCTCTTCGCTATATCCACCTTCGTCACAATCTCTGCCTTCTGAATATTCCGCATCACATCCATGATCCGCTCAAAAATCCTGACCAGATCCCGCCCTGGCAGCGGACCTCGATTCATCTCCTGAACATTCTCAAACACAATCCGCTCCCGCTCCGGCTCATAAATCGGCAAATTCGTGTCCCGCTTCAGCCGCCCAATCTCCACCGCCGCACGCGCCCGCTCGCTCAGCAACTCCACCAGCCGCCGATCAAGCTCATCAATTTTCTTACGCCAATCCGCAATGTCCATGACGTTCTTTTTCCGACCTGTCATCCTGAGCGAAGGTTGCGCTTCGCGAACGCGAAGCACAACCGCAGTCGAAGGATCCCTACCCCGTATATGCTGGGCGGATTTCGAAGTCCTCCCTAGCCGACCAACTTCCTCACAAATTCTCCCACAGCCTCCGCTTCCCTTCCCCGATTCCGCTCAATCCTCTCCACAATCGCGCTGCCCACCACCACCGCGTCCGCAAACTTACCAACTTCGGCAAACTGCTCCGCATTCGAAATCCCAAACCCAACGGCAACCGGCAACTTGGTCACGCGCCGCAACCGTCGTACCAGTTTCTGCGCATCGTCCGCCAACCGCTGCCGCACGCCCGTCACTCCTGTCCGCGATACCGCATACACAAATCCTCGCGATACCTCCGCAATGCGCTTCAACCGCTCATCCGGACTCGTCGGCGCCGCCAGAAATACCGGTGCCAGATCATACGCCTTCATCGCCCGCAAATATTCACCTGCCTCTTCCACCGGCAGATCCGTTACCAGCACCCCGTCCACTCCCGCATGCCGCGCTACCATGCAGAACTTCTCCATCCCCATCCGCAATATCGGATTCAAATAAGAAAACACCACGAGTCCCGTGGATTGCGCATGTTGCCGCACATCCGCCGCCAGCATTAACACCTGCGCCAGGCAAGTCCCGTGCTTCAGCGCCCGCTCGCTCGCCCGCTGGATCACCGGACCATCCGCCACCGGATCGCTGAAAGGCACGCCCAATTCAATCACGTCCGCCCCTGCCTCAATGGCAGCCAGCACCACCGCCCGCGTAGTGACGAGATCCGGATCGCCGCACGTCACATACACCACCAACCCAGGCTTCTTGTAAAAGGTCAAAGGCATTTTGTCATTCTGAGCGAAGGTTGCGATTCGCGAATGCGAAGCGCAACCACAGTCGAAGAATCCCTTTCACGCCCTCACTGCCCGCGACCACGCCAGGCATTTCAGCGACTCACTCCCAAACAATTTGTCATTCCGAGCGGAGCGAGGAATCTGCTGTCTCCTCCAATTCAATCACTCAATCCAACTTCAAATTCTCCCGCATAATCCCAATATCCTTATCCCCGCGCCCTGAAACATTCACGATCACCACATCCGACTTCTTCATCTTGGGTGCGCGCTTCACCACTTCCGCAACGGCATGCGCCGATTCCAGAGCCGGAATAATTCCCTCCGTCCGCGCCAGCAAAGTCGTCGCCTCCAGCGCCTCTGCATCCGACGCCGGAACATACTCTGCCCGGCCGGCATCTTTCAACGCCGCATGCTCCGGCCCAATCGAGGGATAATCCAGCCCCGCCGAAACCGAATGCGTGTTCGCAATCTGTCCCGCCGAATCCTGTAGCACGTAAGAATAGGTTCCCTGCAAGACTCCCGGAGACCCTCCCCTAAACCGCGCCGCATGTTCGCCCAGCGCTTCGCCGCGACCGCCCGCCTCCACTCCAATCAAGCGAACCTTCTTGTCCTTTATAAACTCATAGAAAATTCCGATCGCATTCGATCCCCCACCCACGCACGCAATCACCGCCGCCGGTAGTTTGCCCTCGGCCTTCAAAATCTGCGCCCGCGCCTCCCGCCCGATCACGCGATGAAAATCCCTCACCATCGTCGGATACGGATGCGCCCCCAGCACGCTCCCCAACAAATAATGCGTAGTCCGCACATTCGTCACCCAATCGCGCATCGCCTCGTTGATCGCGTCCTTCAACGTCCGCGATCCCGATTCCACCCCTCGCACCTCCGCTCCCAGCAAGCGCATGCGAAACACATTCAACTCCTGCCGCCGCATGTCTTCGGTCCCCATGTACACCACGCACTCAAACCCCAGCAGCGCGCAAACCGTAGCCGTAGCCACCCCGTGCTGCCCCGCGCCGGTCTCCGCGATCACCCGCCGCTTGCCCATGCGCTCCACCAGGAGCGCCTGCCCCAAACAGTTATTGATCTTGTGCGCTCCGGTGTGCAGCAAATCTTCACGCTTCAAATAAATCTTCGCCCCGCCCAGCTTCTCGGTAAGCCGCCGGGCAAACGTCAATGCCGTAGGACGCCCCGCATATGTCCGCAGCAACTCCTCCAGACGCCGCTGAAACTTCGGATCGCGCTTCGCCTTCTCATACTCCCGCTCCAACTCCTCCAGGGCCGCCATCAAAGTCTCCGGCACATACCGCCCGCCGTAAACCCCAAACCGCCCCGGCTCCTTGCCTGTCATCCCGAGCGCAGCATCACCTTTGCGGAGCAAAGGTGATGCGGAGTCGAGGGACCTGCTTTTCCTTGCCTGAGATAGAACCTTCGCCGTTACCACGCTCACGCACTCCTCTCCGCCGCCCGCACCGCCTTCACAAACGCCCGCATTTTCTCCGGATCCTTCTTCCCCGGCCTAGTCTCCACTCCCGAAGCCACATCCACTCCCCAAGGCTTGAGAGTCCTAATCGCCGCACCGACATTCTGCGGTGTTAGCCCACCCGCAATGACAACCGGGATGGTCCTGCTCATTGCGCTCACTGGCTGTGCCGCGTTGTCCCAGTCGAACGCAGTTCCCGTTCCGCCTGGATGCTGTGAGTTTCCTGAATCGAGGAAAACGGCGCTGGTGCGCCTCAGAAACTCCTCCGAAAAGAAGAATCCAAAACTCTCCTCAGACGTGACTCGTTGACCTGGCATTGCCACAAACATCCGGCACTGAACGTTCTGGACGAAATCAGTCAACGACCCCGGCCCGTCCCCAGAGCTGGGATACACCTGCACCGCGCTCAACTCGGCTCGCTCCGAAATACTGCTCACCTGCTCCGCAGATTGACCCACAAACACTCCGATCTTCTCCACCCTCTCCGGCAGCTTCTCCACAATCTCCCGCGCCGCCTCAACCGTAATGTTCCTCGGACTCTTCTCATAAAACACAAACCCCACCGCATCCGCCCCGGCCTCAACCGCGGTCAGTGCATCCTCCAAACTCGTCATTCCACAAATCTTCACCCAAGTCATCAGATTCCTAAACTGTCATCCTGAGCGAAGGTTGCGCTTCGCGAACGCGAAGCACAACCGCAGTCGAAGGATCCCTACAACTCAGCACAGGCCGCCGGGTGCCGGGTGCCCAATGTGTAGCTTCCTTTGCGAGACGTGGGGATTTCCTACCGTCCGCTCGGTACTCGGTACTCGCTACTCGGCACTCGCATCAGCTCCCGCAAAGCTTCTCCAGGGGAATCCGCCCGCATCAACGACTCTCCAATCAAAAACGCCTGATACCCCGCCGCCCGCAGCCGCGCAATATCCTCTCCCGAGCGAATTCCGCTCTCCGCGACTCGCACCACATTCTCCGGAAGCCGCTCCGCCAGCCCGAACGCCGTTTCCACATCCACCTTGAACGTTCGCAGATCGCGCGTGTTCACGCCAATCAAGTCGCATTTCGCATCCAAAGCCCGCTGCAACTCTTCCTCATCATGCACTTCACACAACACATCCAACCCATGCGAGCGAGCACCCAACGCCAGCCTGGTTAACTCCTCCTGCGATAAAGCCGCCACAATCAGCAACACCGCATCCGCCGAATTCGCCCGCGCTTCTAACAATTGAAACTCATCCACGATAAAATCCTTGCGCAGACACGGAATCTTCACCGCCGCAGAGGCCAACCGCAAATTCTCCAGCGACCCTTGAAAGAACTCTTCGTCCGTCAGCACCGAGAGCGCCGCCGCTCCCGCCGCCTCCAATTCCTTCGCCAGCTTTTCCACGTAAAACTCCGCCCGAATCAATCCCTTCGACGGGGACTTTTTCTTCAACTCCGCAATCACCGCCACGCCAGCTCTGCTCGTTTCCTCCAGCACCCGCCGAAACCCGCGCGGCACATGCTGTTCCGCCCGCCGCTCCAACTCTCGCAGATCGGATCCATCTTTTGCCTCAATCACTTTCCGCCGCGTCTTCGCCACTATCTGATCGAGAAATGCATCCATACAGGGTCCTGCAATTATAGAAGACTGACGCTCCAACCCTGGTCACCCGCCCCAAAACACGCTAAAAAACAAAGCCTCCGCCACCCTTGCGGGCGGCGGAGGCCAAGGCTTAAGCCGCTCCAGCTTTTACTTCACTGCAGCTACTGTGGGGTTGAAGGCATCCGCGAACGCTTTCCCGTTCGGCGTTCCCATCCCGGTTACGTTATCCCAGCCCACTTTCGTGTGCAGCGCAGACGAAGTGTTGCAGGGCGATCCGTCGAAATCAGTGCTGGGCAGCGCTGAGCAGTCTGTCCCGAATGAGATTACCAACTCTGTGTAATCTAAATAGGGATAGTCCCATATCGCGCTGACAAACTTTGCGGGCGCCGCCGACGTCCCGGGCGGGAACCCGCCCGCGCCCAACACCTCACTCGCGGTATAGTTATTGGTCACTGTAGACTCTCGAATCGAGGCAGTCACGTTGGTTTTTGAGCCAACCGGAACGACATCGGTGATCGCTCCCGGCGGCAACGAATACAAGTACTGTGCGGCTTGGCCAAGAGGCACTCCCGCTTCCTGATTGGCAATCGCCCACAGTGCGGAGAACATCGGGCAAGCCACGCTCGTCCCGCCCCACACCTGCCAAACCTGTTCCGGAAGCTGCCCCGGAACGCTGATTAGAATCGCCACTCCCGTGAACGGGTCCGCCAGCCACGAAATATCGGGAAGTTGCCGATACTTCCCCGGCAGACTCTTCTGGAAGGCAGGCTTGGGGAACCCGCCCAGGCAGACCTCGGTGGTGTTTGGGGGAGTACCCACGAACTCTTGGAAGGCGCAATTGCTCTGGCCTCCGCCCGATCCAGCATAGAACCCGAAGTCCTCCGGCGGATCGGGAATAAACCCCTCATCGGTCAGCAGAACTTCGTTGTTCCCCCACCCCGCCTGCCACGCAATTGAGTTGTCCGCCTTCAACGCCAGGCTTACTCCACCCACCGCGGTCGCCCACGGCGAATCAGCCGGAGCACTTACAGTGGCCGGAATTCCGTAAACCGTAAAGTCGCCGTCGTCTGCCGAAGAGAAGTTGGTGGAGATTCCCGAGATTGCCGCAACTTCGGAAATCAGGTTTTCGTTCGCCAGTTCCGAAGCTGGGGTTTCGGATTCTGGTGAACCATAGCTGCCCGAAACTGAGTTGCCCAGCCCATAGTTCACCGCGAAGTACTCGGCCTCGTTCACATCCTGGAAGCTCGCCGAGGGCGGAACTACCAGGTCGATGTTCGCCATGGGAGCAACGGCATGCGACCACTCGACATCGATGTTGATTTCCACCGAATCGGGAGCCTCGCACAGGCTCGGCGTCGGGGTGTAGATGATGTTGAAGTTCGACGAACTCAGCAGCGGCAATCCAAACATCGCCGAGAACGCATTCGCGTCATTCTGAATGGTCGGCGACCCGCACCAGTCGAGAATCACAATGGTCTGTCCCTGCCCTTGGAATCCTTCAGCGTACAGTCCCGTCAGATTATAGGCAGTCTGGATCGGCCCTGGCGTATAAGCGCAACCCGCGCTGGTCAGGCTCTGCAGATTTAAGTGATTCCCCTTGTAGGTCCCGATGGGTAACGAACCGTCGTTGTCGCTAGAGAATACATCCGTCACTACTCCGTCGAAGCAGTCCGGAGTAAAGAAACTCGAAGGCGGCGCCAATGCTGGCTTCACGCCAGCCGACCCGCTCTTCCCAAAATTCGTCGGTCGGGCCATCAGCGGATGCTCATAAGTCCCCGTGTCCAGTCCCGAAACCGACTTCACCAGCGGACCCGCAGCTCCTTCTACGTAAGGATCGCTCGCGTTGGCACGGATGACCTTATCCCGCACCTGGTAATTGTTGAGTTGTACCTGGAACGCCTTCTCCACGTCCCCCACCGTACCTCGCGCCCTTACAAAGAAATTGTCGCCACCCACCTTCACCACTTTCAGGTTGTGCGATTCAAAAAATTCCTGCACCGTTTTTGCCTCTTCCGCCGTCGGCGCAAACCGCGCCGCAATTTGTGCCCGGGTCAGCCAGTGACGGTAGTTGGGCGAGGTGCGATCATACAAATCCCTCGCCAGCGCATCCATCTCCCCACGGTTATGCGGGTTCAGCCAGATGCTCACCTCAATTGTCTTCGACGGATCTTCCGTCCCTAGGTTCTTCGCCGTCGCCACGTAGCTGGGTGTGTTGTGTGCAACAAACCGTCCGAGAGCCGCATTGGCCGGCCGAACCGCGCATAGGGTTAGGGTCAGTACAACAAGGCTCAGCCCCATCGTCCTCATTCGGTCGAAGTGGGCTGAGGGGTACAACGCTGTCTTCTCCTGGTACATTGTTCCTCCTAGGACTTTACCTCTGCGAATCTGAGTAAGCTGATCCAGACCATTAGTGATGGCCTGCACCCGCTCTAACCGCCATTGGAAGCGGCAGACTTCAATTTCAATTCGGCTGCCTGAATCCAGCGTCGCTGCTGCGCTGCGTGTCGCAGCAATTCTGGATCCTCCCCAAAAGAATCACGACATCCTAATGGCTTTGCCCAAGAAAGACAATAAGTCCGAAGACTCTCCCATTTTTTCGACCGGATCTCAGCTGCCCAAAGAGTCGCACTCAGATTTCCCGCCCACCATCCTACTGGCAAACGCTCTCGATCTCCTTGTAAGGCTTCTCCGCGTGCTCCGGATCCTTGATCCCTTTCACCTGCATCATCTGGTCCAGCAGCGTGCCCGCGTCATGCAACCCAACATCCGGATCGCTCTCATACGCCGCATCGCTCTGCGCCTCTTCCAGCGTCACCAGCTTGAATCCTTTTTTCTTCAACAGCTCCAGCGCATCCGGCAGAATCGTGCTGCTGTACGCCCCCAGGTGCATCAACAGCACGTAGCTGATCTCCCGCCCGTAAACCAACTTCGCCTGCTCCCGCCCCAAATCGAGAAATTCCGACGCCGTACTCAAATAACTCGACCTCAACCACTCCATCGACTTCGCATCGTTCTTCGCCACGCACCGCGCATACGCCGTGTTCCACAAGTAGTCCTCCCAATCCAGCGTCACCTGCGCAATCCTGTACCCATGCGCCTTTAAAAAGGCTCGCACCGCGCGCCGCTTCTCCACCGTGTCGCCCTCATGCAGATACGGATAGCGAAACCAGTGCCAGTCATTCGCTTCTTCTTTTAGCAACTCCAGCACCGGCTCATTCTCCTCAATCTCCCGCTCGAATGCCTCAGCCGTGTTCTGCTCCAGATCCATGTGCGAATAAGTATGATTTCCCACCGGCTCCGCCGCCGCCCACAGCTTCAGCGCTTCGGCGCCATCTGCATTCGCCTCCAGCTTTTTCGCATTGATGAATCCATACACCGGAGGCACGTGCCGTTTCTTCAGGATCTCCAAAACATGCTTCGTAGTCTCCGCCCGCGTCACCCCTGGCGGCAGCAATCCATTCAGCGGCAAATCGTCAAAAGTAATCGCAAGCTTCTGCGCAGCGCAAATCTCCGCGAGCCCAAGAAAAAAGACGAACAGCACGCCGATCGAGCAAACCAGATTCTGATTTTTCATGCCAAGAGTTTACTTCACCCGGCGGGCGCGCAACCTACGTGCAGTAACGTGGAAGAGCGGCGCTTCAGCAGCCTGCCCTGAGCGAGGTCGAATGGGCCGCGTAAAGCGTCCTACAGTTAACACAGGCTTTCAGCCCGCCTCCGTCGTCGAAGCTCAGACTCGACCTTGCCCCACCTTTGGCCGACCGGTTCATCTTGGGTTTCCCCATCGATTACGGCCCGGTACTTCTCCTCATGCCCTTCGGATTCCCCTCACGGTGGATACCCTGCCCTCCGAAGTACTGCCAGCAGTGGCTCTAGCTCCGTCTTGGCTGTATCCAGCTTTCGCTTTCGTGCCCGTTTAGACATCTGCATACCTTCTGCCTTCTTCGGCCAGCGAGGAATTACCCCCGCTTTTGGATATGGCGCCCCTCATTTGAGCGCCAGAGGGACTTCAACCCTCCTGGACAACGTGCTGCTCAGCACGCGCTTCGCGTACTCCGCTTTGGCTTGCTTCAGGATGGGGATGTCGGGGTCGGCGTCTTTCCAGAGTGTGAGGAAATTTTTGTAGGCGGCGAGCGCCCGGACGCGGGCAGCGTCGGCATCGGCTCCTTGTGAAGTTCTCGACTGCAAGGGCATTCGCACGCGCACTCCCAGATGTGCCAACGCCCCCGTCCAGCAATTCCACACCATGCCGCTGTGTTCGAGAATCTTCTGGAACTCGGCGGCGGCAGCACTGCCCTGCCCCGCCGCCGCTTGCGCGTCGTCTGAGCCGCGCGCCGAAATCCCGAGCCCAACGAGGGAAACCGTAGCCTACCAAACGCTATTTCTTCTTTGGTGCCATCGAAGGGACTCGAACCCCCACACCGTTGCCGGTACATGGACCTGAACCATGCGCGTCTGCCAATTCCGCCACGATGGCAATCTTGAATTGCAATGCAGCGGCGGCCGCAAGGCCGCCGAGTCAGGAAGACTAACACTTCTATTTTACAGGCATGTCACACCCTGTCAAACCAACCGCCGCAGTGTCATCCCGAGCAAGCGTTCTTCGCGCAGCGAGGGATCTGGGCGCCCTACCCCAGTTTCGCGGTCATCGAAATCTTCGCATTCAGCACCTTCGATACTGGACAGCCCTTCTCCGCCGCTTCCGCATACTTTTGAAACGTCGCCGCATCCGCACCCGGAACCTTGCCAACTACATCGATATGGCTCGATGTAATCGCCCATCCGGATTCCTGTTTCTCCATGGTCAGCGTCACATTCGTGCTGATGCTCTCCGGCTTCAGATTCGCTCCGCCCAACTGCGCCGACAGCGCCATCGAAAAGCACGCCGCGTGCGCCGCCGCAATCAACTCCTCCGGATTCGTCCCCGGCCCATTCTCAAACCGCGACGTAAACGAATATTGCGTATCCTTCAGCACTCCGCCCGGAGTCGAAATCGTTCCCTTCCCGTCTTTCAGCCCGCCCTTCCACACTGCGCTAGCTTTGCGTTCCATCGCCATCTCCTCATCATGAATAGAAAATTAAATCCTTCTTCATTATTGTAGACGGAGATCGCTCAGCCTGTCAGGTGCAACACCCTCGCGATGCAACTAGAACGATGCAGTCTCAATAAAAATCCGAGCAACTCAAATAAAATCCGCACACCGGACAGCTCAACTTGCACCGGCTCTCCTTCAATTTCTCCGAACAGTTCGGACAAAACTGCTCCGGATACCCCACACACCGTTCCACTTCCACCTGCTTCTCGCCGGCTTGATTTCCCACAATCCGTTCTGGCTCGCTCCCGCTCATCCGCGCAACATATCTCCTGCCGCACCCGCGCACAAGTGGAAATTCATCTTCCTTCTCGGTGTGCTCCTCGTGCCAAAGAACTAACCCTTTTGCGCAGGAGAAATTTGCGCTCGGAAGACTATCCTCCATCACCTCAGTCCCACAAACTTTGCGCCGCAAAATTTTGCGCTTTCCACAGTTTCTTGCGCTAGAATGCTCTAGCACTGAAGAGCGCCGTCCACCCTGACCGCAGACCCGCTCTTTGCCTTCCCCCAGGAGGTAGTAGATGTATCGCTCGTATTCCAATTCCTTGGCGGACTCACATTCGCCCATGGATGTGCAGTCCCTGATTCGCAATCTCGCCCAAGACTTCGTCACCGCTTTCAACACCGGCAACTATGATCAGGGCGCCGCTCTTTTCGCACCCGACGGCGCCCTCATGGCTCCTCACTACGACCTCGCCTACGGCCCCAAGGCCGTCGAGCGTCTCCTCCGCCAGCTCGGCGACGCCGGATATCAGGACCTTCGTCTCGAAACCATTCGCGTCGAATTCTCCGCCGACATGGCCGTGGAGATCGGTCGCTACAACGTCGCCATTCGCCAGCCCGATGGCACCATCCAGGCTGACCGTGGCAAGTACGTCAGAGCCTGGCGCCGGCTCGGTGCGTGGCTCATCGTCGCCGATAGCTGGAGCACCAACCTGCCGCTAGCTCGGTAGGATATCGGCTGCAGGACGGGCGGCGCGCCCGTCCCAGAGATGTTGTCATTCCGAGCGCAGCGAGGAACCTGCTTCCGCCTCCGCCGCCACAGCTCCCGATCCCTTCTCCCAACCAGCCTGAATCTCCACCGGACCCCGCAACAACTCCCACGCCTCCTGATATTTCCCATGCTTCTGCCGCTTGCTCTTCGGCGTAAAGTGCAGACTCAAATTCTTCCTCCCATCACTTCGAACGGAATGATGTACCAGTCATCAATCGGAATCAGCAGCACCGCAAAAAAATCCACCGTCCCCGGAACATACGTTTTCCGCTTCGGCCCCATCACATTCAAGCTGTACCCATCCCCCCGCCGCTTGTAAATCGTCGACTTCACCTGCACCCCGCTGGACCCTCCCCCGTCCCTCCACTCCCGCGTCATACCTCCCCGACTCCCCATACGGCTTCGACACCTTCAACCCATGCTCCAGCGCCAGCATCATGAAGTACATCTCCGCCCACTCTCCACGCTCCTTGCACCCCTTGATCCGCCCACCCATTCTCTTCCGATTCTCCATTCGCTTCCGAAGAGACCACAGAATATCGCGACAGACTGGCTAGACGGCATCGGAAATGTAATCGACCTGCTGTGCGCCTGAGGAATCCGATCTCCTGAAAGTCAGGACGCTCTCAGTTGCATTGAAGGACGCACGATAGTCCCTCGCACTAGGATTGATCCCCGCCATCGTCCGGGAGAGCGGAAAGTCATTCCTTTGCTCAAGTTCCAGTTCACTTGCGGCGCCCATCTCAGTGAGAATGACCGGCAAGTTATTGTGCAAGTCCTTGTAATATGAGTCTTGCACCACGAGAACACACATGCCCCGCGGACGCAGCACTCTACCTATCTCGCTGACCGATGCCGATAGTGATTGGAACTACTGTAGGTGATTCTTGTAGTAGTAGGTGGCGGATGCTTTTGAGCTGTGCTGGTGCAGAGCCCCGAGAAAGCCTAGGCAAGTCTGCCCCCAAGTCGCTGAAATAGCTGGAGCCGCCTTCGGAACCGTCACGCTCCCGATCAGCCCACGCCGCAACTCTTTGAAGCCTGAATTAGAGCCGAAGCCGAGAAGCGACAACTCGGCAGATGTCGCCATTGCATAGTCAATTCTGGTGCAATAAGGCGGCGAGGCTAGAACGAAGTCGACTGAACTCGTTCCGACGACGCGACCTTGAGAATTCGCTCGGCATTCAGGCTAGTGTATTCAGCGGGGTCGAGACACCGTGCCTTAGCCACGACCATCATTCCAGGATTGAGATCGTAGCCGCAGACACTCAGACCCATAGAGGCGGCTGTCGACGTTGTTGTACCGCCACCGTTCCAAGGGTCCAGCACCCACTCGCCTTCGCGGAGCCCGGCGGAGGATAGAGCAGACCGGGCAAAGCGCTCGGAAAAACTCGGATAAAACCTATACCCAGTCGACGAAAAGCTGCCGGCGCCGCGGATCTTAGGATTCTCTATCGCTTCCATGTTTCGAGCTTGCGGTTAAATCTTACGAGCACCCGCTCGTGCTCCCGCAACTTCCGCAGCGGTAGCAACTGCCGTTGCGGGTCATGATGCTGCCGCAGAAGCTGCAACTGGGAGCGTCGCCCAGGTCAATGATGCCGGCCAGCGCGTCGGCGGCGTGGATTCTGCCGTGCCCAGGAGGTATCTGCTGCTCAATATCCATCGAGCTGCCCCCTCCGGGTACCGGCCCTTTACTCGGATCATATACGCCCGGCGCAGACCAAGACTTTGGCCGCAGGTTATCAAACAGCATCTGCTGCTGCCCAGTCAGGAAACGCAACTGCAGCCAGCGGAAGATGTAGTCCATGATCGACTTGGCATACCCGATATCGTCATTTCCCGTCCAGCCGCTGGGCTCAAAGCGCGTGTGCGCGAACTTTTCGCACAACAGCTTAAGCGGCACGCCGTGTTGCAGAGCGATCGAGACGGCACACGAAAAGCTATCCATCAGGCCACTCACCGTCGAACCTTCTTTGGCCATCGTGATGAAGATTTCGCCGGGTTCACCGCTCGGATAAAGCCCGACGGTAAGATAGCCCTCGTGGTCACCCACCTTGAATTTGTGGGTTACGGACATGCGCTCCTCAAGCAGCTTGTGCCGCACGGCGCGCGGAGGCCCGTTGGGGTTATCTTCTTCCTCGTGCGCCGCGGCCGCCGCTACCCGCGCGTCGTCCTTGCTGGAGTTTGCAGTCTTCGTCCCCGCCGCGGAAAGTGGCTGCGACTTCTTGCAGCCGTCGCGATACACCGCGACCGCCTTCAGTCCTAGCTTCCACGCCTGCAGATACGCTTCCATGATGTCTTCGACCGATGCGTTCTCAGGAAGATTGACGGTCTTCGATATCGCTCCGGAGATGAACGGCTGCGCCGCCGCCATCATCCGCAGATGCCCCATGTAAGCAATCGACCGCGTCCCCTTGGCCGGCTTGAACGAACAATCGAAGACGGCGAGATGATCGTCCTTGATGTGCGGCGCGCCCTCGATGGTTCCGGTCGCATCGATGTAACTGACAATCGCATTCGCCTGATCGTGGTCGTAACCCAGCTTGAACAACGCCGTCGGCACCGTCTGATTGACGATCTTAATCATCCCCCCACCCACGAGTTTCTTGTACTTCACGAGTGCGAGATCAGGTTCCACACCAGTTGTGTCGCAGTCCATCATGAAGCCGATGGTTCCGGTTGGCGCGAGGACTGTCACTTGCGAATTTCGGTAGCCGTGTTTTTCTCCGTGGGCAAGGGCTTCGTCCCAGCACTGTTTGCTGGATTCGTAGAGTGGAGTGGGGACGTTCGCTTTGCTTATGTTGTTGACGGACGCGCGGTGCATGCGGATTACGTCGAGGAATGGTTCGCGGTTGATGTACCAGCCGGGGCAGGCTCCGCCGGGCATGGAGGCGCTGCCGAGATTGGTTTCGGCGAGATTCTTTTTTGTGGGTTCGGTGGCGGGCGTTAACGGCTGGCAGAGTTCTGCGATCCTGGAAGATTGCAGATAGGCTTCGCCGCACATGATGGCGGTGACGCAGGCGGCGTAGTCGCGGCCGGCGTCGGAGTCGTAGGGCAGGCCCGCGGCCATTAATAGCGCGCCAAGATTTGCGTAGCCTAAGCCGAGCGGGCGGTAGTCATGCGAGTTGCGCATGATCATTTCCGTCGGATAGCCGGCGTTGTCGACCAGAATTTCTTGCGCGGTGATGAGGACGTCGACGGCGTGGCGATAGGCTTCGACATCGAAAGTGCCGTTGGGCGCGAACTTCAGCAAGTTCAGGCTGGCCAGGTTGCAGGCGGAGTCGTCGAGGAACATGTATTCGCTGCAAGGATTGCTGGCGTTGATGCGGGCAGTGTTCTTCGATGTATGCCAGCGGTTGACGGTGGTGTCGTATTGCATGCCGGGATCGCCGCAGTGCCAGGTGGCTTCGGAAATTTTCTGGAGAAGATATTTAGCTTTGTAGGTTGTCATGACGCTGCCGTCCTGCACCTTCTTGGTGGAGAAATCGGTGTCGCGGATTACGGCGTACATGAAGTCATCGGTGACGCGGACGGAGTTGTTCGCGTTCTGGAAAAAGATGGAGGAGTAGGCGTCGGAATCGGGATGAGAGCCGTCGTATCCCATGGCGACCAGCGCGTGAGCCTTGGCTTCCTCTTTCTGTTTGCATTCGATGAACTCGACGATGTCGGGGTGGTCGACGTTGAGGATGACCATCTTGGCGGCGCGGCGAGTTTTGCCTCCGGACTTGATGACGCCGGCGAAGGCGTCGAAACCTTTCATGAAGCTGAGCGGGCCGCTGGCGGTGCCTCCACCGCTGAGACCTTCGGTAGACGAACGCAGCGGAGAGAGATTGGTTCCGGTGCCGCTGCCCCACTTGAACAGCATGCCTTCAGTCTTTGCGAGAGTGAGGATGGAGTCGAGCGAATCCTTTACCGAGTTGATGAAGCAGGCGGAGCATTGGGGACTGCTGTAGCCGGTGACGCCGAACTCAACCTGCTGAGTCTTGCGATTCCAGTGCCAGTTGCGCGCGTCGGAATTGGGCTCGATGCGGTCGCAGCCGACGTTGAACCAGACGGGCGAATTGAAAGCGGCGTACTGGCGAACGAGGATGTGGACGAGCTCATCGTGGAAGGTTGCGCCGTCTTCGAGAGTTTTAAAGTAGCCTTGGGCCAGTCCCCAGTTGCGGATGGTTTCGGCAACACGAGTGACGAGCTGGCGGACTCCGGTCTCGCGCTCGGGCGTGCCGACTTTGCCGTGCAGATATTTCGAGGCGACGATGTTGGTCGCGGTCATGGACCAATCTTTGGGAACTTCGACGTCCTTCTGCTCGAAGATCACGTTGCCTTGTGCGTCAGTGATCTGAGCAAGGCGGAGATCCCATTCGAGTTCGTCGTAGGGGGACACTCCGGGCTTGGTGAAGAAGCGACGGAAGGATAGGCCAGGGGTGACCTTCTTGTTGGCGGTAACAGGGGTTGCGGGAGCGGCCGCAGGGGAATCAACGGTGGTAGTTTTAACCTCGGGCATTGCTTTCTCCATTAATAATTAGATTCTATCGATCTTGGCCCGATTCGGCTTCCATGGGGGTGGATGGGGGAATCGGACCGTGCCCAAACGGGAAATTTGTTCGGGGTGAAGCGTGTGTTGTTAAAGAGCTTGTGCCCTTGCGGGGGCTAACTGCCTCAGGGGCTAAAGCCCGGGATCATTCTTGCTTCTGACGCGGCGCTAAAGCGCCGCTCTTCCACGGTTGCGCCGGCGTCATCGGAGCCGCCTGTTTCGGTGGCGCTTTTGGCATCCGATCTCAAGGGGCTAAAGCCCAAGCTTTTTCGTACTCCTTGCGGTACGGCTGAAGCCGTACCCTGATACGAAGCAAAACAACCTTTCAATCGCAGCGCTGAAAGCGCTGCGCCACCCAAAATCCCTTCGGATCAAAAACCGGAGGGGAGGGGGTGAGGACAGTGAAGGTTGTTGTTGGCTCCGGAATCGAGATGTGGGGTCGAGCNNCGCCCCACACGGGCCGTGCCCACACCAACCGTTTCTTCTGCGGTACTTAATTCCAGCGACGAAGAGAAGCCAGCGGGGATGCCGGAGGCTTTTTCGGCGGAGGAGAGCATCCATTGATTGAGGGCGCTGCAAATGTTGCGGCGCTGATCCTGCTCCTCGATGACCACGAAGCGGAGGAAGCAACGTCCGGAGGAAAGGCGTGCGCGCATGGGATTGATGCGGGTGAACATGCGGTCGAGGACGAAAGCCATGTCATCGTCTTCGGAGAACTGAAGGACGGCGAGCATGCGGCGGCCGCCGCCAGCCGAGCTCTGCTCATTCGGACAGCCGAGGGCGGCTGTCCCCACATGAGTGTTGCTGGGGCTGAAATCCATGATCTCCTCAGCGATGGCGAAGATGCCGGGCTTGCTGGGGACGACGAGGAGGCTGTGAGGGGAATCGCAACGGAACCAGCGTGACCATTGCAGGCGGCGGGGGTCGATGGGACGATCGAAGCCATGCCGAGCGAGTGAATCGGTGACGAGGCGGGTTAAAGCTTCCATCCAGGGCTCCTCAAAATCAGGGGCTAAAGCCCCGTCATTTTCTGCGATCTATTCGCGGCGCTGAAGCGCCGCTCTTCCACGGCGCTGCCAGCAGACAGGTTGTTCTTTTTTCAGTCGTTCACCCGGGGGAGGATCGGGGAACGGCCACCGCACTTACTAAAAGCACCCGGCTTCGGGCTCCGGCCACCGGACTGACTAAGCTGGGTCCTGTTTACTGTATTGCTTTGTTGGCTTTACGGAGATGGCGCCGGGTCACCTCTGGCCTGGCGCCATCCCGTCCTCACTACTCTCTTCTACTTCACCTGCCGAAACCCGCCCCGTTCCCGCGGGGCGAGTTTCAAAGCTATGGGATTGCAAAGTTACTCCCGCTTATTGTGCCTGTCAAGAGGGAAACACTACAGGTTGTATCTCCAGCAATGACGGGCTTGATGCTGGGGCGGCGGTTTGGTTTTCCACAAGTGCAATTCATGGTGCATTCACAAAAGTCGAGGGTGAGTTGAGGAGTGCCATTCTAGGACCTAGAGGGTCCGCGTCCCGGCGGCTGAAGGCACAGGCAGACCGGCGGAACGGGTGCCGGGCTAAAGCCCAGTTTGACTTGGGACAGTTTACGCGGCGCTGAAGCACCGCTCTTCCACAGCGCTGCGGCCGTTGCGGAATTTTATCGGCGCTCTTAGAAGCGGTGGTTAGTTTGCCAGAGATGATTTCCAAGGCTTTAAGTACCTCGGGGGCTAAAGCCCAAATCAATGACGCGGCGTTTATCGCAGCGCCAAGAGCGCTGCGCCACCCAAAAGAGGCGGGCCAGCTAAATCTTTTCAGCACTGTTCTCAGCCCTCGTCTCCAGCTTAATCGTAGAGAGAGCGCAGGGTTGGGGTGGAGTTGCGGGGGTTGCGGTCGGGTTGGGGAAATTTGCGAACTGGGAGCGAGAAGCGGACGGGAGTCTGGCGCTGCCGTGTTTCCTGCGACTCCAAATTCTCCTGCTGCGGCGGAGTTGCAATCGGCTCGGGAGTTTCGCCGGCGAGCAAGGGGACATAGATATCTTCGAAGATCTGACGAGGTGCGATGCGAAGAACTCCGTCGGAGGATTCGACGAGGTAGTCGCCCTTGCGACCGGAGTGTTGACGGCCGAGGATGTCGGTGAAGGTGAGGTTGGTGGTAAGTTGCTTGGCTTTGACCAGAAAACGGGTGCGGTAGGTGATCCATGGACTTGGTGCTTTCATGAGTGCCGACCAACTTTTGTCTTTCGATGGTGAGGTGAATGGTGATAGCGAACGGGATAAGGAGGCGAGCCAAACGCGCGCGATTACTGTGTCGCAGAAAACGCGACACTTCGCGCGGTTCGCCCAGATCCTTCGCTGCGCAAAAAACGCTTGCTCAGGACCACAAACCTCCCAGGTTTCGTCTCGTGCCGGTTACTATCTTCGGCTGAGTTTGTTGAAACTTTCTCGTTGAGGGCGAGAACGAATGTACGAGCGAAAAGGCGCGCGGTCAATTCAGTATTTTTGGTGCAGTTGAGGAAAATCTTAGATGCGAGCTGTGGCGGATTCGCGGGGATGAAAAGCTTGTCGAAGAGATGCGTCTAAGCCGCGTGCAGGGCGGACGTTCTGTTCGCTGGAGAGCAGCAGAAGAAAATGTGGGCACAGGGGACGGGCGGATTGTCCACAGAGACTGCACAGGAAATGCAGAAAGGCAGGAGGGCGGTTCTCAGCTCTCAGATTTCATTTTCTGGTTTCTGGCCGATGGTACGAGTGGATGGAGCGAGGAGTTCCGCCACTTGGCTTCGCCGCGACCTTGAAGCCGCCGACCTTCTGCTGAAGGCTAGGGATCCTTCGACTTCGCGGCCGCTCCGCTTGGCGGAGCGGCCACTACGCTCAGGATGACAATTCAGTTAACGGCCGGCTAGCGCTGGTTCGTGAACGTGCTTGCCGGACTTGAAGGCTTCGTAACGTTGGTTAACTTCGTCCCAGTTGATTACGTTCCACCAGGCGGCGAGATATTCCGGACGGCGGTTGTTGTATTTCAGGTAGTAGGCGTGCTCCCAAACATCGTTGCCGAAGATGGGATAGAGGCCTTGCGAAATCGGGTTGTCCTGATTGGGGGTGGAGATGACTTGCACGTCGCCGCCTTGCTTGCCGGCGAGCCAGACCCATCCGGAGCCGAATTGCTTGGCGCCGGCGTCATTGAACTTGGCTTGGAAATCTTTGAAGTTGCCGAAGGTTTTGTTGATGACCTGGGCGATGGGACCCGTGGGATCGCCGCCGCCTTTGGGCTTCATGATCTTCCAGAACATGGTGTGGTTGACGTGGCCGCCGCCGTTGTTGCGGACTGCGGCGCGAATGTCTTCGGGGATGGCGTTGTAGTCGCGGATCAACTCTTCCGCACTTTTCTTGGCGAGTTCGGGATGTTTTTCGATTGCGGCGTTGAGATTCTTGACGTAGGCACCGTGGTGCATGTCGTGGTGCAGGGTCATCGTCTGCTTATCGATGATGGGTTCGAGCGCCGCGTAGTCGTAGGGCAGGGGCGGTAATTCATGAGCCATGATTTTTCCTCCAGAGTTCTTATTGTACTGATGACGGGGCCAAGGGTATGGATTCAGGCGAAGCGGCTTCCTGAATTTGGATGACGGGAGCGGCGTCGCGGTTACGAACAGAATTTTACACCTGAGGCACTCAAGGGCTAAAGCCCGCGCAGTCGAATAAAAATCGTGACGCGGCGCTGAAGGGCCGCCCTTGCACGGTCGCTCAAGCGGCACGGGTGCTGCGGCAGCATCGACGGTGGCGTGGCAGTTGCAGGTCCCCTTCGACTTCGCTCAGGATGACAACCAAGACTAGTTGGCGGGTGGGCCGAGGACTTCGCGGACTTTGCGGGAGAGGTTTTGCAGAGTGAAGGGCTTTTGCAGGAAGGCTTTTTGATCTTCCGCGGCGAGCGGGCTGGCGAAGGCATCTTCCGCGTAGCCGGAAAGATAGAGAACCTTGGCGCCGGGACGCGTGGGGAGGAGTTGTTGCACGAGTTCGTGGCCGCTCAGGCCGGGCATGACGACGTCGGTGATAACGAGGTGGATGGTGTCAGGGTGGCTGGCGGCAAGGGCGAGAGCAGCATTGCCATTGCCGGCTTCGAGGACGTGATAGCCGCGGGACTGGAGAGTTTCGCGAACGAGTTGGCGGACGGAATCCTCGTCCTCGACGAGGAGGATGGTTTCGGACCCGCCGGCGGTGGCGAGGGAAAGCGGAGCGGCGCCGTGGGCTTCCGAAGGGCCATCGACACAGGGGAAATAAATGGTGAAGACGGTACCGCGGCCGAGCTCGCTCTGGACGAAGACGTAACCGCCGCTTTGCTTGATGATGCCGTAAACGGTGGAAAGGCCGAGGCCAGTGCCTTTGCCTTTTTCTTTCGTGGTGAAGAAGGGCTCGAAGATGCGGGCTTGGGTTTCGCGGTCCATGCCCTGGCCGTTGTCGCTGACGGAGATCATGACGTAGGGGCCGTGTTTGATGAAAGTATTTTCCGGGCGGTAGGAATCGTCGAGGGTGACGCTGGCGGTGCGAATGCAGATTTTCCCGCCGTTCGACATGGCGTCTTTGGCGTTGACGACGAGATTCATGATGACTTGTTCGAGCTGTCCGGCATCGGCGCGGGTGCAGCCGACGGCGGGGGCGAGACTGGTGGTGAGTTCGATATCTTCGCCGATCAGCGGGCGCAGGAGACGTTCCATGTCCGCGACGATAGCGTTGACGTCGATGACCTTGAGTTCAAGATGCTGTTTACGGCTGAAGGCCAGGAGTTGGCGGGTGAGTGTGGTGGCGCGATCGGAGGCTTGCTGAATGGCTTCGACCTTGGAATGGAGCGGGTGGGCAGAGGTGAGCTGGTCGAGGAGAACCTCGGTGTAGCCGCTGACGACCATGAGCAGATTGTTGAAGTCGTGAGCGATGCCTCCGGCCAGACGGCCAACGGCTTCCATTTTTTGCGACTGACGGAACTGATCTTCAAGGACGCGGCGCTCGGTGATGTCTTCGGCGATGGCTTCGAGGACATCGGCGGGCTCGTCTTCCGTGGCGACGGCACGGCCGCTGATGCGAACGGTGATGGCGGTGCCGTCCTTGTGTTTCCAGCGGACTTCAAAACCGTCCATGCGACCGGTGCGGCGGAATTCGTCGACCAGGCGGGAGTATTCGCCAGAGTCGAGGAAGACATCTTTTTGGGGATCGAGGGCCAAGACTTCGAGAGCGGAGTTGTAACCCAACATTCCGATGAGGGCGGGGTTGACGTCGAGAAACGCGCCTTCGAGGCTGGACCGATAAATGCCGTAGACGGCGGTCTGGACCAGCGAGCGGTAGCGGACTTCGGAGCGGCGCAGGGCTTGCTCGTTGCGTTTATGGTCTATGGCGGCGGCCAACTGACGCGAGATCAAAGTAAGGACTTCTTTATCGCGTTCGCGAAGGGCTGAGCTTTCGGAATAGTTTTTGAGAACGAGGGCGCCGAAAACGTGATGGTTCGCATGGAGCGGAACGCCCAGCCACTGGTGCGCCGGGGGGCCGGCGAGTTTGACTTCACGGCGCTGCTGCAGTTGCTGCAAGAGTTTTGGAGTGCAGAGCAGCGGCTCACCGGTGCGGAGAACGTATTCGACGAGGCCGCGCGCGGCTTTAGCGGGAGCGGGGGCGGACTCCTGCTCATCGACGAAATAAGGGAAGCTGATTAGTTGCGACTCGGGATCGTGAAGAGCGATGGAGAAATTACGAGCGGGCATGAGTTCGTCGACGATGCCGTGGATGGCGGCGAAGAACTGCTGGAGGTCTTCCGTAGCGCTAGCCTTCTCGGCGATGCGATACAGAGCGGAACTGAGATTTTCGGCGCGCTTACGATCGGAAATGTCGCGATAGACGAAGTAGAAGGCGGCGCTGCGGCCGTTGACGATCAAGGGAGCGGTAGAGAGGGAAACATCCAGCAGGGTTCCATCGCTGTGGCGGCGTTGGGTTTCGAGAGTAAGCTGTTCGCCGCGCTGCAGGCATTGCGCGATCCAGTGCGCTTCGGCGGCGCGATCAGGGGGAAGGATCAGCGAGTCAATGGGCTGCGATAGGGTTTGCGCGCCGGAGTAGCCGAACATGCGCTGAAACTCACGGTTGACGCACTGCGCGTGGAAAGAAGAGTCGACCACAATCAGAGCGTCGGGAGAGTTTTCAAAGAGTTGTTCGAGATATTGGCGGCGAAAGTCGAGAGGATCTCCCTGAGTGGTTACGTTGGGATTCCATGCGGCAGGATTCCAGGAAAGAGAAGACGGTTGCGCGGCGGTTGGAATGCCCGGGGGAATAAACGAGGGTGACGCTCCGCACTCGAGCGCCTGGCGCAAACTCTTGGCGCGCAGAATTTCCCTGGATTGTGATGACCGGGTGACACGACCACCCATTGATGGCTCCCCCTCTGAAGCCCAACAAAATGGATAGTAGAACGGGGGGCGTTTACTCGAAAGTTACTGAGGTAATAGCGAGGCGCGGGGCTAAAGCCCCAAGCTGTAGCACGAATTTTCGTGGCGATTTCAGGATGAAGATAATACCAAAGGCCGATCGCAGCTTTGAAGCGCTGCGTCACTCAAAATCTACGTTTCAGGACTTTGTGGCGAGCATGTCGCAGACGCGGCGGATGGTGTCGCGCTGTGCGTCGCTTAGAGTGAGGAACTCGAAGCCGTAGCGTAGTCCCTGGCGGTAGCGGACGATGGCACGAACTTTTAGAGGGTAAGGACTGAGGGGAAGAGGAAATTCGAGAGAAACGATTTCACCGCTTTCGAGTTCTCCGGTGAGGGTAGCGCCGATGCCATCCGGGCCAAGTTCGGTGGAGCGTCCCCAGCAACTCTGGAATTCGCCGTTCTGAAACATGCGGACTTGCAAGCGAACGTCAATGGCAAAGCGCGGGTAGCGGCGAACATGGGCCGCAGCGAGTTTTTTGCCTGGAGTTGCCATGTTTAAAGGTTAGTGTCTAGTGGCCGGTGGTCAGCAAAAGTTCGCGAGACCTGATTTTATTGACCACTGATCACTGGATACTGGCACTTTCTAGTTGCCGTGCAACAGGTAGCCGGGTTCAAGAGGGAGTTTGCCCCCGATCTTGACGACGGCAACACTGCTGTTGATGGAGTACACATCCACGACGCCAACGGCTCCGGGCGTGGAGGCCACCGTGTTTACGAGTTCTTCGTCAGAAGTGGCGACCAGGATGGCCGGATGGTTGGTGCGTGCGTGATTGGAAGTGACGATGAGACTGTTGAGTTCGCTCTCGGACATGCCATAGACCTTTTCGAGAACCATCTTCATTTCCGGTGAGGACGGAGAGCGCATGACGAAAGTTACGGGTTTGCCGTCGGACCAGCGAGTGGTCTGGGCCTTGCAAACCTTGATCAGATCGGCGACCGTGATCGCACCCAACGCATTGGATTTATTGGACACCACAGCGATGTCGCGCGCCGCGGCCAGCGAAGCAGCGACGATCACGAAAATGAAAACACGTAGAAGGCGTTGGCAGGGCACTCTGGTTCTCCCGCAATGCGCGCGAAACTCTGGAGAGATTGTGCTTGATGAGGGGTCACTTGTTAAAGGTAACTAAGGTCACAAAGCGGGGATGGACGATGGACGAGGCACGCGAGAATAAAAAGTGGGCGCGGCTTGGGAGCCGCGCCCGATGGTTTCTGTGTGGATGATGGTTTAGTTCTTCTTCTGCCGAGCCGTGTGTGGCCTTATCAACGGCCGCACGACGAACATGTTCGGGTGCGCTAATCCAGGCGAAGAGGCCGAAGGATTCTGCAGTACGAATACACCTGCGGAGACCTGGCCGCTGTCCGTTTCGATAAACGGGAAGGTTGTGCCATCCACGGTGTAGAAGGTTAGAGCGAATCCGCCGTTCAGGGTGGTGTTGCTCGAACTGGTCCCAGCTGTGGCTGCGATCGCGCCTCGGCCATTGACGGGGGCGACGTAAGTACCACTGGTGAGCGCCGCTCCAAAGGTGACGGGGACAGCGCTTGTTGAGTTTTCGTCAATCAAGCCAGTGATGGTGTTTCCGGTGCTGTTCGCGGCGAACTCGGCGATGTCGTCTACCTCGGCTCCCGCCGAAAGGTTGTCGCCCGAGAGGTTGAGACCATAGCCTTGCGACGCGGCGAATGCCGCACCCGCAGTCTGCGTATAAGCAGCGCCGCCCATGATTCCGGTGTTGTCGATTTCCAGCAGGAGCAAGCCGCCGCTGGAAGGATAGGCGGCATAGGCTGAGCCTCCGACAAAGCCGGTGGCGAAGTTGCTGAGAGTGTATCGCCCGCTGCTGGCAGGCGCAGCTGTGTAATTGGCGGTGAAGGTTATTGGCGACGGGGAAACGCTTCCACCCTCGTTGACGTCCTCGCTCGATGCGTTGGTGATATTGCCCGCGCCGTCGGTGACCATGAAGCCGCCAACCGCAGATAGGGAGGTCGCGCTCGTCGGGTAGAAACCCTCCAGCGTGAAGGCCAGGGTCCCGGTTGGTAGGGTGGTGCTTGTCTGAGCGTATGCGTCCCCGGAGAAAATCGCTACCTGGTCCATCTCAATAAGCTTCAAATGCGTGGCGTCAATGGCATACACATCGAAGATCAGCGTGCCGAACTGGCCGGTGATCAGGGTTGTGCCCGGGGTGGATGATGGTCCCACAACCACGTTGCCTGAGAGTGGCTGGTCGGTGTAGGCAAAGCCACCGTCGTTGAAGTCTTCGAGGCCAGAGGCGATGGCTCCGCCAGAGCCCAGCGTGAAGTTGCCGACTGTGGCGGACGTCCCGGCGCTGGTGACCCCGCTAAAGCTGAAGGCATAGGAACCGGTGGGCGTTGTGCCGGCCGACTGGAGGTCAATGGTACCGCTGCCGGTGCCGACGCCGTCGAATTCGATAACAAGTCCGTGAGAACTGGTACTCAGGACGAAATCGAGGGTGATATTGCCGAATGGCGTGGAGGTGCCGAGTTTAGCTTGTCCCCGTCCGTCCACACTGATTTCGTAGGTACTGTTGCTGTTGATCGGAGCGTTGGCCGCTGGAGGGATCACCGGCTGGGATGCAGCGAATGCCGCATCGTTGATGTCGAGAGCGCCACCAGTGATCCCGCCGCTGCCGTTAGCGGTCAGGGTGCCGACGATTGCATAAGGGGCGCTGTTGGCCTCGTCAGTGCCGGAAACGGAGAAAACGTATGTCCCGTTCAGATTGGCATTGCTGAAGTTGCCACTGGGTGGCGGTACGGGAGCAGGAGAATTACTGCTGCTGCCGCAACCGGCTAGAAATAACAGTGTGGAGAGTGCGAGGAGCAGGGCGATTCCGTTGCGTACTGACATAACTTCCCCCTGGAGAAATCTGGCTTGAACTTGTCACCTGTGCTTCGAGGTTAGCACAGGCGAATCCACTTGCTCCAACCCGAACCACGGAAATAAGTAGCGGGCGGGCGAAAAAAATCTTCTTCAAGTGCAAGATATACATATCTTTACATTCCAGGAGTGAGAGCGGGGTAGGGCGTACGTGCGTTGGGCTTTTGGCATCCTAATCGTGAATGGTGCGATTTTTTTGGCAGCGGAATTGTGCGGAAGGTGGGGAGAATTCCGGTAGCATAGTAGGGCGCGGCCGCAAGAAATTTACGGCACGCGCTCAAGGCACTTCGCCGTGGCAGAAATGCCTTGCGGACCCGGCGGTGGTGAGAAGCTAGTAGAGATCGTTCGATTAAGGGTGGGCTTCGCGTGCGCGAAGCCCACCCTTCGCTCAGGATGACAGAACTTGGGGATTTCAGCATGAGGAAGTTCGGGCACAGGGCGGCGGCGTGCACGCTGGCAATGGCGATGAGCGTGGCGGCTTGGGCACAGGCGACTGGGAAGGTGAATCCACCTGCGACTGCGCCGGCGCGGAACAACGCCGGTCCGGGAAGAAACCCGGACGACGGGCTGGTGATCGAGCCGACGGAGCTGCCGGATACGTATCCCCGAGGGCCGTACCAGGTTGGCTTTCACGCTCGCGGCAACTACGTGCCGGTGCTGCGCTGGCGGCTGGAAAGTGGGACGTTGCCGCCGGGAATAAGGCTTGAAGATAACGGAGTGCTGCACGGGGAGGCGGAGCGGGCGGGGGAATTTCAGTTTGTGGTGTCGGTGAAGGATGGAGGACAACCGCAACAGGCGGTGCAGCGGGGATTCGTAATCAAAGTGGTGGAGGCGATCACGCTGGCGTGGAAGGTTCCGGCGCACGTGAACGTGAGCCGGATCGAGGGCAGTGTGGAGGTTTCAAACACGACGGCGGACGACATGGATTTAACGTTTGATGTGAAGGCAGTGGCAGATAATGGGCGGGCCACGGAGATTGGGTATCAGCATTTTCCGCTGAAACGCGGAACAATTGGAATGGCGCTGCCATTTGGCGAGACGCTGCCGCACGGAGCTTACGTGGTGTATGTCAACGTGGCGGGCGAGGTGGCCAAGAGGAATGTGATGTACCGGCGACTGATACAGACTCCAGGACCGCTTCAGGTGGTGGTGGGGCCTTAAGACAGTTCTCGGTGCTCAGTTCTCAGTTTGTGATTTTTTGGGGCGCTGGTACTGAGGTCACATTGACTTGGATTTGAGACTTCTGAAAAACTAGTTCAGCTGCGTGTGTAGTAGTCTAGTGATTCCTGTATGGAGTTGCTGCTTAATCTCGTGTGGGTGTTGCTGGTGCTGCCGGCTTATTGGCTGTGGCGGCGGGGCGCGGGAGCGCGGGTGGCGCGCAGGGTAACAGCGCTGCAGTGTTTGCTGGCGCTGGGATGCGCGGTGGTGCTGCTGTTCCCTGTGATCTCGGCCACGGACGATCTACACGCGATGCGGGCCGAGATGGAAGAATCGGCTACGAGCAAGCGCACGGTACGGCAGGCCGCGAGCGAAAAACATTCGGCCTGGGTAAACCGGTTGCAGGGGCCTCCTGCGTCGGTGGCAAGTGCGATGCCTGTGCCTGCTCCGGAAGCCGGACTGCTTGAAGTTTGTGTCTCATGTTTTGCACCACTGGCGAGGCCTTGCGTTTTGCGTACGGGGCGCGCACCTCCTAGTTCCCTCCTTGGGTAGTTTGCCTAAACCCTCTTACCTAATTGGTCGTAAATCGCTGATCGGATGCAGCAATAAATCCGCAGCGACGAATGTTCGTCTGTAGAGAATCTTTACGAAAGAGCCTGGATGCTCATTACGGGGCGCATGCGTAGGCGCTCGTTCCTGGAGATGCACTTAGCTACATCTGTGGCGAGCCTTCGGAAGATCGGGAGATATTTGTGGAGTTCTTGATGCGAAGAAGATTGCGGAGGGGTTGTGGCGTGCTGGTCGTGCTGGGCTACGCCTCGGTGCTGGCCGCTGCGCAGGCGGCACCTCAGGCAGCCCAGACGCCACCGCAGNNCCGCAGGCTTGGACGTGGGAGCAGGTAAAGGATCGGTTGGAGTTGAATAACCCCACGCTGCTGGCGGGAAAGTTGAATATCAGCGAATTTCAGGCGGATGAGATTACGGCGCATCTGCGGCCGAATCCAAATCTGACGCTGCTGGCGGACCAGATCGATCCATTTCCGGGTGGGTCTTCGCACGGGCCATTTGCCTACTGGCTGCCTTCGGCGACCGTGAGCTACTTGCACGAGCGGGCGCACAAGCGCGAGTTGCGGACGGAGAGCGCGAAGAAAGGCACGGCCATCGCGATTTCGCAGCAGGACGATCTGGAACGCGGGCTGTTGTTCAGCCTGCGCAGCGCGTTTGTGCAGACGCTGCAGGCCAAGGCGGTGCTGCAGGTTTCCAGAGAAAATCTGGATTACTACGACCACGTGCTGAAGATCAGCAGCGACCGATTTCAAGCGGGAGACATCGCGCAGATTGACCTGGATCGGTTGGAGTTGCAGAGGGTGCAGTACGAGTCGGACGTGCAGACGGCAATCGTAAATTTACGGACAGCGAAGATTCAGATGCTGATGCTGCTGAACGACCGCACTCCGGTGGACCAGTTCGACCTGGTGGGCGTGTTTGATTTCAACGATCAGATTGATGCGCTGGATACTTACCGGCAGATCGCGCTGGATAACCGTCCGGACTTGAAGGCGGCGATACAGTCCGTGGACAAGGCGCAGACGGACTACAAGCTGGCGGTCTCGAACGGATCGACGGATCCGACGTTCAGCTTCGACGTGGGGCGGAATCCGCCAATTGATGCTTATTTTGGTGTGGACGTGAGTTTTCCCCTGCGAATTTTTGATCGCAACCAGGGAAACAAGCTGCACACCAAGCTGGACATTACGCGCAACGAGAAGCTGCGCGATGCAGCCGAGGCGCAGGTATTCAACGATGTGGATTCGGCTTATGCCACGGTGGCCAGCAATCTGATACTGCTGCGGCCTTACAAGCAGAAATATCTGGCGCAGGCGGTGCGGGTGCGGGACACGATTTTATTTTCTTATCAGCACGGTGGGGCTTCGCTTCTGGATTTTCTTAACGCCGAGAGCGACTACCGCAGCGTGCAACTTAATTACGTAAATCTGGTGGGATCGTACTTGACAGCGGCGGCGCAGTTGAACCAGGCCGTGGGCAAAGAGGTTATGCAATGAAAAACCGATACTTTAAATATGCTGGGGCTGGATTGTGTCTGGCTCTCGCTTCTGTGCTTGCAGCGTGCAATGAAGGCAAGGCGGATCCAAAAGCCGAGGCACCGCCTCCAGCAAGCGTTCAGGCCGATCTGGACGCAAACAATTTCAAGATCGATCATCCGGAACAATTTCCATTGGCGACCGCGGTTGAGCATAAGACGGCGCCGGCTCTCGACGTGACGGGCGTGGTGCAGCCCGATATAGCGCGCGCGGTGCCGGTGATCTCGCTGGCTTCCGGACGAGTGGTGGAGATCAAGGCCAGGCTTGGCGATGTCGTGAAGAAGGGACAACTGCTGCTGAGAGTGCAGAGCAACGACGTCTCCGGCGCCTATCAGACATATGTGAAGGCCGTGAATGACGAGCGGTTGGCGCGTGTGCAGCTTGAGCGGACGCAGATTCTCTACGAGAAGGGTGCGGTCGCCAAGAGCGCGCTCGAACAATCTGAAGACACAGAAGACGATGCCAAAGCTGACCTAAATGCCGCGACCGAACAGCTGCGGCTTCTCGGTATCGACAAGGACCACCCTTCCGGCGTTGTCGACATCTTCGCTCCGATTTCGGGCATCATTACCGACCAGCAGGTTACGAATGCGGCGGGCGTGCAAGGGCTGGGCTCGCCGAATCCCTTCACCATCTCCGATCTTTCTTACGTCTGGATCATCTGCGACGTTTACGAGAATGATCTGGACGCGGTACACGTGGGTGAGTACGCCGATATCCACCTGAATGCGTATCCGAATAATGTCTTCAAGGGTCGGATCGATAACATCCTGCCGGTGCTCGATCCGACGATCCGCACCGCGAAGGTTCGGCTTGAAGTGGCGAATCCTGGAATGATGCGCGTGGGACTGTTTGTTACTGCCACTTTCTATGGCAAGCAGGCGGTAACGCGAGCGGCCGTTCCATCGACTGCGATCCTGCACTTGCATGATCGCGAGTGGGTGTACGCACCGCTGGGCGCGGGACACTTCAAACGTCTGGAAGTGGTTACGGGAAAGATGCTTCCCGGCAAGATGCAAGAGGTTGTTTCAGGCATGAAGCCTGGAGATCAAGTGGTTTCGAACGCTCTCCAACTGCAAAACACGGTGGAGCAATAGATGATTCGCAGAGTCGTTGATTTTGCTCTTAACAACCGATTGCTGGTACTGGCGTTTGCACTGATACTTTTTGCCGGGGGCATCGTCGCTTTCCGTGATCTTCCGATTGAGGCCTACCCCGACGTGGCGGACAACTACGTTGAGGTGATTACGCAATGGCCGGGAATTTCGGCGGAGCAAATTGAACAGCAGGTCACGATTCCGCTCGAAATCGTCATGAACGGCATCCCTCACGTGGTGCATCTGCGCTCGTTCTCGCTGTTCGGACTCTCCGATCTGAAGCTGATCTTTGATGACGAGTCGGACAACGATTGGAACCGGGAGCGGGTTTTGGAGCGGCTGAGCCAGGTCACGCTGCCGCCAGGCGTGGTGCCGCAAATGGGCACGGACTGGAGCCCAGTCGGGCAGATTTATTTCTTCACGCTGCGGAGCACCAATCCCGCATATGACTCCATGGAACTGAAGTCCCTGGAAGACTGGGTCATCGAAAAGAATTTCAAAGCCGTGCCGGATATTGTCGACGTTTCCAGCTTCGGCGGACCCACGCGCGAATACCAGGTGCGCGTTGATCCAAACAAACTGATCGCTTACGGCCTGAGTCTGGCGCAAATCGAGCAGCAACTCACGAACAACAATACCAACGCAGGCGGCAGTTTCATACAAGAAGGTCTGCAGCAGATCAACGTGCGCGCCGTCGGATTGGTGGACCGGTCCCAGGACATTGCACAAACGGTCATCATCACCAAGAATGGCACGCCGCTTCGGGTGAAGGATATTGCGGTCGTTTCGCAAGGTCCGAAAATTCGGCTGGGGCAGTTTGCCAAAGCCATTCATCGTGAAGACGGGAAGATCATCGATAACGACGACGTGGTGTCAGGTATCGTGTTGTTGCGCAAAGGCGCTGCGGCAGACACGGCGCTGCAAGGTATCCACAAGAAGGTGGAGGAACTGAACGATCACATTCTGCCTCCGGGCGTGAAGGTTGTTCCCTTCATCGATCGCAGCGATCTGGTTCACTTCACCAGCCACACGGTTCTGCACAATTTGACGGAAGGAATGATCCTGGTCTCGATCATCCTGTTTTTATTTCTAGGCAATGTCCGGGGCGCGCTGATTGTGGCGGCGACGATTCCGTTTTCGCTGCTATTTGCGTCGATCTGCCTGGACCTGCGGCACATTCCCGCAAACCTTCTATCTCTCGGTGCATTGGATTTTGGCATGGTGGTGGATGGCGCGGTAGTGATGGTGGAAAACATCGTCCGCCACCTAGGACGCAAGAACGGAGACAGTAAAAGTCCGAGTGAAAAAATCAGCGAGGCCTCGCACGAAGTCCAGCGTCCGGTGTTTTATGCGATCGCCATTATTATTACGGCATACTTGCCGATCTTTACGCTGGAACGCGTGGAGGGCAGGCTGTTTCATCCCATGGCCTGGACCGTGGCTTTTGCGCTGCTAGGGGCATTGATCTTTTCGATCCTGATTGCACCGGTGCTGGCAAGTTTTGCCTTCCAAAAAGGAGCAAGCGAATGGCACAACCCGATCATGCTCTTTCTGATCGAGCGCTATCGCGTCGCGGTTCGGTGGGCGATTCGCCATCGGGCGATCACCGTTGGTGTGGTTTTGATTATGGTGGCCGTGGGAAATTATCTCGCTTTCAGCGGCGCCATCGGTTCCGAATTTCTGCCTCACCTGGATGAAGGAGCGCTTTGGGTGCGAGGTACACTGGCACCCAGCACCGGGCCAGACGAAGGGATACGGGTGGCGAATCAAGCACGGATCATACTTTGTGCTTTTCCGGAAGTTCCGCAGTGCACCAGTCAAACCGGGCGGCCGGATGACGGGACGGATACAACCGGTTTTTTTAATACCGAATTCTTTGTCGATCTCAAGCCGAAAGAAGAATGGCGGCCCGTGTTTCACCAGAATAAGGACGAATTAATTGCGGCCATGCAACGCGAACTGGACAAAATCCCGGGCGCCGTGTGGGGTTTTTCCCAGCCCATCGAAGACAACATGGAAGAGGCGGTAAGCGGGGTAAAAGGCGCTCTGGCCACGAAGGTTTTTGGCGACGACCTAAAGGTGCTGGAGCAAAAGAGCGACGAGATCGTCAATGTCTTCTCCAAGATCAATGGGATTGAGGATCTCGGAGTGTTTCGGGTGCTAGGCCAGCCGAATCTGAATGTGGCTGTAGACCGGACTGCCGCCGCGCGATACCAGATCAACGTCGCCGATGTGCAGGACGCGATTCAGACTGCGGTGGGAGGAAACGCGCTTACGCAGGTGCTGAAGGGTGAGGCGCGCTACGACCTCACCTTGCGGTATCTGCCGCAATACCGGGATACGCAGGAGGCGATCGAGAACATTCGACTGTTATCGCCGAGCGGAGAACGCGTATCGCTGGCACAACTCTGCAAGATCCGCGAATCCGACGGCGGTTCCGAAATCTATCGTGAGGGCAATCAGCGTTATATAGCCATCAAGTATAGTGTCCGCGGCCGTGACCTCGGCAGCACGGTGGAAGAAGCGATCAAGAAGGTGAATGAACAGGTCAAACTGCCCATCGGCTACAGCCTCAGATGGGAGGGGGAATACGCGAGCCAGAAGAGAGCCAACGCGCGGCTGCTGATCGTGCTGCCGATCACCATTCTCATCATCTTCATTCTTCTTTACACGATGTTTAAGTCGCTCAAATGGGCGCTGCTGATTATGGTGAACGTGGCGATAGCCCCCATTGGAGGCCTGCTTGCTCTTTGGTTCACGGGCACGAATTTCAGTGTTTCTTCCGGCGTGGGCTTTCTGGCGTTGTTCGGAGTATCCGTTCAAACTGGAGTCATCATGCTGGAATACATCAACCAGTTGCGCGCGCGGCGATTCACGGTTGAGGACGCGGCGGTAGAGGGCGCGGTGCTGAGACTGCGTCCGATTATGATGACGATGCTGGTGGCGACCTTGGGATTGCTGCCGGCTGCTCTCTCGCACGCGATTGGTTCGGATTCGCAGCGGCCGTTCGCAATTGTTATCGTCGGAGGTTTGATCGCGGCCCTCGTCATGAGCGTCTTCTTGCTGCCAACGCTTTATGTGTGGGTAGCCGGCGAACGGGATGTGCTGCCGATGTCCGAAGAATCGTTCGAACTCGGAGAGCACGTGGATTAGGGCGGCTGATTCACACTGACATTTCTCCCCCGCATCTTATAATGTTGGCACTCCGGGCGGCTTGAGCTTTGGCCCCCGGGAACCACCTCATGCCCGAAAAATCTGAGGCAAGCGTAGAAGAGATCCTGGCGCGCCAAGCACTGGACCTCGACCGGCTGAAGGACGCCTTCGGCCTGCTGGGCGTCAGTCCCTGTTCGTGGTGCAAGAAGTTCCTTCGCCGGTCCGATCCCGGCGCTCTGTTCGATGCTGGCGGCGAACTGATTTGCTACAGCTGCATTCCTGAATGGTGGCCGCAGCGCTGCGCACAACTCAGCACCAAAGACCGCGAAAGCCTCGAAGGCAAGCTGGTCTTCTGGCTGCGCGACTACCATCATGCCGAATTGTTCAAGGACCCGGCCAAGCTGCCGGAGAGTTCGCTGCAGGAACTGCACATTGTGGCCAACTGCCTGGAATGCCGGGGAACGGGAAAATCATTGGGCCAAGAGCGCTGCCGCTACTGCGATGGCCGCGGGACGGTTTGGGTGATTGTTTCGCGAAAGAAGGGCTAGCAGTTCTCAGTCTCGGATCCAAAAAAATTAAGAGTTCCGAGGTGGTGTTGAGTCCATTCGTCTCGGCCAGTAGCTCGCGTTTAGACCCTTGCTTGACCTGCTATCGCAGCTTCCCTTGCGGGATACCGCGCGCGATCTTCGCTCGGGCTCCGGGCTCACCGCCAACCGGATAAACCTACTCAACGCCTCGGAACTCTATCCTGCCTTCGACTGGGTTCCCCGTTCTCCTCGACCAGCGCTTTGCTATAGACCCTTACTTGCCTTCTCTCCGCATTTTGCAATGTTGAGAGTGACAGAGCTCGAGCCCCGGACGCCGCACCAACCGGAAAAACTTAAGAAACTGTCAAAGAACGATCTTGTTGTACTCCTTTTAAATTTGTAGTCAATGAAAAGAGTGCAAGTCTATCTGATTTATTTTCAATGGAGTGCAGCCCGTTCACAGGACGGTGACAGGATTTTGTGCAGCCCCGGAGGCAGATTTGCGCAGATGCCAGACGGAGTGCAGCTTTGGCGACGCCGGGCGGGAGCGCGGCAGGGATTGCAGGTTTTTGCAACCGTAGCGGAGCTGTGAATATCTGGTGAAAGTCGCGCCGGGCAAGGGGTTTGGCAGACCGAGGAAGGAGGGTGCGAGGGCTGAACTTGTAAAATCGTCCGTGTTTAATGGCTTGACAATGCATGTAAGTCTGCTAAAGTGCGAGAAAAGCTGCATATATCGAACAACTCGCAGGTGCCAAGGTTATGAAGAATGTTTATGAGGTTCTGAGGCAGAAGGAAATGGAGTTGACCCGGCTGGAGAAAGAAGTGGAAGCGTTGCGGCTGGTGGCTCCGTTGCTGTCCGAAGAAAAGGAAATGAACTCCGACATAGGGAAACCGGCTTTGGCCACTGCCGTGAACGGACCGCAGCAGCCCATCCGGATACCGTCGCCTCCGGTGGTAGCGGCGGCGCAGCCGGTGCGCGCGGCCGGTTGGGACGATACCGCCAAGCGCTGGCCGTAGAAAGCGCCGGGCCGAGGCGTCACCACGCTGGCTCCGTTTTCAGCGCATATGAGCGGCGCTGATCCTCGAGCACTGCCGATCCAGACGAGACGTGTTATCGCGATTCTTGCGAACTAACTCCCCACTATTTCCTTCAACGCCGCCAGCAGGCGATCCACTTCCTCCGCCGTGTTGTAATGCACGAGGCCAATGCGGAGGAAGCCGCCGGATTTCTCCACGTCCAGGTGCTCAGTTAGGTTTAGCGCGTAGTAGTTTCCATCCCAGGTGAAGAAGCCGCGATCGCCTAATTTGGTGGCGAGGGCGAGTGGCGTTTGGTCTGGAGTTTGATTGACGACGCGGAGGGCGAGAGTAGGACAGCGCTCTTCGAAGCGCGCGGGATCGGTGATGCCGTAGATGTTCACTTTTGGAATCTGCCGCAGGCCGGCGATCAGGCGCTCCATCAAGCCGTGTTCGTAGTGGTGAATGGCTTCGAAGGCGGCGACAATCGCAGCGCGGCGCGTGGCTGCTTCGGGATGCGCGCGGCGGCCGAGATCGGCTAGGTATTCCACGCACGCGGTGATGCCGGCGATGCATTCATGATTGAGCGTGCCCCACTCCCAGCGGTTGGGGACGGCATCGGTGAGGGGACGGACTTTGTAGGGACGCAGGCGTTGCAGGTGCTTGCGCTTGCCGAAGAGCGCGCCCATGTGCGGGCCGAAGAATTTGTAGGTGGAGCAGACGAGAAAATCGCAATCGAGCCCCGCCACATCGATGAGGCCGTGCGGGCCGTAGTGGACGGCATCGACGTAAGCGAGAGCGCCGGCGGCGTGGGCGAGGCGGATTATTTCCTTGACCGGATTGATGGTGCCGACCGCGTTCGAGGCATATCCAACCGCAACCAGCTTGGTTCTCTCGTTGATCTTTGAGGCGAGATCGGCGAGGTCGAGGGTGCAGTTTTCTTCGTGAATCTCGGCCCAACGGATGGTGACGCCTTTCTCTTCGAGGGCGAGCCAGGGGGAGACGTTGGCGTCGTGATCCAGGCGCGTGACCAGGATTTCGTCGCCGGGGGCGAGGTCGCGGCCGATGGCGCGGGACATGGCGAAGGTCAGCGTGGTCATGTTTGGGCCGAAAACGATTTCGTCGGCGGCGCAGTGGAGAAAATCTGCCATGGCTGCGCGCGCATCGGCGAGCATGGCATCTGTGTTGCGGCTGGTCGCGTAGGCTCCGCAAGTGTTGGCGTTATTGCGGCGCAGATAGTCGGAGATGGCGTCGATGACGTGCTGCGGCACTTGCGTTCCGCCGGGACCGTCGAGGAATACGGCAGGATGTCCGTTAACGGTTTGGGCGAGCGAGGGGAATTGGGAGCGGACGTAGTGGATATCGAGGACGGTTGAGGCGGCAGTTTCAGTGGTAGGCATAGTGATCCTTCATTTTTATCACGATGACGAGCTGTACGTTTCGAACGGGGAATGAGGGCTATTGCGTATTCCGCCCGCAATCCTGATACTGGCCGACCCGGTAAAGAGACCGCGTTCTTCGGACGCCGAAGTGCGCTGAAAGCGCCGGGCTATCGTCAGGCGTCCTTCGGACGCGAGGCAAATGATGGGCCCGCGCGAGATCCTTCACTCCGCCTGAACAACCGTTTCGTTCAGGATGACGCCTTTACGGTACGTACAAAATCCGCCAGCATGCCATAAGCCGTAGCGTACAATCCTGGGTTTTCTTCTGTGATTGCTAGGCCGGGGAAGATGTCGGTTTCGAAATAGATATAAGACGACGTGCCGGCGATTTGCGCCATAGGATCGGTGAGGGGGATTTGTTCGGGGCGGACGCTGGCTGTGATTCCCTTCTCTGTTTTGTTGGCGCGGCAGATTAGTTTGTAGGGACGACCTTCTTTCTCGGCTGCGCGGACGGCTTCGCCGCTCAGGCTGCGAATTCCTTCGCGGTTGATTTCTTCTAAACGTATCGGAATATCCATCAGAACCGTAATCAGGGCCGCGGTTTTTACGGCGGCGTCCCAGGCATCGATGTCGTGGGTGGCGTCGGTCTCAGCGATGCCTAGCGCTTGCGCCTTCTTTAAGGACTCGTCAAAGCTGAGGCCGTTTTCCATTTCACTCAGGATCACGTTCGTCGTGGAATTCAGAATGCCGTGAAATCCCTGCAGGTGGATCGCGGGCAATTCGTGAAACAAACAGAAGATGGGAACGCCATCCATCACGGTGGATTCGAAGAGGAAGCACTTGCCGCGGGCGGCGGCTAGATCGCGGAGTTCGCGGTAGGCGTGGACGATGGGTCCTTTGTTGGCGGTGATGGCGTGGGCTCCGTACTCGAGCGCGGCGCGGATGTGATCGACGGCGGGCTGGCCGTTTTCCACGTTGAGAGAGGTGGCTTCGAAGAGGACATCGGCGCGGGCGGCTTTCAGCCAGGCATGGACAGTGGCCGGCTTCTGATCTGATTCCCGGCTTTTGTCGGACAGGAGTGTCCGACCCACACAAACATCCGGATTCAAGCCATTCGGATCGGCAATCCACCCCAGGCGGCGGGTGGCGATTCCGGTGATGCGAAAGGTGATTCCGTGGCGCTCGTGCAGTTCGTGCTCACGGTCGAGCAAGAGTTGAACGAGCGCACGGTTGACATTGCCGAAGCCGATGAAGCAGAGATTGTAGGTACGAATGCGGATTCCCTCGCGCAGGGGCTAAAGCCCTATTGATTTCACGCCCTTAACGCGGCGCCGCGGATGCCGGTTTTCGCTTCCAAGGTGCTCGGGCGCTGTTTCCACTTGCTACGGTACCGAAGAGGCTTGTGAAATTGCCGGCGGGACGCCGGCGCGTCGCAAACTTCAGCCCATCACCTGGGTGTGCTCAGGCTTGATCTTGTAGAGCACGCGCACTTCGCCGGGCTGGCCGTAGGGATATTTGTCGACGCCGAGATATTTCTTGGCCATCTTGTCGATGTGAGCGCTGGCGCCGTCTTCGGTAATCTCGACGACGCGGCCGCGAATCTCGATATAGCGGTAAGGATTCTCCGGGTCGATGACGGCCAGCGAGACGCGCGGATCGCGGCGCACATTACGGTCCTTCTGCCGTCCTTTGGCGGAGTTGAAGATGACGTGTTCGCCGTCGAAGTCGCACCAGACGGGCGTGACCTGCGGACGGCCATCGGGCATGAGCGTGCCCAGACTAGCGAAGGCACGCTTCTGAAACAGATCGCGATATTTCTCGGGGATAGCTTCCGGCATAAGACCTCCTTGCGGTCGTGCAATGAATTGACAGGACATTATAGATCGGAGCAAGAAAGATCGGAGCGAGCGGGCCAGACACTTGATTTGCCGCCCGGCGGCCATCCCGGTATTCTTGCAAACCATGATTTCTGAGACGAATGAATTGAAATCGAACAAGGAAACAAGGAGATGTTGACCGCATGATTACGTCATCTCAGCTCACGAATGACCACAGGACCCGTCCCGCCAGACTGCTAGTGCTGCTGGCGCTCGCGCTCGCGCTAGCGCTTTCGGCGCTGGCCGGTGCACAGACTGCGAAATATCCGCAGACGATTGTTTTCATGACTGATTTCGGCGTGGTGGACGATTCCGTTGCCATCTGCCGGGGCGTGATGTATTCGATCATGCCGGACGTGCGCATCGTAGACCTCTCGCATCAGGTGACGCCGTTTTCCATTCGCGATGGCGCGCGTTTCTTGTATGGCGCGACGCCTTACTTTCCGGTAGGCACGGTTTTCGTGGTGGTCATCGATCCGACCGTGGGCAGCACGCGCAAGGCGATTGTGGCCAAGTCGAAGCGCGGGCAGTATTTTGTGCTGCCGGATAACGGGCTGCTCACGCTGGTGGAGCAGCGCGACGGCATCGAGGGCGTACACGAAATCACAAATACGGATTGGATGATCGGCACCAAGATGTCGTCGACGTTCCACGGGCGCGACATTTTTTCTCCCGTGGGAGCGCACGTAGCGCGCGGCGAGGATTGGACAAAGGTGGGTCCGGAGATGGCGGTGGCGTCGCTGGTGCGTCTGGAATTGAAGGCAGCGCGGCTCGACGATCGTGGTGTGACGGCTGAAGTGATTGCGACGGATGGTCCGTTCGGCAATCTGGTGACGGACCTGGACGCCGAGGATTTTCTGAAGCTCGGCTATCAGCGCGGCCAGGAAGTTCCGGTGAGAGTCGGCGGAAAAGGGATGAAGATCAAGTTCGTTCGGACCTTCAGCGATGTGCAAGTGGGACAGCCTCTTCTATATATCGACTCGCGCGGACATTTCGCACTGGCCGTGAACCAGGGAAGTTTTTCCGCGGTTTACGGGGTGAAGCCGCCGGTGGAATTGTTTATTCCCCGGGCGAAATGAGACCTGGGCGAGACTTGTGCCGATTGTAGAGATTCCTCGCGCCAAAAGCGGGCGCTCGGAATGACAATTCATAGGAACGGTACACGCTGCAATGTGTCGTTCCCGAGGAAATCTTACTCCGGGTTATCCTGCGCCATGCGTGGCAGGACTGCGCGCAGGAGCGCCTCGAAGCTGGTCTTGACGCGCTCGCCGGTTTCCATGACTTCCTGGTGGGAGAGCGGCTGATCGAGAATCCCGGCGGCCATATTGGTGACGCATGAGATGGCGAGAACTTTGATTCCCATGTGACGCGCGGCGATCACTTCGAAGGCCGTCGACATTCCGACCAGGTCCGCTCCGATGATTCGTAGATAGCTAATCTCGGCGGGCGTTTCGTAACTTGGACCGAGCAAGGCGGCGTAGACGCCTTCGTGCAGCGTCATTCCGAGTTTGGCGGCTTCTTCCCGCGCAATCGCTCGATACTGTTTGGAGTAAGCGTGCGTCATGTCGGGAAAGCGCACGCCGAAGCGGTCGTCGTTTGCGCCGGCTAGAGGATTGGTTCCCTGCAGATTGATGTGGTCGCGAATCAGGACCAGCGCGCCTCGCTGATAATTCAGATTGATTCCGCCCGCTGCATTCGTAAGGATGACGGCGCGAATTCCCATGCGTCCGAACACGCGCGTGGGGAAGGCGACTTGCTGCGCCGAATAACCTTCGTAAAGATGCACGCGCCCTTGCATTACGGCCACGGGAACAGCGCCCGCTTTGCCGATCACCATCTGACCAGCGTGGCCGATTGCGGTGGAACGAGAGAAGGCGGGAATTTCGGCGAAAGGGATTCGTGCAGCATCGGTTAAGGAATCGGCGAATCCGCCTAGGCCGGAACCGAGGACAAGGCCGATGCGCGGACGCAGCGAGGTCCGTTGCAACACGGAGTGGGAAGCAGTTTCGGCAAGAGTGAATTGATCTTCCATAAGAGTGAGCGCTGAATACTCCGGGGGCTAAAGCCACGGTTCAGTTTAGCCGCTTGACGCGGCGCTGAAGCGCCGCTCTTCCACGATACTGCGTGCGATGGTTCAGATTGCCGATCGAAAGCAAGTCCCTCAGGGGCTGAAGCCCACAGTCATTTCAGGGCATTTTATCGCAGCGCTGAAAGCGCTGCGCCACCCAAAACGACACCCCTCCGCCAGCTCGTTAATATTTTTTCTCGAACTTTACGAATTCGCCTTCCAGCTTCCACTGCATTCGCGCGCGCTCATTCGCGGCTAGGAACTGTTCGCATGTTGCCGAAGGCTTCTCTGAGCCTGCCGCAATTCCCGCGCACGGTGGGGCCATGCGAAATACCAGCTTTGTATCCGTCCACAGGCTTTGGCCGGGCAGGAAGCTGTGCTCCAGACTTTGGCGTGCCATGCGCTTCAGGTCGGCGTAGGAGAGGCGATAACTTTCGACTGCGCGCAAATATTCGTGCGTCATGTCGGAGCGCGACACGCCCTCGTCGTCGGTCGCCAGCGCCACGGGGACGCCGTACTTCATATAAATAGGCAATGGATGATCATCACCGCTAACGCCGAGGATTGTGTCATTCGAAGTCAGGCAGATTTCGACCAGCACGTTGCGCTCGGCCATTTCGTGCAGCAGGCCGATCGGATCCTTTTCATTCATCACGTCGACGCCGTGGCCGATGCGCTCGGCATGGCCGCGCTCGACCGACGCGCGAATGTGAAACGCGAGGTCCTCCGGCGGAACGAGTCCCATGGCGAGTTCGCCGGCGTGCAGCGTGATGTGAACTTTGGGATAGACGCCGTGCAGATAATCGATCATGGCCATGTGCTCGTTGAAATCGTGAATAGGGACGTACCAGTCCTCGGGCATGACGAGATTCAGGCCGACGAATCGCGGATCGGACGACGCCAGTTCGAAGCCCAGCAGAATCTGAGCGAATACGATTTCGGGCCGTAATCCGCGCAGCACCTGATAAAGATAGCGGACGTTCACGTCGCATCCGGGAGCCGCATCTTGCGTCCCGCATTTGAGGATCTCTTTGGCGCGGGCATCGTCAGCGGCGAGTCTCTTGCTGGTGTCGGCGGCTACGTCTTTCATGCCGGCGCTCAGGAGCGCATCGCGCATTTTGGCGTAATCCGGATTCCAGTCTACTTTCCCCGCGAGTTGAGCCGCGGCACCGGCGTCGGCGGTGTGCATGAACTCGACGTACTGCAGATTATCCATGCCTGCACGATTCGTTGCTGCCGCGATTCCTTCCGCCACATGGGTGTGCGAAGCCAGGCCGAATTTGTCGAAGGTGGCGAAGAAATGATCGTGGCCGGATTCATCGCCCGACTTCCAGTTGCGCATCGACCAGGCATCGATCATCTGGCCGTAGAGGACGCGATCGACGTAAGAGCAGCGAACCGCGGGTTTGGCGGTGTAGGTCTCGCAAGGATCACAGGGCGGCGCGACCAGGCGAGAAGACGTGCGGTCCACGCACAGGCTGCCGGAGGCCGCGAAATCTACGAGGTCTTCAGCATAGATTGCGCCGTCCAGATGATTGTGCAGATCTCCACCTTTTGGCACGTCGCGCACAAAGGCTAGAAGCAAACTCGGCTGTTGGCGAACGGAGTCGAGGTAATGGGCGGTACGCTGCTCGGCGCTTTGGGCCCCCGCTAACGAGGCCAGCAGCAGGACCAGCAAGCAACGGCGCATCACAGCACGCGTGGTTGGCAGAACCATCAATCCTCCGGGAGGAACGTCCAAGTTCAGGAAAGGAATTGTAATCTGTCGCGGGCGCGAGTTTCATGGAAAAGAATAAGGGATAGCGAGCGGTTGGTTAGGGAAGCAAGCCAAACGCGCGATTATTGCGTCGCANNGCGCGGCTCGCCCAGATCCCTCGCTGCGCAAAGAACGCTTGCTCGGGATAACGATCAAACTGTCAGCGCAGCCAAGCGATTGCGCCGACGATGATGGCGACGACCAGAAGGGCCCCGAGAATGTATTTATTGGATGCGAACCACGATTGGGATTGCGATGCCGACGTCAGAAACAATGTAGAGGTTTCGGTGCCGACCGCGTCCGATGTTACATCCGGAGCCGATGGCATCGAAGTCTGCGTCGCGATGGTTGGTTCAATAGTCACCGATTCGATCGGGGAGGTCAAATCCTGAGAGGGCTTGCCAACCGCAGATTCGGCAGCAGGGACTGTGGGTTTACCGCTTATTGGCGGCGGTGCCTCGACCGAAACTTGATCGGGGGAAGAATCCTGAACAAAAGTGCCCTGCATATGTCCGACTGCGGCAAGCTGTTTTGAATCCGGTGGTGGAGCTTGATCCTTCCGCGAGTTTACTTCAGGCTGGGGAAGCCGCTGTCCGCGCCACTGCTTCTCTTCGCACTCCACACAGAAGGCGCGCCCTTGCGACACGGGAAAACCGCAGGCCTGGCACTTCTGCAGATTTCTCAGCACTGGAGGCACGGCGAGCGTCTCAGTACTCTCCTTGGCCTGTGCGATGCCCTGAGCCCGCATCGCGGCCGACCAGAACAGACCCTTCTTGGAAGCGGCCGCGGCTTCTTCTTGTTTTGGAGGAGGGACATTCTGGGCCGGTAGTGCGGGCGCGGGAACTGCAGTCATCTCAGGCGTACTAGATTCCCGCTGCGAAGTTTTGGCTGCGGCGACATCCACTCGCGGCTGACTTTGCGGAAGAGCAATTTCCGGAGCCGCGGGCACAATCTGCGCCGGCGTAGCATGCTTCACGGCGGTTTCCACCATTTCGCCCAGTCGCACGAGGGCGGAAAGATCACGCTCATCAAAAGCTCGCGGCTTGCCGGAAAGAAGCTCGAAGACTCCCAATACCTTCTCGTCGCTGACGATGGGCATTACCACGACAGAAGCAATTCCTAGCTCCCGGCAGACGTCATGGTTCACACGCGGATCGCGTTCGGCATCGTCGCAACGCAGAAGCTGGCGAGTGCGGACGCTTTCGCCTGAGAGTCCATATTCCGTGGAGAGTAGTGCGCCCAGCTCGGGGGCATTTGAGCCCGCGCTGGCCCGGCACAGCATGTCGTTGCGTTCGCCGCGGCGGAGGGCGATGGCAGCGCCGCTGGCTCCGGTAATGTACTCGGCACGCTCGGCCAGCAGTTGCAGGGCGGCATCGAGATCGGCGTGCGCCATTTCAGCCAGGGAGCGGCCGGCATCCTCTGCCGGGAAACGCAGCCCGGGTTCAGAAGGACTGGGCAAAAGCGAGTTGGCCGCGGCGATCCCGGCCGAAACGCTCGCGGTCGCGGATCCGCTTCCACTGGTATCCGGCATGTCTCCCTCCATCGCAGGCGATGAAGAACCGTGATCGAGAATCGAGTAATGATCCATGGCGCGCGTGCCAATTACTGTTGAGTCGAGGCTGCCGGGGCGCGATCCGGCGCGTCAAGACTCATTTCAAATTTCAGGATGCAGTAATTGGAGTCTCGCTCGGAGAGAGCATGCTGTCAAGAATATGGGGCACACGAAAGTACCCAGAGAATTGGGGCAGGCAGCGCCGATCCACTCTTCAGACGACCGTCCGGCTCCGATACGAGCGGCAGTGGAGCTGGGTTGCTAAACCGTTCGCTTGCGCACGGCTGTGTTGGCCAAGTGATTCGCTTCCGCGTTATTCTCGCGGGAGACGTGGGAGATGGAGAACCTCAGGGCGCGAGCCAGCTTGCGGCAAGTCCAATGCAGGGAGTAGAGGCGTGAGCTGCGGCAGATGTATTCGCCGCGCATCTGGCGGACTACGACTTCAGAATCGGAATAAACATGCAGAGCCTTGGCTTCCAAGGCGAGGGCGCACTGCAGGGCTTCCATCAGGGCCACATATTCGGCGACGTTATTATCCTGGTGGCCAATCCATTTGGCGATGCGGATGGGGCCGCTGGCGCAGCCATCAATAATCACTCCAATACCGGAGGGTCCCGGGTTTCCCTGGGAACCACCGTCCACATAGGCCACGAGGTCTGACATCACTGCTTCTTTTGTGCTGTTAGCAAGATGCGCCGAGAATGTTTCCGAGTCAAGGCGAATCTTTGGATCGCTTTGTGGAATTTCGCGGCTGCCTGGGAGTTGTGCAAGTTTTTGTGAAAAACCTGTCCGAATTGAAAACGCACATCAATAAACGATGACAATACAATGAGTTGCACTTCCCAATATGCACAGGGTCCATCTTCTGCATTGCACCAATAGTTTGCGTTGACATTTGTGAACGCTCTGTTAAGGTTGGTTGCGTCGACGGTTGAAAGGGTTAGCGAAATAAAACTTGCTGGCCCGAAGTAGACTGGGTGATCAGCCCGGCAAGGCAACTTGCAGGGCAGCCAAACCTGAAAAAACCGACGGCTCTGCGAGGGGCAGTTGGGGTTTGGGACTGTGAAAGCAGTGATCGCATCAAGGGGCTGTGACGGTACATGCATCCACGCGGTTAACTCCCTCGCAGGAGTTGGCGGCTAGAGCATAACCAATGTCACGGCCCTTTCAATTTTTTCCCGCCTTTTTTCTCAGAGAAAAACTCTAAGCGTTCACCTCCCCCACAATCATTTCATCCACGTAGCACCAGATCCAGTTTTCTCCGGGCTCGATCGAGCGCATCACGGGATGCCGGTCATGGTGAAAATGTTTGGTGGCATGTTTGTTCTTAGAGGAATCGCAGCACCCCACGTGTCCGCAGGATAAGCACATCCGCAGATGAACCCAAGTGTCGCCGGTCTTCACGCAGTCTTCACAGACGTGCTTGTCAGTAGTCGTGATTTTGATTTGATCCAGATGCTTGCATTTGCCTGACATTATTCCCCCCACAATCTTATGTTCATACTCTTTCTAATTCCTTGCGGTCCCAGTGCGCGAGGTTCGCTCCTGCCTCGTAGGTGCTCTGCAGGAAGCTGAGCAGAGTCTCGCGCGGAGAAGCGGACCGGCGCACGTCGTCGTACATCAGCAGAAACTCGCGCAATTGCGGATGATAAAAAGCGGCCTGCGGCTGCACGGACTGCTGGGCAAAGCCAGTCGGCTCAGGCGCGGCATAGGCATAGAACGCCGGACCCTTAACTTCGCCGCCGCCCGGCCAGAATCCAGCGCTGATCACTTCATGGGAATAGGCTTCGCGCGTAATGGGATCGGACTCCGGTTTTTCTGGGGCGCGGCGCCCGGAGAATCGCGTCACCGCAATATCAAAGCTTCCCCAGAAAAAATGCACTGGGCTATCTTTGCCGATGAAGCCAGCGCGGAATTTCTTGAAGACCGTGTCGCACAAAATCAAGATCTGCCAGAGGCGGTGCGCGTATTCAGGATCATAGGAGGCGTGTTGCGTATCGCTCTCGAAGCGCACGGGATTCGGAATCTCGACCGGCATGGTCCAGATTTTCACTGCAATACCCAGCGACCGCAAGGCTGACATAAATTCGGCATAGAAGTCGGCGACCGTCTGCGGCTTGAGTGCAAGGCTCTTTGAAGCACCCCAACTGCTCTGGATGGTCAGCGTGTGCTCGATGAAATCGAACTGGACTTCGAAAATCCCGTCGCGGTAAGGGATGGCTGAAGTAGTAAGGCCGCGGGCATTGACGTAAAGCGGAACTTCCCACCAGTGATTGACCCGAGGGCTTAACGCCAGCCGCACCTTGCCCACAATCTGGGTCCACATATGCAGAGTGTCGTAAGTATCCTGCCATGCATCGAGCGGCAATTCAGGCCAGGCGGCCTGATTCGGGGTCTGAGCGCTAACGGCCATGGGGGGACCTCGGTTTCAGAAAGAGTTCGCTCGGATGAGCCTTTGCCGAAAAAGATTCTGAACCAAGGTTTAGAAAATAGCAACGCCCTCGCCGGCGGATGCGGGGCTAAGGGATTCTACGGTTTTGTCTTTGGCGGCAAGTACTTCTTTTCGATCGACGCAACGACCACATAGTTCGGGTCGACCATTTCGTTGAGGTGAATCTTCGCTACTTTCGAGAGTAGCTCGTAGGCATCGAGTTCCGACAAACCGTAATCTTTGTGGATCCAGTGGACGAGTTCGGTAAAGGCGATGCGCAGCGCGTCGTCGAGCGGGCGATAGGCGCCGACGGTCATGATGGCGTCGTCGTTCTCGAACTGCGGCCAGGCGATGGTTCGGCCTTTGATCACGCTCAACTGGACCCGCGCCTTTAGCGGAACTTCGATGGCGGTGCCGGCGATTTCTCCGTCGCCCATGGCGGCGTGGCCGTCGCCTATGTAGAAGAGGCCGCCATTGACGTTCACCGGAAAATAAACCGTGTTGCCCACGCTGGCTTCCGGGGAATCCATGTTGCCGCCGAATTCTGCGGGGACCACGGAGCTGCGCGCTTCACCCTCGGCGGGCGCGACGCCGATGCAGCCGAAGAAAGGATGCAGGGGAATCTTTACCGAGAAATCGGTATCGAGCGCCTTGAAGGTGGCCGTGTTCGCGGCGTGGTCGATGTGGTAGTACCAGATCCGCTCGGGCAGCGGCGGATGCAGCATGGGCGTGTAGTTGGTCTCATTGAGCGCGCCAAATCCCGGTGCGAACGCGCCGACGCCGGTGTCGCCATCGACTTGCAGATCGAGAATCTTGACGGCGAGCGTGTCCCCCGGCTCCGCGCCTTCGACGAAGAATGGCCCGGTCAGCGGATTGTCGCCCTTCACCATGCTGAGCGTGTCGCCGGGTTTCCTAAGGACGTTGCCGAAACAATCGAGCGTGTTGGTGTCAAGAATGTCGCCGGACTTCAAATGCGCGACCGGTTCAGCCGTCGCGAACAGGTACTTTACGTTGCTGTTGGTCGCGGTGTAGTGAAAGACGTTCTGAGCCAAAGCTGCCGGGATGACACCTAGGAACAACAAGAGAGCGGCGAAAGTCCAGCGCACGGAAGTCCTCCTGAGACTGAGTACTTGAGACGCATGATTGTCGCATGATTTGTCCGAACAGGTTTGAGCCCCAACCTTTGCATCGCTCCCGAACCCAGGCTCATCCTTGACTGAGAGCACAAGACAAGTGCGAAGCCGATTTCTCAGCAACAAGAATCGCGCACTTGACCTTGTTTCATCTAAAAGTGCTCCATGATTCCTATCCTGCTGCTCTGCGCGATACTGTCCCAGGCCGGTCCGCTGACCGCGTTGAGGCCGTTGATTGACAATGACTGCGTTACTGTCTGGGATGCGACCAACGGCACGGCGGTTCAGCCGCTTGATGCCGTTGTCGTGTCTTTGTCGGGGAGCGCGGTGTTCTTGCCGAAGGGCATGACATCCAAGTTCACCGGAGGATCGTTCGTGATCGCTCTGAAGGATCATCCGGTGGCTCCCATCGCAAATACGACCGGCTATCCGCTGGCGTTCCCGCGGCCCGGCTCGAGGAAGATCCTGGAGAACGAACGCGTGATTGTCTGGGATTACACCTGGACCCCGGGCGTGGCCACTCCGATGCACTTCCACGATAAAGACACCGTAGTCGTGTACCTCGATGATGGCGACCTGAAATCGACCACTCCGGACGGACAGGCCACCGTGAATTCATACAAGTTCGGTATGGTGAGGTTCAATCTCCGCGACCGCACGCACACCGAAACGCTGATCCGCGGAAAACAACACGCCATCATTACCGAGCTGAAGTAAGCGCCAGGGACGACGGGGGATCAACGAAATTTCTTGGCGTCTTCGCCGTTTCCACAACAATCCCTAAGCGGTCTTCTGCTTCGCGTAAAACTTTCGCACTTTGGCGCGGTTGCCACACTGTTTCATACTGCACCAGCGGCGATGATGATTCTTGCTGGTGTCGAGAAAGAACCACTGACAGGTGGGCGAGGAGCAGGCACGGACGAAGGGCAATTGGTGGGAGGCGAGCAGATTGGCGGCGGCGCGGGCGATCGGCCACAGGACCGCGTAGAAGGAAGACGCCATGTCGTCGAAGCGCCACTCACAACGTTCCCCGTGTTGCACCAGTCGCGAATGCCGCGCCGCGTCGTGGACGTTCGCGTTGAGCCGGTCCATTGCGAGTTGCGGTGCCGTTTCTCTATTGATCACAGCTGAAAAGATGGCGTACAGCGCTTCGCGCAGGTTGCGAGCGCGGCGCACGGCGTCCTCGGCCTCATCGCTTCGCAGGTGAACGTTCTCGAAGAAATAATCAACCTGCGCCGACGTGAGGATGCCGGCGTCTTCGCCGAAGCGTGCGAGATCGTAGTAGTCCTTGAGCAACTCTTTCGGTTGGGTGCTGGGACGATCGTCGAGAGTGTTGATGAAATCAAGGCACACGTTCCCCGCGATCAGTTCGAAGCGCGGCGACCGTCGTATGTCTGGATTGGTTTCCTTCACCGAGTCGAGCAAATCTCCCTGTTCAATTATATAACCATTAAAACAGTGTTGACAAGTTATGTCCGCTCACATACTATTCTCGGATAACCTATAAATATATTTTTACAGGTTAGTTGACTCCGGGAGGCCAGCTCCTATGTTTCACACACAATCGGCACAAATTATGGCCATGATTCGCAGCGGCAAGATGATAAACATTGGAGGTAGACCTGTGATCGTGCCTAAGCCACGCCAACCCGCGACCGCGGCGCATGACCGGGGACTCGCCATACAACTGGCGCTGGCCTTCGTGGCGATCTATGTCATCTGGGGGTCAACCTACCTCGCGATCCGTTATGCGGTGGAAACGATTCCGCCGCTGGTGGCGGCGGGGATCCGGCACTCGATTGCGGGTGGGATCATGTTGACCTGGGCATGGCTGCGCGGATTTCGCCCGACGAGGCAACAATGGGCGGCGGGATTTGTGTTGGGCTCGCTCTTCTTTCTAGTTGGGCACGGGACGCTGCACTGGGCGGAGCAGTATGTGGGCTCGGGACTGGCAGCACTGCTGATTGCGACCGAGCCGATGTTCATACTCGTGCTGGGGTGGATGATGGGTCAGCAGCGGATCAGCCGGCTGAGCGCGCTGGGACTGGGGTTAGGCGTTGCCGGCGTGGCGATGTTGACAGGAGTGGAATTGACGGTGAAGGGGTCCAGTCTGCTGGGATTGCTGGCGGTGTTGCTAGGATCTTTGTCTTGGTCGTTGGGGGTGGTGGTTTCGCCGCGGCTCAAGCTGCCTTCTGACGCGCTGGGTCGAACGGCGCTGCCGACCCTGTGCGGCGCGGCGATGTTGCTGATCGCGGCGGGAATTGCAGGAGAGTTTCAACAGACGCACTGGGCCAGCATTTCTTTGCGGTCGATATTTGGGCTGGGATATCTGATTACGTTTGGGTCGGTGGTGGCGTTTACGGCTTACACGTGGCTGTTGCAGCGCGTTCCGCCAGCGCTGGTGGCAACTCACACGTATGCGAATCCGGTAGTGGCTGTTTTGTTGGGGTGGTTTCTGGCGCACGAGCCTTTGACGATGCGGGTGGTGCTGGCGTCGGTGGCGATCCTGGGAGCGATCGTGCTGATCCGACGGGGAGAGCAAAGGACGGCCGCCAAAGGTCCGGAGGCCGCGCCGCCGGCTGCTGAAATCGAGACATCGCAGGAATACGCCTAGAGCCGTTCCCGGCTCAGGGAACAGGCTCTATTTGCCGGCACGCAAGAACTTGCCGGTGGTGGCGTCGATCACGCCCACGCCCTTGGCATCGCTGTGGGAAGTTCCGTACATGATGACCCACACGAGTTGCTTTTTGCTGGAGTCCCAATCGAGCGAATAGACGATCGGCTGCTGCGGGTTATTCTTGAGGACGTTTGCGCCGCCGTTCTCCTGGGCAATGGCAAATGCCTTGTCAGAATCGACAATCAGGAGCATCGACTGAAACATCGCCCGGGACATGTCTGGGGAGGACGTGATCTCGGTGCTGGAAGTGACGCCGATCGGGGCTTCCTCTTTCAGGCGGCTACCGGAGCAAGTAAACGTTCGCCAGGTACCGCGCCCGGGGGAGGCGAACATGGCGCGCCAGATCGTGGACTTTCCGTCGTGGCCTGTGCTTTCGGCATTGAGACCCGACTCCAGGTGAACTGGCATCGCGTCCGACTGCCAGCGCGCGGCTGCGTTGGCCATCTGGGACATGCAGTTCTTTGCGGTGTAGAGCGCCGGTTCCTTTTTCTCAGCTGCCGGTGACGGCGTGGTGCTGGGGGGCGTGGGCGACGAACTGCACGCGACAAAGATCACACCAATAATAAGAAGAATTGCGGCACTGCCCGTCAAGCGGGTAGCTCTCATCGATAAACCTCCATTTTCGAGCCGGCCGGCTCGATAGCGAATCCATTGTAGCCCTCTTGGCAAGAAGCAACAGTGATTCCACACAACCTCGAGCTCTGGCTGCGCGTTCGCTCAGAGAGAACGGGGCTTGGTATTGTGGTTCTCAGCGTCGGTGTCTCTCTAGGAACGAAGAGAAAAAACACCACTCGACTCTTTCTCGTTCATGAATAATTCTTGGAGTATGATTGGTCTCATCTAATACAATGTTTTCTCCCGTGCCCTCCGCTCACGAACAATTTCGGGAACTCGCCTGGAAGTGTGGCTTGGCGGCCACACACCAGCGGCAGGTCATCTATGAAGCCATTGTCGCCACGCCTGGGCACCATTCGCCGGAGACGGCTTATGCTGAGGTCCGGCCACGGACTCCATCTATCTCTTTGGCTACCGTCTACAAGAACCTGCGGCTGTAGAAGGGCGAGCCTCGAAAGGCTCGCCCTAACTAAGTACCTTCTTGCCGCCAACGGCAATCGCGAGTACTCGCTCTACCCGATTGCCGGCGGGGAACCGCAAAAGATGAACTTTGAGGTGGCTCCCGACGAATTTGTCATGGGATTTTTCGACGGCGGGAAGAGCGTGTTGCTGCGCACCCGGACGCTGCCTGCAAAAATTACCCGGGTGGATCTGGCGACGGACCGCCGACAACCTTTTAAGGAGATCGCGCCTGCCGATCCGGCGGGCGCGCAAAGCATTCCCAGCATGCGGTTCAGCGGGGACGGAAAATCGTATGCCTACTCTCTGAGCCGCTTCCTGTCCGATCTTTACGTAGTCGATGGATTAAAGTGAGCGGGGCTGCGTAAACGTCGCTCACCTGATGGCGGAGGGAGGCGGACAGGAGTGTCCGCCCCACACGGGCTTATTCCACGCGAACATTCTTGCTACTCTTACCACGAGGCCGAACCGATGATGCCGCTGCACGAGGAACTTCTGCGAGAATTTCAGGACTTTGCTCGAAACGCTCCCACGGACAAGTCCGTGATGGAGCGTATCTCCCAGCGTCTCCACGAAAAGATGACGCGCTACAACTGGGCGGGATTTTATCTCGTCGACCCGGCGGACCCGGGCATCCTGCTGGTCGGACCTTTCGCCGGCAGCTTTACGCCCAATGCTCGCATCCCCCTCGATACGGGGCTCTGTGGGGCGGCGGCCAGCAGCGGGCGGACCGTAATAGTGGATGACGTCTCCAAAGACCCGCGATATCTTGCGGGATCGCCGCTGGTGAAGTGTGAAATCGTTGTCCCCATCTTCGTTAAGAATAAGCTCGCAGCGGAGCTTGATATCGAGAGCTATTTTACGAGCACGTTCACCGAACCGGAAAAGGTCTTTGTCGAAGCTTGCGCTGCCGTAGTGGCAAAGTATATGGAGAAGAGGTAGTCAGGCTGGATTGACGCTCACCGAATGCAGGTTGCTCTAGTTGAAAGGGTCCAATCCTTGGGTTAGGGTGCGTAGGGCTCTTAACGGATCGCTCCTGGATAAAGACGGACAGGAGTATCCGCCCCACACGAGCTAATGCCCTTCTTTGCGGCGGAGGTAGTCGATGAACATTTGTTCGACGGGCTTGTCGTAGGTTTTGAGGACGTGGCGGACGGTGTGGCCGCTGACGAAGTGGCAGACTTCTTCGGCGAGATTCTTGGCATGATCGCCGGCGCGCTCGAGAGACTGGGTCATGAAGATGATCTGAAGGCTGGCCTGGCGGGCGATGTTTTCGGGATTCTCGATATGGCGGAGAAAGATGAGATTGCGCAGGCGATCGATTTCGGAGTCAGAGCGAAGAACGTCGACGGCTTTGCCGACGTCGCGGGCTGAAAAGGCGTCGCCGACGTCGGTGAGCATTTTTTCGAGGATGGTGGCCATGTGCGTGAGATCGCGAGTATCGTCGGAGTCGATGCGGCCGGTGGCAGCCTGGGCGCTGTTGGCAAAGCTGAGGAGCAAGTCGCCGATGCGCTCGAGGCTGATCATGAACTTCATGCAGGCGAGAAGCTCACGGGCCTCGGTGGGCTCGACCTCGGTGATGACGGAGGTGACGGCGCTGTCGATTTCCATGTCGAGGGTATCGAGTTCACGCTCGCGCAGGCGCAGAGAGCTCAGTAAGGGGCCGGAGCCGGTGGCGATGCCTTCAGCTGCGGCGCCGGCGGCTTCCTTGGCGAGATGACAGGCCTCGATGGTGCGGCGAACGATGTGGTGATGAGCCGGTTCGGGCGGCAGGCTTTCGATGCGGGCGGTATTCATGAGGGTATCCCTATGGCGCTGGCTGGAACTGCGCAAACTGATTACCTCTGATTTTGCCGTACCCATAAAGAGAAGGTCAATGCCTAAGGATAGGCTTTCTTTTTCGAGGATGGGTTAAGGGGCTGTGAATTTCCTGGTTATTTTCTTGGCGGCGGAGCTAAGGTAGGCCTTCGTCACGCCCCGCCCGGACAAAGCGAAATCCGGCCGCATAGACGTAGCAGCTATTTGGTTCGATATCGGGTGTTCTTGGCTGCCTTGCGCTGCGCCTTCTGGGCTTTCTTCATTGCTTTCCGCTGTTTCTTGGCATTCTTCTTTACCAGTTTTTGCTGGTGCTTGGCTGCCTTTCGGGCCTCAATGCCGTTTTCTCCGATACTTCTATTTTCCCGCTCAGCGCAAACCGGTATCGAACATGCAACACTGCAAGCGACCAAAAGCACGAAAGCGGCAATTCGTTTCATAACGTCTCCGAAGGAAGCTGCTTGCAATCCATCTTAGCACCGAGGTTGCGGAGAGCCGACGGGACGCCAGCGCTACTGCCTTGGTTCAGGGGGTGGGGAGGGTAAACAGAAAGGTCGATCCGTGGGCGAGTTCGCTTTCGGCGCGGATGGAGCCACCGTGGGCGAGCATGATGTGCTTGGCGATAGCGAGGCCAAGGCCGGTACCTCCGGACTCACGGGAGCGGGCTTTGTCGACGCGATAGAAGCGTTCGAACAGGCGCGGCAGGTGCTCGGAAGCAATGCCGGCGCCGAAATCCTGGACGCAGAATTCGACGCCGTGAGGAACGGCGCGGGCGCCGAGGACGATTCGACCACCGGAAGCGCCGTATTTCAAGGCGTTGTCGATGAGGTTCGAGAAGACCTGATGTATGGCTTCGCGGTCGGCGAGAACCGGCGGGAGACGTTCGGGGATGGGCGAGTCTTGGATGCGAAGATCAATGCCGTGAGTGCGCGCAATTTCGCGAAAGTTCTCCTCGGCGTCGTGGAGAAGTTCAGCGGGGGATACGGGCTCCACATCGAAACGAGTTTCGCCCGATTCAACGCGGGCTAGGGTAAGCAGGTCTTCGGTAAGGCGGGACATACGGGCGGAATTCTTGCGAATGATTTCCAGAAACTCGCGCGTGGGCGCGCCGTTCTCAGGAGTGCTGTCGAGCAGGGTTTCCGCGTAGCCCTGAATCGAAGTGAGAGGCGTGCGCAGTTCGTGGGAAACGTTGGCAATAAAATCGCGGCGGGTTTTTTCCACGCGTTCAGTTTCAGTTAGATCGCGGAGCACGGCAACCGCTCCTCCACCGGGCAAAGGCGCAGCGGTCACGTCGAAGGTGCGGCCGGGAACGATTGATGTAGCGCGGGCGGTTTTGACTTCGTGGGTGCTGGTAGCTTCCCTGACGGTGGCGAGGAAATCGGGATCGCGAATCGTTTCGACCACTGGCTGCTGCAGCCGAGTGCCTTGCGGAACCAGGCGGTTCATGGGTCGGTTGGCCCACTGCACGAGGCCATCGTCGCTGACGGCGATCACGGCATCCTGCATGCTGTTGAGCAGGGTTTCCAGTTGGCGCTGGCTGGAGACGACGGCCGCAAAACTTTCCTCGACGCGGCGGGCAGTTTTGTCGATGGCGCCGGCCACACGGCCGATTTCGTCCTGGGAAGCTTCGAGGATACGCGCTTGCAGCTCACCATCGGCAATGCGAGCCGCGACATCGACGATGCGCCCGAGACGGCGAGCGGTCCAATTGGAAGCGATGGCGGCGACGATTAGGGCAAAGAGAAATGCCAGGCCGGAGGCCATTTCCAGCCTACGACGAACCTGAGCGGAAACGGCCTCAACGTCGGAGAGCGGATAGGCCAGCCGTACGGCGCCACCGGACACGGGCACGGCGACATATAGAAACGGAATGCCAATGGTGGCACTGCGGCGCTGGTCTGTGCCAATGCGACCGGAGAAAGCGGCGGCGAACTCCGGACTTGTGGCGTGGTTCTCCATATTGGCGGGGCTCGACTCGGAATCGGCCAGCACGTTCCCTGCGGAATCGACGATGGTGACGCGTGCGCCGGCGGCTTGTGCTTCCTGAGCGGCGATATCGGCGAGGGAGTGGCCACTACGGTCGGTTTCCACGCGGTGAGCGAGAAGTTGAGTCTTTTGAATGAGGTTGCGCTCAATTTCGGAGCGCAACGAAGCCTCCCAGGCGCCGCCAAGCATAAGGTCAAACAATACGGCGGCGGCCAGAATGACGATCAGGAAGGCCGCCATCAGCTTCAGGAAAATCCCATTTCTCACTTCGGAGCCTCGAAGCGGTAGCCGGCGCCGCGCACGGTCTTAAGGTAGCGCGGATTCTCAGGGTCCGGTTCGATTTTTTCGCGGATGCGGCGGACGTAAACGTCGACGGAGCGCGGGGTAACGTAAGAAGTGTCGCGCCAAACAGAATCCAGCAAATGATCGCGAGAAAAGACGCGGCCGAGATGGCGGGCGAAATAATCGAGCAGGCGGAACTCGGTGGCAGTCGTCGGGACGGTCTGTCCGCGAACGGTGAGGACCATGGCCGAAGGATCGATTTCGATCTCGCCGACCTTAAGGGGGCTAGGTGGAAGCGGACGCTCAAAACGGCGCAGCACGGCCTTGACGCGAGCGACGAGTTCGCGCGGGCTGAAAGGCTTGGCGATATAGTCATCGGCTCCGGTCTCGAGACCGAGGACGCGGTCGGCCTCGCCACTCTTGGCGGTCAGGAAAATCACCGGTACAGCGGCCAGGCCTTGAGTCTGGCGGACGGTGCGGCAGAGTTCGAGACCGTCTTTGCCGGGAACCATGATGTCGAGCACGAAGAGTGCAGGACGCTGGCGCTCCGCGTCAGCGATTACGCTGGAGCCGTTGGGATAGACGCGCACGGCAAAACCTTCGTTCTCCAGGTGGTGGCGAACGAGGCGGGAAATATCGGGATCGTCTTCGACGACGAAGATGCTTGGTTTCACCGCTTTATTGTAACCAAGGCAGTTGCGAGTACCTAGTACCGAGTACCGAGTTCTCAGGTGTGGATGCGGCTTTTCATCGGATTGTAACAATCAAGTTGGCGGCGGGGTCGAGATGGAAGCGTTTATCCGCTGGGATGACTGTCGTGGCGCTGTATTCGGTAATGATGGCGGGGCCGGAGTATTTTTTGCCGGGCTGCAAGGCTTCGCGTAAGTAGATTGCGGTGTGAAGTTTCTTGCCGTCGAAGAAGACTGGGGCTTGGATCGTGCAAGGTGCGCCGAACTTTGCTCGGCTTGAACGACCGAGGGCGGCCGTCCCCACATGGCCCTTTGTGGCTTTCAGCCTTGGTGGTTTCACTAATGCGCGAAGACGGAGGGTAACTAGTTCTACTTCGCGAGCGGGATGGGCGTAGCCGTAGCGGCGCTGGTGTTCTTGCTGGAATTCTTTCAGAAGATTCTTGGTGAATGGCAGGGTGAGCTCGAATCCCTGGCCGCGATACCGGATGTCCACGCCCGCCCGATAGTGCACTCTTCCCTCCCAGGCTTCCTGGTGAAAATCTTTCGTGGCTTGTTTCTGCAGGGCTGCGAACTCACGATCCAGTTGCGCGGCTGGAAGTTTGCCTGTGACAGGCCACAACACTGTGCGGGAATAATCCTTGACGACGTCGCTGACCAGAATACCCAAAGCAGAGAGCGCGCCGGGCAGAGCGGGGACGATCACATGCGGGATGCAGAGGGCCTCGGCCAGGGCGCAGGCATGGAGGCCTCCAGCGCCGCCGAAGGCGACTAGGGCGAAGTCGCGGGGATCGCGGCCGCGCTCGATGGAGACCACGCGGATGGCTTTCTCCATGGTGGCGTTGACCACGCGGACCACGCCAGCGGCAAACTTCTCAAGAGTTAGCGGACTTGCCTGCTGCTTCAGCCATTCTCCGGTGACGCGGCGGGTGCGGTCGAGATCGAGAGTGAAGTCGCCGCCGAGAAAGCGCGCGGGCTGCAGGCGGCCTAGTAGAAGGTTGGCGTCCGTGACGGTGGGTTGCGTGCCGCGACCGTAACAGATGGGACCGGGATCGGCGCCAGCGGATTCTGGACCGACGCGGAGAACTCCGGCGGCGTCGAAGCGGGCGAGCGAGCCCCCGCCGGCGCCGACGGTGTGGATGTCGAGCATGGGAACGCCGATGGGAAGGCCAACGACTTCGGCGTGGCTGGCGGTGGTGATGGCGTCTTCGACCAACGAGACGTCGGTTGAAGTTCCTCCCATGTCGAAGGCGATGATGCGTTCGAAGCCGCTGCGGCGAGCGCTGGCGGCCGCGCCGACTACGCCTCCGGCGGGGCCGGAGAGAACAGTGCGGACTGGCTCGCGAGCGGCGGAGGCGAGTGCGGTGATGCCTCCGCTGGATTGCATGACGAAGATTCGGACGACTGCCTTCGGGGCTAAAGCCTTAACATTTTTGTGGACGCTTTGCGCGGCGCTGAAACTCCGCTCTACACGATATTCCACAGGCCGCTCTCGACAGAGTTGTTCTGCGCGCCGCTGAAGATTCTCCAGGTAATTCCGCATCACCGGTTGGAGGTAAGCGTTGATGACTACGGTCGAGGTGCGCTCGTACTCGCGAAATTCAGGGAGAATCTGGTGCGAGATGGAGATAGGAACGCCGAGAGGCTTGAGAGCTTTCGCAATCGCTAACTCGTTCTTCGGGTTTGAGAAAGAAAAGAGTAGCGAGATGGCGATGGCCTGAGGCTGCTTCGCCGCTACTCGCGAGGCTAGCGATTTCAAATCCGTGGGTGAAGGCGAGGTCAGGATTTCGCCGTCGCTGGCGGTGCGTTCTTCGATGCCGAAGCGGCGATCTTTGGGTACTAGCGGCTCGATGCGGTCGAAGAAGAAGTCGTAGAGCTTGGGGCGGGCCTGGCGTCCGATTTCGATTGCATCCTCAAAACCCGCGGTGGTGACGAGTGCCGTGCGTGCGCCCGTGCGTTCGAGCAGAGTGTTGGTACCGACGGTGGTGCCGTGCAGAATCACGAACTCGCCTTCGTGATCGATTTTTCGGAGGGCCTCGACAATCGCTTGGGAGGGATCGGTTGGAGTCGAGAAAACCTTCAACATGCGCAAGCGCCCGGTGGCGTCTTTCCACACACAGTCAGTGAAGGTGCCACCGGTGTCGATGGCGACGCGGAGCGGTTGGGGGCGGCGGGGCATGGAGTTGGGCGCGGAGGATTAGAGTAACATCCGCCCTATATCCCAAACCCACGTCTCGCAAAGAACGCGAGACACGGGGCAGCCGGAAACTGAAAATGCCCAGTCCCATCAGAAGTGCCCTTAAGAGGGGGAACACTAGCGTACGATGCTACGCATGGCCACTAGTCCCAACATTGACGAATTCATTGACCGCGCCAAGGCAGGTGGTGCCACAGAGCAGTCTCTGGTAGGGATCTTGACGGCTCGCGGATGGCCGGAAAAGGAAGTTTACGATGCGCTGGCCGCTCACTACGAACGGGTGACCGGAATGGAGGTTCCCCGCCGTGGAGGCACGGCGACGGCCGCCAAAGACGCGTTCTTCTGCTTGCTGATTTTTTCGACTCTGGGCACGTGGACGATTGGGTTGGGCGCGCTTGCTTTTACGCTAATCGACCGATGGTTGGCGGACACCTTGTTTTCGAGTCCGTACTATCAAGGGTACGACATGATCAGTGCCGCCGCGTCGATGGCGTCGGTCTTGGTAGCCTTTCCGATTTACCTGCTGGTTTCGAGGACGGTGCTGCGCGATGAGAGAGGGCATCCAGAGAAACGCAACTCCCCGGTGCGCAAGTGGCTGACGTACATGGCTCTGGTTATCGCCGCGTGCGTCTTCATCGGCGATCTGATCGCGGCATTGACGTATTTGTTGCGGGGCGAGATCACTTCCCGATTTCTTGCCAAGGCGTTTGTCGTGCTGGCGATCTCCGGGGGCGTCTTCTCTTATTACTTCGGGGGACTCAGACGATCCGAGGACACCGAGGTTCACGGCAGGTTGGGTGGGGACACATGGATGGCCGCGATCAGTGGCTTAGTTGCAGCGGTTATGTTGATCTCGGGATTCTTGTATATCGGAACGCCAAGTACCCAACGAGCCCTGCGGGCAGATCGAAAACGCGTGCAGGATTTATACCAGTTAAGCGCCAAGATCCATAACGTCTGGAGCGCCAACGTGAGGCTACCAGGGCACCTCGACGAACTGCGGGATGCCGCCCTCGCCGATCCCATTACTCGCGTAGCTTACGAGTATCGTGTTACGGAAGGGAGCCGGTACGAACTCTGCGCGACGTTTGCGCTGGCTAGCGAGCAGAACCAGGCGGCGCCGCGTTCAAGCGCGTGGTCCCATCCAAGGGGGCGTCACTGCTTTCCGGTTGATGCTTCACAAATGTTGGACAATCCTTACATTTACTTTCCGGACTGATTCCCTCCGATTGATATCTTGTGCACAAGAATCATTTCGACCGACGCGCAACCCAGCCTGCTCGCTTCGCTTGGCTGGACAGTCGAGGCGGCGGTCCCCACATGATTTGTGGTGATGCTGCCTATCCCTTTGTCGTGAAGGCTAGGGTCAGCAGTGTTTTCTGTTCCACCTCATGCGCTTTGGCGCTGCCGGTGGCGGGGCTGGCGCTGGAGGAGCGCTTTACCGAGAGCACGTGGCGGGCGCCGGCGATCCGCTGCAGGCGCGGGAGCATATTGAAAAGCGCTCCCATGTTCGCGGGTTCCTCTTGCACCCAGACGATGTCTCCTGTTTCGCCGTGGCGGGCGAATTCGGCAACGAGTTCTTTTTCCGGGAAGGGATAGAGCTGTTCGAGAAACACGATGGCGGTGGAATTGTCTTTTCTCTTCTTGCGTTCGGCTTGGAGTTCGTGGCCGATTTTGCCGGTGCAGACCAGGATGCGGTTGGCTTCGCCAACTTCTGTGTCGGGGAGAATGCTCTGGAAATCTTTCCGAATGAAATCTGCAATCGGCGATGAGGCGCCGGGATGGCGAAGCATGCTCTTGGGTGTGAATACGACCAGCGGCTTCCGCCAGTGACGCAAGGCCTGACGGCGGAGCAGGTGAAAATATTGCGCGGCGTTGGAAGGCTGCGCGATCTGGATGTTGTGTTTCGCAGCGAGTTGGAGAAAACGTTCAATGCGGGCGCTGGAATGTTCCGGTCCCTGGCCTTCATAGCCATGCGGGAGAAGCATGACGATTCCGGAAAGCAAGCTCCATTTCGCTTCGCCGGCCGAGATGAATTGATCGATGATGGCTTGCGCGACGTTGACGAAGTCTCCGAACTGCGCTTCCCAGAGGACGAGCGCTTCAGGATAATCGCGGCTGTAGCCGTATTCGAAGCCGAGCACGCCGGGCTCGGAGAGAGTTGAGTTATGGATTCCGCAACGGGCTTGGCCGGATGCGACGTTTTCCAGCGGGACGAATTCGTTCTCGTTCTCAATGTCGATGAGAACGGAGTGTCGCTGATTGAAAGTGCCGCGGCGGGAGTCCTGCCCGGATAGTCGAACTGGAATGCCGGCTTTTACCAGGCTTGCGAAGGCAAGAGCTTCGGCCATGCCGTAGTCGACGGCGCGTTTGCCCGCGCCCATTTCGGCGCGTTGGTCCAGAAGCTTCTTCACCTTCGGATGAATATGGAAGCCCTCGGGATACGTGGTGAGATGAGAGCTGAGCTCCACCAATTCTTCCCCCGAGAGTCCCGTTTCTACTTCGAACTCCGCCTTGTGGTGGCCGCCGTAGTATTTGTCCCAATAGGTAGGCAAGTCTCGTAATGTGGGCTTCTTGGTGAGCTTGCCGGCATCTTTTTGCGCAGTTTCAAACTCGGCTTTGATGGCGGCGGCCTGCGCGGGAGCATTCGTCGCACCGATATCATCGGCGTAGATTTCCCACAGCGGTGGATGCTCTTTGATTTTCTTGTAGAGCAGCGGCTGCGTGACGGTAGGATCGTCGACCTCGCTGTGACCGTGGCGGCGGTAGCCGATGAGGTCGATGACCACATCCGTACCGAACCGATAGCGGTATTCGGTGGCGAGGCGGGCCACGCGAACGACGGCATCCACGTCTTCGCCGTTGACGTGGAAGATGGGGATCGACTGGCGGCGCGCGATACAGGCGGCGAAGCGCGTGGAGTGCTCCTCGAGATAGCTGGTGGTAAATCCGAGCAAGTTGTTGACGACCACATGAATGGTGCCGCCGACGGTGTAGCCGGGAAGGTCGGCGTAGTTCATGGTTTCGGCGAGGATGCCTTGTCCGGCAAAAGCAGCGTCGCCGTGAACTAGCAGTGGAAGATATTTTTCGCGTCCGCCTTCGCCGGTGCGGTCTTGCTTGGCGCGAGTGCGGCCAACGGTGACGGGATCGACGGCTTCGAGGTGGCTGGGATTTGAAACGAGATGGATGTGAACCTTGCCGCCGCTGCGGGTGATGTATTGGCCGGTAGCGCCCATGTGGTACTTCACATCGCCGGAGCCAAGTACGCTGCGGGGGTCAACGTCTTCAAATCCAGCAAAGATTTCTTCGGGAGATCGCTTAGCGACATGAGCGATCACGTTGAGGCGTCCGCGGTGGCTCATGCCCATAACGAGCTCGATGGCGCCGAGGCGGGAGCCGGTGTCGAGAATTTCGTCGACTAACGGGATCAGCGCGGTGACGCCTTCGAGAGAGAAGCGCTTGCTGCCGAGATAGCGCTGCTGCATGACCTGCTCAAAAACGTCGGCGCGGATGAGCAGGTCGAGAATTCTCTGCTGGTCTTCCTGTTGTGGTTCAGATTCCATCTGCTCGTAGATCCAGCGGCGGCGTTCGGGGGCGTAGATGTGATTGATTTCGACGCCAATGGTCGAGGAGTAGATGGTGCGAGCTTCGGAGGTGTATTCGCTGTCGATCTGCAGTTCAACGGTCGGACGAGGGCGCAGAAAACCGAGCGGATCGAGGTCACCCTCGAGATATCCCCATTGGCGGAAGGCGCTGAAGACGCGCTCGCGCTCGGAGTTCGCTGACGTTTCAATAACGGCAGCTCTAGTGCCGCCGTTGGAAGACTTGGATTTCTGGGTAGGCATATCAGTTCGTTACTAGAATAACGGATGCGCGGCGGGATGCGGGAGATTCGAGTGGGCTGAAACCTTTAACACAGAGGAACATGGGAGAACAGCTCGATGCCACGGGGAGCACGTGAGGGGCAGGGATTCTTCGACTGCGTGGCCGTTTCGGGATGACAACACATTTTCAACCGACGATTTTATACGGGCGCATCATTTCATTGTCTTCGTGCTCGAGAACGTGGCAGTGCCAAACATAACGGAATTCATCTCCCGGGTTGACCTGGGTTCCCGGGGGCAGATCGAAGCGCGCAATGACACGTGTGATGTAGCCAGAATAGGTCTTGATCGTATCTTTCCAGGCGGGGCGTTCGTTCGATTCGGGCGGCATGGGGATGCCGGTGAAGACGAGCTTGCCGGTCTGCATGTACGTCNNTCGGTGAGGGCTAGCGTCCTTTCGCGGACTGCGTGGGCGGGGTCGAGCGGGGACCAGGTCACGAGCGTATCCGGAAGCGAGCTGGAATCTTTTCCGGAGAACGGCTTGATGACCTTGAAAAGCATGACGTCAGACGGCACGATTTCGCCGCCGCGTGCGTAGGGAGCGGGCGCGTCATTGATGAGGGCGAGGTTCTCTCCTTTGTGCTCAGAGAAATCGATAATGAGGTCGAAGCGTTCGCCTGGCGAGAAGATCAAGTAATGCATGCTTAATGGGGCGGGCAGCAAACCGCCATCGGTTCCAATTTGACGAAAGGGCGGAGCGTCCACGGGCTTGCCATTGGGCTTGCCAGCGGCATCGGCGGGAACCAGCGTCAGGTGAAAAAAACGGGAGTTCGAACCGTTCACCATGCGAAAGCGGTATTTGCGGGGCTCGACTTCGAGGAAGGGTGCGGCTTTGCCGTTCACGCAGATTGTGTCGCCGAAAAATTCCTGCATCCACAGGGGGTGGGTGCCGTTCTTGGCCGGGGGGGTAGAGCAGCGAGCCATCAACTCCGAAACTTCGGTCCTGGATCATGAGCGGGATTTCGTAGGGACCACTGGGAAGGTTGAGGGCGTCTTCCTGATCGTCGCGAATCACGTAGAAGTCGGCCAATCCGGCATAGACATTGAGACGAGTGATGCCGAGAGCATGATCGTGATACCAGAGCATGCGGGAGGACTGCTCGTTCGGGTGGTGGGTGGGATTGGCGCCCGCGACGGAGCCGGTTTTGCCATCGGAGGTGAACCAGGAGTCGGGGTAGCCGTCACTCTCCGGCAGGACTTGAGCGCCGTGAACGTGCGTCACGGTGCGGACTTCAGGAACGTTTTCCTCGGAGCCGTGGATGGTGTAGTCGATGGGAAGGAAGTGTTTGGTGGGCAGTTGGTTGGACCATTTGATGGAAAGAGGCTGGCCTTTTCGCACTTCGAAGGTTGGACCAGGCCACATGCCGACACGATTGTGAATTCCATATGAAAAGAAATCCACAAATGCAACGGTTAGCGGCCGAGCAATATGCCCAGAGCAGTGAGCAAAATCTTCAACGATTTGAACAAACGTTAACGGCGGGTTAATAAATTTCCACAGATTGCCAACCTTCTAGGGTTTTTCCTGTAGGAGAGGCTTAAGTGGAAAGCAATGTAGACTGGGTCGTCTGTGGCGGGAGCGATGGAAACGCATGCCGACTCTTCTGGGAATACCGCTGGATGTTAACTCGTCGTATCTGCGCGGGCCTGCGGGAGCCCCGGTAAAGATCCGCGAGGCCTGGCGCAGCGATGCTTCGAACAAATGGTCGGAGCTGGGCGTGGACGTGGGCGCTGCCAGTGCGTTTGCGGACGCGGGCGACTTGCACTTGAGCGATTCGCGGGATAAGGTCGCCGACGATTTCGCAGAGATTGAGCGTGCGGTTTCGGAGTTGCTGGAGAAAGCCGAGCAGCCGGTCTCGCTCGGAGGCGACCATTCAGTTACGTACCCCATCCTGAAGGCGTTTGCGCGACACTATCCCGAACTGACGATCGTCCATTTCGATGCCCATCCGGATCTGTACGACGAGTTCGAGGGCAGCCGGGTCTCACATGCCTGCCCCTTCGCGCGCATCATGGAGGAGCGATTGGCGAAGCGACTGGTGCAAATTGGAATCCGCACCTTGAACCGGCACCAGCGTGAGCAGGCGGAAAAATTCGGCGTGGAGATCGTCCCTATGTCGGGACTTCCCGCCTATGACCAGCTGAACATTCACGGTCTGACTTATATTTCGTTCGACATGGACGTGCTCGATCCGGCTTTTGCGCCCGGAATCTCGCATCGCGAGCCGGGCGGCATGACGGTGCGGGAAGCGATCGCTCATTTGCATGCGATTGAGGGAACTGTTGTTGGGGCTGATATCGTTGAGTTCAATCCGGAGCAGGATGTGTCGGGAACGACAGCAACCGTGGCGGCGAAAATATTGAAAGAAATTCTGGGCAAGATGATTGGGGCACACTGCTGAGGTAATAGGAGTGAGATTATGGAAGGAAACGGTCTGATGCAGGTTGCAAGCCGGCACACGGTGGATGAAACCGTGCAGCGTCTCGAATCCATTCTTGCCGAGCGGGGCTTGAAGTTATTCGCTCTGATCGACCATAGCGGCGAGGCAGCGAAAGTTGGGATGAAGATGCGTCCGACGAAGGTTCTGATTTTTGGCAGTCCGAAAGGCGGAACGCCGGTAATGCTCGCCGCGCCAGCAGCGGCCATCGATCTGCCACTGAAGGCCCTGGTGTCAGAGGACGAGAAAGGCAAGGTATGGGTCTACTATACGAGTCCTGAGTACTTGCAACAACGGCACGGCGTACCTGAGGAATTGGTCAAGAATATTGCGGGAGTGGGAGCACTGGTGGCGAAGGCTGTGGAATAATGCTGCCGTCATCGTCGTTGTGATTGTGATCGTCATCGGAAGCCAAGTGGAAAATTCCAACCGAGCCCGTGACCATTTAGCCAATGAACGCACGTTTCTGGCGTGGGTGCGCACCAGTGTTGCGATTGTGGTATTCGGTTTCGCGATTGGGCGGTTTGCCGTCGCTATGCGGCAGTTGACGGCATTTCAGGGCCAAGTGTCCAAGGCAACGGGGTTCTCGGTTTGGATGGGGACAAGCTCAATTCTTGCAGGTGTCGCGATGGTGGTGGCAGGTCTGATGCGCTATCGAAGAACGCGAGCGCAACTCGATGAGGGAAGGTTTGAGCCTGCGGGATTTATTGTGGATCTGGTTACGATTCTGACAGTTTTGTTCGGACTGGCATTGGCTGGGTATTTGGTTTACGTGGAGAAGAGTTTAGGTTAGGCAAGCGGCACGGTCGGCAGCGCGCTCCAGCGGTTCCAACACCAAGAAACACTATGGCCAACGATCAGGAAAAAGAAGCGGCGGCACGCTCCAGCCTGCGGTTCGTCAAAGATGGTCAAGTAGTCGGTTTGGGTACAGGATCGACGGCCGCATATTTCATTCAACTGCTGGGCGAGCAGGTGAAGAACGGTCTGCGGATACTCGGCATTCCTAGCTCGGATCGCTCGCGCGAGCAGGCCGAGAGCCTGGAAATTCCGCTCACCACGCTGGATGAATGTCAGCAGATCGATGTGACTGTCGATGGCGCGGATGAGGTCGATCCGCAATTGCGTTTAATTAAAGGTGGCGGCGGGGCACTGCTCCGGGAAAAGATTGTGGCTTCGGCAACCCGCCAGCTTGTAATCGTTGCCGACGCAACGAAGAGAGTTCCGGTGCTGGGAAAGTTTCCGCTGCCGGTGGAAGTGGTCAAGTTCGCGCAGGCGCTAGTGGCGAAAAGGATTGAGGCACTGGGCGCAGCAGTCGAGTTGCGTCGAGACACCGGCGGGAAGCCGTTCTTAACCGACGAGAACAATCACATCCTAGATTGCCGCTTCGGACAGATCCCGGATCCTGATAGCCTGGCGCGACAGCTTAGCGACATGCCGGGAGTGGTAGAGCATGGGCTCTTCATTGGCATGGCCAGCGTGGTGCTCCTGGCCAATGGCAGCGAGATTGTCGAGTTGTGGGCTCGCGACAAGTAAGGACCGATTTACCACGGAAGTACGGAGACAAGGACAAACCTTTTTGACGTGTTCTCCTCCGTGACAGAGCCTTCCCTGAGCGACAGTCGAAGGGTGACTCCGTGGTGGATTATATTTTTGAGATGGAAGCAGGCGCAAAAGCACAAGGGCCGGATCAACCGTCGCGGCGGCGGCGCGGCTTGCGATACCGCGTGCACGCCCCGCTGGATGTGACGGTGCTGCGTTCAGGAATTCCGGATACTGTTCCCGGGCGGTCGGAGAACTTGGGCGTGTTTGGGGTGGGTGCCGTAATGGCGGGAGAATTGCTGCCGGGTGAGTCGGTGGGAGTGGAGATTCAGCTACCCTTGCCCGCGGCCTCGCTGCGCATGCGAGCGCTGGTGCGGTATCACGACAAGCTCCGGTGCGGGATGGAGTTTATCGGGCTGACGGAGGAGCAGCAGGCGTCAATACTCGGTTGGACAAAAGAGACAAAAGCAGAGCCGGAGCCGGGGCAGTATACGAAGCTTCCGATGGAGAAAATTTCGGAAGGTCGAGGCTCAGCCGGTGGGCGGCCTCCTGCGCGCAAGGGCCGTGGCCCGGGATGGGTCTTCTTGTCCGTGGCTGCCGCAATCTTGTTGGTCGTTCTGTGGTGGCACTGGAATCGCGGGTGGGAAAATCTGGAGTCCGGACTGCTGAAAGACGACACTACAACCCAGCCTCAAGCTCACGTTCCCGCCGATGTGATGGAGAAGCGAGTGACGCACCGGGTGGATCCCGACTATCCCGCAGCCGCGCGGCCGGGAAAGCTGCATGGAGTAATCGTGCTGGATGTCATCGTCGGACGCGACGGCTCGGTGGTAGACGTGCGCGCCCTGAACGGCCCCGAGATCCTGGCGCAGGCCGCCATGGATGCGCTGCGGTGGTGGCGATTCGAACCTTACCGCGTGGACGGCCAACCGGTAGTAACGGAGACGACGGTCGCGGTGGAGTTTAAGCCGTAACTGCAGGCTTCCGGCCCTAGCTCTCGGCCTTCGGGGCATTTAGCGTTTCTTGTTCTCAGATTCCAGCCGAAAAACCAGAGTATGCCTTCGACAACGAAGGCGTGCTGAAGCCGGAAGGCCGAAGCCTTTCTTCAGACCCGCTTTTTGCGCAGAGCGCTGAGGACGATGATGCCGCTTACCGCAAAAGACACGACGGCAGCAAGTGCGGCAATCGGCACCAGTGCCGCGTTGAGATGAAGAAAGTCCGCGAACACCGCCCCCAAAGCGAAGATCACACCAAGCCCGTTGAGCCAAAGCGGACCTCGAATTGAAGAAGAAAGGTCCGGTCGGAGGCGAAGTTGCAAGAGCAATGCGGCTAAGCCGATGGCAGCGACGACTACCAATGCTAATGGACTCAGGAACGCTCCGCGCGTCGTATAAAGGACGACCAGTGCGAGAGCCGCGAGAAGCAGGCCAGCCGCTACAAGTGTGGGGGGGCGACGGCGTAGATTGCGGCCGGGATTGGGTGGGGCGTCAGGCACGAAGTTCCGTCCTCAGATTTATACAGGCGCTGCCAAGAGTTTTCAAATTGACATTATGAGACGCCTGAAACTTTGCGAGCTTATCTACGCGTCAGGAGTGGCTGGGCTGACCCCCGGCAAGCCACTCTGCCTGGCGGGGATCGCCATGGTGCACGGCGGCCTTCTGTCGCGAACCCTGCGCCGGCGCTGCCACGCGTCCGCTCGGTTTTCTGGCTGCACGCTCTGTCGAATTCCAGCCCATCATTTCGAAATAAACTCGTTCAATCTCCGCAGCAATCGTGCTCCACTGATACTGGTCGCGAATGGCGTTTCGCGGCCTCTCCTGCCTGGAGGAGAGAATCTATGTCGACCGGGCAAGTGGAAATCCATCAGGACGGGATCTTTCCCGTCCTTTTTGTTTACAATGGAACGTCCACTTTGAGGCCGACACTTTGAAAACGCAGTGTGCCACACAATTCAGCGGCATTGCCACTCATGGATAACACGATCCTCGTCACCGGCGGAGCAGGTTTCATCGGATCCAACTTCATCCTGCGTTGGATGGAGCGCGAAGTGGCTGCTGTCCTGAACTTGGACAAGCTCACTTATGCAGGTAACCTTCACAATCTAGCATCCGTTGCACATGACCGGCGGTACGAGTTCGTGGAGGGGGATATTGCGGACCGGTCAGTGTTGCGCAGCCTGTTCGATCGGCGAAAGCCACGCTCGGTGGTGCATTCTGCGGCCGAAAGCCATGTCGACCGCTCGATAAGAGGACCCGAAGATTTCATCCGTACAAATATCGATGGAACTTTCGCCCTGCTGGAAGAGACGCGCGCCTACTGGGAAAAGCTGAATGCGAAGGATCGAGTGGACTTTCGTTTTCTTCACGTCTCCACAGACGAGGTCTACGGCTCGCTGGGGCCAGCGGATCCTCCTTTTTCCGAGACCACTCCTTACGCTCCGAACAGTCCGTACGCTGCGTCGAAGGCGGCCTCCGATCACCTGGTGCGCGCTTATAAACACACTTACGATTTGCCCACGCTGACCACGAATTGCTCCAACAACTATGGGCGCTTTCAATTTCCAGAAAAACTAATACCTTTGATGATATTCAACGCTCTCAACGGTAAGCCGCTGCCGGTCTATGGAGATGGTCAGAACGTTCGGGACTGGCTTTACGTGGGGGATCATTGCGATGCGATAGCCACGGTTTTGCAACGAGGGCGAGTGGGACAAACTTATAATATTGGCGGCTGGAACGAGAAGCGCAACCTCGAGATCGTCGAGACGATTTGCGATATTGTCGACGAGATGGCCGGGAAGCTTGCGTCTTCCCGCCGCAGTCTGATCACCTTTGTCACGGATCGTCCCGGACACGACCGGCGTTATGCAATGGACGCACGTAAGATTGAAAGGGAGCTCGGTTGGCGTCCCAAGGAAACCTTCGACAGCGGCATTCGCAAAACGGTGAAATGGTATCTGGAAAACGACGAGTGGGTCCGCGGGGTTACCAGCGGCAGCTATCGCAAATGGATTGAAACGCAATATTCTTCTTCAGTGCCTCGCAAGTAATTCGCAAAATGCAAACATCAACCAGCACGACCTATAAAGGAATTATTCTGGCCGGAGGATCGGGTACGCGTTTGTATCCCGTGACCCACGCCATGGGCAAAAGCTTGCTTCCGGTCTACAACAAGCCCATGATTTATTACCCGCTGTGCACGCTGATGTTGGCGGGCATTCGCGACATCCTCCTTATCAGTACGCCAGAGGACGTGCCCAAGTTTCAAGCCTTGCTGGGGGACGGAAGCCAGTTTGGGATCCACTTGCAATACAAGGTTCAGCCTAAGCCGGAAGGAATCGCGCAGGCTTTTTTAGTGGGCGAGACTTTTCTGGGAAACAGTGCCTGCGCCCTGGTGTTGGGCGACAATATTTTTTACGGGCATGACCTGGGGAAAGACCTTCGGGAGGCCGCGAGCAAAACGAAGGGCGCGCGCGTGTTTGCGTATCCAGTGCATGATCCCGAAAGATACGGGGTGGTGGAATTCGACGGAGCCGGCCGGGCTCTCAGCATTGAAGAAAAGCCTCGGCAACCGAAATCGCGATACGCGGTAACCGGACTTTATTTTTACGATGATCAGGTCGTGAAGATCGCGAAGTCGTTGCGGCCCAGTGCGCGGGGCGAACTGGAGATCACCGACGTGAACAAGTCATATCTGGAGCGCGGCCAGTTGGAGGTGGTTGTAATGGGCCGAGGAATGGCCTGGCTCGACACCGGAACCCATGAGTCGTTGATGGAGGCATCGCTCTACATTCAGGCGATCGAGAAGAGGCAGGGGCTGATGGTGGCTTGCCCCGAAGAGATTGCGCTCCGTTCAGGTTACGTTACGGCGGAACAGGTAGAGAAGGTCGGAAACTCGATGAAGAATAATAGCTACGGCACATACTTGCTTCAGCTCTTGCGAGAGAAAGTGTTCTGATCAATCCGGTTTCGGGGACTTGCCCTGCCATGAATGCCGTGAACAAAGTCTTGACTTCCCTTCCCGGGGTGTTTGTGCTGGAACCGCGGGTGTTTGGAGATGAGCGCGGTTTTTTCTTCGAGAGCTACAACCAGCGAACCATGGCAGATGCGGGAATTAGCGAAAGGTTCGTACAGGATAATCATTCCTGCTCTTCCCGCAATGTTCTAAGAGGCCTGCATTATCAGGTGAAGCACCCGCAAGGAAAACTGGTACGGGTAGTGGAAGGTGAAATTCTGGATGTTGCCGTCGACATGCGCCGAGGTTCTGCGAACTTTGGGCGCTGGGAAGCCGTGCGATTGTCAGGTGAGAACCATCGAATGTTGTGGATCCCGGTGGGCTTTGCACACGGATTCCGAGTTCTATCGGAGAAAGCTCACGTCCTTTACAAGGCGACCGATTTTTACGCGCCAGAGCATGAGCGAACACTAGCCTGGAATGACCCTCAACTGAAGATCAATTGGGAACTGGACGTTGAGCCGATCGTATCGGCGAAAGATCGGCGAGGCCTGACATTGTCCGACGCCGAGAGTTTTGAGTAGATCGGTTCGAATAGATCAATGAGAGTCACAATCTTTGGAGCGTCCGGACTGCTCGGCCAGGCGCTCATGCGTGAGTGGAGCAAGGATGCGGTCATTGGACTCGGCTCGCGAGATGCAGATATCCGCGACGCGAAGCGCGTGCAGCAACTGGTGCGGGAGACAAATCCGGAATGGGTCGTGTTGTCCGCAGCATACACGGATGTGGATGGCTGTGAGAGCAATCCGGATTTGGCTTTCGCGGTGAACCGCGATGGTGCGGTGAATGTCGCGGTTGCGGGGCGGGAAGCTGGAGCGCGGCTTCTCTTCTTAAGTTCCGATTATGTATTCGATGGAAAGAAGACCACTCCCTATGAGACCGGCGACTCCCGGAATCCGCAGAGTATATACGGACGAACCAAGGCTGAGGCGGAGATCAAACTTCTCGAGTGGATGCCGGGTTGCTGCATCGTGAGGACGTCGTGGCTGTTTGGTGTCGGTGGAACATGTTTCCCCGACACGATCTTGAAGCTCGCGGCAAGTCGTCCGGCGCTTGATGTGGTCAACGACCAGCGTGGCTGTCCCACATACGTGATCGACCTCGCACGGGGGCTCATTCAGTTGTGCAGGCAGAACGCAAACGGGATCGTGCACGTCACCAACGCGGGAGAGTGCACCTGGTTTGAGTTTGCGCAAGAGATCGTCCGGAGCGCGGGGCTTACGACAAGTGTTCGGCCGGTGAGCAGTGCGCAGATGGCGCGGCCTGCGCCGCGACCGGCGTATTCCGTATTGTCACCTTCTCGTATGCGAGCTCTAGGAATTGAAATGCCTTCCTGGCGAGACGCGTTGCAGCGGTACCTGCAGCAAAGACGCGGTTAACTGCCACTCACATTGCCTCGTTTCCGCCTGGCTGCTACGATTGCGAAAGCCCGCCGGGGATCTCGTGAAGTTAATTCAAAATTACATTGACGGCAGTTTCGTGCCCGGGAAACAAGAGTTCGCGGATATAAATCCGGCGGACGGGACGACGATTGCGAAAGTGACGGCAGCCGACGAAGCTCAAGTGGGTGGGGCCGTGCATGCCGCTCGGCTGGCGTTGCATGGGGAGTGGGGACGGCTCGCAGTCCGCGAGCGGGCGGCGCGATTGCACAAGGTTGCGGATGCGATCGAGAAGCGATTCGATTGCTTCGTTCAAGCCGAAGTCGCTGATACGGGAAAGCCAGTTTCCCTGGCTTCAAATCTCGACATCCCTCGCGCGGCGGCAAATTTCCGCGTCTTTGCCGACTTAGTGAAGATGGCCGGACTGGAATCGTTTCAGACGGAAACACTCGACGGGGCAAATGCCCTGAACTATGCGGTGCGCAAACCGCTGGGAGTCGTCGGTATTGTCACGCCGTGGAATTTGCCGCTCCTGCTGCTCACCTGGAAAGTCGCGCCCGCGCTAGCTTGCGGGAATACCGTGGTCGTCAAGCCTTCGGAAGAAACTCCGGCGACGGCAACGCTTCTTTCCGAGGCGATGCAGGACGCCGGAATTCCGCATGGCGTTTATAACGTGGTTCATGGATTTGGGCCGGGGTCTGCGGGAGAGTTTCTCACTCAACATCCTGACGTGGACGCGATCACATTTACGGGAGAATCAAAAACTGGAGCTGCCATCATGAAAGCGGTCGCGCCCACGGTGAAACCAATTTCGTTTGAACTGGGTGGAAAGAACGCGGCAATCGTATTCGCGGATTGCAATTTTGAAGAGACCATCAGCGGATTATCCGACGCGGTGTTCCTCAATACGGGGCAAGTCTGCTTGTGTGCAGAGCGAGCATATGTGGAACGGAGAATTTTCAGCGCATTTGTGGAGGCGCTGAAACGGAAAGCGGAGCGCCTGCATTCGGGCTGGCCGAACGACGAAGAGACGAACCTGGGACCGCTGATTTCTGCGCAACATCGCGACAAAGTGCTCTCCTACTTCCGATTGGCGCGGGAAGAAGGGGCGACGGTGGTTACTGGCGGAGGAGTTCCGAAATTTGGCGACGATCGGGATCACGGCTTCTACGTGCAGCCAACCATCTATACTGGACTGCCTGAGACGGCTCGCTGCGTGAAGGAAGAAATCTTTGGTCCCGTGTGTCACATCGCGCCGTTCGATTCTGAAGAGGAAGCCGTCTCTATGGCCAACGATACCAAATACGGCCTCGCGGCTTCGATCTGGACCAGCGATTTGAAGCGCGGTCATCGTGTAGCGCAGCAAATGAATGTGGGCATCACGTGGGTGAATTGCTGGTTCTTGCGCGATCTGCGAACGCCATTTGGGGGTGCTGGACTTTCTGGCATTGGCCGCGAAGGCGGGATGCATTCACTCAATTTCTATTCGGAGCTGAATAATATTTGCATTCGGCTCTGAGCTTTACAGTTGCACGCGAATGCAGCCGCGGCGAGATCGGCCGACCGGGACAAGATGAGCACGACGGAGAGCAAAGTCGTCAAAGGGAAAGCGACGCCGCGCGGCAAGTATCCGCACGTTAAACGGGCGGGTGACTTCTTGTTCGTCTCCGGGGCAAGCGCACGCCGTTCCGACAACACGATTGCAGGCGCCGAAGTCGATCCACTCGGGGCCACGAGGCTTGACATACGCGAGCAAACGCGCGCGGTGATCGAAAACATTCGCGACATTTTGCAGAGCGCGGGAGCAGGGCTGCAAGACGTGGTCGAAATTTCCGCGTATCTCGTGAACATGAATGATTTCGCCGGCTATAACGAGGTGTATGGCGAGTTCTTCGGATACGACGGTCCAGCAAGAACGACCGTGGCGGTGCACCAGTTGCCGCATCCGCACCTGCTGATCGAGATCAAGGCCATGGCTTACAAGCCACAGTAATAGGAGACACAATGGCATCTATAAAAACTCTGAAAGCGTTCAACTTTCAGTCGTGGATCGACGAGAACAAAGAGAAGCTCAAGCCTCCGGTCGGAAACGCTCAAGTTTGGGAAGATGGCGAAATGATGGTGACGGTGGTGGGCGGGCCAAATCAGCGGCGCGACTATCACGACGATCCCACAGAGGAGTTCTTCTACCAACTAAAGGGCACGATTGTTCTCCGCATCATGGAAACGCCCGGAAAGCCGCCGCTGGAAATACCGGTCAAAGAAGGCGAGATATTTCTTTTGCCGAAGCACATGCGCCATTCACCACAGCGGGCGGCAGAGACGATCGGAGTCGTCATCGAGGTGCCGCGCCCGGAGGGATCACTGGACGCATTCGAATGGTACTGCCCGAACTGCCATCAGCTGATTTATCGGGCGGAACTAAAGCTGAAGAGCATTGTCAAAGATTTGCCGCCTCTATTTGAACAGTTCTACAGCAACGAGAGTCGACGCAAATGCAAGCATTGCGGCAGGATTCATCCGGGTAAGTAAAGAATGCAAGTCATCGACATTCATAATCACTTTTTCCCAAGCTCATGGCCTGACCTCGCGGCGCGCTATAGCACGCCGAACTGGCCTTGGATCAAACATACCGAGCCGGGGAAGGCGGACATTATGGTGGGAGATCGATTCTTCCGCCATATTTGCTCGGCATGTTGGGATCCGGACGTCCGGCTGCAGGAAATGGATCGGGATGGTGTTGACCTGCAGATTATCTCTGCCACGCCGGTGCTGTTTGCGTATGAGCGTCCGGTGGAACACGCGCTTGACTGTGCGCAATTGTTCAACGACGCGGCGCTTGAACTTTGCAGCCGAGGAAAAAGCAGGTTGAAGTCTTTTTGCCAAGTCCCGCTACAGGATGTTGACTCTGCTTGTAAGGAGCTCAGCCGGTGCATGCAGGCCGGACATGTAGGTGTGCAAATTGGTAATCACATAGGAAGTAAGAATCTCGATGATCCCGGGGTCGTCACTTTCTTGCATCACTGCGCCGATGAGGGCGCTGCGGTGCTCGTCCATCCATGGGAAATGTTTGCGCGGGACCGGATGCCGAAATACATGATGCCGTGGACGGTGGGCATGCCGGCGGAGACACAGCTGTCGGTGGTGGCACTGATTTTGAGTGGCGCATTGGACCGGCTGCCGAGCTCACTGCGAATTTGTTTCGCGCATGGCGGCGGAAGTTTCGCATTCTTGCTCGGGCGGCTGGAAAATGCCTGGCATCATCAGCCGGTCGCGCGTGGTGACTGCCAACACCCGCCGAGCCACTATCTCAACCGCTTCTACACAGACTCTGCCGTGTTCGACCAGCGCGCGCTGCAATTCCTAGTGGGAACAATGGGAGCGGATCAGGTGATGCTCGGCTCGGACTATCCTTTTCCTCTGGGCGAAGAACGCGTGGGCTCGCTCATTCGACAAAGCAATTTACCGCAGCATACCAAGGCTAAATTGCTGAGCGGGAATGCAACGCGGTTCCTGAAACTTGAAGCCGAGTCGCCAGAGGCCGCGGATAAGAGAGTTCTCGGCTCTTCGCCGATTGCGCCCGAGCCGGGGCAGTTGACGTACAGCTCGTATCTAAGAGTTCCGGAATTGCTCGAGTTGCAGCAGCCACAGTCTTCGCCACCCCATCACGACGAGCTGTTATTCATCCTTGTGCATCAGACCTACGAACTGTGGTTCAAGGAATTGCTGCACGATCTTGATGCCGTGGTCGCAAACTTGCGAAGAGCTGGCGCCGCGTCACAATCGCATGACGAAGTTTACGAAGCAGCGCGGCTGCTCCGCCGGTGTACGGAGATCACGCGGGTGCTGGTGGAGCAGTTCACGATTCTGGAAACGATGCTGCCTACGCATTTTCTTGCGTTTCGTGGTCTGCTGGAGCCAGCCAGCGGATTTCAGTCCGAGCAATTTCGAGAGATTGAATTCCTGTGCGGCTTGAAGGACGAGAAAATGCTCCGCTATCACAGACCCACTCCGGAGGCTTACGCAAGTCTGAAGCGCCGGTTGGAGGAGCCCTCGCTGCGCGACGTGTTCTTTGGGGCATTACAGGCGATGGGCATGCTGCCGCCCGCCCACGAGGGCTCGACCGAACGGGAACGATTCGAAGCCCGTGCCCGGGCGGTGCACGCACTTTATAAGGATGAGCACCATCATCGCGACTGGATCGATGTGTGCGAGCGGCTCACAGAATTCGACGAACTGGTGGTGAGTTGGCGGTTGCGCCACATTCAACTGGTCGAGCGCATCATCGGCGTCCGCATGGGGACTGGGGGAAGTGCGGGAGCGTCTTATTTGAAGCTGACACTCGACAAGAAGTTCTTCCCGGAATTGTGGGAGGCGAGGACGTTGCTGACCGAGTAAGGCGTTGCCTCATTTCGCTTGTTCATCGAAGATCCTGTATTCATCTGGTATGAAATCGTGCCCTGAGAAAGTGACGCTGATCGGCGCCGGCTTGACTGGTCCCCTTCTCGCCATTCTTCTGAGGCAACGCGGATTCGCGGTGGAACTCTACGAGCGGCGTCCGGACATGCGGAGGGTGCGCACGAGTGCGGGCCGCTCGATCAATCTCGCTCTCTCGACTCGTGGCATTCACGCATTGCAGCAGGCCGGGCTGTGGGAGCGGATGCGAAGCATCATTGTCCCGATGAAGGGCCGGATGATGCATTCGATTGCCGGTGAACTCACTTTTCAGCCTTATGGGAAAGATGAAACGGAGGTCATCAACTCGATTTCGCGCGGGGAGCTGAACGTCGCTCTCATGAATGCCGCTGAGGAACAGAGTGTGGCTATTCACTTCAACCAACGCTGCATGGGATACGACCTGAAGACCGGCGCTGTTCGATTCCGCGATGAAAACACTAGTAGAGTGGTGAACCGAGACACCGGCGTTGTGATCGGCTGCGACGGTTCCGCATCAGCGATTCGGACAGAGATGCTCAAGCTAAACCGTTTCAACTTTTCCCAACAGTACCTCGATTACGGCTATAAGGAGTTGACGATTCCTGCTGGGGCTAACGGCAAGCATCTGCTGGAGACGAACGCTCTTCACATCTGGCCGAGGGGCAATCATATGCTGATCGCGTTGCCCAATATCGACGGCACTTTCGCTTGCATTCTGTTTCTTCCGTTTGAGGGGGCAGCCAGTTTCGCGAGCGTGAGCACGCGTTCGAATGTGGTTCGGTTCTTTGAGGATCGATTCCCTGACGCTCTTCGGCTGATGCCGGAATTGGCGGACAACTACTTTACTAACCCCACGGGCGCAATGGTCACGATCAAGTGCTCCCCCTGGCATCTGGAAGGAGGATCTCTGCTTCTGGGGGACGCTGCTCATGCCATCGTTCCTTTCTTCGGGCAGGGTTTGAACTGCGGACTTGAGGACTGTACCTGTCTGGTCGAGTTGCTCGACCGGCACGGAGCAGACTGGCCGCGAGTGTTCGCTGAGTTCGAGAAGGAGCGTAAGGTCAATACCGACGCAATCGCGGACATGGCAATTGAAAATTTTACGGAGATGCGCGATCGAGTCGCGGACGCGCGGTTTTTGTTTCGAAAGAAAGTGGAATTGGCGCTGGAAGCAAAATATCCTCAACTCTTCGTGCCGAAGTATGCGATGGTGACGTTTCATCGCATTCCCTACTCCGTTGCCCTGACGCGCGGCGCGGTTCAGGACCGGATGCTGGCTCAACTTTGCGAAGCTATTGATCGCGTGGAGGATCTCGACTGGGATCTGGCGGAGAAGTTGATTCGTTGCGATCTCACGTCTTTGGAGCTGCGGCCGTGACCGACGTCCAGTTTCAATCGGGCAAGGATTTTGCCGTTGCGATGGATGAATGCGATCCTCTCAGGGACTATCGCGAGCGGTTCTTGTTGCCTAAACATGCGGGCGGTAAGTGCGTATACCTGTGTGGCCACTCGCTCGGGCTGCAGCCCAAAGCTGCGGCCGCATATATTCAGCAGGAACTTAAAGATTGGGCGCAACTGGGCGTAGAGGCTCATTTCCGCGCAAGAAATCCGTGGATGCCCTACCACAGGCTGCTTACAGAGCAGACAGCAGCGCTGGTAGGGGCGAAGCCCGTCGAGGTTGTGGTGATGAATTCACTCACGGTGAATCTGCACCTGATGATGGTGTCGTTTTACCGTCCTACGCCGGGACGACACAAAATCCTTATAGAGCGGGGTGCGTTCCCTTCCGATCAATACGCAGTGAAGTCGCAAATTCATTTCCACGGCTTCGATCCTGCAACTTCACTGATCGAGTTAACTCCGCTCCCAGGCGAGTCTTGTCTTCGCGATGAGCAAATTGAGTCTTTGATTGAGCGTTCAGGGGATGAGATCGCACTGATCTTGCTGGGAGGAGTGAATTATGCGACGGGTCAAGCATTCGATATGGCGGGGATAACGCGGGCTGGTCATGCGCGGGGCTGCGTGGTCGGTTTCGATCTGGCCCATGCGGCTGGCAACTTGCATTTGAGACTGCATGAGTGGGATCCGGACTTCGCCGTTTGGTGCAGCTACAAATATCTGAATGGGGGGCCGGGATGCGTTGCCGGTTGTTTTGTTCACGAGCGGCACGCCCGCTCTTGGGATTTGCCACGGTTCGCGGGATGGTGGGGGCACGACGAAGCGTCACGTTTTCAGATGGGACCGAGCTTTCGGGCGATGACCGGTGCTGATGGCTGGCAATTGAGCAATCCGTCGATCGTAAGTATGGCTGTCCTGCGAGCATCGATGGATATCTTCCACGAAGCGAGCATCGAACGCTTGCGGAGGAAGAGTGTTTTGTTAACCAGTTATTTGGAGTTCTTGCTGAATCAGAGAATTTCTTCGAGCTTCTCAATTGTCACTCCGCAAGAAAAAGAGCGGCGCGGGTCACAACTTTCAATCCGAATTCTGCGCCACGGGCAGGCATTATGTGAACGGCTGGCTGGGGAAGGGATCCTGGGTGATTGGAGAGAGCCTGATACGTTCCGCGTGGCGCCCGTGCCCCTGTACAACTCCAGCCAGGATGTTTTCAGGTTTGCTGAACGGTTCACGGCCGAGATTGACTAGAAAGCCTGCCTCTGAGGATATTTCCAGCTATTTCGTCGATTACCTCAGTAATGTCTGCAGGACCGAGGCACGAACATACACTTTTAAAGTGGGATTGATCTCCGTGCGGCAACCGAGCAAGTGGACGGGAACCGTGTGCGCAGTGGTATGCGTTCACGCCGTGGTGTCGCTGTTGGCCGCGCGCGGCGTTGGATTAACCGCCTTCGGTGATCTCACGCAGTGTGTCCTGCTTTTATGCGCAACGCTTGCCATCCTCTCAAACACCAGAACCCGCGATAAGAAAGAACAGCTCTTTTGGGCTCTCATGGCGTTGGGTTGCGGAATGTGGCTTTGCGCGCAGGTTCTCTGGACCTACTTCGAGGTCTTTCTGCGGCAGGAGGCGCCGAACCCATTTGTGGCAGATGTAGTTCTCTTCCTGCATATCGTTCCTATGATGGCAGCATTGGTGGTGCAGCCGCACCTGCTGCGGAACAAACATTCCTTGCGGCTGGGATCGGTCGATTTCTTTCTGCTGCTAACGTGGTGGCTTTACCTGTATCTGTTCATCGTGATTCCGTGGCAGTATGTTGCGCCGAACGAGGACGTGTATGGACGTAGTTTCGATGTGCTCTATGCGTGCGAACAGATCGTCCTGATTGTGGGCCTCAGACTCGTCTGGAAGCGCAGCCAAGGCTCCTGGCGCACAATCTATGGGCAGTTTCTCAAAGCTGCATTGCTCTACAGTATGGGCTCGATTCTCGCTAGTGTAGCCATTGATTTTCACCGGTACTACACCGGCAGCCTATACGATGTTCCGTTGGTCGCGGCCATGGCGTGGTTCGCGGCAGTGGGTTTCATGGCACGCGGGTCTTTGCCCGGCCGGCCTGCCGACCAGGTACCCCAGCGGGACCACAGTATGTGGACAACGCGGTTGGCGATGCTGGCGGTATTTTCTACGCCGCTTATGGTGGCCTGGGCAGAGTTCGGCGGAGAGGCCCCACCACGTGTGCGGTCCTACCGCCTTGTGCTGACCGCGGCAGCAATGGTTTTGATGGGCACACTGGTGTTCCTCAAACAGCATTGGATGGACCGCGAATTGCTTCACTTGCTGCGTTTGTCGCGCCATAACCTTGATGAGATGTGCAAGTTGAAAGACGAATTGGAGAGTAAAGAACAGTCTCTCCGGTGGCACAGCCTGGAACTACAACGCAAGAACCTTGAACTACAGGAGATTTCTTACACGGATGCGTTGACAGGTGTGTGGAACCGGCGCTACCTGGAAGAAATTCTGACGGCGGAAGCGGGCCAGGTGTTGCGAAACTACGAGCGGGCTCGCGGTAGCGAAATTCGGAAAATGGATCATCGCGACCTGATATTTCTCATGGTCGACATGGACTTCTTCAAGGAAGTCAACGATGTGCATGGTCATCCCGCGGGTGATCGCCTGCTGCAGTTGGTGGCTGAGCGTCTGAGCAGGGTTGTGCGCATGTCCGATGTTCTGGTGCGTTGGGGAGGAGAAGAATTCCTGATCATGTCCCGTTCTGCGGACCCCTCCGGGACGCCTGCGTTCTGTGATCGCATTCTCGATGTCATGGCATCGGAGGCTTTTGATCTCGGACACGGGGTTCATGTGCGGAAGACTTGTTCTGTAGGATGGGCTCCTTTCCCGTGGAGTCGGCGCGCTTACGAGGCCATTTGCGCGGAAGAGGCCATTGAGCTCGCAGACACCGCACTCTACCGCGCCAAGGCCGGAGGGCGAAATCAGGGCATAGGAATTTTGCCGGCGGAAGGAACCCTGGCCGCGCCTCACGAGATCACCCTGCAAACTCTGCAAAATGATACTGGTGTTCTGACGCAGACTGTGAAGGTCCAAAACCTTGGCTTCGCAGGTCTTACCCATACCCCTGCCGAAGACATGACTCCGACGGAACCAACGGGCATCTGATTTTGGGGCTGCCTTGCAGATATGCCAGGTTGCCACTAAAGTGAAGTGAGCTCATTGGTTAACAAACATATATCCGCGAGGCCCATTCAACCATGAACGTGAAACCTTCTCCGCGCAAGACCGCGCTGCACCAGAAAGCGCAACTGATGTCAGCCTCAGAAATTGAGCGCACCTTGGTGCGTCTAGCTTACGAAATTGTTGAGAAGAACGACGGCATCAACGGACTCGGATTAATCGGAATTCGCCGCCGCGGCGTACCGATCGCGGAACGCCTGGGCAAAATCATCACCCGCATCGAGAATGCTGAGGTTCCGGTCGGAACACTGGATATCACTTTCTATCGCGACGATCTCTCAACGCTTGGACCAAAACCGGTTGTCCAGGAAGGCGAGATCGGGTTTTCGATTGAGGACAAGAATATCGTTCTGGTTGACGATGTGCTGTTCACAGGGCGAACGGTGCGCGCGGCAATGGACGCGCTGTTTTCCCACGGCAGACCGCGGCGGGTGCAGTTGTGTGTACTGATTGACCGCGGACACCGTGAGTTGCCCGTCGAGGCCAGCTTCGTCGGCCGCAATGTTCAAACCACAATGAATGAAGTGATTGAGGTCAAGTTAACTGAGATTGACGATGCAGAGAAAGTGCTCTTGATGGAGAAATAGACCAGCCGAGAAGAGCGGCAGAGAGAAAAAGGACGGCGGTCAACCCGCCGTCCTAATTTTTTCCCCGACGATTTCAGGCTATTCTTGAGCAAATCGCCTTGGTCTGAGTGTACAGGGTAAGGGCATCGTGCCCCATCTCACGGCCCCATCCGGATTGCTTGTAGCCACCGAATGGCAGCGCCGCGTCGAAAATGTTGTAGCAGTTGATCCACACCGTACCTGCCCGTAGATATTCCGCGGTGCGGTGGGCCTTGCCGATATCGCGCGTCCAGACGGCGGCGGCCAGGCCGTATTCGCTGTCGTTGGCGCGGGGCAGAATTTCCTCGGGATCGTCGAAGGGCATGGCCGCGACCACCGGCCCGAAGATTTCCTCCTGCACAACCTTCATGTCTTCACGAGTATTCACGAGGACCGTGGGCTCCACGAAATAGCCTTTGTCACCTTTCTTGTGGCCGCCAACCAAGGCGGTGGCACCCTCGGAGAATCCCGCCTCCAAATAACCGCAGACTCGACTTAACTGCTCTTGCGAAACGAGCGGACCCATCTGCGTTTCCGGATCGAGACCCGAGCCCACAGTGATTTTCTTTGCGTAGTCGGCGACGCCTTCCACGACTCGGTCGAAGACCGGCTTCTCGACGTAGAGACGCGATCCCGCGCAGCAACACTGGCCCTGATTGAAGAAGATCGCGCTCGCCGCGCCGGGGATAGCCGATTCAAGATCGGCATCCTTGAACACAACGTTCGGAGACTTGCCGCCAAGTTCCAGCGACACCTTCTTCAAGTTGCCAGCCGCCGCGTGCACGATCAGCTTGCCAACTTCGGTGGAGCCGGTGAACGCGATTTTGTCCACATCTGGATGAGCGGCCAGCGCTGCGCCTGCGGTCTCGCCATAACCCGGTACGATGTTTACCACTCCTTCGGGGAACCCCGCTTCCATGATGAGTTCGCCCAGACGCAGTGCCGAAAGCGGGGTTTGCTCGGCTGGCTTCAAAACGACCGTACAGCCGCAAGCCAGCGCAGGTCCCAGCTTCCATGCTGCCATCAGCAGGGGAAAGTTCCAGGGGATGATCTGTCCTGCGACTCCCACCGGCTCTCGCACGGTATAGGCGAGATACTTCGCGCCGGGCGTATACGGTACGGAAAGCGGAATGGTATTGCCCTCGATTTTTGTAGCCCATCCGGCCATATAGCGAAACAAATCTACGGCCAACGGAACATCCGCTGCCTTCGCTATGGCGAGAGGCTTACCGTTGTCGAGACTTTCCAGATAGCCGAACTCTTCGGTATGCGCCTCGAGTAAATCGGCGAGCTTCCAGATCAGGCGTCCACGCTCGGATGCTGTCATCCGCCGCCACGGGCCGTGGTCGAAGGCCTTGCGTGCCGCCTTCACCGCCTGTTCAATATCTTCGCGATCACCTTCCGCCACCTGCGCGAGAATCTCGCCGGTGGCAGGATTGTAAGTTGGAAAAGTCTTGCCGGAAATGGAGTTTACCCATTTGCCGTTGATCAACATTTTGCGGGGTTTATCGATGAAATCAGCGACTTGCGGGTGAATCTGCGGCGACACTGCGATGCCCATAACATCCTCCTTAAAATCAAGAACGAAAGATCAAGCAAGAACTTGCCTGTTGTGAAGCCGAAGCTAAAGATGCCGGGCGGAGAAAAATAATGGGGATATGCTAGCTCCGAGCGAGAACAAAAGCAATTCCGATTGGGCTGGCCCCTGGTCCACCGGACGTCGCATAATCTCAGGATGCGGGCAAGCAAGCGGCCGCGGGTCAAAATCTGCTGTATCTCAAGCCGTGACGAGGCCAGGATGGCCATTGAGCACGGCGCCGCCGCAGTTGGACTGGTTTCCGCCATGCCCAGCGGACCCGGTGTGATCTCAGAAGAACAGATTGCGGAAATCGCCGCCTCAGTCCCTCCACCGATCGGAACGTTCCTGCTCACCGCACAGCAAGATGCGGAAAGCATCATCGCCCAGCAGCGCCGCTGCCGCACCAATACAATCCAGATTGTGGATCGCTTGATTCAAGGTTCTTACGAAGATCTGCGCCGGGCGCTGCTGGGGATCTCGATTGTGCAGGTCGTGCACGTGAGCGGGGAGGAATCTATTGAGGAAGCGATCGCGGTGGCAGCGCATGTCGACGCGATTCTGCTCGACTCTGGGAAACCTAAGCTCACAATTAAAGAACTGGGCGGCACTGGGCGGAGGCATAATTGGACGTTGAGTCGTCAAATTCGAGAACAGATCGACATTCCACTCTTTCTGGCCGGTGGACTGACACCGGAGAATGTACGGGACGCAGTGCAGCAAGTTGGTCCATTCGGACTCGATATCTGCACTGGCGTTCGCCGCGAAGGAAAGCTGGATGAAGAAAAATTGCAGGCGCTCTTTGCCAACTTAAACTTCGCAAGCCGCGTTTGAGCACAGCCAACTCCCCTCGTGCGCTCAGCTTCCTCCGCCAAAACACACGCCGTTATCTTCTGGATTGTCCGCACTGTTTAAATCGAAATCAATAAAAAGAACTGTACTGCTTCGTCAGGGTTTACAATGGCCCTCGATTTCTCCGTTCGCCGCGAGATGTTCTCCGTTATGCGCAAGAAAACGATGCCTGCCAAGGTGCCGGCAAGACTGCTGCGGTCCGCCAAGCGAGTCATGAAGAACGCACACGCACCCTATTCGAAATTCCGGGTGGGGGCCGCCATCCTGCTCTCGAACGGCAGAGTCTTTTCCGGTTGTAATGTGGAGAACGCCTCCTACGGAATGACTAACTGCGCCGAGCGCACGGCGATTTTTTCGGCCGTCGCGCAACTCGGTCCTAAGATCGAGATCCGCGCAGTCTCTGTAGTTAACGACCACGGCGTGCCCTGTTCGCCGTGCGGCGCGTGCCGCCAGGTCATCTACGAATTCGGTCCCGACGCAACCATCTTCTTCCAAGGCACCAAGGGGCCGAAGCAGGCTCATATTACCGAACTTCTTCCGGAAGGATTCCGCCTGCAGTGAATCCAACCTCTGCTTCAGCGCAGACTTTTCGCGCCATTGATGTGATCCGTAAGAAGCGGGACGGCGGCGAGTTGTCTCGGGATGAAATTGACTACCTCGTAAACTCGTACACCCGCGGTGACATTCCCGACTATCAGGTTTCGGCCTGGCTGATGGCAGTTGTTTTGCGCGGCATGACGCGCGCCGAAACAGCTTCGCTGACCGATGCCATGCTGCACTCGGGGGAAGTCCTTAATCTGTCGTCACTAGCGGCAAGAAAAGTTGACAAGCACTCAACGGGCGGCGTGGGCGACAAGACTTCGCTTGTGCTAGCACCTCTTGCAGCCGCTGCGGGTGTAGCAGTTCCTATGATCAGCGGCCGCGGTCTCGGACATACCGGAGGAACGTTGGACAAGCTTGAGGCGATCCCGGGCTTCAACGTCAATCTTCCTGTCGCTCAATTTCGCCGCGTACTCGAGGCGTGTGGTTGCGCCATGATTGGGCAAACGGCTGAAATCGCTCCAGCCGATCGCAAGCTCTATGCATTGCGCGACGTGACCGGCACGGTGGAAAGCCCTTATCTCATTTGCGCGTCCATCATGAGTAAGAAACTTGCGGAGGGCATCGATGCGCTCGTCCTCGACGTAAAGACCGGCTCCGGGGCGTTCATGAAAGGTGAAAAAGACGCCGCCTTCCTAGCGGAACTGATGGTGGAAACCGGCGAGCGGATGGGCAAAAAGGTGGTTGCTCTCATCACGGACATGGATCAGCCACTAGGCCGCATGATTGGCAATGCGCTTGAGGTTGTCGAAGTGGTGGAAGTTCTGCGCGGGGAAGGACCGGAAGATTTGCGTCAACTCTGCATCGAGCTTGCGGGATGGATGCTGCATCTAGGCGGAGTGGCTGACGAGGTGGAGGACGGAAAGACACAGAGCGAGAAACTGATCGCTTCCGGCAAAGGGCTCGATCGGTTTCGTCAGATGGTGGAACTGCAGGGCGGCGATCCGCGAGTAGTTGACGATGCAAAGAAGCTCCCGCAGGCTCGTCACACAACGATAGTTTCCAGCCCGAAGAACGGATATTTGGCATCTTTGCAGTGCGAGCAGGTTGGAACCGCATGTGTGATTCTCGGAGGCGGCCGCGAACGCAAGGAGGATTCCGTCGATCCGGCGGTGGGAATCGTGCTTCACAAGAAAGTTGGGGATGCCGTTTCCGTGGGCGAGACATTGGCGACAATTCACTACAATGCAGAAACGCGCGCGGCTCGCGCCCAGCAGCTACTGGAAGCAAGCTATCAAATTGCTGATTTGCCCGTGCGCGAGAAGAGACCGTTGATCCATCGTGTAATCGGAAAAAGCGGAGAGAAAAACTGAATGGGACGCTTTACTGGAATCCTCGGCCTCTTGACCATGCTCGGATTGGCCTATGCCTTTTCAACCAATCGGCGTGCCATTCGCCTGAAGACTGTGGCGTGGGGCCTAGGTTTGCAGTTCGCCTTTGCCGTATGTGTGTTGAGAATCGACGCCGGACGGCGGGTTTTTCAGAAAGCCGGCGACGCCGTCAGCCGTTTGCTTAGCTACTCTTATGTCGGCTCGCAGTTTGTTTTCGGCGATCTCGGGAAGCAAGGTTCCCATCTCGGCTTCTATTTTGCCTTTCAGGTACTGCCGACCATCATTTTCATCTGCGCGTTTTTCGCTGTGCTCTATCACTTCGGCGTCATGCAGTTCGTCATTAAGATTGCCGCCTGGGTCATGACGCGGGTGATGGGCGCCAGCGGTGCGGAGTCGCTCAACATCGCGGCCAGTATTTTCATGGGACAAACGGAAGCGCCGGTAACCATCCGGCCGTTTCTGCCCGATCTGACACGCTCGGAACTCATGACCGTGATGACCAGCGGCATGGCTCATGTCTCCGGCGGGATCATGGCGGCTTATATCGCATTTGGCATAGAACCCAAACACCTCCTGAGCGCGGTCATTATGACCGCGCCCGGCACTCTGCTAATGGCGAAGATGCTGGTGCCTGAAACCGAGCAGCCGAGAACCGCCGGGCGAGTTGTCATGCCCGAAGGCGAAGAGCAAACCGAGAAGGAAGAGAATCTACTCGGCGCGGTCGCCCGGGGAACGACCGACGGCCTGCATATGGCTTTGAACATCGCTGCCATGCTGATTGCGTTCCTGGCTCTGATCGCGCTTGCGGACGGCATTCTTGGTGGAGTTCACCATTGGTTGGCCTGGTTTCCGGAAAGTCTGGAAAAGATTTTCGGAGCTGTCTTCGCTCCGGTTGCCTGGGTGATTGGCGTTCCCTGGCACGACTGCGGGGTGATTGGAACTTTGCTCGGCACACGCATGGTGCTGAATGAACTGGTGGCGTTTTCCATGCTTGGACCGATGAAAGCGGCGCTCGATCCGCGCTCATTCACCATTGCCACGTTCGCGCTGTGCGGCTTCGCCAATCTCAGCTCCATCGGAATCCAGATCGGCGGCATTGGAGCGCTTGCGCCGAACAAGAAGAGCGAACTGGCTCGACTCGGAATCCGCGCGATGCTGGCGGGAACGATGGCGAATCTGATGTCGGCATCGATCGCGGGCATGCTGCTATAAACCTCGTTGGCATTCAGAAAGGACTTCTTCCTGTGAAGCAAGTTCGGATTACATCAATCCTGATTTCGCTCGTCTTTCTTATTCTTGCGACCAATGCGTTTACACAAGTCTCGCCCAAGCGAGTGATTATCGACACCGATCCGGGTACCGATGATGCCATGGCCATTATTTTGGCCTTGAATTCTCCGGAGCTTAAGGTCGAAGCACTGACCGTTGTGCCGGGCAACGTGGACGCGCGGCAAGGATTGGAGAATGCGCTGAAAATCGTTTCGCTGGCGGGACGCTGCGATATTACCGTCGCGGGAGGAGCACAACATCCGCTGAATCAGAAGCTGATCACAGCGCAGTTCTGGCATGGACAAAATGGCCTCGCCAATGTTGAACTGCCGCCGTCGAAGTGCAAAGCGGATCCCCGGTTTGGCCCGGATCTCATCATTGAAATGGTCCACAAGTATCCGCATGAGATTATGCTGATTCCGGTCGGGCCGCTAACCAATATTGCGCTTGCGGTTTCGAAGGATCCTTCGATTGCTTTCCTTGTAAAAGATATCGTTATCATGGGCGGCTCGATCACGGGCGGGAACGTCAACGGAGCAGCGGAAGCGAACGTCTATAACGACCCTGAGGCTGCGCAAATTGTCTTCAACGCCGGCTGGATGGTGACGATGGTCGGCTCCGACGTGGGTGAGCGAACTTTGATTACGCGAAAATATCTTGCAGAGCTTCAGACCTCCCACGGGCCACAGAGCGACTTTATCGCTAAGATTGCCGACTTCTATTTGAACCGCAGCGAAAAGAGCGGATACACCGGTGCCGCGATGTATGACCCGCTGGCGGTGGGAATTGCTTTGGATCCGACTCTGGGCACGCTCAAAGATATGCATGTCGACGTGGAAACCAAAGGCGAGTTTACTCGCGGAGAAACCGTGGCGAACCGTATGGGCTCGAACGAGAACAACGTGCTGCATGGAGACCACTACGAGATCGAGGGCGTCATCGAACTAAAACCGAATGCACGAGTATGCATGGCTTCCGATGCCGACCGATTTTTGCAGATGTTTGTGAGCCGTGTTAGAGGAAAATAGGCGGAGCCTAGCCGTTCGCTCGAGCGACCAGGAAGATTGCCAGACCGTAAAAGACGAACATCAGGGCAAGGTAAGCTTTCGCTCGAGGTCCGGAGTTCTCAAATTCTCTCCACGCTAGAATTCCCCAGAGCGCTGCAACCATCGGAGCGCTTTGGCCGATCGCGTAGGAAATCGCAACGCCGGTAAAGCTCGCGGCTACCAGATTGAAAACCGTGCCCACGCCCCAGATGCATCCGCCAAAGAACCCCAGCAGATGGCCCGAGACAGGCCCGCTGAAAAAGCCGTTAAAACTTACGGGCTCTCCTACCAGCGGATGTTTCATAAAATAAATGTTCCAGATAAAGCAAGAGAGCAATGCTCCGAGCGTGAGGAATACAGCAGCGCTGTAAGGCCCTAACGTGTTGCCGCGCGTCATCGCATGCGTCATAAACGGGGCCCAGAGACCCATTAGAATGCCCGACACGACACATGTGATCAAACTCTTTCTTGAGATGGAACGCCCGGCGGCCGCGAGACTCCCATAAGCCTTGCCATCCAAGAGGACCGCGAGGAAGGCGCACGCGACGCCAACCGCCAGGAAAGCGGGGTTTCCCCTAGGCTGCAGCGCGTAACTCAGAACAACTCCAACCACCAGAGCGATGCCGATTGAAATGGGAAAGGCCACGGCAAGCCCGGCCATGTCGATGGCAGCCACCAGCAAGAGATTGGCGAGGTTGAACAGCGCCCCTCCGATGAGCGCATTGACGATGTTCGAAGGGTCCGCCGCGCGGACATTGTTCAGGAAGCTGGAGGAATCGTGACCCGTGCTTCCCATCGTGAAAGCAAGTGCAAGTGAGATCAGGAAGATGCCAATCGCATAGTCCCAGTAGAAAAGCTCGAAACGGTAGCCCTTTACGCCTTTATAAGTATTTGCCCACGACCCCCAGCAAACAGCGCTCGTAATCATCATCAACAGCGCAATGCTCAGACTTGATGGTGCGAACAATCGGTTCTCCTTCAGACGTTGTAGGGGCTGGAAAGTGTGTAACTGTACTCTTCTTTCGACCACCCGACAAGTATGCACGCAGACCTCAGCCGGGTGTGAGGGTCTGCTATCCTACGCGCGTGCCGCGCACATTTCTGATCGATACCGATACAGCGTCCGATGATGCCGTCGCTCTCATCATGGCGCTACGAGCCTCCCACGTCTGCGTGGCTGCGATCACGACGGTGGCCGGGAATGTTGACGTGCAGCAGGCCACTCGCAACGCGCTCTATACCGTTGGACTTTGCGGGGAAAATGTTCCGGTCTATGTTGGCGCGGAGAAGCCGCTGCTGCGCACGTATACAAATGCCACGTGGTTTCATGGTCGTGACGGACTTGGAGATCACAATTACCCGGTGCCTCGTCGTTCGCCCGAAGAGTTTCACGCTGTTGACGCAATCATCGAAACGGTCGAAGCGAACCCCGGACTCGTCCTTGTCACCCTGGGGCCGCTTACTAATGTGGCTCTCGCGCTGGCCAAGAAGCCGGCAATTGCCGCAAAAGTCGGCCGCTGCGTGGTCATGGGAGGAGCTCCGTGCTGTGAAGGAAATGTGACGCCAGCAGCCGAATACAACATCTGGGTGGACCCAGAGGCTGCGCGCATCGTCATGCTGAGCGGATTTCCCGTTGAGCTGATTGGCTGGCAACTCTCTCGCGCAGAAGCTGTTATAAATCAGACCGATATCGAACTGATTCAAGGATTCGGCAGCAAGCTTGGCCGGTTTGCCATCGAATGCAATAGTCACGCCCGCCACGCGTACAAAGTGCAGACCGGAGAAGATGGAATTTGTCTGCCTGATCCGGTTGCGATGTGCATTGCTCTCGATCCGAGTGTAGGAACGGAGTGGAGTGAGCACCACGTGGATGTGGAGACACAAAGCGAATTGACCCGAGGGATGACTGTTGTTGATCGTCTCGATGTGGCAGCAGATGATCGTAACCGAACGGTTTGGGCGCCGGCTTTGCACACGGAACGCAAAACCAAAGTGTGTTGGAGAATTGACACGAAACGTTGGAAGGAAGCTCTTTTTTTGGCTCTGCGCTAGAATCGTGCACGCAGGGCGAGATCCCTTGAACTAGCCGTTCACTTGCGAATAGGTGGACCGCCTTAGAAATTCCCCCTGCCCAGCATGGCCTAGAAACTTCTCTCCGTCGACCACGACACACCCGCGAGAGAGAACGACGTCCGGCATACCTGTCACTTGAATGCCTTCGAACATCGAGTAATCCACGCGCATATGGTGAGTCTTGGCGCTGATCGTGTGTTTGCGGTTGGGATCGAAGACCACAAGATCAGCGTCACTGCCGACTGCGATCGTTCCCTTGCGCGGATACAAACCAAAAAGCTTTGCCGGAGTCGTGGAAACGAGCTCGACGAACCGATTCACACTAAAACGTCCCTGAGCCACGCCCCCGGAATAGATCAAACTCATGCGATGTTCAACACCTGGGCCGCCGTTCGGAATCTTGGTGAAATCGCCGCGTCCGAGTTCTTTCTGCTCCTTGAAACAGAATGGACAGTGATCGGTAGAGACCACCTGTAGATGATCCCGCTTGAGGCCGTTCCAAAGTTTTTCCTGATGCCATTTTTCGCGAAGCGGCGGCGTAAATACATATTTCGCGCCTTCAAAATCGGGCACGTCAAAGTTTTCGATCGAAAGATACAAATACTGCGGGCAGGTTTCAGCATAGACCGGAAGGCCGCGGTCGCGAGCCTCCCGCACTTTGTCGAGAGCTTCATTGCAGCTTAAATGCACGATGTAGATCGGAGCCCCCGCCATCTCCGATAACGCAATGGCGCGCGATACGGCCTCAGCCTCCGCCGTGGTGGGCCGGGTGAGAGCGTGATACTTTGGAGCCGTCTTCCCTTCTGCCAGCGCCTGCTGCACGATGACGTCGATCGCACTTCCGTTTTCGGCGTGCATGCAAATGAGGCCGCCGTTCTTTGCTGTTGTCTGCAGCGCCCGGAAAATGCTGGCGTCGTCGAGCATGAAGACACCGGGATAGGCCATGAAGAGTTTGAAGCTGGTCACTCCTTCGCTCACCAGGGCATTCATCTCCTGCAATTGACCATTGCTGATATCGGTAACGATGCAGTGAAAGGCATAGTCGCACACGGCCTTCTTTGAGGCTTTGTCCATCCATGTGTCGAAGGCTCTGCTTAACGGCTGGCCTTTGTATTGGATGGCGAAGTCGATTAGCGTGGTGGTTCCACCGAATGCTGCGGCTCGTGTTCCAGTTTCAAAATCGTCGGCGCTGGTGGTACCTCCGAAAGGCATATCCAGATGCGTGTGGACATCGATGCCGCCGGGGAAAACATATTTGCCTGACGCGTCCAGCACCCTCGTGGCATTCTCTCGGGGAAGGTTTCTGCCGATCGCTACGATCTTGCCATCCGCGATTGCGACATCCGCGACGTAGGTGTCCGTTGCAGTCACCACCGATCCGCTGCCGATGATCGCGTCAAAGCCCATCGAATCCTCAAACCACGGCTGAGGTAAAAAGAATTCTATGCTAAACTGCCGCCTTTCACTTCCACATAATTCCCGGAAGTGATGAGAAGAGGCCGGCCATGCAGTTTGGTATTACGCTAAAGCCAGACATTTCGGTCGAGCGCATTCTCGGCCTGACACGGCAGGCCGAAGCTGCGGGTTTCCAATACGGGTGGCTCTTCGACTCCCACGTTTTGTGGATGGACCCGTACCCGTTGCTCACTCTAATGGCTGCGAACACGCAGCGGATGCGGCTGGGCACGCTCGTTACCAATCCAGCAGTTCGCGATCTCACGGTAACGTCGAGCCTGTTCGCAACACTAAATCTGATTTCCGGCGGCAGGATGGAACTGGGCATTGGACGTGGAGACAGCTCGAGACGCGTGCTCGGCAAGAAGCCGGTGAGTTGGTCGCAGTTGGAAACTGCGGTAAAGATTTTCCGTGTTCTCACCGGTGGTCGGGAAATTGAATACGAAGGCCAACTTACGCGACTCACTTGGGCGAAGATTCCTCCGCGAGTTTGGATCGCTGGCTATGGGCCCAAAGTGTTGCACATGGCTGGACGGGTTGCGGACGGGATCATTTTGCAGTTTGCCGATCCTGATTTGATTTCCTGGTGCCTTGGCTTCGTGAAAGAAGGTGCACGCGCCGCGGGCCGTGATCCGAGCCAGATCGAAGTGATGGCAGCGGCTCCGGTTTGGGTTTCTGGTGATTTGGCCGTGGCGCGCGAACGTGTACGCTGGTTCCCCGCGCTGGTTTCCAACCACGTTATGGATCTCATTCGGCAGTACAAGCCAGAAGACTTGCCTCCAGCGCTAACTTCGTACGTGCAAGACCGCGGCGGTTACGACTACCTTCACCATTGCGTGGTTGAAAGTGATAACGCGAATTTCGTTTCTGACGAAGTAGTCGATCGTTTCTGCGTCGTCGGGCCGGTTAAGGCTCATCACGAGAAATTAAGAGAATTGGCCAGCGTAGGGGTAACGCAGTTCAATCTTTATCTAATGTGCGGGGATGAGGAACAATCGCTCGACATCTATCAGCGCGATGTTCTGCCGGAGTTCCAGAAAACGGAGAAAACGAAAGGCTAAAGTTATGAGGCTGCCATTGGGGAAAGCACTGGTGGGCGGTGAAATTTCATCATCGCATAATAGATCAAAAAGGAAACAGCAAAGCCCACGAACCAGGAGTAGTCATAAAGAAGACGCACTGACGCAGCCTCTAGCCCGACGAGTGCCGTCCCTGCTCCGAGCGCAAGGGCAATCATCGCGCACCAATTGAATCCCTTGGAATACTCGTAGATTCCGCCGCGAAGATACAGGTCATCAACTTGCAGAGCACACTTGCGAACCAGGAAATAGTCGCAGATCATGATGCCCGCGACTGGCCCGAGAAACGCGGCATAGCCACCGAGCCAACCGAGGATGAACGTGTTGTAATCGGCTAGTAGTTTCCACGGCATCAGCGCGATACCCATCAAGCAGGTGATCACCCCACCGGTTCGGAAGCTGATCCTCCGCGGCCACAGATTGGAGAAGTCGTTTGCTGGCGATACGACGTTCGCCCCGATATTGACATTCAGAGTAGCCAGCAGAATCGCGATCAGGGAGATCACCACGGCCACGGGAGAATGAAAACGGCTAAGCAATTGCACCGGATCTGAGATGGCCGTGCCGTAAATCACGACTGTGGCTGACGTCACGGCGATCCCAATAAAAGCGTAAAGAGTCATGGTCGTCGGCAGCGCCAGCGCCTGGCCAATGATCTGCTCTCGCTGATTCCGAGCGAATCGCGTGAAGTCAGGAATATTCAGCGAGACTGTGGCCCAGAATCCTACGGTACCGTTCAAGGCTGGGATCAGAAACTTCAGGAAGTCGGCAAAGTTGCTAAACCTGGAGGGCGCGGCCAGCATGGGACCGAATCCGCCTGCAGCGTGGTAGGCCCATCCCAAGAGCAGCAAACCGACTCCTAGTAATACAGGTGCGCTGATCCCCTGTAGGATCCGGATGGATTCGATTCCCATCAGAATGACGGCGAGGTTGATCAGCCAGAACAGAAAGAAGCAAAGGGCCGTGGCGTATGGGAAATTCTTCCATCCTGGCGCGAGCGTGGCGAGCAGGGTGCTGATCGCTTCACCGCCAATCCAAGTCTGAATACCGAACCATCCGCACGCCACCAGCGCACGAAGGACGGCGGCCACGTTGGCACCCAGCACTCCAAACGAAGCGCGAGCCAACACTGGAAACGGCACTCCGTACTTGGCTCCGGGGTGCGAATTCAGCAGCATGGGCACCAGCACGATCACGTTGCCAATAAAAATCGTCATCACCGCCTGTTTCCAGTTCATCCCGCCCTGAATCAAACTGGCCGCCAGCATGTAGGTAAGAATGTTGACGGACATCGAAACCCATAGCGCCGCGAAGTTATAGGTCCCCCAGTGCCGGCGGTCGGCCTGGGCGGGCGCAAGGTCAGCATTGTAGAGAGGGCTGGATTCGATACGTGATCGAGGATGAGGGTGTGCGGGCGTCGTCATGAGTTTTTGGGTTCAGGGAATGACCGTCACGATCCAGCTATGAATAAACTGTGGAGATGTTTCGCTTTAGTCCGCCGCCGCGGCCTCTCCCGTCTGGGCCGTTATGGGGCCGTAACTTTCCGGCCGACGATCACGGAAGAATTGCCAGACTTTACGGACTTCAGCGATCATGTCCAAATCGAGGTCTGCCACTACCACTTCATCTTTGTCCCGGCTGGCCTGAACGATAATCTTGCCGCGCGGATTGCAGAAGTAGCTCTTGCCGTAGAACTCTCCAATGCTCCACGGTTTCTCGACACCTACGCGGTTGATTGCGCCCACAAAATAACCGTTGGCTACGGCGTGCGCGGGCTGCTCCAATTCCCACAGATATTCTGAGAGACCAGCGACTGTAGCCGAAGGATTGAAAACGATCTCTGCTCCATTCAATCCCAGAATGCGTGCGCCCTCCGGAAAATGTCGGTCGTAGCAAATGTAAACGCCGACCCGAGCATATTTTGTCTCAAAGACGGGATAGCCCAGATCGCCAGGAGTAAAGTAAAACTTCTCCCAGAATCCCGGATGGCAGTGCGGGATGTGATGCTTACGGTATTTCCCCAGATAGCGGCCGTCGGCATCGATCACCGCGGCGGTGTTGAAATAAACTCCGGGCATCTGCTCCTCGTAAACCGGAACCACGATCACCATGCGATGTTTCGCGGCAAGTTTTTGCATCATGCGCACCGTCGGGCCATTCGGCACGCGCTCGGTCAGTTCATACCAGCGTGCATTCTGCTCCGCGCAAAAGTAAGGGCCGTAGAAAAGTTCCTGCAGGCACAGGATCTGTGTTTTTTTTCGCGCCGCTTGTTCGATCAATTTCAGGTGCTTGTCGATCATTGCCTTGCGGATCTGGGCAAGTGGGCGCTCCGTGCTGAGCGCATTGCTAGCTTGAATCAAGGCACAGCGCACAATTCTAGGCATGAGACGGGACCTCCGAGGAACGAAACTATAGCAGAAAACTGCGGCCGACTGACCTTCTGCCGTACAATGCAAGAGCGGTGTCAGAGGAGCGCAAGAAGCATTACGGGGTTGCAGACCGCCCGAATGACGGGGCGCCGGGCAAACTTGCGCCAGATTCAGAAGCGCCCATCGCTACGCTCTCCGGCCGCCCTCTGCTTTCAAATCGCCGCATTCCTTTGAATCTTGATTGGGTAAAACAGGTTCGCGTAAACACCAGCGCAGTGGAACGCAGAGCGCAAACGCATATTGCGCGTCGAACCGTAAAGAAAGAATGGCAAGCCGCGTGGCTTCTGCGCGCGATCTCCTGCATGGACCTGACGACACTTTCCGGAGACGACACGGAAGACCGTGTGCGCCGACTGTGCGCCAAGGCGCGGCAACCGATTCAGCAGGAACTTCTAAAGCGTCTTCCGATCGAAGAACTCAACATCAAGGTAGCCGCCGTTTGCGTCTACCACCGCTTCGTTGAAACTGCGGTCCGAGCGCTTGAGGGGAGCGGCGTTCGAGTGGCCGCCGTTTCCACGGGATTCCCCGCCGGTTTGTCGCCAGTGCATGAGCGTGTTGAAGAAATTCGCCGCTCGGTGGAAGCAGGAGCGGATGAGATCGACATTGTAATCACGCGAGCTCACGTCTTCGGTGGCAGGTGGCAAGAACTTTACGATGAGGTGGCTGAATTCAAGCAGGCCTCCGGACACTGCCACATGAAGGCGATTCTGGGCACGGGCGACCTGCTCACCTTGCGCAACGTAGCGCGCGCCAGCTTCGTGGCGATGATGGCAGGCGCGGATTTCATCAAAACTTCCACCGGCAAAGAATCGACAAACGCCACACTTCCCGTTGGATTCGTTATGACGCGAGCCATTCGCGAATATGCCCAGGAAACAGGCATGGCTGTTGGTTTCAAACCCGCTGGGGGAATTCGCACGGCAAAGCAATCCACGGAATGGTTGGCGCTGATGAAAGAAGAACTGGGAACGCCCTGGATGAAAGCGGAACTCTTCCGCTTCGGGGCAAGCGGACTATTGAACGACATTGAACGGCAGTTGGAACACTTCGCCACCGGTCGTTACTCGGCGGATTACCGCCATCCGATTGCGTAGTCGGCCTGCACAGGCGACGATCGAGAAAGAAAGCGAAAAGCGCGAATGAGCATAGCTGAAAAATTCCTTGCCATGGAATACGGCCCGGCGCCCGAAGACCCAAAGGACGCGCTGGTCTGGCTCGACCGGCATCAACGACATTTCGGCCACTTCATCGACGGCACGTGGCGCCAACCAGTCGAAGGCGTGTTCTTCGACTCGACCGATCCTTCTTCAGGAGAGAAAATTGCGACGGTCGCCCAGGGGTCAGCTGCAGATATCGACGCCGCGGTCCAGGCTGCGCGAAACGCGTTTCCGACATGGCAGTCTCTCACACCGCACACGCGGGCTCGATATTTGTATGCCTTGGCCCGAGCCATTCAGAGACATTCGCGACGGCTTGCGGTGCTTGAAACCATCGACAACGGTAAACCGATTCGTGAGAGCCGCGACATCGATGTCCCGCTCGTAGCTCGCCATTTCTACCATCACGCTGGATGGGCACAACTGCTGGAGACTGAGTTTCCAGGCTACACGGCTTGTGGAGTCGTCGGCCAGATCATCCCCTGGAACTTCCCGCTACTGATGCTAGCGTGGAAAATTGCGCCCGCGCTGGCCACGGGAAATACTGTTGTGCTGAAGCCTGCGGAGTTCACGCCCATTACCGCGCTTGCGTTTGCCGAGATTTGCCAGGAAATCGGCCTTCCGACGGGGGTCGTCAATATCGTCACCGGCGATGGTTCCACCGGCGAGGCGCTGGTAAAGCATCCCGGCGTCGACAAGATTGCGTTCACCGGATCCACAGAGGTCGGTCGCGCGATCCGCAGTACGACTGCTGAGAGTCACAAGCGGCTTTCGCTGGAACTGGGCGGCAAATCTCCCTTTGTCGTTTTCGAAGATGCCGACATTGATAGCGCCGTGGAAGGCTTGGTGGATGGAATCTGGCTCAACCAAGGTCAAGTCTGCTGCGCCGGCTCGCGCCTGCTGATGCAAGAGAGCATTGCCGAAACTCTCATCGAGAAGATTCGCGACCGCATGAGCGCGCTTCGCGTTGGTCCGCCGCTGGATAAAGCCATCGATATTGGCGCGATCGTTGCTCCAGTGCAACTCGAACGCATTCGTCGCCTCGTAGATCAAGGAGTTGCGGAAGGCGCCAGTTGCTGGCAACCGCAAATCGAAATGCCGTCGCGTGGGCTGTATTTCCCTCCAACCCTGTTGAGCAATGTGCATCCGGCATCGATAGTCGCGCAGCAGGAGATTTTCGGTCCCGTACTCGCTGCCATGACGTTCCGCACTCCTGCCGAAGCGGTAGAACTGGCGAACAATACTGCCTACGGTCTGGCAGCCTGCGTGTGGAGCGAGAGTATCAATGTGTCTCTGCAAGTGGCGGCGCAAATTAAGGCCGGCGTCGTGTGGGTGAATTGCACGAATATGTTCGACGCTGCATGCGGCTTCGGCGGCTATCGTGAGAGTGGTTATGGCCGCGAAGGAGGCCGGGAAGGTCTGCTTGCGTATCTCGAACCGACCTGGTTTAAACGCGCTGGTTTGCTCCCTGCTACCGAGCCTAAACCCGACGGTTCAACCGTTGGACAACAGCCAGATTCAGCGATCGACCGCACCGTGAAGCTCTACATCGGCGGCGAGCAAGCGCGGCCCGATTCCGGTTACAGCTTTGAAGTGCGCGGCAAGCATGGCGAATTGCTCGGCGAAGCTCCGCTGGGCAATCGAAAAGATATTCGGAACGCTGTCGAGGCTGCCCGCAAAGCAGCAAGTTGGGCCAAGACTACGGCCCACAATCGCGCACAAGTTCTCTATTACATGGCAGAAAATCTGTCGCTTCGGCGGGAAGAAATCGCTCGCCGGATGTCGGCATTCGTTGGCGAAACTCAGGCCGCCAAAGAAGTCGCGGCCAGCATCGAGCGCATATTTTCGTATGCCGCCTGGGCCGACAAATTCGATGGTGCGGTACACAACCCGCCATCGCGAACAATCGCAATCGCCATGAATGAACCGATCGGAACCGTTGGAATTATTTGTCCCAACGATGCACCGCTTTTGAGTTTATTGTCCGTCGTCTTACCGGTCTTGGCCACCGGCAATACTGCCGTCGTGGTTCCCTCAGAAACGTATCCACTCATCATCGGAGACCTCTATCAGGTCTTCGACACAAGTGATTTGCCGGGTGGCGCCGTCAATATCGTCACGGGATACACCTCTCAACTGCTCAAGACCCTCGCGGAACACGACGATGTGGATGCAATCTGGTGTTTTTCGGACGAATCCAGCGCTGCGGCAGCGAAATCGTTCTCCGTAGGGAATCTGAAACAGGTGTTCACCAACGAAGGCCGCGTCATCGACTGGTTTGATGCGAAGCAAGGCGAAGGCCGATGGTTCCTGCAACATGCAACTCAGGTAAAGAACATTTGGGTTCCTTTCGGCGAGTAGTGCCGCACAAGCTGCGTGCCTCGTCATCGACTTCTCCTACTCATAGCTATTCCATTGACACAACTAGGTCCGCCAAATAGACTCGGCGGTCGCAGAATTCTCTGAATCCATCATGTCCCGTCGACCTCGAGTTGCTGTGGTGGGCAGTGCCAACATTGATCTGACTACATTCGCGGACCGGTTTCCGAATGCCGGAGAAACCATCTTCGGCCAGAGATTCGATCTGGGATTTGGTGGAAAGGGCGCGAACCAGGCGGTCGCCGGCCGTCTCTGTGGTGCGGATGTATTCATGGTGGCACGAGTTGGCAGCGATCTCTTTGGTCCAGCCACCATCGAAAACTTCGAGAAGCTCGGTATTGACACAACCCACGTCAAGCAGGTGGAAGGCTGGTCCAGTGGAGTTGCTCCGATCTTCGTCGAGCCGAACGGACAAAACCGCATTCTCGTGGTGAAGGGGGCGAACGACGCGCTGAAACCGGCTGATGTTGACGCCGCTGCGGAGATGTTGAAAAGCACAGACTGCATCGTGCTCCAGTTTGAGATTCCCCTGGAAACGGTCTACTACACCGTTGCGTTCGCTCGGAAACACGGGATTCGTTGCATTCTGAACCCTGCACCCGGGCAGCCGGTAGACATGGGCGCGCTAGCGAGCCTCGACTATTTCGTCCCCAATGAGAGTGAGGCCGAGAGCATCACCGGTATTGCGGTACGGAACGTTGACGACGCAAGAAAATGCGCCAATAAACTGCTGAACGAGGGCATTCATCGCGTCATCATCACCTTGGGCGCCAAAGGATCTCTCCTTGCAAGTCGTGCGGCCAGCGAACATGTGCCTGCGTTTGCCGTAAAAAGCGTCGACAGTACGGGAGCGGGCGACGCATTCATTGGCAGCTTTGCCGTGTTTCTCGCCGAAGGAGTTCCGGAACCGGAGGCAGTGCGGCGCGCCAATCTGTACGCCGGGCTTTCGACGACGGGCGTGGGAACGCAAAAATCTTTTTACGATCGGGCGCGCTTCGACTCGGAATGGAACGTCCGCTCCAAAGAATTAAGCGCGGCGAAACGGTGAGAGACGTCACTGCGGATATTCTTCTGTGCCGGTGCGGAAATTTGGCTGAGAGTAAGACTCTACCATCACGGAAAAGTCTTGACTTCGTAAGGAGTCGCCATTTATAAGGCCTGTCTATGTTCCAAGACCTCCAAAATCTTCGCCTGCGTAAACGGAGACTCTATTCGTTATTCGGTGTGGGGCCGCCGAAAGGGGGTTGTAATGCTGAATAAGAGGGCGCTGCTCGGTGTCTTTTTCCTTTCGCTTGTGTTCGCGGTCTGCCCGCTTCTGTACGGCCAGGCAACCGGCAGTTTTTCCGGCACCGTTTCCGACAAGGCCGGACTTGTGATCTCGGGGGCCACGGTGACGGTCGCCTCACAGGACACCGGTCTTTCTCGCGAGGCGAAAACCGACGATTCGGGGCATTACCTGATTCCCTTGCTGCCTGTGGCGCGGTTCACGATTCGAGTGGAGGCCCATGGGTTTCAGACTACGGAACAAAGGGATGTTCGGCTCCAGGTTGATGAGCATCGCGAATTGGATTTCTCGCTTGCACCTGCATCGGTCAGCACGTCAGTTGAGGTCAGCGGTACCGCAGTGGCTGTGGAGACCGCGAATCCAACGCTCGGCCAAGTCATCACCTCCGAGCAAGTCGCGGACCTCCCGTTGAACGGTCGCAACTTTGTTCAGCTGGCAACCCTGACGCCTGGCACGACCTCATCAACCAGCCCAGTCAGCTTCTTCACAAGCGCTGCCAGCAGCGAAGCCGCCACTCGCGGATCTTTTTCGCTTTCCTCGGGCGGTTCGCGCGAACAGGAAACCGACTGGCTGCTCGACGGCAACGACAACAACCAACTGGATGAAGGCGGAATCGCGATTTTCTCCTCGATCGATGACATCCAGGAGTTTAAAGTTCTCACCTACAACTACTCCGCGGAATACGGAGAGCGTTCTGGTCCCACAGTTTTGGTTACTACGAAATCAGGATCAAATCAGTTTCACGGCTCCCTGTTTGAGTTCTTTCGCAATACATCCCTGGATGCTACTCGCTATTTCTTTACATCGAAGCAAAAATTTAACTTGAACCAGTTTGGAGGTTCGCTGGGCGGCCCCATCCAGAAGGACAAAACGTTTTTCTTTCTCGATTATCAGGCCAAAATGCAGCGCGAAGGCGTACCCTTCACCGGCTTCGTACCCACCACTGCAATGGCGACGCCCGATGCGAGCGGTAATTACAATCTAACTAGCAATCCGTTTGGCTTGACGCAGCTCAACAACCCGTACGCCACGGGGACAGAACCCACGACGTTCTTGTGCTCGAACCCCACGACGCCTGAGCCCGTGCTTCCCGACGGCAGCCAAGCGCCCGGTGGTACCCCTTGCGCCATCATTCCAGCTGCCCTGATTAACCCGATTGGCGCCAAGGTGATTCAGCTTTATCCTGCTCCCAATGCGAACCCTTCCTTAGGGTTCAACTACGCCAACCAGCCGGTGAGGAAGCTCAACGAAGGAACTTGGGACGTTCGCGTCGACCACAATTTTTCCAGCAAGGATTCGATCTTCGCGCGCTTCAGCTACGACCAGGCAACGAACTTTGTCCCCGGCGGTTCGCCGACGTGGTCGGAGGCCAACGCCTTTGGCAGCAACCAACACATTGAAAACCACGGGCGCAATGCGGTGGTGACGGAGACCCACGTATTTTCGCCAAACTTGATTAACCAGGTCACTGCCGGATACAGCAGGATCTTCAACCACATTCTTTCGTATGGCACCGGAACGTGCGAAGCAGCGGTCCTCGGCATCCCGGGCGCGGATCTCGCCAGCCAGTGCGACGGCATAACCGGCTATCCCGCCAGCCTGAATCAGGCGCCGCAGGAATGCGTAAGCTGCGGACTGACTTCGTTCCAGATGTCCGCTTACTTTTCTGTCGGCGATCGCGGATACGCGCCCTACCAGGGCGGCACCAACGTCTACTCGCTCTCCGATACGCTGGACTCGATTCACGGAAAGCACGAGATACGAGTTGGCCTGGTGTTTCGCGCCAATGAAATGAATGTAAGAAACAATGCGTTTCAGGATGGTTACATCGTAAACGCAGGCTCGGCTACCGGCGACAACATGGGCGATTTACTGCTGGGTAGTCTCGGCGTTTTTGCGGCCCATGATCAGACATTCCTGGGCGCTACAACCGGCCGCCGCTGGAAACTGTTTCGTCCCTTCGTGCAGGACAACTGGCGCGTTACCAGCAACCTGACTTTGAATCTTGGATTTGCCTGGGCCTTGGCGACGCCTGAAACCGAGGAGGCCAATCGGCAGGCGAACTTCGATGTTGCGAGCCTCAAGTGGTATGTTCCGAAGAATAGCCCGGGCATCAGCGGCTGCACGGTTTGCATCCCTACCGATGGAGCTGTAGGTATTCAATTTGACAAAACTGCCCTGGAGCCGCGCATCGGATTCGCGTGGAAGCCCATGGGCAGCGAGAAAACCTCGGTGCGTGGTGGATACGCCATCTTCCACGATTCCGCGTGGAATCAGGGCGGGCAAGGATTGTGGCAGAACCCTCCCTACTATGCGGAAGTAGATCCTTTCCCCACGGGTGTTTGCACTCCCTTTGGCAGCACCGGCTGCGGTCTTTCGAATGGCTTCCTACTTCCGGTTGGCACGCCTTCTACTACGCCGGTCTCGGCGACCGGCGCCGTTTACAGTTCTCCAGTAAACCCTCAGTCGTATACGGGAACGATTCAGTCGGAGAACCGCAACTTCAGGCAGGGAATGGTTCAGCAATTCAATCTGAATGTTGAACGTCAGTTGCCCGCAAATGTGGTGCTGACGGTCGGCTACGCCGGCTCCCGCAGCGCGCACGTTCTGGTGAGTCAGCTAAACGAAAACCTTTCCTCGCCCAGCGCTTGCGGCGCAATTGCCGGTTACACCGTCGGCTGTGGCTTCCCGTCCTTTCCGTACGCCGCACCCTTTCAGAGCGTCGACACCAACAACAGCATCGGCGCCGCCCGTTATGATTCTCTTCAAGTCAAAGCTGAAACCAAGAGCGCGCGGCATGGCCTCTATGCTTTGATCGGCTACACCTATTCCCGCAATTTCGATTCTGGCCTGACCGATGGCTTGGGTACCAATCCTGGCGCGATGTACTACCCTCTCCCCGGATTCAACAAGTTGGATTGGGGCTTGTCTCAGCTGAACCTCAATGATAGTTTTACCGCCAGCATCCTCTATGACTTGCCTTTCGGCAAGGGCAAGAAGTACGGCAGTAACTGGAGCGGGGCTGCGAATGCCATTCTTGGAAATTGGCAGGTGAATTTAATTGAAAGGGCGACGTCCGGTTTCCCCCTGTTTGTGGTCGATAGCGCGGATGGATCAGGCGTCTTCTTCTCTTATAACGGAAACACCTTTCAGCGTCCCAACCTTGTGGGCGATCCTAACCAGGCCGGCAACGAAGGCGGCCAGACAGGCTGCCCTACGAGGATCCATACCCTGCAGAATTGGTTCAACCCTTGTGCTTTCGCAAAAGCCCCCCTCGGCGAACTTGGGATTGCCCCCCGCGCTCCCGTCTATGGTCCTCGTTTTGTAAATACCGATTTCTCGATCATCAAGGATTTTCCGTTGGCACTTCGCGAGGGCATGGGTCTGCAATTCCGGGCTGAGTTCTTTAACCTCTTAAACCACGCCCAGTTCTACCTCAACGGTGTCGCCGGCACGGGAGAGCAGGATATAAATACACCGTCCAGTTTTGGAGTGGTCAATAACACAGTGAATAATCCTCGCTTGGTACAGTTTGCGCTCAGGTTGAAATTTTAGAGTCGCTGAGTTGAGTTGTGTTGCGGGCAGACTGGAACGAACCGGTCTGCCCGCAACTTTTACCGACCGAGGTCGTGACTGACTACGGAAAACAGGACAATCGATGCACGTTTGTAAGATCGCTCAAACAGTGCTATTTTTTGTGCTCGCCAGTTGCTTCGCGTTCGCGCAGCCGCGGCGCAAAGTAATCATCAACGAGGATTGCTCGGGCCCGGGTGGCAGCAACATGCAGACGCTGTTGGTGATGATTCAGTCGCCACAGGCAGACGTGTTAGGGATCACGGTCGTGAGCGGAGATCAGTGGCGCGACGAAGAGGTGGCGCACACGCTTCGCTTGCTGGAGATTATCGGGCGTACGGACATTCCTGTGGTCCCAGGAGCCGCGTTCCCTCTGGTACGCCGCCGCGAGGAAACCCAACTGTGGCAGGAGCGGTATGGAAAAGTGGCATACGCGGGCGCATGGGACGATCGGTGGTGGCACGAGCCCTTCGTCGTGCCTGCACTCGCCGAAGGCCAGCCTACGACTAAACCCAGCAGCGAGGACGCCGCGCATTTTCTGATCCGGATGGTACGCAAATATCCGCACGAGGTAACGATCTACGAGGGCGGCCCGATGACTAATCTGGCGCTCGCGATTTCAATCGATCCACAGTTCCCCGAACTGGCACGGGAATTGGTCTTCATGGGTGGAAGCCTGAGCCCGAACACGGACAACCCCGAGTTCGCCAACAATCCGCGTCACGAGTTCAATTTCTGGTTTGACCCTGAAGCGGCACAAGTTGTGCTACGCGCGCCCTGGAAGAAGATTGTTTGCACGCCCACGGACATTTCCATCAAGACTCGTTTAACGCCAGCCATCGTCAAGCAGATCGAGAGGACCGCGACACCGCTCGCTCGCTATGTGTCGCGGTTTGCCATGTATTCTCCCGGCGCCGACATCATGTGGGACGAGCTCGCTGCGGCGGCGTGGATCGACCCGACTTTGATCACCAAGAGCGAGACTCGCTATATGGAGGTGGACCTCGACCGCGGCGCGGGATATGGAAACACGCTGACCTGGACGGAGAAGGACAAGCCGTCACTCGCTGCGCAGCCAGTCGAAATTCAGGTGGACCTGGATTTGGAAAAGTTCTACCGAATGTTCGTGAACCTGATGAGCGCCCCCACTCCCGCCGCGCAGTGATCTTCGTTATTGCGTCTGTGAGGCGGCCGTCCTATCTCGCAGCTGATATACAAACTGCTGCAGTTCGTGCCGCTGTCGCTCGATCTCTTGGTTTTTTTCAGCCGATATCTGCTCGTAGAGTTGCAGCTCTGCGTGAGCCTTTGAGGTTTCTCCTGCCTGACGGTAGAGCTGCGCAAGACGGTAGTGCGCTTGTTCCAGTTGCGGAGTAGCTTCGATTGCTCGTTGAAAGGCTGAGATTGCTTTCGGAAAATCTTTTTGCTCCGAATAAATAACACCCAACTCCAGATAGCCGAGCCCGAGTTTGGGATCGAGATGGACAGCCTTCTCCAACAACGACTTTACTCGATCCACATCCGCGACCTCCTCCGGCGACTTGCGTCGGTTCCACAGACTGACCGCGTAGTAGTAATTGGCCAGCGCATTCTGAGGCTCGAGGCTGGCAAACCGCCCCAGTCGTTCCAGAATCGCCTGTGACTGCGCGGTCTCCACCGCTTGCATTTTTCCCATGAACAGGTAGGGATTCGGATCGGTGGGATTCAAGTCGGAGGCCTCGCAGAAACGCTGTGCTGCCTGGTCGAAGGAACCGAGAGAGTACCAAGCCGTACCCAGGCCGACCAGCATCCGGGGGGAACGCGGGAACAGCTGATTGCCTTTCGTGAAAACTTCAATGGCAGGTTCAGCCGCATGATGCGTGAGGAGTTCAGCTCCCCAATCGAAGAGATTCGGTTCGCTCGGGTCGAGTTCGACCGCATTCTGATACTCTCGGACGGCTTCAAGGGCATTCCCTAGTCTTTCGTCAACATCGCCGAGCAAATGATGCAGTTCGGCTTTTTCTTGAAGAGATTTGTCCCCGGCGGCCAGCAGAGCTCGCGCGTCAGTGCGCGCGTGACCGTAATCCCCGGTTCCGGCGTAAGCGAGCGCCAGTTCGTAGATGTTGTCAAAGCCGCCGGGGTTCAGCCGGGAGGCCCGTTCCAGGTATGGAAGCCCTTCCTGGGCCTTTTCCTCATCGACCAGCCACTTACCCAGACGGTAATTTGCATCAAAGTCCTCAGGCTGGTGAGCAGCGGCGTCACGCAGAGATTTTTCCGTCGCAGCGCTGGAGGAGTTTGCCGCGGAACTGGCGTGCGGTTGTTTGCTGAGAGAAGCAGTTTCCTGGGCCAGCGCTTCTCGGTTTCGCACAATCGTATCGGAACCATGACCGCCGAGACTGGTGGTATCGGTAACACCCGCCACGGTGAAGTGCGGTTCGTCGAAGAACTCAGGCCGCGTCTCCGACGAATTCTTCGTCGTGGCTGCCTTTGAAAAGTTTAGAGTGAGATCAATCGTTCTGGATGCTCTCGCTTCGAGAACAAACGGGCCGGAATCTGCTTGGTCGTAGCCAGCCAGCTCCGCGCGCAGAATATACGTCCCTTGGTGAACCGCGGGGAAAAAATAGGCTCCTGTTGAATCGGTATGCGCAGTGAGAATCTGCGTGTCCTGGGCCTGCAAGCAAACGGTGGCACCGGCAACCGGGTGGTTGTCCGAGTCTCGCACGATCCCCTGCAGCGTCGCCACCTCGGTCGGTGCCGCTTTTGCCTCAAGCTCCTGCTCTTGAACGAATTGGCCATGAACCATCGACGAAGCAAAAAGCGTGCTCAGCGCAATGATGCAGGCTGCGTTGATATAGAAGCGGACCATAATGTAAGCGCAAATCAGAAAAGCAAACAAAACCTATTCTTGCGCGTGTAGTCCGAAATTTTAGTCGCTCGAACCGGGATCCGCAATTGATTGGGGAGGAGCTTTCTCAATTTCCAGTTTGCCTCGCTTGCAGCGCCAGGAGATCAACGTAGGCTTCTGCAATTAATTGCTCTTGACCGATTCCGAACTCCGACAGCAAAGCCGTTGCGATGCTCTTTGCCTCAACCTCGCTTTGTCCAGGCCGGAGCACGACTTCGATCTCCAAAAACTCGCCGAGTCCGCGCACTTCGTCGACATGTACGCGCGTCTGCCCGATAAGATATAGAGTTCGCGTTTTCTTGACTACGTCGGTTGTGCCGAGCGTAGCCGCAAGGATGTCGTACAGGATTAGAGGATCGGGGGTGCGGGCGACCAGATAGTGTGAACCGCGCACGTCCGCGACGTCGGCTCTTTCGTAACGGATAAGCTCTCCGCGATCCGGTGCGAAAATGCGGAGTTTCAATCGCGCCCGATCGCAGTCAAAGAAGAAATCCTCTTGATGAATCGTCTCGGGGCCAGCACTGCTCAACCGAACAGCGGCTGCTTCAACTGCAGCCCGGTTTGTCAAAACTGCTTTAATCTCAATATTCGTCGGCATGGTTGACTTGAAAAGATAGCGTACACGCCGTCCCGGCTGTCAATGGACTTGAAGCCGGTACAATCTGTACGTTTAACGTCATGACGCCGTCGTAAGTAAATTTATTACCTTCGAAACGCAGAGGCTATCGATGCACTCTTACCGAATACCTTATCTGACGACAGTGTTATTGCTGATGGTATGCCTCACCAGCTGGGCCCAGGAGAAGCGGAAGATCATCATTGATCAGGACGCGGCCGGGCCTGCGGGAACGGATCAGCAGTCGATGTTGCTCTTGATCCAGTCGCCACAGACCGAGGTCTTGGGTATCACGGTAGTGACCGGCGATCAATGGCTCAACGACGAATTGGCGCACACTTTGCGCATGCTCGAACTCATTGGGCGAACGGACATTCCCGTCGTGCCCGGGGCGGAATATCCGTTGGTGAGGGGTAAGCAGGATACCGAGCAATGGGAGCAACAATACGGCAGCGTAGCTTGGCTGGGCGCCTGGACTCCGCGGTTTTATCACGCACCCGACCAGTTGGGAGACATGCCGGAAGGCAAACCCACGACTAAGCCGTCCGATGAGGACGCTGCTCATTTTCTCATACGCATGGTTCACAAGTTTCCGAACCAGATCACTATTTACGAGGGCGGCCCGATGACTAACCTCGCGCTCGCCATTTCCATCGATCCCACAATTGCGGGCATGGCCAAGGAACTGGTCTTTATGGGCGCCAGCCTCAATCCGCGGACTGATGATCCAGAGTTTGTGAATTCTCCAACCCACGAATTTAACCTCTGGTTTGATCCGGAGGCGGCTCACATTGTGCTCGTGGCGCCGTGGAAGAAAATTGTTTGTACTCCGGTGGATATTTCAGTGAAGACGAGATTTACCGCTGACTTGATCAACCGCATCAAGGCGAGCGACTCTCCGGCGGCGAGGTACATCGGCAAGTATGCGCGCTTGCGGGGTAACTACAATTATCTGTGGGATGAACTGGCGGCGGCGGCGTGGCTAGATCCGAGCCTGATCACCATGAAAGAAACGCTCTTTATGGATGTGGACCTGGACCACGGCGCTAACTACGGCAACACGCTGAGCTGGACGGATCGCGAAAAGCCTAAGGTCGAGTTACAGCCGGTCGAGGTGCAGGATGATCTCGACCTCGATAGGTTTTACAAGATGTTTGTGAATCTGCTGACCGCACCCACCCCAAGAAATTAGCCAGTTCAGGGTGGGCTGACACTTTATTGCGGAACTTGCGCCAGCATGCTTTGCGCCTGCGCGTGATCCGGATGTTGCTTCAGAAGTTCGAGCAGAATGGTCCGAGCTTTCTCCGGCGCGCCTTCGACAGCATAGACTCTGGCCAAGTTCAGATAAGACTGGTCAAAGGCGGGCGCGAGTCGGATGCACTCTTCGAAGCTCGCGACTGCCTCGTCTCGTCGCTGGGTTCGTAAATAAAGTATTCCAAGGTTGTTCAACGCTTCCGGGTAAGCGGGACGAGACTTCAACGCCTTCTGCAGATACTCGTAAGCACGCTCGGGATCGTCGGCCTGGGCAAAGACCATCCCCAAGCCATAGTTCGCCTCGGGATCGCTGGGGCTGGCTTCAAGAGCCCGTTCAAAAGTCTTGCGAGCCTCACCCCAATTTTTCTGCAGGCGATATGCGTTGCCCAGATTGCTGAGGGCAATCAGATGATCTGGACTTGAACGCAACGCCTCCTGAAAGCACAGTATCGCCTGGTCCGTCCGACCTTCCCGCGTCGCGAGAAGACCGAGGTTGTTCCAGGCGTTTGCCAGAGTATCGGGGTAGCTGGCGCGAAGTTTGACGGCGTGTTCAAAGCTCTGCCGTGCCTCGACGGTCTTTTGCTGGTTCAGCTGAGCGCTTCCCAGGCCATAGCAGGCCTCAGCGCTCGACGGATCGTCGCGCAGAGCAAGCTGGAAGGATGCTGCGGCTTGATCGAAATAACCTCGCTGGAAAAAAACGGAGCCGTAGGAGAGATAATTGCGGCCAAACTCATACGTTTCGGTAGCACCTGGAAAAGGCAGTGCTCGCGCCAACCGCTCGGCGTTGGTTTGAGGAATGCTCCGCGAGTCTCGTTCGACATGCTCCGGGTTCACCGGCCCCTGATAAATCTTGACGATGTCGCCGCGCGTGTCGATGAGGAACGATGTTGGCAATCCGAGGTCGCGATGCCGGTCAAAGATGTAACGGTAGAGAATGTTGTAAACACCGGCAACGTCATCCGCTCCGCGAAGGATAGGAAATGAAAGGAGCTGCTCGCGGGCTAGCGCTCTCAATTTTTCGGGGTCCGCAGGGTCGTCAACATTCATGGTAAGGAGTTGAAGACCTTGAGCCACCCACCGCGCATGGACCCGGTTGAACAGTTTCAGGTCTTCCTGACAATTCGCCGATTGCGTCGCCCAGAAATTCAGCAGCGCCGGCTTTCCGCGAAGTGCGGCCAGAGTGCGTACTTGTCCAGCCAGGTCCGGAAGGGCAAGATCCGGCGCGGCTACTGGCGCGATCAGCCAAGTCTCAACCGTGTTAGGGAGTGGTTCGACTTCTTGCGGCGGGGCAGCAGCAAACTGGCCGCGCAATAACGCTTTCGTCTTGAACGGTTCGACCCGGAGCTCTTCGGACGATTCCTCCACCCAGACCCTGTGGTTGGGCGGAAGGTCATGAAAATCCTGAACGACGCCGCTCGGCCAGCGGATTGACGCCCGCACCGGGCCTTTGGCCTGTCCCATGCCAAAGAACAATTCCTTGCTGTGCTGAGAAAGAAATCCCGATCCGGCTTGAAGCAGGCGAGTCCGGCGACCCGACTCACTCTCCACCGTAACCGCCGCGCCGATGGCGTCACGATTACTCTTCGTACCGCGAAGGCGAAAAGCGATCGACGCCGGCAGATTCTCCACTACATTCTTCAGCAGGCGCAACTGCGGAGCATTACGGTTTTTCAGGAACACTTCCTGCCGGCCGTCTTGGTCGAAATCGCCAAGGGCAAATGCCCGGCCGTCCTCGAAAAAGTCCAGTCCGACTGCGCCGGAAACGTCGGAAAACGTTCCATCCCGGTTGTTCGCGTAGAAAACGTTCCGCTCGAACCCGCTCCAGGTTCCGTCAGCTCGAATGAGTTCATTGATGGCATTCCATCCCTGTTCGTAATTACGCGACGGCTTCGCTCGATCGGGCGAATTTGCAACCACTTGGCGCCAAAAGAAACTATTTAAATCCTGGAGCGAGACACCGGAAACCATACCATTCGCGATGTAGAGGTCGGCAAAGCCGTCATGATCAAAGTCAAACGCGTCGCTCGACCACGACCAGCGGCCCATTCCAACTCCAGCCGACACGGTTTTATTCTCGAAGGCACCGCCACTGTCGCGAGGTTCTCCGTTGCGAAGCTTGCTGTTTCGAAAGAGCGAATTTCCCATCGCGTGTTTTCGATACAGAGCCCGAACATCTTCGGGCGCGTCTTTCTTGAAAATTTCTTGCGTGGAAACGCGCTCTCCGGCGGCAGTCCACATATCGCCGATGTAAATATCCTCGGCGCCATCATCGTCGTAATCGAGCCAGCAGACGCTCATGCCCGCGCCGATGTCCTCCACTCCAGCATGGGGAGCAACATCAGTAAAGGTTCCGTCGCCGTTGTTCCGGTAGAGGTTCTTCCGGCCGAAATCATTCACGACATAAAGGTCGGGCCATCCGTCCTGGTTGTAATCGCTCCACGCGCAGCAGAAACTGTAGCGCGTGTTGTTCTGATTGAGGCCCGATTCCGCGGTAACGTCCCGGAATGTTCCGTCGCGGTTGTTCTGCATCATGAAGTTGGGAGGACCGTTCTCGGCATCATGATAAGGAACGGGATATTTGTATTGATCGGTGCCCTGGTAATAGACGTAGAGACAAAAATAAATGTCTAACCATCCGTCGCAGTCATAGTCTGCAACGGCTGCGCCAGTGAAAGTTCCCTGCGGAGTATTAGCGAACTGAAACGCTCCGGGCTTCTGGCGAAACTTGCCGCCGCCCTCGTTCAAGAACAGAAGCGGCCCGTTCGCGCGCACGATGACCACATCCTGGCGCCCATCGTTATTGAAATCGGCAAAGAGCGCGCATGATGTGTTTTCCAGGATTCCCAGGCCAGACGCTTCCGTAATGTCTTCGAACGTACCATCTCCGCGATTTCGATAAAGGCGGTTGGGAAGACCTGCGGGTTGGCAAACGTAGAGATCGTCGAACCCGTCGTTGTCGATGTCGGCGACGGATACTCCATTGTGTCCGTAGATATCGATGCCGCAGGCTCCGTCGAGCACAGTCCGCCAGTAATCGGCCCCTCGAAGCATCTGAGCGGCATAGGAAGGATTGCGGCCCAGGGTCGAAGCAGTGATGTCGATGAAAACGGGAGCGTGGGAGCGGCTTCGCGTCTCATCAAGTGTTTGCCATCTCCGAAGCCGCAATTCCGGTGGTGCGGATGAAGGAGCCGAGGCTTCCCATTCCAGGTCCCAATACCCTACGCGCTGCTCGCGGTAATAACCGTTCCCAGTCCCCACTAGTTCGTAACGCACACGAGTGTTCACGGTTGTGGGAGGTTGGGATGGGGATGTTGACGTCGTTTCGATCCCGGTCACCCGGAATTCCGCGCTCACGATCTTCGAAAAGATGCTCATCGAAAACTGCAATTCCTGAAGAAAGGAATCTCGTCCGAGAATGAGTTGAGCCGCGAATTTATTTTGGTGAACTTCCAGGACCGCATCAGAACGCACGGGCCGCGACTCAGTGGGTCGCAGAGATGTCCCTGAGAAATCCGTTGCAAAACATTCTCTGATGGCCAGTGCTTCCTGCGGAGACCGAAGCAGATTCGAACTCCATTCCGCAAGAATCGCCGCAATCCGGTCATGGTATTTTTCCGTGACAAATTCGTCCAGGTCAGCCTGTGTCTTAAGCAGCGTGGCGTCCAGCGGTCTTTGGGCGGGATAATGCGGATGCAAATGGAACTCGCCATCGGACGAACGCGATACCGGAGAACTAAAAGAATAGGTGGACGAGAAAGCGAAATCGCGTAGGCTTGCCGGAATCATCGCCGCTGAGGCTCCCTGGCAGCAACGGACCAGAAACTGGCGGCGACTCGCGCTCATGAGATGAGGATCGACCGACTGATGCGTCTTCCCTGCCCGACTCAGAACGATGTCCCCCGGAAATTCACTGGTAGGAGGAAAACTAACAGCCACCCCGAAGGCCGTCAAGGTTGCGGTTCCTCCGGACGTCGCATCTTGCATTATCTTTCAGCGTGAGCCGGCGCTGAACTGATACACGGTCACGCTGTGAAATTCTTGTCCGGGCTTCAACTCGGTAGAGGGAAAGTTGGCGTGGTTCGGCGAGTCCGGATAATGCTGCGTTTCCAGGCAAAATGCGAATCGCGGTCTGTAGACCCGGCCTTCCTTGCCAGTAATCGACCCGTCCAGATGGTTCCCGGTATAAAACTGCACCGCCGGTTGAGTGGTAAGCACTTTTAGAATTCGTCCCGTGGTCGGCTCGTACACCTCGGCAGCCTCGGCCAACTGGCCCTCCGGATGATCCAGCACGAAGTTTTCGTCGTACCCCTGACCGAAGTGTAACTGTTCATCAGTCGCATCGATTCGCTCGCCGATGACATGGGGCGTGCGAAAATCGAAGGGCGTGTCTTCCACGGATTTCAGTTCTCCCGTGGGAATAAGATTCGCATCCACGGGAGTAATCTTGGATGCATTGATCGTTACCACATGTAGTAAGACGTCTCCCTTAGCCTGGCCCGCCAAGTTGAAATAGGAATGGTTGGTCAGGTTAAGAACCGTATCCTTATCTGTGCTCGCCGAATACTCGATTCGCAACGCGTTTCCATCCAACGTGTAACGCACCGTGGTAGTAAGAGCACCGGGGAAACCCTGATCTCCGTCCTTGCTCACATACGTGAGTTCGATTCCATCTTTTATTTCACGGGCTGTCCAGACCACCTTGTCGAACCCGCGGATTCCCCCGTGAAGAGCGTTGTCGCCGTCGTTCTTCGGAATGGAATAAGTCTTGCCATCCAGTTGGAAGCTGCCATGCGCGATCCGGTTCGCATAACGTCCGATAATGGCTCCAAAATAAGCGGTCTTGGCGATGTACTTGTCGAGCGAGTCGTAGCCGAGCACCACGTCGTCGAATCTTCCATTTCGATCCGGCGCGCGCAGCGAAACGATGATCCCCCCATAGTTTGTAATGCGCAGTTCCACCTTGCCATCGGCCAATGTATAAAGATTGACGGGAGTTCCGTCAGCGGTGTGTCCGAACGCCTGTCTCGTGATCTTGGTTTCTGCCTGCATCGTTGTCGTAAGAATAATCAGACCAGCGAAAATTGCAACCCAGCAATTGATCCTGTTCGTATGCATAGTTTCTCTTGTTCTCCGGAGACCTCACGTTTTTCCGACACCCGCGATGACACGATAGTGCGAGATGGTTTGGCCGATCATCAGAAGATACGTGGCTTTCGGGTCGCTTCATCTTACGGACGTGGCATCCTCTAGTCAACGAATGACCACTGTGGGAGAACGAATCCCGGTCAGCGGTGACATGAAACAAGACTCGTCACCGGCGGCAGTAGTGAACGCCGCACTATCCGGCCCCTTAACCCGATCATCAGGAATGCTGACCCGCTTCTCTAGAGAGTGGAGCAGCGGGTACATCGTGCCGGAACTGAGCTTATAGCCGTGCCGTCCCAGTTCCTCAATCATCCCGAGGCCGAAAATGTCGCCCTCACATGCATGGTGAAGAATGTGCAGACGGATGAGGCCAGAGTAAAGGTCTTGGTGATTTGTATCCCTGTTCTCGATCACTCCGAGTATCTAACATCTTCGGAGCCAGTCTGGCCGTAGCCCGCTTATCATCAACCGACCAACAAGCAACAGTGGATCGGCACGGAGGTAGAAAGAAAATCTCCCGCCGGCGCTGTGCTTGCGCCTATGCCAACGGCAATGAATGTATCCAGAAGGAGGCGGGCGCTAGGGCAGGGGTCGCGTGGATCTCGCACTCCGATGCGGAGGCCATCTGCGAATATCCTCTCGCTGGCCTCAGGACCTGAGACCCTCCAGCCAGCCTCCTGAAGCACGGATGCGAAATCCTGGGCATAGGCCACATCTTCAATTCGATTTCCGGAATAGAAAATGCTTGCCCAGTACTTTTTGTTCTGACGCAGCCGCTTCAAGATCCCGGCACGCTGTACCTTCTTGAGAGAGCTCATACACGAGCCTCGTGAGCGAAACGTTGGTCGCTCTGTTCTGCGGTAGCTACCGCGGTATGGGCGCGCGCTGTGGCTGGCGTCCTGCGACGAACAACGGCTAAGCACCGTTCTCACCCTTGCGCGACACTCATTGTCCTCGTTTCTGACTACACGTGCAGCACCAACACACGCGCCTAGCTTAGCCAGCTAACAAGCAGATCTTCCGATTTCTTTGAAATGGCCGATGCATGGGTAGGAGAGTCCTCCAGCATGCTGGCAATTCGTGGAAGGAGGACACCCGTTGCATGCTTCGAGGATCGAGAAAAAGGGCCCGTGAGCACGCGGAAAACAATCAGCAGCAAAGCGACCCGGGACATAGGCGCCTCCGGCCGTGTGGTCAGAGTATTAATCGCTCAGGTTACTCATGCCCGATAACGTATTCTGTAACTGCGATCACATCAGCGCGTGACTAAACTCGATTTCGAAAATCGATATCCCGACCAACCCCTCGGAAGGCTGCACATGAGTTCGGCGAGCAAGTTCGAGGATCAGTTCGCGATCCAGCAGCTTCCAGCCAAGGCTAGCGGCAAGCTCCTGCCCTACAGCGTGATTACCTGAACTGTTTTCATGTTCTGAGCGCCATCACTTCCATTACTGTTCGAGCGCGTCGAGACATCCGTCTTAGCCGAGGGTCTGCTTACACTCGCTGCTACTAATCTTCGAAGCTTTTCGCCCCTCTTCCTGGAATCGGTTCTTCGCCTGCTTCCGTAGCCACTTGATCACGCGGGGTCATCCGCGACCCCCACGGTTAGACTCGCGTGATCCAATGCTTGAACCGCCGACAAGGTATAGAATGTCGGCTCCGAGGGAAGAACATGCGTCATGCCCGACTGTTGCTAATTATGGCCTTTTTGGCTGGATGCTCGACGGCACAATCGCCGGGCAGCCTGCCGAAGATTGGTGAGTCGGCCGTATGGCAAGTCTCGCCGCAGTTCCTCGCCATAGCCCATGCTGCCTGCGACAAGTCATCCCACCCTGGCGTTCGCGAATGCATGATCGACCAGATGGCGAAAGCCGGTGCTCCAACCGCGGCCGTAAGCTTTACGCGCGAACTCTACAAGCAGAGCCACGGCGAGTTCGGTATTATGACCGGGTTCCAAAACCAGAGCCCTGTTGCCTTCGCATGGGTCACGTATCCCCTGCGAGCCAACACCAACTATGGTCTTTTGCTGGTGAATGGACGGCCACCTATCATCAACGTCGAGGATCTGAAGCTGCTCGACAGAAAAACGATGGAGCAGAGTTCCCAGTTTCAAGATCTCAAGAATCAATTTCCCAAGGTCGATGTTTGGCCGGGAGATCGTGATGGGAAGATATGGCCTAACTCGCAGGCTGGGCCGAGTGGAGGAATACAGTTTGTGGTGGGCTATCCGTTGCTCAACGGATGCCACGCCTGCGAGCGTGCAGGATTTGCTATATTCACCTGGAATTTCGATGCCCAAGGGAAATTTCTCCGGACGGCGTTCGCGGGGATGACCCCACCGCCGCTAAACTGAGAGCTGGGCTTCCTATTCTGCACTCGGACAGGAAAGCCTCTCTCGCCGTCGAACATCATCCGTCGCCATCTGCACAAGGGTCTCAAGAGCGCCCTCTCGAATGACACCTTGGGGATTACCGTTCCTATCTTTCAGAATCGTCATGCCACGCCTCCTGTTTGAGTGATCGCAGATAGGGGGATTTATCTATGCCCGCACTCAAAGTATACAAACCAAAAATCAGGATTCACTAGGAATGGAGGCCCCACTGAAGTGTGGTTACTGAAGATGTGCGCCAAACCTAGTGATTCTCGGAATTGCGTTTGTATACTGATAGTGCCCCAATCAAGTCGCGAAAATGTCCTGAGCTGGCGCTCCTTTCGTGGTCTGAAGAGCCTTTCCGAATACCATGAGTCCCTACAAGCATCCGAGCCGCCACGACGCCACGGCGACAGCAAATCTTGCACAGCAGCGTGTCCTGGCTGTCCTCGCGTGCTTGAAGGTATTGTGCCCTTCCGCCGATCTAGACACCCGCCGAGAACTCGCGGGCAAGATCTTGGCCTTGGCGCGCGGCGATGACCGTCCGATTCCCCGCAAGATGATTACACCAGCGGCGGCATACGAGATATTCACGCGAAACAGCCAGTGCATCCTCAACCGGACAGGCCGGTGCCCGTTGTTGGTGTTCACCAAACAACTATGTGAGGAACTGAATTCGTTTTTCCACGAGGACTGATGAATCAGATGGAGGCGGCTCAGCGGAACTTCCTAGATGCCCAGCGGCGCTGGAACGCCGACGAGAAGGGAGAGTTCAGGTTGCTGGAGGTTTGCAGCGACGCCGAACAGCAGCTACTTGCGGCCTTCTTCGACGGCTGGAAAGCCAACATGCGGTTGAAGAATCTTGTCTATTCGCACTTCCGCAAGGCCCTTATTGAAAACGACATAGAACTAACGTGGTGCGCTGCTTCTAAAGACATCGCTTAAGCTAGCGCGACATCAGGAACTCGACCTCGCGCTCAATCTCGGCAATCGCGATGGGAGCGAGGTTCGCTTTACCCAGTTGTTGGTTGAGTTGCGCCAACTGCCTTTGCTTGAACTGGTTCCACTTCGCGATGCAGGTCTTCGCCTGTTGGCTCGATTCTTTGTAAACCGCAATCGCTTGCGACGGCACGGCACGATCCCCGCTTTCGACTACTCGTAGAGCAGACGCCAGACCGGTGTAAGCATCCTGCAGTCCGGGGGCGTCTGCTGCCGCGTGCTCCTTATTGATGACAAGCTTGCCGATTGCGGATTGAGCACCCGTAACCGCTGATGCAACTGATGCATTTTGTGCGTCCGCTTTCTCCTGTCCCAGCTTCCTTTGGATGTCGGCAAGCTGTTTCTGAACCGAGTCTATTTCGGCCAGGGCGCGCCGGGCTTCCCTGGTCTCGGCAAATATTTGTCGTCCCAGTTGCAACTGCTGCGCCAGCACTTCGGAAGTAGCGGGCGAGCGCGGATCCATGACGACGGTCAGCGACTGGCTTTGAACTTCTCCATCGACTGTCAGTCTGACCTGGTAGATTCCTGGCACTGCCTTTGGCCCCTTTGGACGGTGGTAGTCGGCGTCTTCATCCTCGGTCGGGCCTCCGGAACTGCCCCAGGTAAGGTCCCAGACGAAGCGGTGCATGCCGGGAGTTTTCTCGAGGACTTCCGGTTTGGCGAACCAGCGCTCGGCGACGGGAAGCGGCAGGTACTTCGTCGGGATCCGCTCTTCTACAGAATGACCTTCAGAAGAAAACCGTCGGACGAGATTCTGTTGCGGATCGAGAACTTCCAGTTGAACATCATGCGCCTGAGATGGAAGGAAATAGTCGATCATCGCGCCGTTCGGCGGATTCTGGGCCGCGGGTTCTTCCGGAGGCAGAGGCGTGCCGGGAAACGAGTCGTTATCCACGCGAAGTGCTGTAGCGGGATGGTACAGCCACGGCGTTCCCGTCTTATTTGCAGCCAACATCCGCACCTGGCGAAGTGGGGTGATGTTGTCGAGAATCCAGAAAGAGCGCCCGTAGGTGGCAATGACCAGGTCATCGCCGTGGATAGTGAGATCACGAACTCCGGTCACCGGCAGATTCAATTGCAAAGACTGCCAGTGATCGCCATCGTCAAACGATGCGTAGACTCCGAATTCGGTTCCGGCGAAGAGGAGGCCCTTGGTCTGGGGGTCTTCCCGCACAGCGCGCGAGAATGCGGGCGCGACGATGCCATTCGTGATCAGTTGCCAACTAGCCCCGTAGTCACGTGTGCGATATATATAAGGTGTCTGATCGTCGATGCGGCTGCGATTGACCGCGGCATAAGAAACTGCAGGATCGAAATGTGAAGCCTCGATCAGTGATATTTGGCTCCAGGCGCTCAATCCTGGCGGCGTGACGTCTTTCCAGTTCTTTCCACCATCGCGAGTCAGGTGAATCAATCCGGTGTCACTTCCCGCCCAGACCAAATCGCGATTGAGTGGTGATGGTGCGATCGTGAATACCACACCATAACCCTCGCCCTTGGCGTTCTCAAGAGTTGGAGGAACTTGAGTTGCCGAAGCCGGCGTTTTCTCACTAGTCGATCCAGTCAGATCGGGGCTGATGGTTTGCCAGTGCAGGCCGCCGTCGACGGTCGTCATCACATATTGCGTTCCGAGATAGAGTTTTGCCGGGTCAACCGGGGAACGAACCAGCACAGGCGTCCAGGGATCACGATACTTGCGTTGATTGATCTCAACATCAAACGCCATGGCGGGCCATGGAGTAATGTCCTGGCTGAGGCCGGTGCTTCTGTTGAAGCGAGCCACGGAACCGTAAGTCCCGCTTACATAAATAATGTTGGGATCTTTCGGATCAACCACTAGATATCCGCTTTCGCTGCC
>PLHQ01000217.1 GCA_003138975.1 Acidobacteriaceae bacterium | reverse complement strand
GCGACGCGAAACTTTCAGCAATTGCTGACGCTCTCCGCGGGCGCTTCTTCCGATTTGAATGGCGCCGCGCAGTTGGGCCGTGGCCAAGTTTACATCCATGTAAATGGTGGCAGAGAGGACAACAACAACTATCTGATTGATGGCATCACGGTGGCTGACTACGCCTTCGGCGAATTGACTTACACGCCGCTACCCAGCCCGGACGCGATCGAGGAATTCAAAGTCAGCACCAGCCTTTACGATGCTACCCAGGGACGCAACGGCGGCGGCAACATTAACGCCACCCTTAAAAGCGGAACCAACCACTTTCACGGCGACCTCTGGGAGTATTTCCGCAACACGGACCTCGACGCCAACGATTATTTCTTGGGTAAAGTACAGGTCAAGCAGAACATTTTCGGGGGCGATGTCGGCGGACCGATAGGCCCAGGGGCCAAGCTCGGTTTCTTCTACGTGAACATTCAGGGTACACGCCAGCGCAGCGGTGATTCGCCGGGAACGTTCATCAATACTTCCATTCCCTACGTTCCTCTTCAAGATCGCCAGTCAGCCACCCTGTTAGCCACTGACTGCGGAGTGTCGACCATCGATCCCGTGGCGTTCAATCTGCTAAACGTAAAGAGCAACCAGTTCGGCGCGGGAGCTGGAGGATACTTGTACCCGCTGCCCACGAACGTACCTGCAGCGACACCCTGCCTCACCTCGGAGCCCTTCCTAGTGACCGATCCCGGCAAGTTTTCGGACAACCAGTTCACCGCGAACTGGGACCGCGAATTCCGCGGCGGAAAGGACCGTTTGTCTGAGCGCTTCTTCTGGTCCAATTCTGATACGTTTCAGCCGTTCGGGGCTGATTCCTACGGCATCCAAACTGGCGGCCAGCCGGGCGTGAACAATCTGAATTTCCCCTTGGACATTCCTCTGCACAGCCGCTTCGGCAGCATCACCGAAACTCACGTATTCAACAACAGCTTGATCAATGAATTTCGCTTCGGGGTCAACATTATCAGCGACAAGCTGAATAACCAGCCGCCGGTCACTAATGCGCAGGTCGGAATCAACCTGCCCACGGCCACCGGAGTGAACGGACAAGCCGGCGATCCCAATATATACAGGTTTCAGTTCGGCACTTGGGCCTTCGGTGCTTACCCCACCCAACTGCAATCTGCGCTCTCGGATAATTACACATGGGTGGATACCGTGAGCTGGACCCGCGGTCCGCACCAGCTACGTTTTGGCGGGGAGATTGACCGGGTTGCCATGCGCCGCAGCTTGCCCATTGCGGACAATGGACTGATATTCTTCATCTCGGGCGCGACCCCATTCGGCTCCGACTTTCAGAGTTTTCTAGCCGGCTCGCCGCTATTAGGTGAGGGTGGCGGCGGCCTGGGCAACCACGACTATCGCATTCCCGGCTACTCCTGGTTTGCGCAGGATGACTATCGGGTCAGCAAGACTCTTACTCTCAACCTCGGTTTCCGAAACGAGTTTCTCGGCGCACCCTACGATACGCTCTGCCACACCGGCAACACCGATCCCACACTGGCGATCACGACCGGGCAGCCCTATGTCTATCCCAAGTGCATCGATAAATTCGGTCTCTCCGGTATCAGCGGAACGCTTAATCCAGCCGGCCTAAACAACGAATACGCCACGGTCTGGGAGCCGCGCATCGGTTTTGCTTATGACGTCGCCGGCCATCACACCACATCGATTCGCGGCGGCTACGGCATTTACAGCGTCCGCGAGGATCTGGGAGCTGTAGACAATCTCGCTATCGTTCCTCCCACCTACCCGTTTCTTGTTGGCTTCGACCCCGGACCCGACAGCTTGGCAAACCTGTTTGCGCACAGCGCCGCGTTCCCGAATGGCATCCCGCCGCTGGGTGCTGCTCCAACTCAGACCTACGTGCCCACGGCCGCGATCCTGCAGGGATTCGCCACGCCCTGCTCTTTCCCGAATCCCCAGGCGTGTTCCCCTTCCTTCAGCGGCAATGTGAACGGCCTGATCCAACTCGCCGTGCCGCTGCATTGGGTGGCAGGCACGACGCAACAGTGGAACTTGACGATTCAGCGCGAACTGGGACGAGACTGGTTCATGGAGTTGGGCTACATCGGCACCAAAGGTACTCGCCTGCGCTCGACCTACGATCCCGATCAGGCTACGCTGGCCACGCCGCAGAATCCGGTCACCATTCCGGGACAAGGTTGCGTCAATCTGCAGGCCCAAGGTCTGTCATGCCAGATTGTGGATTCAACCGTGGAGAACGCCAGCGCCCGGGCACCCTACGTAGGCATCGCTCCCGGGGATTTCGAAGACTTCGCTCCCAACTCCGATTCCCACTACAGTGCACTGCAGGCGACCTTGGCCCACCACTTTGGCAAGGGGTTGTATTTCCAAAGCGCCTATACCTGGTCCAAATCAATTGACGATGTCTCCACCGCTTCCGTGGCATTCCTTACCCGGGTCAACGATCAGACCGATGCGGCTGCCTCTCGGGGTCTCTCGGATTTCGACCGGCGGCAACGCTTCGTGACCAGCGGCGTTTACCAACTGCCCTTCTTCTCTAGCGCCAGCGGCTTCACCAAGGGGGCGCTGGGCGGCTGGGAGGCCAGCGGCGTGATGATCCTGCAATCGGGGGCCCCGTTCACGATCTATGATCCGGCTGGAGGTACTGCGTACGCCCTGGCTAGCACTCCGTCGTCGACCGCAACTTTCAGCCCGGGGTACAGCTGCGCCAATGCTCCCAGTTCGGGTGGCATACAATCGCGGTTGGCCAACTGGGTGAATCCGCTGGCTTACACGCCCGACCCGCTGGCAACGCTTTCCAACGGTACTCCCAGCGATGCGACTGTCTATGGCAATACGCCGCGCAACTGCATCATTGGGCCGCCGCAGAAGAACGTAGATTTCACTCTCGGTAAAACGTTCAAGCTGGGCGAACGGCAGGATTTGCGATTCCGCGCCGATTTCTTCAACCTGTTCAATCATCCGTCGTTCGCCCTTCCAGCGGCGACGTCGGTGTCGCCAATCGTAGGCGGGATTGGGGGCGGGTCTGCGCCCATCACCTCAACCGTAGGCACGCCGCGGCTGATTCAGTTCTCGTTGAAGTATTCGTTCTAGCGTCTGAGCGGGGTGAATTACTCGTACGCTTG
>PLHQ01000109.1 GCA_003138975.1 Acidobacteriaceae bacterium | reverse complement strand
TTTGCGACGGAAAGTAGCTAGTCGCCAACTCCGAATAGTGAAACGCACTGACGGCATACCAATGCTAGGCGTATGCGAACGCTGCAATGCGCAATTTTCGGCCGACCGCCTTGAAAACGCTTATCGCCACATTCAAGAACAGTTCGATGCTCACAAGTGTAAGTCCGTTGATAACAGTCAGAATGCCCTGCGGATCGTGCGGGAACCGGCGCAACCAAAGTAGCGTAATGCCTGTTGATGCCAAAAAATCGGCACCACTACCCTTTCTCGATCAAACTTGACAAACGACGAGGCTTGATCGTAAAAACGTACATTACCGGTAGCGTAATCGTTCACGCTGCCAGCCGTGGACAAGCGTTGGCTCTATCCCCCGCGGTCGTTCCTCATGAAGTGACATTCGTGCCGACGGGCAAACCGTAAATGAACCTTTCCCTCGCACTTTTTGTTTCCCCCCATCTCGTGCATTTGTCGCCAGTCGACGCCGTCATCATTGTTTTCTACTTTGCTCTGGTACTGGCCATCGGTTTCTACCTAAAGCGGCGGTCGAATACCAGTGAGGATTACTTTCTTGCGGGCCGCGAAATGACAGCTTGGATCGCCGGCCTCAGCTTTCTCTCCGCCAATCTGGGTGCGCTCGAGCTGATGGGATGGGCTGGAGCTACTTATCAGTATGGCATCCTGGCTGCGCATTGGTACTGGATCGGAGCGATTCCAGCGATGCTTTTCCTGGGTCTGGTGATGATGCCCTTCTATTACATCTCCAAAACCCACTCAGTTCCCGGCTATCTAAAGCTCCGCTACGGGGAGTCGAGCCGGGCCTTGTCGGCCATTTCCTTCGCGTTCATGACCGTGCTCATGAGCGGCATCAACATGTACTCGATGGCGCTTGTCATGAAGGTGGTGTTGGGCTGGGACATCAACTTCAGCATTCTGGTCTCCTCGATCACGGTTGCCATTTACGTGGGTCTTGGCGGGCTCCGTTCCGCTATCTTCAACGAAGTCCTGCAATTCGTTCTTATCTGGGCGGGGGCGCTGCTGATCCCTATCCTGGGGCTGATTGAAACGGGTGGCTGGAACAACCTCCGTGTGCAGGTTGCGCGCAATGCCTCCGCGGAATACACCCACCTGTGGTCCACCTTGGGATCGTTCCAGTCCAACCCCATGGGCATCCACTGGACCGGAATCGTGTTCGGCCTGGGCGCCGTTATCTCCTTCGGCTACTGGACGACCGATTTTCTGGTGGTGCAGCGCGTGCTTTCCGCCAAAGACCTGCGCGCTGCCAAGATGGCGCCAATCATTGGCGCCGCCTTCAAAATGTTCGTCCCCCTTATCGTGATTCTTCCCGGCCTGATCGGTATCGCTGTACTGCCCATGAAACTTGTAGGCGAAGGCGCGGCCGTAGGGACCGGCGGCCACAGCTATAACGAAGTTCTGCCGCTCCTGTTGGCCCGCTATTGCGGACCCGGCCTGCTCGGGTTGGGGGTCACGGCGCTAATGGCCGGATTCATGTCGGGCATGGCGGGAAATGTCAGTGCCTTCTCTACCGTTTGGACGTACGACATTTATAGCGCGCTCTTCCATAAAAACGCAAGCGACCAACAACTAGTAGGAATGGGACGCTGGTCAACCATCGGGGGTGTAGCGATCAGTGTGGGGACTGCGTATCTGGTGATCCAGTTCCTCAGTATCATGGATTATGTGCAAGCGCTGTTCAGCTTCTTTATTGCGCCGCTCTTCGGGACGGTGCTGCTGGGGATGCTGTGGAAACGCGCCACGGCGGCGGGGGGATTCTGGGGTCTGCTGACGGGAACGGTTTCCTCGATTGCCATGTGGGCGTGGGTAAAAGTGGATCCTTCAGCACTCCGCTATGTAGCGTTGTCGCCCTACGCGCGAGACATGGCTGAGAACATGTACCGGGCCCTCTGGTCTTGTCTTCTTTGCGTCGTAGTTACTGTCGTGGTCAGCCTATTCACCGCTCCTAAGCTGGCCAGCGAACTCAAAGGCCTGGTGTACGGCGAAACCGAAATCCCCTCTGAAGGGGAATTTGCTTTTTATCAGCGGCCCGTGTTCTGGGCCGGCGCTGTCGCGGTCGTGTTTGTTGTGCTGAATATTCTGTTCTGGTGAGGGACCATGCATTCTGAAGGTTCGATCTCGATATGGTTTTTCATCGGCATCTCTTTGCTCGGAAATGGCCTGCTGATTCTGGGAGCGGGTTTGTACCAAGTGGCGCATCCCCCTGCTGAACCCGTGGTGCTGTTCAGGCTGCATGCAAACGTGTGGTGGGGCGCATTACTTGCCATGGCGGGAGCGGCTTACTGTTACCATTTCCGTCCAGGACGATGATCGGTTTCACATTAGTTGGGGAAAAATCTTTGGTCGGTAAGGACTCCTATGTCGCGTGATGAACAGGGCCATCAGAAGCAGAAGATGACATTCGGCCTGATTGTCGGAAACCGCGGGTTCTTCCCGGACCATCTGGCAAAGTCGGGCCGCGAAGAAATGCTGCGCGCGCTCGATCAGGCTGGCATCGAAGCGGTGGTTCTGCAGTCCGAAGAGGGAAAGTACGGCTCTGTCGAGACGTACGAAGAAGCAAAACGCTGCGCGGCGTTGTTTCGTAAGAATGCGGACCGGATCGACGGCGTCATCGTTACTTTGCCGAATTTTGGCGATGAACGCGCCATCGCAGACACGCTGCGTTTGGCCCGGCTGGGCGTTCCCGTGCTGGTGCAGGCGACACCGGACGACCCCGCAAAGATGACGATCGCGTTTCGCCGCGACAGCTTCTGCGGCAAGATGTCGGCGTGCAACAATCTGCAGCAGTATCGAATCCCGTACTCACTCACGGCGTCCCACACTGTCGCTCCCGACTCGGCGGAGTTCCGCAACGATCTGGAGGTGTTTGCCGCGGTGTGCCGGATCGTGAACGGCCTGCGGAATTTGCGGATCGGTAGTATCGGCGCGCGACCGGCGGCGTTTAACACGGTTCGCTACAGCGAAAAGATTCTGGAAGCAAACGGCATATCCGTCGAAACCGTGGACCTTTCTGAGATTCTGGGCCGGATCGCGCGCCTGAGCGACATGGAGGTTTGCGTTCAAGACAAGCTGCACGAGATCCGCAGGTATGTAACCACCACCGGCGTCCCCGAAGCGGCCCTCATTAAGATGGCCAAACTGGGCGCGATCATTGATGAGTGGATGAAGTCGAGAGATGTCGCGGTCAGCGCCGTGCAGTGCTGGACCGCGCTCGAGGAGTACTTCGGCGTGGTGCCGTGCACCATCATGAGCATGATGAGCAACAATTTAATCCCCAGCGCTTGCGAGGTGGACGTTTGCGGCACCCTTAGCATGCACGCCCTGCGGCTGGCCTCGGAAACCCCCAGTGCGCTGCTCGACTGGAACAATAACTACGGCGACAACCCCGACAAGGCAGTCTGCTTCCACTGCAGCAATCTCCCCAAGCATTTCTTTCAGGATGTGCGCATGGACTTCCAGGAAATCATTGCCGGAACAGTCGGTAAAGAAAACACGTTCGGCACGTGCGTAGGGCGTGTAAAAGCGGGGGCGATGAGCTTCGCGCGCTTCTCCACCGACGACCGCGGCGGCGTTGTGCGCGGCTATGTCGGCGAAGGCGCGTTCACCAATGACTCCCTGAATACGTTCGGCGGAGCGGGCGTGGTCGAGATCCCGCGCATGCAGAAACTTCTGCGCTACATTTGCGAGAACGGTTTTGAACATCATGTAGCCGCCAATTTTTCAACGGTCGCAGCAGCAACGCACGAAGCTGCCACGCGCTATCTGGGCTGGGCTACGTACCGGCATGGACGGGATGGATCGGGCTGCTGACGATCTTAAATCTGCCGGAGTGCCGGATAGATTCTGCGATAGGTGCGGTAGGCCTGGTCGAGGACTGCAGAGCTTTCCGCATCGGGCTGAATCGTTTGAGCAGTTAGCACGACGGCATCGCAGGCTTCATCGACGCAGTGCCAATTTCCAGCGCCGGTTCCGGCCAGGATCGCGGCCCCGTACGCCGCACCCTCCTCGGCTTGAACGACCTCCACCGCATGTCCATAAACATCGGCTTGAATCTGCCGCCACAGGGGCGATCGGGCTCCTCCACCTCCCAGGCGAATGCGATCGACGGGCAACTTCATTTCGCGAAAGATGGTGAAGCTGTCGCGAAGGCTGAAAGCCACACCTTCCAATATGGCGCGGATCACGTGGGCTCGAGTGTGGGTGGCGGAGAGACCGACCAGGGCAGCACGAGCGTTAGGATCGCAATGGGGAGTGCGTTCACCCATTAGATAGGGCGCCCAGAACACGCCCTCTGAGCCGGGCGGCGCGGCCGCGGCTTCCTCACACAGCGTCTCGTAGGGATCGCGCGCGTCGTCCTTGGGTGCGGCGGGTCCGGCGCCGAAGCGATCACGGAACCAGCGCAGTGAGAGGCCGGCCGCCTGCGTCACGCCCATTACATGCCAACGTCCTGGGATCGCGTGGCAGAAGGTGTGAATTCTTCCTTTGGGATCGAGCACCGGTGCGTCGGTGGCCGCAAACACTACGCCGGATGTGCCGATGGTCGCGCTCACCGTTCCGGGACGAACAATTCCCATGCCGACCGCTCCCGCCGCCTGATCGCCGGCCCCAGCCACCACTGGCGTTCCCGCTCTCAGCCCGGTCGCTTCGGCCCCTCGCCCGGAAACCTGGCCACATATTTCGGGAGACTCCCATAAAGAGGGAAGCAGTTGTTTGTCGATTCCAGTACGGCTCAAAACTTCGGACGACCACTGCCGCTTCGCGACATCCAATAGCAGAGTTCCCGACGCATCCGCCACATCAATGGCGCGTTCCCCGGTGAATTGAAAGCGCACGTAATCCTTGGGCAACATCACGTGCGCAACGCGCTCCCAGTTGCGAGGTTCATTCTCTCGCACCCAAAGCAGCTTGGTGAGGGTGAAATTGGTAACAGGTGCGTTGCAGGTGAGCTGGATGAGACGATTGACGCCGAAGAGATGGGAAAGCTCTTCCACCTGCGGCTCCGTGCGCTGATCACACCAGATAAGGGCAGGCCGCACTACGTCATCCTGGGCATCCAGCAGAACGGCCCCATGCATCTGCCCGGAAAAGCCTACGCAGGCGATTTCATCTCCGCGGGCTCCCGAAGCTTCGAGAGCGAATCGAACCGCCACTTGGCAAGCTCGCCACCAATCCTGCGGAGACTGTTCCGCCCAACCCAACTGCGGCGAAGCGAAAGACTCGTGCCCTGCTGTGCCTGATGCAACGACTCGCCCGTGTTCATCGATGATGAGAGCCCGGGTTCCGCTGGTGCCCACATCGATCCCAAGAAACTTGATGATCCCTCCCATCTCCGGTTCCGCGATCATCCGTTGCAGTCGACCCGCGAATATTGGCCGCCAGACAAAGTCCAGGCTAGCCGAAATATTCGACCATGTCTGACGAGGCGCCGCGCAGCCGGACAGCCCCGGCCCTCTGCGGGCCCGATTCCAACAATTGCCGCTGCAGAAAAAAGTCGAGGTTGCCCCGCATCACAAGGTGGGGCGCCAGCGTTACTTGAAAGGAAGGACACTCACCCTCGGCCAGGAATTCATGCAGCACACGAAGCGCCATACGTCCTTGCGTGCGCGGCCGCTGATAAATGGTTGCCGCCACCGCTCTGGATCGAATCTCAGGCACCAGCGCCGGAAAAAGATCTGTGGTGATAAACGTAATCTTGTCGAGCATCTGTGCGCCGCGTGCGGCGTTCAGCACGGGGATAGAAGCTTCGGTAGTGACATAAATACCAGCCAGGTCCGGGTGTTTCTTGAACAGCTCCGTGCTTTTCTCGTAGGCCTCAGTTTCGATGTCGTGATCCTCGATGGTCTCCTGTAGTTGCATCTGCGGATACAGGTCATGCAAAGTTCTGGCGAAGGCCTTGTGCTTCTCGGCATGCTCGGTAATCACCAGGGAACTCAAGGTTACGGCGACTTTTCCCTTGCCGCCGAGAAAACTTCCCATGAGATCGGCGGCCAGAGCACCGCTGGCCAGGGTATCAATCGAAACCACCGCCAGCCTCCCCGTATTGGGTGCGTCGGTGGCAACGCAGACCACTGGAATGCTGTTTCGTGATGCCCGCCGCATCCGTGAGAGTAGACCCTGCGGACGACTGGGAAACGTGATGATTCCATCCACTCCTGACTTGAGAGCCGCCTCGAAGGCCTCTTCTTCGCCTTCTCCCAAGCGCGGGTAGGTTCGATACTCGATCTCTATATTCTCCATGACCAGGGCCCGCGCCTCTTCGCTGATGCCGGCCCGGACTTCGTCCCAGAAGGAGGTGGTTCCTTGCAGCGTATTGACTGAAATGCGAAGGTTGTGCCTCGATGACAAATAACGCGCCGCCAGATTCGGGCGATACCCTAGGGTCTTGGCCATCTGCTGCACTCTGGATTTGGTCATGGGGCTGACGCCGGGATGATTGTGCAAGGCCCGGTGAACAGTGCCAGTCGAGACTCCCAGTTCGTGGGCGATATCTAGGAGCTTGACTTTTCGCTTCATGGCAGCGCTCGGAGGGTCTTGAGCGCGCCGTCGATTTCTGGCGAGAATATACCAATTTTCATAATCAGGTCCGGACGAGCAGACTCAGACCGTAAGCGTTAACGAAAAGTAAATCGTTAGTCCCCTTGTTGTCAAATTCATTGCTTCTAGGAGGGTATGGGTATGGACCCGTGCTATTCGTAATGGTAGACGGTCACTCGCAGCGGCGCGTTCGGGCGCACCGTCAGGATCTCGCCCTGTCCGGTATCGTCGCCGCCCAATTGCCGGACCACACGCCATTGGCCTTGCACAAACTTGCCCTGCTGCACGTCGCCCAGCCCGACAATCTGCCGGCCGGGAGTGATTGGAGTAAAAGCGATTTGTATGCCCCCGCCGACGGCTCCGAAATAGAACTCGTCCGGCCCCGCCGCGATGAGGATCACCGCTGCTTCCGGCGCTTTAGGGTCGCGAGCCGCTGCGGTGGCCGACGGATCCGGAGCGATCGGAACCCGGCCCAGGCCAACATAGGTAAGAGTCAATGTGTAGTTCCCCAACTTGAGATCGAGCGGAGCGTCACCCTGATTCATGCGGGCGGCGGTGATAGTCTCCTTTCCCTGCTGCGCACCGATGGCGGGAGCCAACTGCGAAACCAGACCATAGGCCGCCGCCAGCTCAGTGTCCGCAGCTGCTGACCGTTCGATAAAGAACGGCGAAAAACCAATCGCGTTGAACTTTCCGAAGGCCGATAGCACGTTCGTCGCGTTTGTGCTCGTTTCCGGGATGAACAGTGGGTTTCCGTTGCGCGTGAACCTCGTGCAGACTTCGTCGAAGTACTCCAAGTACAGATCCGGCGCGAGCACATCCGCGGCAGGCGCTCCCGCTCTCCAAATGTCATGAACCTGGGGCACTGGGCCGCCGCTCGGGTACGTTCCAGGCCAGGCATGATTCGGCTGTTGCAGCCAGGCGTTCACGAAAACGGGGAGGTCGTACTCTTTCTTGCCCGCCTCGACTACCGTGTTCACGTAGCGGGCGTAATTCCAGGCCATGAAAATCTCGTCAACAGGCCAATGCAGCTTTCGCCAGCTTGTCTCGTGCTCTTCCACACTCATCGGAGGGCTTTTCGTCTGAATGGGCATATCGAAGCTATCCGGCTTGCCCGGGCCGAACACTTCTTCCCATGTTCCTGAGGTTCTGAAGCCCTGCCCGGCCCACACCTCCCGCAATTCTGGACTCAGGGATTCCTTGTGCTGCTGAAGATAATTCATCAACTCCTTCGGAACCGGTCCGGCGAAAGCCGTGTTGGCCCGTGCGGATCTGTCGCGCGAATCCCGCAGAACGCCGACTTCGTTTTCCACCTGCATCATCAGAACGGTATGCAGCACGCCATCAACTTCCTTGATGTGCCGCATCAAGGCTCCGTATGCTCGCGCGTCTGCGTCCCGTGTAGCATCGCCGAACGTGCTGAGTAACTCCAGGGTCTTCCCGCCCGTGATTTGAATACGCGGGTAGTGCTTGTAGTCGGTCTTGACCCAGTAAGGAGCGTAACTCGACAAACCGTTCTTCCAACTTCCAAACCATAGAAAGACGAGCTTTAGATGATTGCGCCGGGCCTCCTGAATGAGACCGTCGATCAGGGCAAACTCGGACCGGCCCTCAACCGGTTCCATCTGCGCCCACGATACGGCCACCAAGACGCAGTTGAGATTGCCCGAAACGAGTTTGGGCCATATCGGCTGCACGTTCTCGAGACTGGTTGCTGTGTTGTTTCCCAATTCTCCCGCCAGCGCCAGGAACGGCTGCCCATCCACGATTAGCTGCGTGGCGGAGCCCTGTTTCCGCAGGTGCGGGACGCCCGACTCTGACTGAGCGTAACCCAAGCTCCCGTAACCCAGGATCACGACCAACACCGAACATGCGGACGCGATCAAAAACCGAACTAACGAGTTCATTTTTCCCTCACCTCAATCGTCTTTTCCAGACGCACGTCAGCGGACGACGCGCCCAACATGCCCAACATAATGATGAGGCGGCCGGGTTCCACCACGAAGGTCTGCTTGCCCGCGTCTCAGTAAGTCAGCTCGATTCCTTTCAGCGGCATCCGGACGCAGCGGAATGCGCTGAAATCCGCGCAGCTCCTTAATGGGCCGCTCCATCATAGGTAGACCCGTGATGGAATCGAGGTGCTTCACGTACATCTGCGCCACTTTATCACCCGGTTGACTTCCCGTGTTCTTCACGTCCACGCTCACGTTTATCTCCCCCGCGGCGTTCACCGAATCGGCTGATGTACGGAGGTTGGAATAGTCAAACGTCGTGTAACTCAGGCCGAATCCGAAAGGATACAAGGGTTGCCCCTTGAAATACATGTAGGTGCGGCCGTCGCGAATGTTGTAATGGCTGAGCGGCGGTATTCTCCTGCGCCATGCTGACCGTCAGAAGTAGTGGGAGAACGACAGTAAATTGCCGGAATTTCATGAAAATGTCTTTCGATGCGAATCTCAAAGATGGTTCAGCTCGTGAAGCTAATCTGCATTTGGACGCGGGCATGTCAGCGGAATATTATTCTGGCCAAAGGACTCTTGTGAAATGAAATTTACTTCCACCGTTCTGGCCGCTCTTGTAGCCACGAGCTTAGTGGTTGCTCTTCACGCCCAGGTGAAGGAGCGCCCGATTCCCCGCATTGTGAAAAAGGATGGACGCTTCGCCCTGTTAGTGGACGGCGCTCCATATTTGGTGTTGGGCGGGCAGGTGCACAACTCCAGCACTTGGCCGGCCATGCTTCCGAAGGTGTGGCCCGCTATGGAAGACCTCAATGTCAATACGGTCGAGATGCCGATCTATTGGGAGCAGTTCGAACCGCGGCCAGGCCAGTACGATTACACGACCATCGACACCGTTCTGACACAGGCTCGCCAGCATCACGTGAGGCTTGTGTTGCTCTGGTTCGGAACGTGGAAGAACGGCAGCCAGCACTACATGCCGGAGTGGATGAAGCTCGCCCCCGACCGTTATCCGCATTTGGTGGATAAGAACGGGCAGGCGGTGGACTCGCCTTCGCCTTTCGCGGCCGCCTCGCTTGAGGCGGACAAGACCGCCTTCACGGCTTTCATGCGACACCTCAAGAAAGCCGACCCCGAGCGCACCGTAATCATGGTTCAGGTGGAAAATGAAGCTGGAACCTGGGGTACGCTTCGCGATTATTCTCCGGCTGCGCAGAAGCTTTTCACATCGCCTGTGCCGCGCGACATGCTCGATGCCATGCAGGTGACGAGTTCTGCATCGTCTCCCAACTGGCAGGAAGCTTTTGGTCCCGAAGCCGAGGTTTGCTTCCACGCCTGGTCGGTGGCGAAATATGTAGGGCAAGTTGCCGCCGCAGGCAAGGCCGTTTATCCGTTGCCTCTATACGCCAACGCCGCGCTGCGCGACCCGCTCAAGCCAGGCGCCCCCGGCAGCTACGAGAGCGGAGGCCCAACCGACAATGTGCTCGCCATCTGGAAAGTCGCTGCCCCGGCGTTGGATATTCTGGCCCCCGACATTTACACGAACGATCCCGCCGCATATTTGAAGGTGCTGGAGCTCTATCATCGCGACGACAATCCTCTGTTCGTGCCCGAAACCGGGGGGGCCGCGAACGCGCGCTTTTTGTTCTCCGCGCTCGGTCTCCAGGCCATAGGATTCTCGCCCTTCGGAATGGATTACACCAGGGGGCAAGACACCGGCCCCGGTTCCCGGCAGCCGGATGAGTTCCTGGCCTGGGCGATGAGCTACCGCTTGATCGGCCCGATGCAGCGCGAGATTGCCCGGCTCAATTTTGAAGGCAAGCTCAAGGCCGTTGCCGAAGAGCCACCGAAAGTCGTCGACACCCTGCCGTTTGGAGATTGGAACGCGGTGGTGTCGTATGGAGCCAGACGCGACGGTCAAGCTGTGGGCAATGCTGAGCCAACGGGGCGCGCAATGGTGGCCCAGCTCAAAGACAATCAGTTTCTGGTGACGGGATTCTTCTGCCGCGTCGATTTCCGGCCAGCTGGCACCGGGCAGCAACGGAAATCCCAGCATAGCCTGGAAGGAACTGGACAGGTTCCGTCGGCTCTGATTGATAGTAGATGGCGACACCGCCAGTTCTTGCGCGTCGAAGAGGGAACCTACGAAAACGGCGTTTTCAAGTTCCTTCGCATTTGGAATGGCGATGAGACAGACTGGGGCCTCAACTTCAGTTCCGAGGCTGTGGTGCTCCGGGTCTCAGTCGCGACGTATTAATTGACGCCCGGCTATGGCATTTCGCCAGCGGATTTCCAAACCCTAGAGGCTGCTTAATCGGCTTCCTAAAGTTCTACCAACCAACAGTTTGTCCCCGAGTCACGGGCTTAAGCGCAAGTTATGCGCTGGAGGGTCTTGGTGCGGATAGACTCGAACTCTCATGGGTTTCCCCGCCGCCCGCTCAAGACGGTGTGTCTGCCAGTTCCACAACGACGCGCTTTGTTTGCCCGCCTTGCCATAGTAGCCGCATGTGAATCGGCATTGTTAACGCTCCGATTCCTTCCCCAATCATGAACGACTCAGACATTACAGATTGAAAGAGCTGCCGCTTGCCACCCGGGGATCGGCAGGCAGGATTTATTCGGAACGCCGGGCATAACACACACCTTCAAAATCAAACTTCTGGGGGATTTTCACAACAGGACTTAGGCAGCTTGCCATCTGCCAGCGAATGAAAATGAACTGCGGAGGGTGGAAACGTTGTACGATTATTGTACGAAACCAAAAACACTCTTCTAAATAATTGATTCTAAAGGAGTTTCTGGTGCGGAAGGGGGGATTTGAACCCCCACGCCTTTCGGCGCCACCCCCTCAAGATGGTGTGTCTGCCAGTTCCACCACTTCCGCACTTTCAAGAAAGTGTTTTGTTTTCAATTGCTTACTTAAACATCTTCAAGCTGTTACCGCTTCTTCTTCCGACCCAGAACGCTCGGCTGCCTGACTCCACCCAAGGCTGCACATCACGCATCGTGGTTTTGATGGTGTCGTGGCCGAGGATGTACTGCAACATAAAAGCGTCTGTGTGCTCCCCGGCCTCGATCAAGAACGCATAACTTAAGAGTGAAGTCCGGCATCCGGATCGATCTTGATCTTATCACGCAGAAGACCTATTTGGGATTCCAAGACCCAAGACTCGAGCTTCTTTCCGGATGACGGGGCTGGCTAAATATGTGCCGGCACTTGGATTCCGTGCCAGTCCGTCCGAAGATCTCTTTCGCCACTGCATTCCTCAGTTCTTATTTTGTGGCGCGCATCACGCCGTAAACATGGCGCTGAGATCCCGATAGCTGACAGCCACCTCTGCAAACGCAAAGGTGCCATGCTCTCTCATCTCTCGGGAGGCACGAAGAAAGGCACCAAGGGCGGCGCGCGAGAGCGCTGCCAACGCTGACTCGCTTGACTCCAATTCCTGAGAGTTCGGCCAGGCTCAATTGCACGCCTTGCAGTCCCATCACGACGTTCACCGGCCGATCCACCGAGCTGACCACGGAGACGACGTCGTTCTTGATGCTAAGGCCCGGTGCATAAAGAACGTCGGCGCCTGCCTGTTTATAGGCCTGCAGGAGCTTGATGGCGTCTCTTAGGTCAGGTCGGCCGACCAAGGAGTTTTCAGCGCGCGCCGTTAGGGTAAACACAAAGGGAAGACTGGCGTGCCACTTCTGCCGTCGCGCGGACTCGCTCGACTGCATGCTCGTGATCGTAGATGGTGGGCGACATTCGCTGGCATAAGCAGAGAAGCACATGAGTTGTGGAGCCAATCACTAAGTCCGTTAGGATTAGAGCCAGTATGATGTGTGTGTGAAGACACTGAACGAAAGATATTCCTCCCTTTTCGCACGCCGCCGTTATGAAGTTTGGTTTGGTCGTGTGGGATTGGCAGACAGCAGCGGAGCGTGGTGGTTCCGGTATTTGCTGATGAATCCTGGGCGCTGCGGTTGCCCGAAAGATCCGCGCGGAATGCCGGTCCAGGTGTGGGCCACCTGGTTTCCTCGGGATGGTAAACCGCAGAGTTTTATTCAGGGATTTCCTCTGACGGATCTCGATCTTAGCGCCAGGGGGCAAACCCCATTCCACTTTCGAATAGGTTCCAACGAAATTGGCGAGACTTCCTGCCGAGGAAGCTTGGAACTTGGGGGACATGCGCTTTCATGGGATCTGGAATGTCATTCTGCATTTCGGGTCACTCTGAGCAACAAGGGCTGGATTGGATTTTCTCGAACGCCGCATTCCGACGCACTTTTTTCCGGGCGTATCACGCTGGACGGTTGCAGTTTTGAAGGCACCCCTCTGGGGTTCGGAGTTCAAGGACACAACTGTGGATATCGGCATCGCAGCTTCTGGACGTGGACCCATGCGTATTTTCCCCGTTCAGGGTTACGTCCAAGCACACTGGAAGCATTGATATACGAGATGCCATTCGGATTAGTCTTCCGCAAAGCTGTGCTCTGGCATGACGGAAAGAAACATGAATTTCGGAATCTGCAAGAAATCAGAAGAGATCGAAATGAATTTCGTTGGTCTTTTCATTGTTCCTCGAAGGAGGGATGCCGTTTGGAGGGCGCTATCGATGGCACTGGGCCGAGCATCCACCGGCTTCCTTATTTGAAGACCGATTGTACGGACAGCTTTGAGGTCGCGAACAACAGCCTGGCGAGAGCGGTACTGCGCCTGGAGCAACGGGGCCGACCGCTCGAGACATTGGAGACAAGCGTCGGAGCCGTACTAGAGATGGTTGGCTAGACTGATTCGGAACGCTGCGCCTTCGCCAGGCGTTGGGCGACTACTGCGTAGGCCGAAGGATTAAATGCCATTCCAATGTGCGTACCTGGGACTTCAAAGTCGATTTGAGGATTCCTCGTCCTGCAATAGCGCCAGTCCACAATGCCGTCGTCCCGGGTGTAGATCGCGGTCTGGAGCATGGAGTCCGGGACCTTGCGCCGGAGAGAGTCAATGAAATTACAGGTGCAGCGTCCGGTGTAGCAGTCGGGCAGCACGCCCTTGCCATGCTCCTGGAGGATGCGCAGGCGAATCGCATCAGCCGCGTGGACAACGCTGCGATTCGCCACCGTGCCGCGGATCGGCGAAGCCAGCGTGATGACGGACGTAACGTCTTTGGGCCGCTCACCGGCAATCGAACGCGCGATCACGCCCCCCAGACTGTGGCCAATCAAGTGAATCTTGCGGCCGGTCTCGCGCAGCGCTCTTTCTACTGTCTCGCTCACGTGGCGCTGAATCAAGAGGTTCGGACAGTCGGCGTTGATACCGATGCCGGAAAAATAGGGCCGGTAGCCGATCCGGCCCAGCCAGGCGTGCAACTCCATTAAATAAAGATCGGTACCCAGAAAACCCGGGATAATGATAACGGCAGAGTCATCCCCGCGGGGCACGCCGAAGCCGTAATAAATGGGAGTGGCATGCAGGATGAGAATCTCAGCCGCGAACAGCGCTTCTGTCCAGGGTGAGACGTCAGCTTCGGAATGGGCCGTTTGAGCGGACTTGCCCGCTTTCGCGTTCGATGATCCTGCAGCCTTTTTCCCTTTGCGTCGCAATTTTGTCCCGAATCTATTCACCATTACGCACGTAACGCCATGCCGCATGTGAGCAGGAGGAAGCGTGCCCTGCAAATTATACCTTTCCCTTGCGTTTCCGGCGTTCGCTTCGCTTCTCTCGTGAAGGCTTCTCGAGCCGAGCCTCCAGTTCCGCCACTCGCTTGCGCAGTGCACCGAGTTCGGCCTCGGCATGCGGCTCAGATGCTGGTGCTGCGGTCAGGAGTTGCTTCATCATGTCCACCGGCGACAGAATGGCGGATTGGACCTCGCCGAGCCGACTCTGCACTGCATCCTGCACTTTCTGATAAGTGTCAAAGGCGGATTTCAAATACCACATGACGAACTCCTGCCGCACCTCGTCGGAAGCGACGATCAGCTGGCGCAGCAATTCGAGCGGAAGCCCCGTCGGCTTATCCTTGGCATCTTCTGTAATGATTTGCGTCAGAGTCACACGAGTGAGGTCTTGGCCCGTCTTCGCGTCAACCACCTGGACGTCCTTGCCTGCCCGAATGAATTCTGCGATCTCGTCAAGATTCACGTATTTGCTGTTTGAGGAATCGTACAAACGGCGATTCCCATATTTCTTGATGAGGACGCTAGCTGGCTCCATAGTCCTGCCTATTGCTGCTTTGCACACAACACAAATACATATTGACACAAGAACCAATGAATCGTATAGTTGGCTTGATGCTGCAGTGCAGCAATCCTTGGAGGTATGAAATGCCAACCACCGTAAAATCCGAATTCTCCCGGACTCATTCCGGGGAGTCGTCTTTTGTTTCTCTTCTATCAGGTTGGGCACAGCAGGGGGTGCAGAGCTTTTTTGCCACGCAAAGAATCCTGTTGGATCTCGCAATGCGGCAGAATGCAAGCTTGATGCATTCGTTGCGGGAACAACTGTCCGACCCCCATCATTCCCCAACGGCCATTCTGACCGACGTTACGGCCGAGGGTATCTCGAACTTTATTGAAGGACAAAAGATCCTTCTTGAACTAGGGCAAGAACAGAACGAATTGCTGATGACCGGGATAAAGGAACGTGTCGGAGACTGGCCCGCTGCTGAAGCGATTACCGATCTGCTGCGGCGCAGCCTGGAGACGTTCATCGGCATGCAGCAGGAACTGCTGAAGACTGCCGGCAAGCAAACTCATACTTGGGTAGAGGGCGCCAAGAATGGGAAACCATACCAGGTCGACCAACTGGTGGAGCTGGCGCAGGAGGCAATGGAGAGTTTTGTCAAAGCTCAAAAACACTTCATGGACGTAATCGCCGAAGAAACGGCCAAGGCAACCAGCGGTAAGCACGCCAACGGTGCACATAAAACCCACAAGAAGACCGAACTTTCCCAACTGGCGCGCAAGGCCACGGAGTTGTTCATCGATGCGCAAAAGAAGCTGGTCGATGTTGCGGGCCGTCAGATGAATGCCAGTGTCAAAACCGCAGGCAAGACGCTGGAACTCTTTCGGCCATTTCCGTTCCTGCCGCTCGCAGAATTGACACGAGAAGGAGTAAAGAGCTACGTCGATGCTCAAAAAGAGTTGATGGGGGTTATGGTAAAGCCGGGTAGTGA
>PLHQ01000172.1 GCA_003138975.1 Acidobacteriaceae bacterium | reverse complement strand
GCGGTGAATGCGATCTTGTTGTTTCTGCTGTTGGAGAGCGCCACGGGATTGACCTGGCCCAGCTTCATGGTCGCGGCGTTATTCGCTCTCCACCCTGTAAATGTTGAGTCCGTGGCGTGGGCGGCGGAGCGGAAGAACGTGCTCAGCATGTTCTTCTTCTTGTTCACCTTGCATGCCTATGGATGGTACGTGCGCCGCGCTAGCGTGAGAAGGTATGCGGTAGTGGCCGCTCTATTCGCGCTGGGATTGATGGCGAAGCCTGAGATCATCACGCTGCCGTTCGTGCTGCTGTTATGGGACTACTGGCCATTGCGGCGAATGGGNNCGTTCCTGTTTCTGGAAAAGGTACCGTTGTTGCTGCTTTCGGCGGGTAGCGGTGTGATCACATTAGTGGCTCAAAGGGGCGGCCAGGCGTTACGAGACGTACCCGCTTGGGTGCGGTTCGGGAACGCAGCCGTGGCCTACGTGCGCTATCTAGGGAAGGCTTTTTGGCCGGTGCGGCTTGCGGTGCCGTATCCGCATCCGGGCCGCCTTCTTCCGATTTGGGAAATCCTGGCCTCTGCCGCGGTGTTGCTCCTGTCCACTGGCCTTGTCCTGCGCTGGCGGGATCATCGTTATCTGGTGGTAGGTTGGTTCTGGTTCCTGGGTACGCTGGTCCCGGTAATCGGCCTGGTCCAGGTCAGCACGCAGGCGATGGCCGACCGTTATGCATACTTACCTTACATTGGCCTGTTTGTGTGCGTGATTTGGGGGGTGGCAGAGACGGCACAGGAGCGGAAGATCTCGGCTGTATGGTTAGGAGTACCTGCAGTTTTGGTCTTGTTCACCCTTGGCATAGTGAGCCGTCATCAGCTTGCATATTGGCATGACAGCGAGAGTCTCTGGAGACACACACTGAGCGTCACCCAGCGGAACTATGCGGCGCACGACGCCCTCGGGCATGCTCTGGCGGATCAGGGTCGGGTGAAAGAAGCAATGGTTGAGTTCAATGCAGCCGAGAGTCTACATGCCTATTCCGCGGCGGAGATGGTTAGGTTCGGTTTCTACGAGCAAACCCATGGTCATGTGCAGGAGGCAATTGAGCAATACAGGCAGGCCCTAGACAATTCGCCGGATTCTAATACGCGAGCCGTTGCCCTGAACCTGCTGGGTTCAGCCTTCACGCAGATGGGTGACATCCCCCGCGCAAAGATGAGCTACGCCTACGCACTGAAGGAGAATCCTGACAACGGTGCTGCTCTCGTCGGCAGCGGCTTGCTGGCAGAACGGGACGGTGATTTCAGGTTCGCGGTGGAGCAGATTTCTCATGCGATAAAGGTCGAACCCACCGATGTGGGCTATCTCCTGCTGGGACAGGCCTTACGCCGAGCTGGTCACACAACGGAGGCAGACGAGGCCTGCGCACAGGCCCAGCGGATTTCTCACGATTTCGCTCAAGCCCAGCAGTCGGCCGCGAAGGTTCTGGTCTCAGTCGGGATCAAGCCCGATTAGAAATGCGGCCGAGACCGCAGGCGCAAGGCGGCTCTGATCAGCAGTCACGTCATCGTGGCCGCGGACGATGAAAAAGAATTAGCCCGAGCGTCCCGGGAAACGGTGTTCTTGACAATGATTCACGCTGTGTCACTTCTACTTGGCGTGGTAAGCGGTGATCGTCCTCATTCCGCTTTTACCAGCAAACAGGTGACGTCATCGTGCTGCGGGGTGTTGCCCACGAATAAATCTAGTTCCGCCATCAGGCGATTGAGCATTTCTGCGGGAGTCGATGCGGTGCCCGCCGCGATTGCACTGAGCAAGCGGGTTTCACCGTATTCATCCTGGTGAGCGTTTTCGGCCTCGACCAATCCGTCGGTGAAGACAATCAGCCAATCGCCGGGGGCGAGAGCCACGCTCGCAGACTCGTATTTGGCTTCGGGCTGAATACCGAGGGGCAACCCGCCGACGTCCAAGCGCTCGATCAACCCATTGCTGCGACGCAAAATCGGATTATTGTGACCCGCGTTGATGTAGGTGAAAATGCGCCGGGCCCCGTCGTATTCGGAGAGAAATGCGGTGGTGAAGCGCAATCCGCCCTGACTGTTAGAGCAAGCGTACTTATTCATGTTCGCGACCAGTTCGGGCAGGGCAACCTGAGCTGTTGATAGCGTTTTGAGGCTAGCCTGAAACGTGGCCATGAGCATGGCTGCAGGAATGCTCTTGCCGGCGACGTCGGCTACGGCGAACACTACGCGATTTTCTTCGCTGGTTCTGCCGGGGCGTGGAAAGACGTCGTAGTAGTCCCCGGCGACGGTGTTGGCGGGGCGGGTAGCATAGGCGACTGAGATTCCGGGAATTTGCGGTGGTGCCCCGGGGAGCAACCACGTCTGGATCTCGCGCGCAATTTGCAAATCGCGTTTCATCACGACGCGGTCGGCAATTTCCAGCATGAGCAGCACGAACATTAGCAGACCGCCCCAGAAATGGAAGTCGAATTCGACAACGTGCAACTCGTGGTCGCCGCCGCGATAACTAAAACCACTACTGGGGAAAACCAGCATGATCATCGCCGCCAGCAGCAGGACGCGCCGTGCGGGAGAAAGTTTCTCCAGAACGGCCCAGAAAAATTCCTTGACGATGTGCAGGCGGCGTCCGCGCTGGGTGAGATCGTCGGGAGTCTTGGCGGCAACGTCGCGGGAATAGAGGCGGTAACTGGCGCGGGCTTCGGTTTCGAACTGCGACCAGAGTTGCGTGAGCTCGAGACCCTCAGTGACGCGCCGCCAAAACCTCTGCAGCCGCACTCCCAGAGGAGGGCGTTGAGCGGAGGCTGGTGGGGAGGCAGTTGCCATGAGATTCAGTGATTATAGAAGAAGCGCGCAGCAAGATTTCCGAATGTCGATTTCCGATCGCCAACTGTCCGAGCAACCAGGCAATTGGAAATCGCGAATTGAAAAATCTAGAACAGCGCCAACTGTTCGTCCAAAGCCCGAACCGGCCACTTGTTGGCATACATCGTTCCCCGCGGGTCGGCACGTTTGATGCCATACTTCTGGCGGAATTGTGCTATGAGTTGCGCTATGCGTTTGCCGTAGGAAGGCGGCAAGAAAGAGCGGTCCTGATAACGCTGGCGGTAGTTCTCGACCAAATGAGGGAAATGTTGATCGAGGAAGGGAAGGAAAACCGCCGCCGAACATGGTTTCAAGAAAAGAGGTCCGGCGAAAATGTGGTGGGCTCCGGCTGCAGCGGCGGCGCGCACTACATCCTCCAGTCCCGCGGGTGAATCCGTGATGCCGGGCAGGACCGGTGACGAACTGACGCCTACGTTGATTCCAGCTTCGCTAAGTTGGCGGACTGCATCGATTCGCGAGTCCGGACGAGGCGCGCGCGGCTCCAGAATTCGCGCCAGTTCCACATTCATCGTTGTTACGGTGACGTGAATCGATAGCGAGTTGTTCAGCGCGACCTCGCGTAAGAGATCGAGATCGCGAACGATGAGATTTGATTTGGTGACGATGCCCAGCTCGAAGCCTCGATGACGGGCAAATTCCTGCAGGATTCCGCGCGTAATTTCATAACGGCGCTCTGCTGGTTGGTAGGGATCGGTAGCGGTTCCGAGTGCAATGGCTTCCCCTGGCCTGACTCGACGCAAGTCGTGGCGCAGTAGTTCCGCAGCATGCTGCTTCACATAGATTTTCTGCTCGAACTCCACGCCATCGCGCATTTCCATGAACTCGTGGGTGTAGCGGGCGTAGCAGTATTTGCAGGCGAATTCACAGCCGCGGTATGGATTGATGGTCCAGGTGAACGGGAGACCGCGTCGGCTGGTAGAGCGGTTCAGCAGGGAACGAGTGGGCAGGGTGAAGTACTCAACATGGTGGCCCTCGCGAAGCGATTCGCCCTCGGATGCGAGGCGGGCGATACCGACGAGCGGCGACTTCTCAGGAAGGGGAAACAACGGGGAGGTAATCATTGGTTATTCGTCGTTTGTTCGCCTATATTAGAGGCCGACGAGAAGGCGGTCAAGAGGGATACAGACGCGCGCCAGTTCAGCTGTGCCTGTCATCTTGAAAGCTGAACGGGCCACGGGGATGATCGATCCTCCAGGAAGTTCGCAGGAACGACGGCGAGGTAGTTGAACGTACCGGACGGAGGCATCACCAAGGCTCTGACTCCTTCGGGCCGGGATTGTACACCGTCGCAAATGGCTTCGCGCTACGGCTGAGCCGAGGGTTTTTCGGCGGGCTTTTCGAAAAGCTTTGGGTCAATGGTTGGATTCAATTCCAGCGCCGTGTACTGAGCTGTACTGGAATCCTGGCCATTCTGCTTGTTGTGGCGCAGCATCGGAAGATTCAGGTCGCTCACCGGCTTCCAGTCGTCCAAGTCGGTTTCGCCCTGCACGGGACCACTCTGGCCAATCGTTCTGTAGGTCTCTTTTAAAATGTGACCGGTCTGGGGGTCGACAAACCAGCGGATGGCGGCGCCGGCGGCGTTCACGTCCACAATGCGAGTGTCGACGTCGCCAACTTTCTCGGTCCCAGCAGCATGGAAGAACACGTTGGGATCCTTCGAGTGGGCTGCGATGAAAATCGGGTCTCGCTTGATCTGCTCGAGCGTTTCCTTTTTTCGTTCCTCGGGCCAGTTCTGAACGGCTCCATTAGGAAGATCCACAAACGCCGCGTCCGGTGTGGCCACGATTGTTACAGCACCGTTGGGGGTTTGCATTTCGGCGTGCAAATGGTCGGGGAAGACGATTAGGGTTTCCATTTGCATCGGGAAATCGCCCTGGGGGGTTTTCTGGGTGAGAGTGAGATCCGCCTTAACGGCCTTGATGGCCGCCAGTTTCGCCTCGCCACCCATGGCAGCGACTACTTTCGCCGCCAGTGCCTTGCCTTCTTCGTTCGACGCGATGGGCGCGGTACTTACCTCTTCCTTCGCCGCCTCCTTCACTCCGGGCGGAGGCGGAATGGTTATATCGATTTCCTTTACCGGCCCGAGGGACGAGAGAGGTTTGTCGAACTCTTTTGTATTGCCGACCACCAGCACGGCGAGTTGATCGCGATGGATATATTTCGTTGCTACGCGATTGACATCCGCTGCCGTTACTCTCTGTATTTCCGCAGGATACTTGTCGAGCCAGTCGGCGGGATATCCATAGAACTCGTATGTCATGCGCTCGGCGAGAACTTTATCGGGCGAGTCGAGGCGGAAGATGAATGCGTTGAGGATCGCGTCTTTGGCTTGCTTGATCTCATCTTCGTTGATGGGATTCTTGGTCACATTGTCGATGTCTTCGTCGAGCGCCTGGATAGACTCGATTGTGCTTTGGCTTTTGGTTCCCGCGACAAATTGCAGGATGCCGGGATGGCCGAAGTTGGTGCCAATGCCGCCACCTACGTTGTAGGCTAGACCGCGTTTGGTGCGGATGTCATTGAACAAGCGCGAAGAGAATCCTCCGCCGAACGCTTCGTTGAATACGGAGATGGCATAGTAGTCCGGGTTGTTGCGCGTCGTACCGAGAGCCACCATGTGGATGCTGCTTTGATTTACGTCTTCTTTTGGAATGAGGTAATAGCCTGCCGGCGCCGGCTGGAACTTGACTTCGTCTTTCGGAAGCTCGGCGGCTGCGGGCCATGACTCAAACGCAGCGCGCAGCTTGGCTTCCATGGTTGCGGAATCGAAGTCGCCGCTGATACCCAGGATGATGTGATTGGGATGAACGTAAGTCTTGTGCCAATCGATTAAATCCTGGCGGGTGATGGCAGCGATGGTCGAGTATTCGGGCTCACGCGCGTAAGGATTGTTGGCCCCATAGGCGAGCTTGGCGGCTTCGCGTGCGGCAATTTCTCCGATCTCGTCGTTGCGCCGCGAGATGCTGTCATCGGCCTGCTTCTGCGCTAAGTCGAGCTTGTCAGCGCGAAACTCAGGATGCTGTAGCAGGTCGGCGAAGACCTTGAAAACGTCGTCGAAATCACCTTTCAGGCAGGACAAACTGATGGTGGTGGAATCGATGCCGCCACCGGTTTCCACTTTGGCGGCGCGCACTTCAAGGAAGTCGTCGAGTTGATCGCCGGTTTGCGCTTTCGTTCCTCCCGTGCGCCAGACTTCGCCAAACAGATCGACCACCCCGACTTTGGCGGCGGGTTCGTTGCTCGATCCGCCGCGAATGCGCGCTGAGCCGTTGATCAGCGGCAGTTCGTGATCTTCTTGCAGGAAGATCACCATGCCGTTAGAGAGCTGGACGCGCTTGGGCTGCGGCGGATGGAAACTGGGAAGAGTCGGAATCGGAATCTGCTTCCAGTCGGTAGCTTGCGAAGTGGCCCGGGGAATCGACGCAACAGTGGCGGCGGTTACCAGAATCAACCAAATAATGCTCCGCAGGTTCTTCATTGCGCACCTCCCTGATCCGACGAGGCTTGGTTGCCGGAGTCTTGACCGCCAGAGCCTTGCTCACCGCTCTGTACGGCGCCCGTGGAGGTTTCTATCACGCCCACAGTGCGATTAGTGTCGTTGAAGGTTTCATTGGCTACCCGCCGGATGTCGGCCTTCGTAACTTTGTCGATGCGGTCCACGGAGCGGAATAACTCGCGCCAATCGCCATAGCGAGTCTGGTAGGTCGCCAACTGGTTTGCCAGTCCCTCATTGTCTCCCAGGCTGCGGATGAGGTTGGCCTTAGTACGAGTTTTGATCATCTTCAATTCGTCGTCGCTGATGTTTTCCTTTTTCAGGCGCTCGATCTCAACGTGAATTGCGTCCGCCACTTCCTGCGTGGTGTGACCGGGTAGTGGGAAAGCATAGAAGGCGAAAAGGTGCGGGTACTTAATGCCGGGCAGCCCGGTGAATCCGGCGGAGAACGATGCAATCTTCTTGTCACGCACCAAGGCGCGATAGAGGCGAGAGGTGCGGCCTTCCGACATGAGATCGGTGATGGCGTCGTACACCGCGTCGTCTTTGGATCTGTAATCGGGCCGGTGATAGCCCTCAAGATAAAGTGGCTGGGTCTTTTCCTTCAATTCGACTCTACGCTCGGAATTCTGCGGAGGCTCGGTGGTGGTAATTTCATCAGGCTTGTGGCTGGGGGGGAGACGGCCGAAATACTTCTCGAGAATCGGCATCACCTGCTCAGCTTTTACATCCCCGGCAACCGCGACCACCATGTTCGCGGGGACGTAGTATTCGTCGAAAAACTCCTTCGCATCGGTGGCCGAGAAAGAATTCAAATCGGACATCCAGCCTACGGTGGGCCGGTGATAGGGATGGGCCTCGAATGCGGCGGCGCCGAATTGTTCAAGCAAACGGCCGATGGGGTTACTGTCAGTGCGCAGACGGCGTTCCTCGATCACAACGTTGCGCTCTTTGTAGAATTCGCGCAGCACCGGGTGAAGAAAACGCTCAGACTCGAGATAAGCCCACAGTTCCAGACGGTTCGAGGGAAGCGAGTAGTGGTAGCCAGTCTCGTCGTAATCGGTGAAGGCGTTGAGATCCTGCCCGCCGTTCTGCTCGACGATCTTGCCAAACTGGTTGGGCACGACGTACTTGTCGGCTGCGGCAATTGCGTCTTTCCAGGTTTTTTCCAGTTGCTTTAACTTGGCCTCGTCGCGGCCGACGGTCTTGTCGCGCTCCGCGATGTAGGCGGCATAAGCGGTCTCGACTTTTTCCAGCGCAGGCTTCTCGGCAGCGTAGTCGGTGGTGCCGATCTTGTCCGTGCCTTTGAAGGCCATATGCTCGAACATGTGGGCCAGACCGGTCTGGCGCATGGGGTCCTGAGCGGAGCCCGCATCAACCAGAGTGAAGAAGGAGAAAACCGGCGCCTCAGGCCGCTCGCAGATAAGGAGCGTGAGCCCGTTTGGCAGTTTCTTTACCGTGATGCGCTTTTCGAAAGACGCCACGTCCTGAGCGGCCGCAAGCGCCGTTAAAAGCAGTACCAAAGCCAGGGGCCTTAGCATGCGATATTTCATCGGACCTCCAGAAGATCAGACAGATATGCGTCGACAGCCATGGTTAGACGAATATGAGGGGCAGAAGTTTTGAAATTACGTGGAGGGCAGGGAGGTTGTCAAACCAGGGAGTACGTTCATTCCAGCGACAGTGTAGGGGGAGACCCGTATTTGGCGCTGAGCGTGGTTTGAGGCACAATGCCTGCTGGAGCTCACGCAATGGATTCGGGCATTGAGATTCAAGGCAAGCAGCTCAAGCTGTCGAATCTGGAAAAGGTTTTGTATCCCGCCACGGGTTTTACCAAGCAGCAGGTGATCGACTACTACGTCCGTATTGCGCCGGCGATTTTGCCCCATTTGGCGGGACGCGCACTCACCCGCAAGCGCTATCCCAACGGGGTGGACGAAGAATTTTTCTACGAGAAGAACGCGCCGCAGCACCGGCCGGAGTGGGTGAAGACGGTTCCGATCTGGAGCGAAGGAAATCATCGCACGGTCCATTACATTCTTGCCAACGATCTGCCGACGCTGGTCTGGCTGGCGAATCTGGCGGCTATCGAATTGCATCCTTCACTCGCGCTGGCGAAAGATATTACTTGTCCGACGATGATGGTGTTCGATCTTGATCCTGGGCCACCCGCCAATATCGTGCAATGCTGCCAGGTGGGATTATGGTTGCGTGAGGTTTTTGAGCATTTTGAATTGGAGAGTTTTCCGAAAACTTCGGGTTCCAAGGGGCTGCAGATTTACGTTCCACTGAACACTCCTGCTAACTACGAATCGACGAAGAACTTTGCCCACGCGCTGGCGCAACTGCTCGAACACGACCATCCTGAAATGGTGGTGTCCGACATGAAGAAACAGATTCGAACCGGGAAGGTTTTCGTCGACTGGAGCCAGAACGACGAGCACAAAACCACCGTAGCCGTATATTCGCTGCGGGCTCGAGAGCATCCTACAGTTTCAACACCAGTGACCTGGGAGGAGGTCGAACGCGCTCTGAAGAAGAAAGATGCAAACCTGCTGGTATTTGAAGCGCGACAAACGGTTGCGCGGGTAGAGAAGATGGGCGACTTGTTCGCCCCTCTAAACGAATTGAAGCAGCGTTTGCCGGACCTCAAGGGAGTTGCGGCCCCGGAAGCTGAACAGGCGGCGCCGATCTCGATCGCTGCTCAAGCGGAAGAGAGGCCAAAGCGGGCCCGCCGCCCCGCCGCGCGAAAAGCCGTTAAAGCTCACCCATCGCGCAAGTCGCGACGCAAGGTATAATCCCGTTCGCTACGAGATTTTCCTCGAGACTTCGCCATGCCTCAACTGTTTGTTGGGACTTCTGGATGGGCATACCCCAGCTGGAAGCCTGACTTTTATCCGGCCAAACTCGCGCAGAAAAAGTTCCTCGGACATTACTCGACACAACTGAATACGGTCGAGGTCAACTTTACTTTTCGGCAACTGGTGAAGGAGAGCACGATCCAGAACTGGATTCAGGAAACCCCCCTGCACTTTCGCTTCGGAGTCAAAGCGCACCAGGTGCTCACTCACATCAAGCGTTTGAAGGGAACCGAAGAGTTCCTGCCGCGATTCCTTTCCACGATTGAACCGCTGGCCAGCGCCGGAAAGCTTGGCCCAGTGCTATTCCAGTTGCCGCCAAATCTGAAAATAGATGCAGTGCTGCTCAAGGATTTCCTCGCGCTGTTGCCGCGTACCTTGCCGTCGGCATTTGAGTTTCGCCACGATTCTTGGTTCGCCGATTCCACTTGGGAGCTGCTGAAATCGCACGGCGTCGCACTTTGCGTTGCGGAGACCGAAGAGCGAACTACGCCGGATGTGGTTACCGGGACGTTCGTCTATTACAGATTCCGCAAGCCGAATTACACGGCGGATGAGCGACGAGGCATGCTCGGACGCATCGCGGAACACATGGCCGCCGGGTGCGATGTTTTTGCTTATTTCAAGCATGAGGAAACGCCGGAAGGAGCACTCTACGCGGTCGACCTGCTGCGTAGTGCCGGCCAGGCGTAACAGGCGACGTCCGCGTGACGGGCCTGTACTTGGGACCCGCTTCATCACTTTCCCTAGAGTCCGATAACGCGCATACTTACGCGTTCCCCATTATGGCTTCGGAAACTAACCCGCGCGTGGTCTCCAGCTTTCTCGACTACTTGAGAATTGAGAAAGGGTTGGCGCCGCTTTCCATCACTGCTTACACCACGGACATTTCTCAGTTTTCGGAATTCCTGGAAAAGCGCAAACGGTTGCTGCTGAGTGCTCGCCGCACAGACGTACGCCAGTTCCTGCAACAGCTTTTTTCCCATCAAGTTGACGGCCGCAGCGCCGGGCGGAAACTCTCGGCGCTGCGCCATCTTTACCGTTACCTGCTGCTGGATAAGAAGATCGACTACGATCCCACACTGGACATTGAATCGCCCCGGCAATGGAAGGTTCTTCCGAAGGCGCTGGCTCGCGATGAGATGGAGGCGACGCTGGGTGCCCCGCTTAGGCGCCAGAGCATTGCAGCGCGCGACACGGTGCAGGCGGCCGCCCTGGCTACCCGCGATCGGGCCATGCTGGAGGTTTTCTATGCGGGAGCGCTGCGGGTCTCGGAAATCATCAACGCTAAACTTGATGACCTGAAGCTCGAGGCAGGATACATGCTGGTGCGCGGCAAGGGCGACAAGGAGCGCGTGGTTCCTTTAGGGCGATCGGCTCAAGATGCGCTCAGTGAGTATCTGACGAAGGGGCGCCCGTCTCTGCTGGCAGGGAAACGAAGTGGAGCGACGGTCGCATCGATGAACAATTCGCCCTTGCTATTCGTCGCGCGCGGAGGCCGAAAGCTGACGCGCCAGCGTATCTGGCAGATGGTGCGGGCTGCCTCGGCTGATTCGGGACGCACTGCTTCTCCGCACATGCTGCGCCATTCCTGCGCCACGCACATGGTGGAGAATGGCGCCGATCTCCGCACGGTGCAGACGATTCTTGGTCATGCGGATATTTCAACGACTCAGATATATACACATCTGGCGCTGGATCGACTCAGGACCGTATATCAGAAGCATCACCCGAGGGCGAAGGCGAGATGAGATTTATTCTGGAGATGAAGTCCTGAATAAATTTCTCAGTCGCTGTGTGCCTCCGTGGTGGATTCAAGCATTTCAATGACTGCGAATAAGCGAGCGAATACGATCGTCATCAAGGCTGTCACCGACTTCCTGCGCCATCTGCGGGAGCGCAATGCTTCGGTGCACACCATTAAGGCATATTCGGGTGATCTGGCGCTTTTCGCTGCCTATGTCGGCTCTCGAGGATGGAAGCAGATTGACCACATTGCAGTACGGGGATTTCTTTCGCAACTCTACGACAAGGGTTTGAGTAGGCCTTCGGTGGCGCGCGCCCTTGCGGCGGTGCGCTCTCTTTACCGCTGGCTGGCGCGGGAAGGCGTGGTGGAGCAGAATCCGGCGAAGCTGGTCGCCACGCCGAAACTTCCCAAGAAACTTCCGCGCGTGCCCACCATTGAAGAAATGAATTCGGTGATCGACGGCGAAATGCCTGAGGTGGCGGCTTTCCCCGAGCGCGACCGGCTCATGCTGGAACTGCTTTATGGATGCGGCATCCGCAATTCGGAGCTTACCGGAATCAGTCTCGATGACATTCGACTGAGCGCCGAAGCCATTCTCATCCGCGGCAAAGGAAAAAAAGAACGGTACGTTCCGTTTGGAGATTCAGTGAAGAGCGCACTTGCCGCGTATCTGCCCGAGCGGCAAAAAGTCCTTGGTCCGGCCCGCGAGCACTCAACCGCGTTACTCATCAACCGGCGGGGCGGACGACTCACCACGCGCAGCGTCGGCCGCATCATCAAGAAGATTGCTGTTGCCAAAGGCCTTTCGCCTGACGTCCACCCGCACACGTTGCGGCATGCATTCGGCATGCACATGCTGGAAGAAGGCGCCGATTTGCGCGCGATTCAGGAGTTGCTCGGCCACGAACGCCTCGCAACTACGCAGCGCTACACGCAGTTGTCGATGAAACATGTGCTGCAGGTATACGACCAAACGCATCCACGGGCGAAGTAGCTGTCAACGCTCCCCGGGATGCTGCTTCCGTAGCTCTTCCCACATCTCGACCACTCGAGCTTTCAGGTCCGCAGTCAGCTTTTCGTAAGCCGCTTCCGACGCCTCACTGTCCGGTGGCGGAATGATCGGGTCGCCAAACACCATCTTGAGCGGATTGAATCCCTGGAACGCTTTGTTTCTCGGCCAGGCTTTATAGAAGCCTTCAATTGCCACAGGCACAATCGGCACCCGCAGGTGAATGGACAATATCGCCGCGCCCTTCTTGAAGATCCTTGGTCTACCGTCAATCGATCGCTCGCCTTCGGGATAAAGAATCAGCGGGCGTCCCTGCCGTAGTCCGAACGCACCGGCGCGCATGGCAGGAATCAGATTCGCGTCCGGATCGACGACCACAATGCGCAGCGAACGCGCCAGCCGTAGCATGAGTCCTTTCCCGAATATTTCGCTGGTTCCCACAGCAAAAACTTGATCAAAGACGGGCGGCGGAAGAACGCCCGCCAGGATCAGAGGATCGAGATAGCTCTGGTGATTGGAAGAGATAATGTATGGACCACTCTTCGGGAGTTTTTCGATTCCACGCACTTGCAAATGAAACCGGTCGAGCGCGATCACCTGTATCAGCCGCGAAAACAAGTACCAAAATGTACTGCTGACCGGCTGTGGTCGGGCCAACTGGATCACGTCGGACGGATCCGGCTGTTCCGCCAGAATCGCTTTCCATCCAGCGAATGCATGGCGCGTTCCTGGCGCACCTGCGCCGCTGGCCGCGCTTTGCAGAACCGCGTCAACCAAGTCGCGCACTGTATAAATTCCCGAAAGCTGCGACTCTTCGAGATCTCCTCCCAGCTGTTCTTCAAGGTGGCTGAGCAATTCGACGCGCTGCATGGAGTCGAGCCCGAGGTCGAGCTCCAGATTATGGGTGGGTCGAAGAGTTGCGGGCACGGTCCGCGCTGCCTCGCGCACAATTTGAAGAGCGCGCTGCACGTCGGGCTGGTCGAGCCATGCAGTCTCGTCGGGAGTCAGTGGCTGTTCGGCAGGCAATTCCGAATCATCCGCAACTTTCCGCGATTGATTCGCTCTCACGCGTTTGTCCACTTCGAAGCGCTTGATCTTGCGTGTAGTGGTTCGCGGCAAGTCCTCCTGCCAGATTTCGTAGCTGCCGATGCGCTTGGTGGAAGCGATCTGCTGCGACAGGCTCTCGATATCGAAGCGGATCACTTCTTTGGCGTTCACAATCTTTTTCTGGCGCAGCACATCGAAGTTGGGCACGACCACGGCGTGCAGCCGGTCGCCACCTTCCCCGGGCTTGCCTTCGAGGCCCATCACAGCCAGCTCTTTGATGTACGGCGATTTCAGATAATGTGCCTCAACTTCCTCTGGATAAATATTCTTGCCGTTGCTGAGGACGATGATTTCTTTTTTTCGACCGGTGAGGAATAAATTGCCGTCAGCGTCCAGGTAGCCGAGATCGCCGGTGTAGAACCATCCATCGCGCAGCACCTCCGCGGTGGCATCCGGACGGTTCCAGTATCCCTTCATCACGACCGCGCCGCGCAACACTACTTCGCCGGTCGCGGGTCGGTCCTCTTCCTGAGCGTGCAGGTCGACCAGCTTTGCCTCCACGCCCTTCATTGCCTTACCGACTGAACCAATCACATTGTTGCCAGGCGAATTCGCAAAGACGGCCGCGGTTGTTTCCGTCAACCCATAGGCTTGCAGGACGTCGATGCCAAGATCGCAGAAACCTTTGGCAATGGCGGGATCGAAGCGAGATCCTCCAGTGACCAGGTAGCGCATCTTCTTGCCTAAGGTCTCGTGGACCTTGCCAAATAAAATCGGCCCGGCATTGATGCCAAACCTTCGCAGATTGCGATTCAGGGAGACCAGAACCTTGAACATCCTTTGGGTCAGCGCTCCTCGTTTCTCGATCTCTTCAAAGATGCGCTGGTGAATCAGATAAAAGAACTGCGGCACAACGGCGAAGGCTGTGATGTTGCGGTCGCGCAGAGCACGCAGGAGTTCGGTCGTATTCAGAGTTTCCAGGTACACCACGCGAGAGCCTTTTACCAGCGGAAGAAGCAGATTGGCCATCTGGGCGAGCACATGAAACATGGGAAGCACACCCAGCAGGGCATCTGACGGGCCGATTTCGACCCAGTTAAATACCGCCTCAACTTCACCGAGAAAGTTCGCGTGGGTGAGCATCACGCCCTTGGGGTCGGCGGTAGTTCCAGAGGTGTAGAGCAGAGAAGCGATGTCGTCCGTATTTGAGGGAGCAGGCTGGAAGTTGCGCGGTCCACCCTCGAAGATCGCGGGCAGATTTCCTAGCCAATGTTGTCCTGTCGAATGGTTGGCCATGCGATCCGGGTCCATGAGCACGAGCCCTAGGTTGAGGTCTGAAACCGCTTCCCGCGCGGTTGCAGCATGCTTTGCGTCGCAGAAAAGGACAGAGGTGCCGCTGTCCTTCAGCAGCTTCGTTAGTTGGTCGGCGTGCAGCGCGGTGTCGAGAGGGACAACCGTACAGCCCGATGCAATGATCCCTAAATATGCAGCTACCCAACGCGGGTGGTTATCCGCCACGATAGCCAATCGCGATCCGCGCGCGAATCCGTTCTCGTCGATCCAGCGTCCGATGGATTCGGCCATCCGGCGCAGGCCGGCGTAAGTACAGTTCTCAATCTGATCATTGCGCTGGAGTTCGAGGGCGACGTTGTCCGGCCAGCGCGTCTCACATTCGAGAAAACGGTCATAGAAGGTGGGCATGCGTCGTGGGGAATATACACGAAAATTCCATTTACCGCCGAGTGCTCCGAGATCGCCGAGGACAAGGAATGTTCTTCTCTGCTCGCTCCGCGTTCTCGGCCATGGATAGCATCCATCGCCTGTTCTTTGCGCCTGTTCGAAGCATCTAAATATGCTAGGCTAAAAGGGATATGCTGGGGTAGTTTCCGCCCTCTGAAGGATTTCACAGTTTGATAAACACTCTAATTGGCAAGGTCTTTGGGACCAAGAACGAACGGGTCATCAAGAGCATGATACCCAGGGTCGAGGCCATCAATGCCCTCGAACCGCAGATGCGGAAGCTCACCGACGACCAACTCCGCGCTAAGACGGAAGAGTTCCGGCAGCGCATTCAGGAGCGGCTGAGTCGTGTCGCCAATGTTCGAGCAGCGGAAGTGGAGGCGGAAGCTGACACTGATGTTGATGTCGATCAGGCGAAACAGTTCGAGAAAGAGCAGTACGAAGCGCTGCAGGAAGTTCTGGATGAAATCCTGGTAGAAGCTTTTGCCGTGGTGCGCGAGGCCGGCCGCCGTGTGCTCAACATGCGTCATTTCGACGTGCAGCTGATTGGCGGCATGGTGCAGCACAAGGGCATGATTTCGGAAATGAAGACCGGCGAAGGCAAGACGCTGGTCGCCACGCTTCCGGTCTATCTCAATGCTCTCGGCGGACGCGGCGTGCACGTGGTTACCGTCAACGACTATCTGGCCAAGCGCGACTCGGAATGGATGGGCAAGCTCTATCGTTTCTTGGGCCTTACGGTGGGCGTGATCGTCCACGACCTCGACGACGAGCAGCGCCGTGCTGCTTACGCCGCCGACGTTACTTACGGCACCAACAATGAGTTCGGCTTCGACTACCTGCGCGACAACATGAAGTTCGATCTGAAAGATTGCGTGCAGCGCGGCCACAATTTTGCCATCGTCGATGAGGTGGATTCGATCCTGATCGACGAAGCCCGCACGCCTTTGATCATTTCGGGCGCGAGCGAGGAATCGACCGATAAATATTACCGCGTCAACCGCATCATTCCGAAGCTGGAAAAAGGTGAAGAGCTGGAGGTGGCTCCCGGCGAACCCGCGCAACTGACGGGCGACTTTGTGGTCGATGAGAAGCACCGTAACATTACGGTTACCGACGAAGGCTGGGAAAAAGTTGAGCAACTTCTTGGGATCGGCAACATTGCTGATCCGGAGAACTGGCCACTCAAGCATCACGTTGAGACCGCGATCAAGGCGCACGCGCTGTATCGCCGCGACGTCGAGTACGTCATCAAAGAGGGCGAGGTCATCATCGTTGATGAATTTACGGGACGCATGATGCCCGGCCGGCGCTGGTCCGATGGCTTGCATCAGGCGATTGAAGCTAAAGAAGGCGTGAAGATTGAGCGCGAGAATCAGACGCTGGCGACGATCACGTTTCAGAATTACTTCCGCATGTTTAAGAAGCTGTCGGGGATGACGGGCACGGCAGAAACCGAAGCAACCGAGTTCGACAANNTGGAGAATCCAGACGTAGTTTTCCGCACCGAGAAAGAAAAGTACTTCGCGGTAGCCGACGAAATTCAGAAGCTCCACGAAAAGGGTCAGCCTGTGCTGGTCGGTACAACCTCCATTGAAAAGTCTGAGCGCCTTTCTGAATTGCTGAAGAAGAAAGGGCTGAAGCAGCATGTCGTACTGAATGCCAAGTTCCACGAGCGCGAGGCTGAGTTTGTAGCGCAAGCCGGACGGAAAGGCATGGTCACCATCGCCACCAACATGGCTGGCCGCGGCACCGACATTCTGCTGGGTGGTAACCCGGAATTCGTGGCTAAGCAAGAGTTGGTGAAGAAGGGAATCGCGCAGCAGCTGCGTGTGGCTCAGGGCAAGATCGAGGGTCCGCAGGAAGACGGCACGACTTCCATCTTCTATTACAACGGCAATGAATACTCCGTGCCGACGGATAAGTGGACCGATGTTTTCAGCCGCTACAAGGAACAGACCGACAAGGAACACGACGAGGTTACCGCCGTTGGCGGGTTGCACATTCTCGGCACGGAACGCCATGAATCCCGCCGCATCGACAATCAGCTGCGCGGACGCGCCGGTCGTCAGGGCGATCCCGGCTCCTCTCGCTTCTACCTCGCGCTCGAAGACGACCTCATGCGCATTTTCGCGAAAGAGTGGGTGTCGAAGCTGCTTGAGCGACTGGGCATGGAAGAAGGGATCCCGATTGAGTCGAAGCTCATCAGCCGCCGCATCGAGACGGCACAAAAGGCGGTCGAGGGTCAGCACTTTGAATCCCGCAAACACCTGCTCGAATACGACGACGTNNTATGGTCTGCGGCGCCGCTTACTTGAGGGCATGGATCAGAAAGATCTGATCCTGGAAGACTACGTTTCTGCCATTCTAGGCGAGTTGATGGATGAGTATTGTCCACCCAAGGCGCACGCCGACGATTGGAACATCAAAGGGCTGAAAGATGCGGTCTTCACTCGCTTCGGGGTGGACTTTATCGCCGAAGGCGTGAAGCCCGAGGCACTGAACCGGCAGGAACTCGGCGACGCCATTTTCGGGAAGCTAAAAGAGCGTTACGACGCTAAAGAGAAGCTGATTGGCCCGGAGGCCATGCGTCATCACGAGCGCATGATCATGCTCAGCGTGCTCGACTCGCAGTGGAAAGATCACCTTCTCAGCATGGACCATCTGAAGGAGGGTATCGGCCTACGCGGCTATGGCCAGCACGATCCGCTGGTCGAGTACAAGAAAGAATCGTTTGAGATGTTTGAGGACATGCTGCAGCGCTTTCAGGAAGACACGGCGCGCTATCTCTACCTCATGCAGATTATTGAGCGGCCGCCGGACGCCGGCACGGGTGGTGCGCAGGGAGGCGAACCCGCAGGCCACGCTCCGGAGTCCGGAGTGCCGGCCCGGCAGGGCGGTGGGGGCAACGGACATCATCCGCCACGACTGGTCGCGACTTCCGCTGACGATCTGGAAGAGGCTTTTATGCGCCGCAAGCGTCGCGAACTGGAACAGGCGCGCATGGCTGGGGCTGGAGACGTGCAGCCGGTGCAACAAGTGGTTCGCGGTCAAGAAAAGGTGGGCCGCAACGATCCCTGTCCGTGCGGTTCTGGCAAGAAATTTAAGAAGTGCCACGGGGCGTAATCGACCGCGAATCGTGTAGGGACAGCCGCCTCTGCTGTCCGGCGAAGCGAAGCCGTGGCTATCTCGAACACCGACTCGGTCAGTTCGGCCGATGCACCGCGTTGAACGTCATCTCCTCCGCGCGGCTGTTTGTCTCTTCTTTCCACTGTGCAAATAGACTCGCATAATTCTTTGTGATGTACTCTGCTTCGCTCACAGCCAGCTTCTTTGCCGTTGCATCGATCCAGCGCGGCGCGCCCTCGATCTCGCAGAAGTTGCCAATAGGCGTCTCGTCCACGACGACCTGTCCTTTTCCATCCGTCCACTCGGCACGAAACTTTTCGTAGCGGAACGATGGTGAGTATCCCAGCCCGCGAAGAATGAGATCCATCTTCTTGCCATCGGTTACGTTAGTCTCCACTTCGGTGCGGGCATTGTGCCGTCCAATGTTCCCCTTGGATTTATGTGTCAGCGTCCACTCTGACCCATACTGCCGGATCCGCAACAACTCCTTGCGTCGTCTTAGCACTTCGCCGGGAAGGTCGTAGAGCGTGTTCATCTCGTGCGTTCGTTTCGTTACGAGGCGAAATCGCGCAGCCCGCAACTTGCGTCCGAGGGACCGCAGGTCCGCGACGCGAAACTTGATCTCGATTTCTTTGTTGGACGCCATTGGAACTAGGTCTGCTCTGACCCGCGAGCAGCGAGCGGCGGGTAACCGAATCTGATGCTATCATCTTGACCGTCGGGCAGACGTCTCAGGCTTGGGAGATCGGCATGAAGAATCTATTCCAACCAGACGCGGTGAACGATGTCATCTCTCGCATCGACAAGCTGCAACCGACGACGCAGCGTCAATGGGGGAAAATGGATGTTGCGCAGATGATGGCGCATTGCTCCGCGACCCTCGACGTGGCTTCCGGGCGCGTCGTTTTGCCCCGGCTGCTCATTGGCAGGATACTCGGCCCCTTCGTCCGGCCCAGCTTCACCAACGACAAGCCATTTTCCAACAACGCTCCCACCGACAAGAAATTTGTGATCGCCGATAAAAGAGATTTCGCTCGGGAACAGGAACAACTCAAAGTTCGCGTCCGGCAATTTCACCAGGGCGGGGAAGCGCAATGCACCAAGCATCCGCATTCCTTCTTTGGCTCGCTGACACCGCAGGAGTGGGCTACCGGGATGTACAAACACCTCGATCATCACCTGCGCCAATTTGGCGTGTGACGCAATTATGTCTTGGTCAGTAGCTTCACGCCGGCGAATACCGACTAACTAAACGTGGGTAGCTTCACCAGATCGTTCTCTGGAACCGACTCCATTGGCTCCCCGGCCTTGCGCCACGCCGTCAATCCGCCAACGATCACGAACGTGTTGAATCCTTTTTCCCGCAGCAGGTGCGCCACCCGGGCGCTGGTCGCTTCGCGCGCTCAAGTGCAGTAAAGGTAGATGTCCTTGTCCTTGGGAAGGTTCTTGATCTCCTCCTCAAGATTGTTGGGCTCGATGCGGATAGAGTTCTTGATTCGCGACGCCCCCGAGTCGTAGTAGCCGTGACTGCGGACATCGACAATCTGCACCCGGCTCGCGTCTTCTGATGCCAGCCGCCTGGCCAATTCTTCAACCTGCACCCGCGGCACCACAGCATAAGGCTTGTTCTTACGGTATTGCACGACGCGGTAAATTGCATATGCCAGCAGCGCGGCGACAATCACTACTTCCATCGCGCGACCGGCAGCATGAAAGCCGCGCAAAATCGCGGCCAGAAAGTCGCGAGATACATATCCCAACAGCATGTAGGTTAGAGAGTAAAGCGAGGCCCCGGCGAGGTCCAGGCGCAAGAACTGCCAGAAGCGCATCTTCATGCTGCCGGCCAGCGGTGCCGCCATGGTATTGACACCAGGGATAAACTTCGCAATCACCAGGGTAATTTTGCCGCGTTTGTAGAACGACTCGGCAGATCGCAGAATGCAGGTCTCCGGATTGATCGACACGCGGCATAGAAATCCCAGCAGTGCCCAGCCCATGTATCTGCCGAGCCAGAACTGCGCCGTGTCCCCAAGCAGCAAAGCGGCGATGGCCGCCGTCACAACGTACGGACCCCACAGGGCGTGCGCCCCTACTGCGGCTCCCGCGGCTACCAGAGCGATCGCAGCCGGGAAGGGAAGCCCCATCGCTTCGGCCAGCAACAGCCCGAAGGTCAAGGCGTATCCGTGACGTGCCATGAGCAAAAACAGATTCATAGACGGTGTTGGATAAGGAAAAGCGAGAAAAGGTTCAGTATAAACAAAGCCGGACGTTCGTCCGATGGACGATGTCCGGCTTTGTTACGGGGAGCGCTTATTTCCCGGAGGATTCTCCCCGTGCAGGGTGAGTAACTGGCAGCGGCTTTCACTCGGAGTTTCTCGGCCCTATACGGGCCGGCGCGTCGATTAGCAACCAAGGCGCCTTTTTTCGCAAAGCTTCGACTGAAGCCGCCGCCGTTTCGTTGGCGGCGCATCCGCAGCGGATCAGGTACCCTGGCGACTTGCCTTTCACAAGTGCCGGGGAGAGATCAGGTGGATCGCCCTTTGGTGATCCACCGCATGCCAAATGCGTCTCGTTAGCCTTCCGCTTTGCCGGACACTTCCACCAACTGCCGGAATTATGTGTCTGCCGGTAACAAAAAATCTGTGGCCGTAGTCACACATTGGCGTGACGGAAATCAAATGGAAGCTTGCCTCGCGGGATGCCTGCTTAGGGAGGCCGTTTGCCGATGGAAAAGCGTGATGTAGAAGAAAGACCCAGCGAAGGTGAGTTGAGTTCGCGGAAGACTGAACCGACAAAAATGCGGGGCGACCTCGCCGCCCCGTCCGATTTCCCAGTGACAAACTATTTGCTCATGGAATCGTTATTCATCGATCCGCCCTTAAGCATCTTTACGCTCATCACGTGGATCGAGTTCTTGTCGGCGTAAACGTGAGCGCTGAGTTGGACATGATGGCCTTCGTGTCCCTTCAGTTCTTCCGGGTTCATCACATCCCAGCTCTTGCCGTCCTTATCGTTGACGAACATGTACTTGTCACCTTCAGCCTTGACCGTACCCCTCAGCGTCATGAGCGGAGCCTGGGCTCCGGCTTGATCGGCCTGAGTTTGCGCCATGTTGTTGTCTCGTTCCGCGAAAACACTCAAGCTCATGGCGAAAGTCACCGCCAGCAGACAAAGCATCAACTTTTTCATCGGTATCTCCTTATTTGATTGGAAAAGCCTGGCCAGATTCGTACTGCTTTCTTTTGAACGTTCTTGAGGCTACGACCGGATTGGTGCGCCTTCTGAATATTCTGACGATTTGTCGCCAGAAGAGATGAAGAGGTTGCCGCAAATGCCGGAAAGATTTAGGTTTGTGACGCGGAGTCGGATCGAGCCGCGCTGCGACAACGTCATCGCCCACCCTCTTCTGGAGGAAATGTGACTTCTACAAAGAAATCGCGCCGCACCATCAACTTAGCCAATCGGTCCGCAAATCTGCCGTTTAGCGACGCCGTGCTCGTCGGGGATACTCTCTATATCTCCGGCCGAATCGGTATCGACCCAGCCACTGGAGTCGCTCCGCCTGATATCGGCCATGAACGTCGAATCTTATTCGACGATTTTTCCGCCGTGCTCGCGGTTGCTGGAATGCGTTGGAGCGACCTGGTGTGGGTGCAGGTCTTTTCTCCCGATCTTACCCTTTGGGACCGTTTCAATGCCGAATACGTAGAGCATTTTCCCGGAGATTTTCCCGCCCGCGCTTTTCTGGAATCGGCTCCGCTGTTGCGCAACGGACGATTCGAGATGATGGGAATTTCGGTGAAAACGAATAATCACTGAGAACCGCTGATTTACTTTTCGCGCGCCACGACAAACTCCGGCGCCCATAACAAAGCCCGCTTAATCTCCGAATCAGGAAAGGTGCAGATTGCCTTTGCCGCCGACTCCGCATAGCGGATGGCACGTGCCGTTGCCGCTTCGAGTGATCCGTAACGTTGCAAAATTTCCATAATCTGGGCGTGCGTCACACCATTAAAAGCGCGGTCGCGCAAAATGGTTTCGATCTTGGCTCGCTCGTCGGAGGTACAGCGCTCGATTGCGTGGATCACCGCCATGGTGACCTTGCCCTCACGCAGATCGCTGGCCACGGGCTTGCCCAAAACATCTTCGGAAGCGGTCAGGTCGAGCACATCATCGACGATTTGAAAGGCCATGCCGAGATCGTGCCCGTACTTGCCAAGAGCCTCTTCCTGCGCGGGCGTCGCTCCGCCCAGAATCGCTCCCAGCCGCATGCAAACGGAAAATAGGCAAGCCGTCTTCCGGTAAATCAGATCGAAGTGCTCGTCCAGCGTGATCAGCTTTCCGAGCTTTTCCATCTGCAGCAGTTCGCCTTCGACCATCTGCTGCGTCAGTTCAATCAACGTGTCCAGAATACGGAAGTTGCGCTCCTGCACGGCGACCTTGAAGGCTTGCATGTAGAGCCAGTCGCCCGCCAGCACGCACTTGGAGTTGCCCCACTGGGTATTGGCGGCGGGCCGTCCGCGGCGCGTCTTGGCCTCATCAATAATGTCGTCATGCACCAGCGTGGCGGTGTGAATGATCTCGACGACAGCACCCAATCGCACCGCTCCGCGCCCTTGGTAATCGAACAGCTTGGACGAAAGAAAAAGTAGCGCCGGACGGATCCGCTTCCCCCCACCGTTCCGCAGATATTCCCCAATCTCGGTGATCGCCTGCACGTCCGAGACGGTGTCCTGCCCGAACTCGCCTTCCAGTGCCGCGAGATCATCGTGCAGCAGGTCGAAGACTTCCTTCCCGTTAATGAGAGGCGGTGCGCTCAATGATGGGGCCCCTGTCGTGCTTTCGTCTGCGCCCTCTGCGGCAGTCGTCTGCGTTCTCTGCGTTGAGGGTTTGTCCTTAATTCGTCCGATAATTCGTAAACTGCAGGTCAATTCCGAAATCATGTTGCCGCAGCAAAGCGATTACCTCCTGCAGGGTGTCGCGGTCCTTGCTGCTAATCCGCACCAGATCTCCCTGAATCGAAGCCTGCGCCTTCTTCTTTGAGTCCTTAACCAGCTTTACGATTTCTCGCGCTTTCTCGATCACAATGCCTTGCTGCATCGTGATCCGGCGCTTGGCTGCGCCACCCGCGGCCGGTTCCACCGCGCCGTAAGTCAGTCCCTTCAGCGAAACTCCTCGCTTCACTAGCTTCTGTTGCAAGATGTCGTTCACCGCCTTCAGCTTGTACTCGTCGGCCGAATGCAACACGATCGCGTCCTTTTCCAGTTCAATATTCGACTTTGAATCCTTTAGGTCGAACCGCGTGTGGATCTCCTTCAACGCCTGCTGGATGGCATTCGACACCTCCTGCAGGTCGATTTTGCTTACGATGTCAAAACTGTTCTCCGGCATCGAATTTCAATTCTTTCTGAAATGATGGAATCTAACACTTGAGGTTACCAGAAGAACCCAACCTAGCGGAGGTCACGGCGCCGAAACTTTGCTTTCAGCAGTTTCAGCCAATTTGAAAAAATCGTAGAAATTTCGTGCCGTCTGAAGGCCGACTTCTTCTGCCGTAAGGCCTCGCAACTCGCCCAGTTTTCGGGCCGTCTCCTTTACGAACGCCGGCTCGTTGCGCTTGCCTCGATGCGGCACCGGAGCCAAGAACGGCGAGTCCGTCTCGATCAACATGCGGTCGAGTGGAACTTGCAAGGCCGCGTCACGAATCTGTTGGGCTTTGGGAAAGGTCACGTTCCCGGCAAACGAGATCATGAATCCCATATCGAGTGCATGCTTTGCTTGCCGCCAGGTTCCCGTGAAGCAATGCAGAATCCCCCCCAGCCCCTTTGCCGTCCAATGTTCGCGCAGCTGTACGAAACATTCTTCCCATGCGTTGTCGCTCCCGTCCGATGGACGGCAGTGAATGACGATGGGCAGCTTCGCCGCCCCTGCTAACTCCATTTGCCGCGCGAAGACATGTTTTTGCACGTCCCTCGGCGAATGATCATAGAAATAATCCAGACCGATCTCGCCCCATGCGATCACCTTGGGATGCCCCGCCAAACACGCCATGTTCTGGTAGGCGGCTTCATCCGCGAGCCGGGCTTCGTGCGGATGAATGCCGAGCGTCGCGTAAATGAAATCGTATTTCTCCGCCAGTCTAATTCCACAATCTACCTGGGCAGGACCGTCGCCGTTGCCGATGGAGACTATGGCGTGAATCCCGGCCTGCCGCGCCCGATCGATCACCGGTTGGCGATCGGAGTCGAACTGCTGGCTATCGAGATGCGCGTGAGAATCAACGAACATGCAAGCCCATAGGGACAACCGCATCGTCTGTCGCGGCCGTGTTTTTATTTCAATCTCGCCCCCGCCGGCACATCTTCCAGGAAGCCCGCCAATACTGGCTTTCCACCTTCGAGCGAAGCCGCCACGATCATTCCATTCGATTCCATCCCGCGCAGCTTGCGCGGAGCAAGGTTGGCTACGATCACCACTTTCCGCCCGATCAATGTTTCAGGAGCATAAGCTTCGGCGATTCCGGCCAGCACTTGTCGGACTTCGGTTCCGATATCAATCTCCAGCCGCAGGAGCTTGTCTGCTTTAGGCACTCTCTCGGCAACTTTCACCAGTCCCACCCGCAGTTCGATCTTGGCAAAGTCTTCGATGGAAATCTTTTCGTTCGTTGCCGCCGGCGCTCCCGGTGCCAGTTGCGGGGCGTTCGCCTGCGCTGGCGCTGCAGGAGTTTCTGCCACCGGTCCTCTCTGCTCCTCTTCCATCTTCTGCATCCTTTCAATTGCGCTCTTGTCGGCGCGCGGAAACACGGGCTGTATGTCGCCCAGTTTGGTTGCTAAGCGCAGTTGTCCCCAACCCAGGTCGCTAAGAGCCAGCTTCTTGATATCTCCCAAACCCATCTGTACCCAAATCTTCGCTGTTGCATCCGGTATTACCGGATACGCCAACGCCGTAGCAATCCGCAGAGCTTCCGCTGCAGTGTAGAGCACCGTTGCCAAGCGCGATCGACTCTCCTCATCCCGCTTTTCGCCCAGCGCCCACGGCTCATTTTCGACGATGTACTTGTCCACAGCTGCCACCAGCGCCCACGCGGCTTCTAGGGCGCGCGAAAATTGAAATTGATCGAACAGCGCTCCAAACTCTCGGATCGTCCGCCGAGCCACCTCGGCAATCGCATCGTCAGCGGCTGTCTTCGACGCATGCGATGGGTAGGGAACCTCGCCATTGAAATAGCGGCTGATCATGGTCAGGGTGCGGCTGGCCAGATTTCCCAAGCCATTGGCCAGGTCGGAGTTGTAGCGCTGAACCAGGGCGTCAAAGGAAAAAGATCCGTCCTGCCCGAACACGACTTCCCGCAGCAGAAAATAACGCAAGGCGTCCGAACCGAGCACGTCAAGAATGGTTTCCGTGCGCACAATATTGCCGCGCGACTTCGACATCTTGCTTTCTTCAAACAGCAGCCATCCGTGCGCCACAATTGTTTTGGGCTCAGGTAATCCCGCCGCCATTAGAAATGCTGGCCAGTACACGCAATGGAAGCGGACAATCTCTTTTCCGATCATCTGAACATCGGCCGGCCAGAATTTCTTGAATGCCTCCTGAGCGCCTGGGTGCGACGAGCCGTAGCCAATCGCAGTAAGATAGTTGGCGAGCGCATCAAACCAGACATAGATCACGTGCTTGGGATCGTCCGGCACGGGAATGCCCCAGGTAAAAGTGGAGCGGCTGATCGACTGGTCACGCAGCCCCGAGCGCACGAACGAAATCACTTCGTTGCGCCGCGCTTCGGGACGGATGAACTCCGGATTCGCATACAGCGCCAGCAATTTGTCTTGGAATGCCGAGAGCTTGAAGAAATAATTTTCCTCGTGCACCGTCTCGGTGATGCGTCCGCAAGTGGGACACGGATCGCCCGGTTGCGCGCCGTCCACATACAATTCATCCGAGACGCAATACTGTCCCGTGTAGGTTCCCTTATAGATGTAGCCGTTGTCGCGGATCTGCCGGAACAATTCTTGTACGCGCTTCTTGTGCCGCTCTTCGGTGGTGCGGATGAAGTCGTCGTTCGAGATTCCCATCCGCTTCCATAGCTGGCGGAACTCCGCTGAAATCTCGTCCGCATATTGCTGCGGAGTCTTTCCTGCGGCCTGCGCCGCGCGCTCGATCTTCTGCCCGTGCTCGTCGGTGCCAGTGAGAAAGAATGTCTCCGCGCCCAGCAGTCGTTGCCGCCGGGCAATCGTGTCGCAAGCAATAGTCGTATATGCGTGTCCGATGTGCGGGCGCGCGTTCACGTAGTAAATCGGCGTCGTGATATAGAACTTTCTGCTCATCCAATTCTTTCTGCTAAATTATTCAGCAAGTTATTTCTCCACGCTCTCCGCGCCGTTCTCAGCGTTCTCGGCGATGACCTTTGACTCTTTTATCCACGACTCTTGGAAAGATAAGATTCGACCGCCTCACCCATCACCCTCTTCAGCGGCACACGATGCTCGGCTGCGATTCGCCGGCAATCCTCGTACTCTGGCGCGTAGTTTGTGACCGTTCCATTCATACTGGCGATCTTGATTCGCACCTCTCCCCATGGAGTGTGAACTTTCTCCCATCGCCGTGCCAAAGTCTCACGCATCTCATCACGCCGCCGCACGCCCAGCGTGGTCGTTTCGGCAAAAATCAATTGCGTCAGCTTGCCAGCGTCCTCGGGCTTGCACAATACCGTCAGCAGCATTCCGGGACGGTTCTTTTTCATCTGCACTGGCATTCCGAAAGCATCCAGCGCGCCTTCTTCGAACAACCGGTCCATCACGTACCCAAACACCTGCGGATTCAGATCATCGAGATTTGCTTCCAGCACTGTGATCGTCTCCGAAGAGGTCCTCGCTGCCACAGCATTCGAGGCAGTTTCTCCAACTGTCAACCGGACCACATTTGGATGCCCTGGAAAATCCCGTGATCCCGCGCCGTAGCCTGACTTCTCGATCTTCATCTCCGGAAATGCCGCGAAGCGCGAAGCCAGAGTTTTCACGATCGCCGCCCCCGTGGGAGTGACTAACTCCGCTAGCACGCCGGAGGAATATACAGGTGCATCCCCTAACAACTCCACCGTGGCCGGGGCCGGTACTGGAATCGTACCGTGCGCACACTTGACGGTACCGCCGCCGACATTTAAGGGAGAGCAGACAATCTCATCTACTCTCAGCGCCTCAGCCCCCACGGCCGCACAGACAATATCGACCATGGCATCGACCGAGCCAACTTCGTGGAAATGCACGCTCTCCACGGAAGCATTGTGAATCTTCGCTTCCGCCCGTCCCAATGCCTCGAAAATAGCGAGGGCAGTCTTTCTTGCGGTCTCCGAGATCGCGGCCGCAGAAATGATCTCCCGTATCTCCGTCAGCCCGCGACCATGCGCATGGGAGTGTGGATGTTCGTGCGAGACAGAGTGTTCGTGCGGGAGCGGGCGACTCGCCCGCGATTCTGCGTCCTGATGCGAATGCTTGCCTTCATGATGGTCATGCTCATGATGACCGTGGCGATGCTCATGCTCATTGTGAGCAGTCGTCTGCCTTTCCCAATACTGCTCCCGCGGCAAATCCTTCTCCCCGTCGACGTAAACGTCCACCTTCGTGGCCGAAATCCCGCTGCGTACCACACGAGAAACTTCCAGCCGCGCTCCGATACCGAGTGCCGCCACGGTTTCTTCCAGCAGCCGTGGCGCAACTCCGGCATCCACCAGCGCGCCCAGAAACATGTCGCCGCTCATGCCGGAAAAACACTCTAGGTAGGCTACGCGCATAGAAATAGAGACCGATTTTTCATCATAGGGAACCATGCATCTCGCGTCAAACCTGCATCCGGTTGGCGCTCTGCTAGAATCACTATTTTCTTAAACAGCTCAGAGGGAAACCTTGTATCGTTATCTCGAAGAACGTCTGGCCCAGCACGTTCTGGAATTTCTTCGCCAGCGCTACCCGGGCGCAACTCTCCCCCACGTCGCAATCGAACAGCCTCCCAACGTGGAGCTCGGGGATTTCGCCATTCCAGTTTTCCCTTTCGCCAAGCCGCTGCGTACTGCTCCACTTAAGATCGCCGAAGCCATCCGCGCGGAAATCGGCCCCGTCGAAGGCATTGCCGAAATGCAGGTTGCTCCTCCGGGCTATTTGAACGTGAGAATCGATCGGGCCTGGGTGGCAGCCGAGCTCGCCCGCGACAAGAAGCCCGCGGCCGATATTCCCGTGGGAAAGATTCTCGTCGAACACACGAGCATCAATCCAAACAAAGCTGCCCACATCGGCCATCTGCGCAATGCTGTGCTTGGAGATACATTCGTGCGCTTGCTGCGTTACGCGGGCAGGGAAGTCGATATCCAGAATTACATCGATAATACTGGCGTGCAGGTCGCCGATGTGGTTGTGGGATTCACGCACATTGAGAAGAAATCCCGCGCGGAAATCAAAGCCCTCGCCGGACAACCGCGCTTCGATTACTACTGCTGGGATCTATATGCCCGCGTCTCGCACTGGTATGAGCAAGACAAGCAAAATTTGCAAGCCCGCCACGAAACGCTTCATGCGATCGAAGATGCCAGCAGCGAAACTGCCGCCATTGCCGAGTTGATCTCGACCGCCGTCCTGCGTCGCCACCTCGAAACCATGGACCGCCTCGATATTGAATACGATTTTCTTCCACGCGAGAGCGAAATCCTGCAGCTGCATTTTTGGGACGCGGCCTTCACCAAGCTGAAAGACTCCGGCGTGCTCAGTTTCGAGACCGAGGGTAAGAACAAAGGCTGCTGGGTCATGCGCCGCGCGGGAACAACCTCAATCACAGAAATCATAGAGGACACAGGGAATGCGGAGGAATCCGAGAAAATTTCCGAAGAAGACCAGAAGGTCATTGTCCGCTCCAACAGTACCGTTGGCTACGTCGGCAAAGATATTGCCTATCACATGTGGAAGTTCGGCCTGCTCGGCCGCGATTTTGGTTATCGCAAGTTCTATCGCTACCCCAATCAGCACGACTGCTGGATCTCTGCCACCGAGGGCGAGAAAAATCATCCTCACTTCGGCGGCGTCGCCGAAATCTATAACGTGATCGACGCCCGCCAGTCCGAGGCACAAAGCACAGTCATCGAAGCGCTGCGCGGACTTGGCCACAACGAGGCAGCTGACCACTACACGCACTTTTCTTATGAGATGGTCGCGCTCACTCCGCGCTGCGCCGCCGAACTCGGCTACAAGCTCAGCGAAGAAGACAAGACCCGGTCCTACATCGAAGTGAGCGGCCGGAAGGGCTTCGGCGTGAAAGCCGACGATCTACTCGACCAACTTATCGCCTCCGCCAAAAGCGAAGTTGACTCGCGCCATCCCCAACTCGATGACGCTGAACGCCTCGCCATCGCGACGCAAATCGCCATCGGCGCTCTGCGGTACTTCATGCTGAAGTTCACCAAACAATCAGTGATCGCTTTCGATTTCAAGGAAGCGCTCAGCTTTGAGGGCGAAACCGGCCCGTATGCCCAATACGCCGTGGTTCGCGCCACCAGCATCTTCAAAAAAGCTGCCCTTGACCCCGACACTTTCTGTAGAGACGGTGCCAACAACCTCTCTTCTACGGCCGAGTTCGCGCAATATCTCAAAGGCGGATCGGCCAACGAAATTTGGGAACTTTGGCTGTCCGCGGCGAAAACGGCTTACATCGTCGACCAATGCACCGCCGCGACCGAGCCCGCGTACATCGCGAAGCACGCCTTTCAACTTGCGCAACTTTTTAATACTTTCTATCATCGCCATCCGATCCTGAGCGAGCCGGATGAAAGGCGGAAGCAATTTCTGCTTGCTACTGTCGCTGTGGTCCGCCGAGAATTGATTCGCACTTTGGAAGTCATGGGCATCACGGTTCCGCCGGTCATGTAGACGAGATAAACTGAGTGGCGCAGGCGTCCTCGTCTGCGTTTTCGCGAGAATGTCAGCGACTACGAACCCGCGCGCGTCAGCCCGCTCCTGGCGGCGCATCATCGTCCGAAGCTTGGTCCTCCTTGTCGTCCTGCTCGCGACCGCGGGATTCATCTACGAAAACATCTCGGAGGCCCGCGACCGCCGTTTTAATCCCATGCCAGGTCAACTCATCGACGTGGGTGGCCACGGGATGCACATCAACTGCACCGGCCAGGGATCTCCGATCGTAATTCTCGACTCTGGCCTTGGCGACTCCTACATCTCCTGGCACAAGGTGCAGCCCCAGATTGCCCAATTCACGCGCGTCTGTTCTTACGACCGCGCCGGCCTCGGCTACAGCGATCCCAGCCCGCGCCCGCGTACCAGCAAAGTCATGGCCGAAGAGTTGCACGCACTCTTGCACAATGCTGGAATCGTCCCGCCTTATATCCTTGCGGGCCACTCGATGGGCGGATACAACGTTCGCCTGTTCGCCAGCCTTTCTCGCAGCGAAGTGGCCGGCATGGTGCTGCTCGATGCCTCCCATCCCGAGCAGCAGAAACGTTTTCCGCAGGCCTTGAACGATCTGGACAAGACATGGTTGCGGGAGCAGGAATTTCTGGAATTTTCGATGCCCTTCGGAATCCCGCGACTGCTGGGCTTCTGTGGCAAAGACGCCGAGGTCCGCGCCGCCGATTGCAATTTTCACAGCGCGCAGGAAGGGTTCGCAGAATTGAGAGCATTTCCTGAAAGCGCTGCCCAAACCGCCACCACCGGTGCCCTCGGCGATATACCTCTGGCGGTGCTCTCGCATGATCCTGACCGACCCGAACCCGATCTGCCCGAGGATCTGCTCAAGCCCACCAATGAGGCCTGGCAACAGATGCAAGACGAGTTAGCTCACCTCTCCACCCAAAGCACGCACGTGATCGCCAACAACAGTGGACACTACATTCAACTCGACCGGCCTGACTTGGTGATCGAAGCGGTCCACAAAGTTGTGGATGAGGCTCGCTGGCCCGCTCCTGGCGCAACGAAGCCCTGAGCAATTAATGGCGATCAACATCCAGCAATCAAACCTGCTACTGTGAATTTTCCCAAACGGTCTTCGCCTGTTCCATCCGGAGGATGAATCATGTCTTCGCTCGACTACCGCCGCAGGTGTAGGGCTGGGCTCAGCATCTTTTTGCTGCTGGCGCTGCTTAGCATCTTGGCGTCGGCGCAAAATGAGCAGCCAGTTCAGAATCTAACTCAGCAGTCTGCCACGTCGGTGCCGGCCCGCCGTCCTCGCATCGGCCTAGCCCTCAGCGGTGGAGGCGCGCTTGGCTTGGCACAAATCGGCGTGATCCAGTGGCTGGAGCAGAATCACATCCCGGTCGACCGCCTTGCCGGCACTAGCATGGGTAGCATCATTGGCGTCATGTACGCCACCGGCATGTCGCCGACGGAAATGCAGAAATTTGCTGAAGGCATTGACTGGAATGAAGCGCTGCTTCCCGAGCCTACGTACCGTCAGCTTTCTTATCGCCGTAAGCAGGATCGCCGCGATTACCAAGTCGAGGCCGCGCTCGGCATAAAGCATGGGTTGAGGGGTCCCAACGGTTTCAATCCTGGCCTCGGCGTCGGCATGCTGCTCGATCGCATCGCCTTCCCCGAGTCCGGCATCGCCAGCTTCGATGACTTGCCCATCCCTTTTCGCTGCGTGGCCACCGATATGCAGAGCGGAGATCGCGTGGTACTCCGTGATGGTTCTTTGCCGCGGGCCGTGCGCGCCAGCATGGCGATTCCGGGTGTTTTCACTCCAGTGGAAATCAATGGTCATGTGCTGGCCGATGGCGGCATGGTCGAGAACATTCCGGTGCAGGTGGCGCGCGAGATGAATGCCGACGCCGTCATCGCCGTCGATCTTCAACTCCCACTTGGCGGACATGAACAACTGGAAACCCTGACCGGCGTCCTTTCCCGCGCCGTGAGCGTGATGATCCTGCAGAATGAGCGCCACTCTTTGGCTCTGGCCAACGCCACCATCACCGTCGATATGGGCAATTTCTCCGCCGCGGACTATGATCGGGTGCCGGAACTCGTTCGCCTGGGTTACCAGAGCGCAGGCTCTCAGGCCGCTGCCTTGTTGCCATACGCCATTCAAGACGACGCGGAGTGGCAGCAATATCTGAGCGCGCGCAACGCTCGCAGGCATCCGCAACCCAAGGAGGTGCAATCCGTGATAGTCGAAGGTGGAGACTCCGACACGGACAGCAGACTTGAGCGAAGTCTGAAGTCAGACACGGGCGTGCCACTCAATCTGCCGAAGCTCGAAACTCAAATCACGCGTATCGCTGGCCAAGGAGAATTCGACCGACTCGGCTACGAAGGCTTCACGCAAGATGGTGTACCAGCACTCCGAGTCACCGCGCATGAGAAGACGTACGGCCCACCGTTTGTGGATCTCGCGGTTAACGTCGACGGCTCCGGCGTGGCCGCGTTCGATTTCTCCGCCGGCGCCCGCGTCACTTTCATGGACGTGGAACATCATGGCGGCGAGTGGCGTAACGACTTGATGCTGGGCTCGAGCAACCTGGCCGCCACGGAATTCTACCAGCCGATCGCCAATACACATCTCTTCATGGCGCCCTACGCTTTCGCTTCCAAGTTGCCTCGCAACGCATTCGACGGACAGACCCGCGTCGCGGTGTTCGGCGACGAGCGCGCCGGCGGAGGTTTCGACCTTGGCTATGACTCTGGGCGGCGCAGCGAACTCCGCTTCGGCTATCAGATCTTTAGCGGAAAACTCGCGCCGCTGATTGGCAGCGCAGGCTTGCCCGTACTCAGCGGCAGTACCGGAGAATTCCGCACGCGCTATGTCTGGGACGGCCAAGACAATCCCGCGATTCCGAGCACGGGCATACGCATCGTCGCCAGCCTCGCGCGTGTGCTGCAAAGCCCCGGCCTCGTCCATCCCATCGATCAGCTCGACGTGCAGACCTCAACGTTCATTCCCACCGGCGAAAAGACATCGCTTTTTCTTGCCGCGTCTGGAGGAACCACGTTTCACGGAACCGCCAGCCAATTTCAGATCTTTTCATTGGGCGGACCGTTTCGCCTTGGCGCGTACTTGCCCAACGAGTTCGTGGGCAACGATTACGGGTACGCGTCGTTCGGATTCCGCCGCGACCTTTATCGTCTGCCGCAGCTCGTGGGAAAAAGAATTTACTGGGGTGGCTGGTATGAAGCGGGCTCTGCATTCGATAATCCCGATTCGCTAATCGTGCGCGGTAGTGCAAATGCTGGGGTCATCGCCGATACCATTGTCGGTCCCATCGCCATCTTCGGCAGTGTGAGCCCCACCGGACAGAGCCGTGTGAACTTTTCCATCGGAAGGCTCTTCTAGCCTGTTTCCAACCGGGGCTCGTATGGCAAACTAATGCCTCAGACCACTTGGGATTGCGCTACGCGGAGGTCATTCTGAAATGTGCAGGAATATCAAAACCCTCTTCAACTTCGATCCGCCGGTCAATGCAGAAGAGATCCGGGCTGCTTCCCTCCAGTTCGTGCGAAAGATCACCGGTTTTAGTAAACCGTCGAAGGCAAACGAAGCCTCATTCCTGGGCGCAGTCGACGAAATCGCCGGCATCTCGGCTCGCCTTCTCCACTCCCTCGAAACTACCGCACCGCCGAAGAATCGAGAAGAAGAGGCGGCCAAGGCGAAAGCTCGCGCTGCTGAAAGATTCGGCAACTGACCTGTCGCGTGTGCAACGTATGACAACTCGAGTTAGTCGTTAAAAGCGCCTGTAGTTCATTGATATATTAGCGAACAGCTATAGATTAAAGACATGCTCGCGCCACAATGCCCCAGGGCGCGCCTGTTTTTCAGGAAGAAAATGCCTCGGCAGCCAGATCCTGGCTCGCGTTCCTAGGTGTGCCGTTTCCGGCTCGGCAAATTGTACGCTTCGTGGAGATGGAATCTATCAGTGCTGGTCTCCTTCGAGTTACAATGGAATCAATAACTTAGACGGAGTCATTTCGGCGGGTGGGCAACTCGCGCCGGAATGGAACCATCCAACTGATTGAGAAGGCTTGGGGCCTGCCATTATGAACAGCCGAGTTAGCTTTTGCACTGTACTTCTTGCTGCATTTCTGTTGGCGGCAAGTCTTGCCTGGGCTGCACCGAAGCCGACGAAGACGACTCCGCAAAGTGTGCCGCCGTTTCCCGGCACGCTCGTGAATGCCCGTTTTGTCTACGTCACCAGCTACGACGGTGATCAGTTCAATCCCAACCTGCTTCCAGAGGATCGCCAAGCCATCGCAACGGTGCAGGACGCAATGCAGAAGTGGGGAAAGTTCACTCTGGTCTACGAACCTCATCAGGCCGATATCGTGCTCATGGTCATGAGCCGTCCGTCGGAAGACGTTCTCGCGGTTTACGACGCGCACGGCTGGCCGGGCAATCAGTATCTGTGGCGCATGATGGGCCTCAGCGGACTGCAGCAGGGGGAATCTCCACTAGTCACGAATCTGGAAAAGGCTTTCGCACTGGCAACGACGAAGTAAAATTCGGGCCACGCATTCTCACGGACACTTCTTCTCAAGAACTGAGTTATGATCTCCGTGAGATCCCGGTCTTTATTGGTTTGTGAAACTCTTCACGAACTCCACCAGACTGCGCAGCGCGATTCCCGACGGGCCTTTAGCGATCCAGGGCTTTTGATCTTCCATCCAAGCCGTGCCGGCGATGTCGAGGTGAATCCATGGTGTATCTTCGGCAAATTCTTTGAGGAACATCGCGGCGTTGATTGCTCCTCCCCAGCGTCCACCGGAGTTGACGATGTCAGCGATGGTGGACTTGATGTTGTCTTTGTATTCGTCATCGAGCGGCAAGCGCCACATTTTTTCGCCCGCTTCCGCATTCGCTTTAAGAAGGCGTTCGTAAATAGCGTCATCATTGGCGAAAACGCCAACGTTGGCGTAGCCGAGAGCGACTACGACTGCGCCCGTCAGCGTTGCCGCGTCGACGAGATGTGTGCAGCCGAGCTGTCGCGCGTAGAACAGACCGTCGGCGAGAACGAGGCGGCCTTCGGCGTCCGTATTGATGATTTCAATACTTTTGCCGGACATCGCGATCTGCACGTCGCCAGGCTTCTGCGCTTTGCCGGAGGGCATATTTTCCGTGGCGCACACAATGCCGATGACTTTCACTTTGGGCTTTAGCAGCGCGATGGCGCGCATGGCTCCGATCATGGTCGCGCCGCCGGCCATGTCGTATTTCATCTTCTCCATGCCGTCGGCGGGCTTGATCGAGATGCCGCCAGTGTCAAAGGTAATTCCTTTGCCGACAAGGCCTAACACCGGTTTAGCGGGAGCACCTGCAGGCTCGTAAGTCATTACGATAAGCGCAGGCGGCTCGTCGGAACCTTGCGCCACGCTCCAGAACGCGCCCATCTTCAATTCTTTGATCTTGTCGGCGCCGTAAACTTCACACTTCAAACCGACTTCTTTACACATCTTTTTTGCGCGGTCGGCGAGAATCGTCGGCGTCATGCGGTTGGAAGGCTCGTTCACCAGATCGCGCGTGAAGTTCTGGGACTCACCGATGATCTGCGCCTCCTGTGCGGCCTTTTCCAGCGCTGTGTGATCCGCATTGCCGCTGGCAACGATCGTAAGCGCGTCAATCTTCTGATCCTTGCGGTCGCTGCGGTAGTAATCGGGATCAAAGTTGCCGACCAGCGCACCCTCAACAATCGCTCTCACTGCTTCTTCCGCGGGAATGCTGGGCGGGGCGATAAAGGCGAAGCCGCGGATTCCGCGCGCCTTAAGCGTGCGCACAGCCGCTCCCGCGATTCGTCGCAGATCGTAGCTGGTAAACTTCTTGGCCGCGCCGCCGCTGATCAGCAACAGGCGCTTGGCTTTCAGTCCGGCGGGCTTGTGCAGCAGATCGCTTTCAAATGGTCGGCCAGTAAGTTCGCCGCTCGCCAACAGATCGGCGGCAACGGACTGCACGGACCCGTCGCTGGTGGCGAGTTTGAGTTGCGGCTTTTCTTTTTTCGCGGATTCGGACTGGTTGCTAGCCGTGGCATCCTTTTCAGATTGATCTAGGGCAATGGCGACGAGAGATTCGGTTTCGAGTTCAGCAGGTGTTGTGAATGAGAGTGTCGTTTTCATAGTCGTTATGAGGTTTTCGGGGCCGCACTCCAGTATCGTCGGCAGGCAGGTAGAAGCGCAAGGGCTTGAACCTCTGGGTGTGCCAGTTCGGAAGGAGCCAAATGCGCGATTCTTTATGAATGAGACTAGATTGAACCGCAAGAAGCGGATAGTACGTTTGCGCGCGAGTCGCTAATGTCAGTGCATGCACAAGACGATCGAGCCAACGGTTCTCTATTTCGGAACGCCTGTAGCGCTCATCAGTACAATGAATCCCGACGGCACGGCGAACTTGGCTCCGATGTCGTCGGCGTGGTGGTTGGGCTGGAGTTGCATGCTCGGCCTCGGACAAATGGGCCAGACCTCGGACAACCTCATCCGCACGCGCGAGTGTGTGATCAATCTACCCTCGGAAGATCTGGTTACGCAGGTCGATCGCCTCGCACTTACCACGGGCAAGGATCCTGTGCCGGATAAGAAACGCCAGTGGGGCTATCGCTATGAGCCCGACAAATTCGGCATCGCCGGGTTCACTGCGGTGGAATCTTCATGCGTGGCGCCGCCGCGCATAGCCGAGTGCCCAGTACAGATGGAGGGCATGGTGCACGAGTTCCGTCCCTTTGGCAAGAACGTGAGCGCGAACATGTTCGAGGTGCACATCGTGAGGCTGCACGTGGACGAAAAGCTTTTGGTAGGCGACGAGCAACACCCGCATATCGACCCGGTGCGCTGGCGTCCGCTGATCATGAGCTTCTGCCGCTTCTTCGGACTGAGCGGCGAAGTACATCCCTCGCGCCTAGCGGAGTCGGAGTTCATGAAATTGGTGCCCCAATGAAAGTGACGCTTATCTCCAATGTTTATTTCTTGGGATGCGAGACGCTGAAGGCGGAGGAGGCGACAAGGTATTTCCCTTGGTCGCCATTGATCGGGTCCAAGTCGAACGAGTAGTCGTAGCGTCCGGGAAAGATCCGGGCTCTGAAGTAGTAAACCTTTCCGGCTTCGGCGGTGAAGTTGGCCATGGCGAAAGATCGGGAACGATAATCGAGCCGCGATTGCCAATTCATGCACAGATGGTGGTCGCCGGGATCGGCCGCAAAGAAGAAATAGGAACTGCCTTGGTTGGCTCCGACCCAAGAGCCGTCCATCCCTACTCTGGTCAGCGCGCAGCCTGTACATTGGAGCTGGCCTATTTCCTGGACCACATAGACTAGAGCTTTGTCCGCATCCGGTTGGGGCGTGGGGTGTTGGGTTGGATCTTGTTTGGCGGCGAATTTGATATCTTTCGCGCCGCAAGCGGCTTCGGCGGCGGCGATAGCAGACTGGTCTTGGACGAAGGTGGAAACGGCTAACAGGATTACGACGAGAGCGGTTTTCATGGCGTTTCTCCTGCTGGAGATCCGCGCATGCGATGGACGGATCGCGACGAGAGCTAGAGGCTAGTCCGGCGCAGAACCAGCTATGAACAGCGTATTCCCAGCACCCGCTCTGAATGCAGAAATTTGTCGAGTTTTGCAAAAGTATGTCAATGCATGATTCGGGGATCGCGAAAACCTACGGTACATAATCTTGTTTCTGGCAGGAATTTCCCGTCGCGCGACAACGTATCTGCCATCGTCGGGATGACGGTATTCGACTGGCTGGGGTATGATTCCATCCCGTAGCGAAAACAGAGGTTTTCATGAAGATCCGTTGGATGATTGTGTTTTGGCCCGTGCTTTCCGTCGTACTGATTTCCGTGCTGGTGCAGAAACATGCGGCAAGGGCGGCTGGGCCGCAGGCTGCGGCTGCTCCCGTGTCAACGTCTGCTGGTGCGGCCTCGAATAGCTCCGGGCCGCTGACGATTCCTGACACCACGCTGGCCATCAACTCAGCGCAGCCCATGTCGCAGCGGGTGGTCCACTACGAAATTGACGCGAAATATGACGCAGAGAAGCACGTCGTCGATGCCACCGAGGTGCTCACTTACCATAACCTGACGGGCGAGGCACTGGATCATTTCCCATTTCATCTTTATCAGAATGCATTTCAGCCCAACGCTACCTGGGTACGCGAGACCAAGGTCCAGGGTGGCCGCGACGTCAGCTATGCGAAGTGGGAAGAAAAGGATTTTGGGACAGAAGAAATTAAGAGCCTGGAAGTCGTGGGCCAGGGTGATTTGACTTCGACTGTGCAATACATCCAGCCGGATGACGGAAACAAAGACGACAAAACGGTGGTGGATGTGCATCTGCCCAAGGCAATTGCACCGGGCGCGTACGTACAGTTCAAGATTGCGTTCCAGACCAAGTTTCCGGAGACGCAGGCGCGCTCGGGATGGAAGCGCGATTTTGTGCTGGGCGGGCAGTGGTTCCCAAAAGTCGGCGTTTGGTGGCATGGAGCGTGGAATTGCCATCAGTATCATGCCTTCACTGAGTTCTTTGCCGACTTCGGTGTCTATGACGTCAAGCTGACGGTGGCGCAGTTTGAAGTGGTGGGGGCGAGTGGCGTGAAGGTCGGGGAAGTAAACAATCCTGACAATACCAAGACTGTCGCTTATCACGGCGACGACATTCATGATTTTGCCTGGACGGCCAGCCCGCGCTACAAGGTGAAAGAAGACGGTGTGTTCCAGGGGCAGATGGGGCCGGTGCACATGCGCATCTTGATGCAGCCCGCACACTGGAGCCAGGTGGAGCGGCACGAAACAATTCTGCGAGAGTCGCTGGAACATTTCGAAAGCTGGTACGGGCCCTATCCCTATAAAACGATCACCTTGGTCGATCCCGAGGGCGCGGAGGCTGGGGGGATGGAATATCCGACATTTATTACCGGCGACACGACCTGGTTTATGCCGGAGGGACTGCACCTTCCGGAGCTTGTGATCGAGCATGAGTTCGGGCACCAGTACTGGTACGGCATGGTGGCAACCAACGAATTCGAAGATGCGTGGATGGACGAGGGTATCAACAGCTATTCCGAAGTGAAAGTGCTCGATTCAATTCTGGGCAAGAACACCTCCATTCTGAATTTGGCGGGCGCGACTGTGGGCGAGAGGGAACTGCAACGGGGCAGCTACGCAGAGGTGGCCGACATCGATCCCATCGCGCAGAAGGCTTACGATTACTACAACAATAGCTCCTACGGCGGCATCACCTACGGCAAGACAGCCAGCGTGCTGCTGACGCTGGAAGGCATTATCGGCGAAGACACAATGGATAAGGCGATGCGCACTTACTTCATGAAGTATCGCTTCACTCATCCCACGAAAGCAGACTTCCTGGATACCATCCAGGAGGTTTCAGGCAAGGATTTGAAATGGTATTTCGACCAAGCCATCTACGGCTCACAGGTGATGGATTACAAAGTGCTGAGGATCGAATCTTTCCCCGTGAACTGGTACGAAAAGAAGAAGAGTGCCTTCGAGAAGGGTGACAAGAATACTGTCTATCGCTCCTATGTGTGGCTGCAGCGCAAGGGGGATTTCGTCATGCCCGTGGAAGTTGAGATCAAGTTTGACAATGGCGAAAAAGTTCGTGAGCACTGGGATGGAGCAAGCCGCTGGACCAGGTTCGCGTACGAGAAGAAAGCGAAAGTCGAGTCGGCGGAAATTGATCCCGACCACAAAATCCAGATTGACCGCAATGATTTCAACAACAGCTACACGGCTGAGCCGCATGGAAAGCCGGCGCGCAAGTTGACGAATTACTGGCTGTTTGTGACGCAGTGGCTGGGCCAGGCGTTGGCGTGGTGGGCAGTTTAGGCAAGATTGAGGGCGGGAATTCATGAATGGAAACGAGAGTCTGTTGAGCGGCGGTTGGGGCAGGGTGGCGCACAACAAGCGCTACATCATATGGTTCTACGTGCTGAACCTGGTGCTGGCGTGCTTAGGCGCCGCGTCGTTTAGCAATCAGGCGCACGACTTTCTGGATCACAGCCTGCTCTCCGAGCGCCTGGTACACGGCTTTGACGTTGGTGTCTTAATCGAGATGTTTGCTAGACCTGAGTTTGGTCCGACCCTCGCCGCCAGAGTCGCAGGGCTGCATTTTGCCTTGCTCTTCTTTTTTGCCACTGCTTTGTTTCTGCCCGGAGTGCTGCAAGGGTATGGGGCCACCTACCGGCTTCCGCGCGAGGATTTTTTCCGTGCCTGCGGACGGAATCTTTGGCGGTTTATCCGGCTGATGATCGTGGCAGGCATCGTGATGGGAGCGGTGGCCGCAGCGCTGTTCGGGCTGCACGGCGTGCTGGAGAGAAAAGCCGCCGAGAGCACGAACGAGTTGCTTCTTCCCGAAGTGCGGTTCGCGGGCTTGGCCGTGATCTTTCTGGTGATGACGGCGCTGCGCATCTGGTTCGATCTGGCGCAGACCGATGTTGTACTCAGCAATCAGCGGGCGGTGCGACGATCGATTGGCAAGGGCTTCCGGCACACATGGCGGAACCTGGGACGGCTGCTTGGAAGTTATGTTGTCACGACGATCGTAGCGGCGATCGTATTGGTGGCAGGCCTCTGGGCGTGGATGAAGTTTGTGCCGCCCGCCAGCGTAGGCGGAGCGATTTTCGTGAGCCAGTTGACGCTGCTCTTGTTGTTGATCCCGCGCTTCTGGCAACGCGGTGTCGCGGTGAGCTACTACCTGCAAAATATGGTGGAACCGATCGCGGTGCAGCCCTTCACGCCGGCGCCGGTCGCACCTCCGGTGGTGACTGAATCCGCTCCAGCGCCTGTGATCCCAGGCACACCGCCGGAGACGCAAGGGGCGTAGCATCGCAGACAAAGAGATCTACCGCTCGCGCGGTTTCGATCCGGTCAAGTATTGAGCGTAGGGGTGAGAACCGCCATGCCTCGTACCATCGTCGAGCCTTTCCGCATCAAGAGCGTCGAGCCGATTCACTGGACCACGCGGCCGCAACGCGAGCAACTGCTGCGGGCTGCGTTTTACAACTTGTTCCTTCTTCCTGCCGACGACGTTCTGATCGATCTCCTCACTGACTCCGGAACGGGGGCCATGTCCACTCACCAGTGGGCCGCAATCATGGAGGGCGACGAGAGCTATGCCGGTAGCCGCAGCTTCGAACGGTTTCGCGATTCGGTTCAGGAAATCTTTGGCTACAAGCATGTCATCCCCACTCATCAGGGGCGCGCCGCCGAACGCATTCTGTTCAGCGTGATGTGCGAGAAAGGCGATGTTGTCCCCAACAACACGCATTTCGATACAACCCGAGCTAATGTGGAATTTGTCGGCGCCGAGGCTCGAGATCTGGTGATTGCGGAAGGACGCCAGCCTAGCGTCAAGCATCCCTTCAAAGGCAACATGGACGTGGCGGCCCTCGAAACTCTGATCCAAAGCGTGGGTCGAGAGCACGTTCCGCTGGTCATGCTGACGGTGACCAACAACTCTGGCGGAGGACAGCCGGTCTCGATGGAGAACGTGAAAGCCGTGAGCGCGGTCTGCCAAAAATACGGTATTCCTCTCTACTTCGACGCCTGCCGATTCGCCGAGAATGCTTACTTCATTAAAACGCGGGAGCGGGGCTACGAATCGAAGACTCCGAAGGAAATCGCACAGGAAATGTTTGCCCACGGTGACGGCTGCACCATGTCGGCAAAGAAAGACGGGATGGCTAACATCGGCGGATTCCTGTGCACGAATGACGACATCCTCGCGCAGCAGGAGAAGAATCTGCTGATTTTAACCGAGGGCTATCCGACTTACGGCGGTCTCGCGGGGCGCGATCTGGAGGCCATCGCGGTCGGCGTACAGGAGGCTCTTCACGAGGACTACCTCGAATACCGCATCGCTTCCACCGCCTATCTTGGGAACCACATCGCCGAGCATGGCGTGCCTATCGTGCAACCGCCCGGAGGCCACGCGATTTACATTGATGCGCGTGCCTTCCTGCCACAGGTTCCGCCGGACCGTTTCCCTGGCGTCGCGCTGGCCGACGAACTTTATCTCGAAGGCGGAATTCGTTCGGTTGAGATTGGCACGTTGATGTTCGGAGCAGCGGCGACGATGGACCTGGTTCGTCTTGCCATCCCGCGTCGTGTTTACACCCAAAGCCACATTGACTATGTGGTGGAAGTCATCCTTGCAGTTTGGAAGAAGCGCGAACAGATTCAGGGAATGAAGCTGAGCTACGAAGCGCCGTTTTTGCGCCACTTTACGGCGAAGCTTGAACCCGTGGAAACAGCCGTGCCAGCGCATAAGTAAGCAATCAGAGCAAAACGATCGTGATTCCCTGGTTGCGGCGACCGAGGTCGGAGTCGCGCTTGAGGTCCGGGTGCGATCGCAGAAGTTTCCAGGCCGTCTCGTCTGATTTTGACCAGTTCTCGCCAAAGATGCAGCCGCGAATCTGGCCGCTCTGCGTCATCTCTATCAACCGCTTTTGCACGGCGATGCGAATGTCCCCGCCTGCGCCAGTCGATCCGTAGCCGTGAATCAGCTTCAGCAGCGTTGCTTTGCTGGTGCGAGCGAGCGCTAGTTCCCGGTCCATGCGCTGCAGGGCCTCGTGGACGTGCGGCATATCGGATTTCAGGTTTACACTCTTGATGGTGGCCTCGAGACGCCTCTGCAAGCTTGGCCTTCACTCGCAAACGGGGGCAAAACCTAGGTTCTCCGGCTCCGACTGATGGCTTCTCTGGCTTCTTGGTCCGCAGTACGGCGCCTTTCGGTTTCGCGTTTATCCCAGAGCTGCTTACCTTTGGCCAAGGCTAGTTCAACCTTTACTTTGCCATTCTTGAAGTACATGCGGACGGGAATCAGCGTAAGTCCTTTTTGCTGCGTCTTTCCGATCAGCTTGCGGATTTCTTCCTTGTGCATGAGCAGCTTACGGGTGCGCAGTGGAGCGTGATTGTGAATGTTGCCGTGCTCGTAAGGGCCGATGTGAGCATTGAGCAACCAGAGTTCGCCGTCCTTGACCAAACCATAGGAATCCTTAAGGTTGGCGAGGCCGCCGCGAACCGATTTTGCCTCGGTTCCGGTAAGAACAACACCGCACTCAAATTTTTCCAGCAAGAAGTAGTTATGGGAAGCGATCCTATTAACGGCAGCATCGCGCTGACCGGAGGCGGTGGGGTCGCGGCGTGGGGATTTTTCAGGGCTGGGTTTGGTCTGGTGTGTGGACTGGCGGGCCATAGGATGGGTTCATCTTAACAGTGGGCTTCGGACTGCGGGTATCGGGCTCCGGCCAATATGCATTTCCTCTTTCGGGCTGGGGTGGAACGTGTTACGCTGGTACCCGCCGGAAGTTAATTCGCGGAGCCGATAGCCGCAGCCCCAAGCCCGGCCCTCCCCACTTGGGCTAAGACTAAAGAGTATCACTGCCCTGCATGCAATGAGATCAGGCGTAAGGAAACGCGATGCTATAATCGCTCCAATGTTATTGCTTGCATGTGTTTTAATAAGGCGGTTTCACGGGCTGTAAGCGTAGTCACTGCTTGTCCGGCGAAGACTTTCGGTAAGATTTCTTATACGAGGACTGACGAATGAGACGTCTGATGCCCGCGGCGGTAGCTCTGCTGGTTTTGGTTGCCATACTGCCTGCTATCGCTGACAAGGCCAAGAGTCTTTATGACAAGGGCCAGGACGCTGAGGCGCGGCAGAACTTCGAAGCCGCTTATAATTTCTTCAAGCAGGCTTATGACCTGAAACCAAAAGATTTGCGCTACCGGTCGTCTTTCGAGCGCTTGCGTTTTAAGGCGGCGGCTACGATCGTTCATCGCGGACAAGGACTTCGCGACGAGGGCAAGTTGCAGGAGGCGGTGGCTGAATTTCAAAGGGCGGTGCTGATCGATCCCTCACTCTTCATTGCGCAGCAAGAATTGAAGCGCACGCTGCAGATGATTAACGACAAGGAAAATCCTCCACCGCAGGCCGCTGGACCGCCCAGTAGTCTGGAACGGAAGATCAGGGAAGCGGGCGGACCTGTAGAACTCGCTGCCATCTCGAACGTCCCCATCACCGTAAAACTCACCGAGGATTCCAAGGTTATTTATCAGACTGTCGGGCAGTTGGCCGGAATCAACGTATTGTTCGATCCGGACTATACCTCGCGGCGGATCAAGGTCGAACTGAATGGAGTAACGCTGGAAGACGCGCTGCAGATTACGGCTTTGGAATCGAAAACTTTCTGGCGCCCAGTAACTAGTAACACAATCTTCGTGGCGCAGGACAATCCGGCCAAGCGTAAGGAATTGGAACAGAGTGTACTGAAGACGTTTTACCTGCAGAATCTTTCCCAGCCCACCGAGTTGCAGGATGTGGTGAACGCGATCCGCGCTGTGCTGGATGTGCAGCGCGTGCAGCAATTGCTCTCGCAGAATGCGCTGGTGGTGCGTGGAACTCCCGACCAGATCGCGCTGGCGGAAAAACTGGTGGAGGATCTGGACAAGGCGCGTCCAGAAGTGATCGTCGACATCGCCGTCATCACGGTGAGCAAAGACAAGTCGCGGACGTTGGGATTGAGTCCGCCGACCAGCGCCACCGTCGCCCTGCAGAGCAATATCAACAACACCACTACTACCACGGGAACGACAACCACTGGGACCACGACTACCGGCTCGACTGCCGGTGGGCTGAACCTGAACACCCTCGGCAACCTGAACGCAACCGATTTTCAAGTGACGATTCCTTCCGCCAATTTGTCGGCGGTGATGAGTGATAGCGACACAAAAGTGTTGCAGAATCCGCAGGTTCGCGCCCTCGATAACCAGAAGGCAACGCTCAAGATCGGCGAGCGCTTGCCAGTAGCCACAGGATCGTTCCAGCCCGGAATCGGCGGTGTGGGTATTAACCCGCTGGTAAATACCCAATTCCAATACATTGATGTGGGCGTAAACATCGACGTCACACCGCACGTGCACGCGGACCGGGAAGTCACGCTGAAGATCTCGATGGAGGTTTCCTCGGAAATTGGCCAGGCGAGCATCGGCGGCATTAGTCAGCCCATCATCGGCCAGAAGAAAATCGAGCACGAAATCCGTCTCAAGGACGGGGAATCGAGCCTGATTGGCGGAATCATGGATGACTCGCAGACTAAGTCCCTGGCCGGTCTTCCGGGGTTGGCGCAGATTCCAATCCTGAGATACCTTTTTGGGCAGGTGTCGCAAGACCATTCGTCGGACGAGACGGTCTTCGCCATCACTCCTCACATCATCCGAGGAACCAGCCTCAGCGAGATGAACCAGCGTGCGATCGATATTGGCACGGCGAACTCAATTGAACTGCGGCATGTCAACCATCCGGCCGCAGCGTCGGTGCCGACCGCTCAAGCCCCCGCGAATCAGACTCCGGCGACCCAGCTGTCGGCGAATCAACTCGCGAACCAGCAGTCCCTTACCCAAGGTGCGAATCCGGGAACGCAGGGAGGTGCGAACTTCCTGTTTGATCCCGGGCAGATCACGGCTGCGAAGGGCAACACGTTTGTCGTGAATCTTTTGATCTCTGGCGCGCAGAACGTATATTCCGTGCCCGTGCAGTTGAACTACGATCCGGCCAAGCTGCAGTTGGTCAACATCTCAAACGGAGGTTTCCTCTCGCAGGATGGGCAGGCCGTGGCTCTGGTGCATCGCGAAGATGACACAACGGGAACCCTTCAGATTACGGCCACACGGCCGCCGGGCGCAGGTGGAGTTTCCGGACAGGGCGCGGTGGTCACGATGACATTTCAGGCGAAGGCCAGCGGCCAGACTCCTCTGACCATTACTCGGGGCGGAGCGCGCGATCCGGGCTTACAGGCCATCACCGTGAACGGCGCGCAGGCCTCGGTAACCGTGCAGTAGGAAGTGCGGTTCCAATCCGAGAATAGAAATAGAACATGAACCTACGTAGATTTCATCAGGCGCGGGGCATGAGGCCCGCACGGGGCTTTACGCTCCTGGAACTGATTATCGCGACCACCATCCTGCTGATTCTCTCGACCATGGCAGTGCCCATGGCCCGCTTCACTATCAAGCGGGAGAAGGAGCGCCGTCTTCGAGCCGATTTATGGGAGATGCGTGACGCCATCGACCGTTACAAAATGGATGCCGACCGCAATGCATTTCAAACCAAGGTGGATAGCCAAGGCTATCCACCCGATTTGGAAACTCTTATGAAGGGCGTGGACGTGCAGGGAAAAAAAATCCGATATCTGCGCAAGATTCCAATCGATCCCATGACGGGCACCACCGAGTGGGGCCTCCGTTCGATGCAGGACGATCCTGATTCGGACTCCTGGGGCGGGCAGAGCGTGTTCGACGTTTACACCAAATCGCAGGACGAGGCGCTGGACGGGACGAAGTATAAGGATTGGTAAATGGCAGGCAGGATAAGAACGGGGCGCGGTTCCGGTTTCACGCTGTTGGAGATGATGATCGTGATCAGCATCATGGTTATCCTCATATCAATTGCGCTGCCCATTTATAGCCAGTCGGTGCTCCGGTCGCGCGAGGCTGTGCTGCGTAACGATTTGTTCGAGTTGCGATCCCTCATTTCCCAGTACACGCTCGATAAGCAAAAAGCGCCACAGTCTCTGGATGACCTGGTGACTGCGGGATACATCAAGGTCATTCCCAAGGATCCGATGACAAATGAAGCGAACTGGGAAGTTGTGCAGGAAGACGTGCTCATGGCCGTGGACCAGCAGGACCCTGGGATCAGCGACTTGAAGTCGGCGTCAAGTGCGACCGGTACTGACGGGACGGCTTATTCAAGTTGGTGAGTCGACTTTCACCGTCCTTCTACTCTTTCCCACCTTGCAACATTGAATACTTCCACACTCACAAAGTAACATCTATCCATGCCCGTTGATTCGGATCTTACCCAGGCCCCTGCGTCGATTCGCGCGCCCCACGGCAACTCCATAGTCTGCAAAAGCTGGCAGCAGGAAGCTGCCATGCGCATGCTTATGAACAATCTCGACGCTGACGTTGCCGAGCGTCCCCAGGACCTTGTCGTTTATGGCGGAACGGGGCGCGCGGCGCGGAGTTGGGAGGCATACCGTGCCATCATCACGACCCTGAAGAATCTGGAGAACGACGAGACTTTGCTGGTGCAGTCGGGCAAGCCCGTGGGCGTGTTCAAGACGCACGATCATGCGCCACGCGTGCTCATCGCCAATTCCAATCTAGTGGGCCATTGGTCGAACTGGGAGAAATTCAACGAACTGGAGCGCGCCGGTCTGATGATGTATGGCCAGATGACGGCCGGCTCGTGGATCTATATTGGCTCGCAGGGAATTGTGCAGGGAACGTTCGAAACGTTTTCAGCGGCAGGCGAAAAACACTTTGGCGGAGATCTTGCGGGCAAGCTGATCGTGAGCGGCGGTATGGGCGGAATGGGCGGAGCCCAGCCTCTGGCCGCGACCATGACAGGCGCGGCGTTTCTGGGGATCGACGTTGATCCGGAGCGTATCAAGAAGCGGCTGAAGACTGGCTATTGCGACTTCATGGTCACAACGCTTGATGAAGCCCTGCGCATTTTGAAGAATGCCGTGCGCAAAAAAGAAAATGTGTCGGTCGGGCTGGTGGGGAATTGCGCGGATGTGATTCCGGAGTTAGCCGAGCGCGGCGTGGTGCCTGACATCCTTACCGATCAGACTTCGGCGCACGATCCGCTAAATGGATACCTGCCGAACGGTATGACGCTCGCAGAAGCCATGGAACTGCGGAAGCGCGATCCTAAGGCATATCAGGAAAAATCGCTCGATGCGATGGCGCAGCACGTGGAAGGAATGCTGCGGCTGCAGAAGATGGGATCGGTGACATTCGACTACGGCAACAATATCCGCACGTTTGCCTTTCAGCGCGGCGTGAAAAATGCTTACGACTTTCCCGGGTTCGTGCCCGCCTATATTCGTCCACTATTTTGTGAGGGAAGGGGACCCTTCCGCTGGGTGGCGTTGTCGGGCGAGCCGTCGGACATTCACGTTACGGATGATCTGGTATTGAAGTTATTTCCTGAAAATCGCATCCTGCGGCGGTGGATTGATCTGGCGCGCAAGCGCATCAAGTTTCAGGGACTCCCGGCACGCATTTGCTGGCTGGGGTACGGCGAGCGCGCACAGTTCGGCCTCGCGATCAACGATCTGGTGAAGAAAGGGAAGATCAAGGCGCCGATCGTGATTGGCCGCGATCACCTGGACTGCGGCTCGGTTGCGTCTCCATTCCGCGAAACCGAGAGCATGAAAGACGGTTCGGACGCCGTTGCTGACTGGCCTTTGCTGAATGCTTTGCTGAACACGGCCGCGGGCGCGTCTTGGGTGTCGATTCACAACGGCGGCGGTGTGGGCATCGGATACTCGTTGCACGCCGGGCAGGTCACGGTGGCTGATGGTACTGAGATGATGGCCAAGCGCATCGAGCGCGTGCTAACGACGGATCCGGGGATGGGCGTGATTCGGCACGTGGATGCGGGATATGACGAGGCCAAAAAATTCGCCAAAAAAACGGGCGTGAAAGTGCCGATGGGCCAGTAGGCCGTTTCGTTGGCGTCGCTCGTCGGTTGTCTCGCCTGCTAAACTATTTGCTGCTTGAATCCAAACCGAAAGTTCGACTTCAACGCCGCCCAGGCATTGTTCCTTACCAATATTGGCCAACTGCTGACACTGCAATCCGCTTCCGGCAAGCCAGGTCCGCGCCGCGGTTCCGACTTGAAAGAACTCGGCATCATCAAGAATGCAGCCGTGCTCTGCCTCGGCGGAAAGATTGTTTCCGTTGGCCCCACTAGCGACGCATTGCGCGATCCGTGGCTGAAGAAGAATCGCAAGAAAGTTACCGAGATCGACTGCTCAAACAAAGTTGTCCTACCCGGATTTATAGATTCACATACCCATCCGGTTTTTGTCAGCCCGCGGCTGGTGGATTTTGAAAAGCGCATCGAGGGCGCTTCCTACGAAGAAATTGCCGTAGCCGGTGGCGGCATCCGATCGAGCGTGGAGAGCGTTCGGAAGGCAGGGAAGCGCCTTCTGGTGGAGAAGGTTCTGACTGTACTGCGGGACATGGCGGGGCAGGGCACTACGACGGTCGAGGCTAAGTCAGGTTATGGGCTGACGGTCGAATCTGAATTGAAGTCACTGGAAGCGATCTGTGAAGCTTCTGCGCGCTGGCCGGGAACGGTTGTCGCGACTCTACTGGCCGCCCACGTCGTCCCAAAAGAATTTCAAGGTCGCGAACAAAAATATGTTGAGATCGTCTGTAAAGAGATGATTCCGCAGGCAGCGAAGCGAAAGCTCGCCCAGTTCGTTGATGTTTTCTGCGACAAGGGGGCGTTTACAGCCGCCGAGACAGAACATATTTTTGAAGCCGCCGTACAGCACGGTCTTTGCGTGCGGGCCCACGTGTGCCAGCTTGCGGAGACGGTTCTGCAACCGTTTTTGCGATTCAATCCGGCTTCATTCGATCATATGGACCACGTGAACGACGACGACATTCTGATCTTGGCTAAGCACGATGCGGTTGCTACGCTGGTACCGGGAGCGAATTATTTTCTGGGACTGAAGCAATATCCCCAGGCGCGCAAGTTGATTGACGCGGGCGTGCCAATGGCGTTGGCGACGGATTACAACCCAGGCACATCGCCAACCCTAAGTATGCCGATGGCAATGTCGCTGGCATGCACGCACATGAAGATGTCGCCGGCGGAGGCCATAGCGGCGGCCACTATCAACGGGGCGTGGGCGTTGCGAGTGGCGAACCGGAAAGGTTCAATTGAACCCGGCAAAGATGCTGATCTCGCCGTCTTTGCGGTCGAAGACTACCGTGAGATTCCCTACTGGTTCGGAGCCAACCGGTGCTCGATGGCCGTCATGAACGGAACGGCAACATATCCGCAGTGAACTTTTGCGGCGAGTTTCCCGTATAAAGATTGGAGATTCTTGCGTCTTGTGGGAACGCGATTTGAGCGGGTTTTTCCATGTTTCTGTTACGAAATGAATTCAACCGAATCATCTCCCGAGGGCTCTATGAAACGAATTTTTGCGATACTTATTTTTGTGTCGGCAGCATTCTCCGTAGCTGTTACACAGCGGCTGCCAGAGGTGGCCACTCCAGAGAACTACAAGCTCACCTTTACGCCCAATCTTGAGAAAGCCAAATTCGAAGGTGATGAGACCATCTCTATCCGCGTGCTGAAGCCGACTTCCGAGATCACCCTAAACGCGGCCGATATTGACTTCCATGAGGTCACCATCACCAGCGACGGAAGCACACAAGAGGCTAAAGTCACGCCCGAGAAAGACAAGGAAATGGTCGTGCTGACGGTCAAAAAGCCGCTAGCTGCCGAAGCGGCCACCGTACACATTACCTACACCGGCATCCTGAACGACGAGATGCGCGGTTTTTACCTTGGCAAAGATGATCAGGGACGCAAATACGCCGCCACGCAGTTCGAGGCTACGGACGCGCGCCGCGCGTTTCCGTCGTTTGACGAACCTGAGTACAAAGCCACATTCGACATCACCGCTGTTGCCGACAAAGGACAGGTGGCTATTTCTAACCAAAAGATTATCTCCGATACGCCCAGCCCCGGCGACAAACACACAGTCCGCTTTGCCACCACAGTGAAGATGTCGTCCTACTTGGCGGCGCTGGTAGTGGGCGACTTTGAGTACATCGAAGGCCAGGCGGATGGCATTCCGATTCGCGTCTACAGCACTCCAGGAAAAAAAGAAATGGGGAAGTTTGCTTTGGAGACGGCCGAGCACGTCCTCAGTTATTACGATAAATATTTCAGTATCAAATATCCCTACGGAAAGCTCGACCTGATCGGGTTGCCGGATTTTTCCGCGGGTGCGATGGAGAATACCGGCTGCATCACATTCCGTGAAGTCATTCTGCTGATCGATGAAAAACAGGGCTCTATCGATTTGAAGAAGGAGATCGCTTCGGTGATTGCCCATGAGATGGCTCATCAATGGTTCGGCGATCTGGTCACGATGAAATGGTGGGACGATATCTGGCTGAACGAGGGTTTTGCTACATGGATGTCGAGCAAGCCGATCGAGGCATGGAAACCGGAATGGAATTTCAATCTGGACGACGTCATCCAGACGGGCGCAACTCTCAACGCTGATTCGCTAGCGAACACGCGTCCGATTCACCAGGCGGCTGATACTCCGGCGCAGATTACAGAATTGTTTGACGGCATCGCCTACGGCAAGGCCGCGGCGGTGTTGCGTATGCTGGAGTCCTACCTGGGTGAGGAAACTTTCCGTGCTGGCGTCAATGCGTATATTCAGCAGCGTCAATATGCAAATGCCACTGCCGAAGACTTCTGGGATGCGCAGGCCAGGACTTCGAAAAAGCCTGTTGACCAGATCATGCCCACGTTTGTGAAGCAGGCGGGTGGTCCAATTATTAATGTGAAGGCGAAATGTTCCGGGAACTCGACGACCGTAACCCTGGATCAGCGCCGCTATTATTATGACCGCGAGAAGTTCCAAGGGCCGAATGATGAGCTCTGGGAAGTCCCCTTATGCATGAAGTCGTCAGCGAGCGACGGCGCGCCAAAGTGCGAACTTCTCACAAAGCGGCAGGGAACCTTCACGCTGCCGGGCTGCTCGACGTGGGTTTTAGCAAACGCTGGGGCGACTGGCTATTACCGCGTCGGCTACCAGCCCGACGCGGTGCGGGCCCTGGCGGGTGACGCTGAGAGCAAGCTGTCTCCGGCGGAGCGCATCGCCTTGCAAACGGATATCTGGGCATCGGTGAGGGTGGGACGGGAACCGGTGGGTGACTATCTGGCTTTGGCTCAGGGTCTGGGCGCTGACCGCAATCGCGCCGTATTGGAAGACGTCCTGGCGCAGCTCAACTACATTGGCCAGTACCTAGCGACGGATAGCGACCGCGAATCTTATCGCATCTGGCTGCGGCAGTACCTCGCGCCGATCCTCAAAGGTGTGGGCTGGGAATCCAAAGCGGGCGAGAGCGACGAGCAGAGAGCGCTGCGGGCCCGGGTATTCCATGCTCTGGGCTACGACGCCCGTGATCCCGTGGTGCTGGCGCAGGCCCACAAGCTCGCTGATAAGGCTCTGAATAATCCCGCGTCCGTAGATCGGGAACTGGCGGGCAGCGCATTTGCGCTTGCGGCATTGACCGGCGATCAGATGTTTTATGACAAACTGCTGGCCACGTTGAAGAATGCGCAGTCACCTGAGGAATACTACATGGCTCTTTTCGCTTTGCCCCGATTCGGCGATCCGAAGTTGCTGCAGCGGACCCTCGACTATGCCATTTCTCCAGACGTTCGTTCGCAGGACGCGCTGCTCCTGATCAGCGATGTGATGCGTAATCCAGCGGGAGAAAAACTGGCGTGGGACTTTGTTCTGGCGCACTGGGATGCGGTGCAAAAAGTCGGAGGCCCTTTCGCCAGTGCCGAGATTGTGAATGCCACCAGTTCGTTTTGCGACGCGAATATGCGCGATCAGGTCGTGGACTTTTTCGCCGCCCACAAAGTTGAAGGGGCGCAACGCACCTATCGGCAATCGATCGAGCGCATCAACAACTGTGTCGATCTGAAGTCGCAACAAGAACCGCAACTCGCATCCTGGCTGGGACAGCATGGCTCTTCGGCTGGAGGACAATAGGCCGGAACACAGCCGCAAACCATCCCGAATGGGCGATGGGGTAGCGGGCCAGCCACTCGGGCTTGCCACCCCACTCTCGCTTCGCGGATGTGGAGCGAGCGCGGAGCTTTGCTATAATCAACAACGTTCCGCACGCGTTCGGCGTTGAAGCTGTTTCTCGGCTGGCACTCCCGCGACAATCAGCGTGAAGCGAACAATCCTCGTAGCCTGCGGCGCGTGAGCAGGTTTCGAAACGTGGCCAGGTAGCTCAGGTGGTAGAGCGCAGCCCTGAAAAGGCTGGCGTCGGCGGTTCAACTCCGTCCCTGGCCACCATCATTATCAATGACTTAGCAGACCAGCCTGAAATTTCACACCTGTAATTTCACACCTGTGGTCGCTCAGGGCCCTAAGTAAACAGCTTTCTAAGTGGCGAGTGGTTAACTTCCGCATTGCCGATGAACCGTCCAGAATCGTCGCATCCTCGCCAACCTGCTCGCAGGTCTATAATGACGCGCAACGCATGGGGCTCACTTCTGGGACTAAACTCGGTCCGTACGAAATTGTCTCGCCGCTCGGTGCAGGCGGCATGGGTGAAGTGTACCGTGCCCGCGACATGCGGCTGGAGCGGGGATGTAGCCATTAAGGTTTTGCCCGCCAATTTGTCCTCTGATCTGTCCTTACGGCAGCGGTTGGAGCGCGAAGCCAAAGCGGTTTCAAGACTCTCTCATCCCAACATTTGCACCCTCCATGACATCGGTCATCAGGACGGGGTGGACTTTCTGGTCATGGAACTGGTCGAGGGCGAGACGCTGGAGCATAAGCTGATCAAAGGCCCTCTGTCCCCGGAGCAGGCGGTCCCCGTTGCGGTGCAGATTGCCGATGCGCTGGCCAAGGCCCACAAGATGGGCATCACGCATCGTGATCTCAAGCCGTCCAACGTCATGCTGACCAAGACCGGGGGCCAAGCTGATGGATTTTGGCTCGGCGAAGGAGTCGGGCCCGGCCCCGCTGGTCGCAGACCTGACGGCGATGAGCGGCCGGCGGCTCGGCTGGCAAAGTGCCTCGACACCGCGACGCATCGTCAAATCTATTCCTCTGCCTCGACTGATACGAAGGTATCGCCGATACCATCGTCCAATTGTTCCGGTTCGACACTTCTGCTGAGATGTGTTCTTCGCGTCCAACGCGACCCCATGTGCGCAACAAAAACTGCTCTAAGGAGAGGACACCATGACCCAAGCAGTCGCCACACAGCAAGGTAGCAAGCCGGCAACTGACAAAGAATCAATTCGTCCGTTTCATGTGAACGTTGCAGAGGCGGACTTAACCGAATTGCGCAGGCGCGTCCAGGCGACGAAGTTTCCCGACCGGGAAACGGTCACGGATGCAACACAAGGCGTGCAACTGGCGACGGCTCAGGCGCTCGCCCGCTATTGGGCGACAGAGTACGACTGGCGCAAGATCGAAGCAAAACTCAACGCTCTGCCGCAGTTCATCACCGAGATCGATGGACTGGACATACATTTCATCCACCTCCGTTCCAAACACGAAAATGCGTTGCCGCTGATCGTTACCCACGGGTGGCCCGGTTCGATTATCGAACAGATGAAGATCATCGATCCGCTGACCAATCCAACCGCGCACGGCGGGAAGGCATCCGACGCGTTCGATGTCGTGATTCCGTCGATGCCCGGCTTCGGTTTTTCCGGCAGACCAACCACGACCGGCTGGGGCCCCGACCACATCGCGCGTGCTTGGACCGTGCTGATGAAGCGCCTGGGATACACTAAATTCGTCGCGCAGGGCGGCGATTGGGGTTCGCTCATCACGGAGCTGATGGGTGTGCAGGCGCCTCCCGAACTGCTCGGCATTCATATCAACATGCCTGGCGCGGTTCCGGCTGAAATCGACAAGGCGGCATCCACCGGTGCTCCAATGCCAGGTGGTCTCTCACCTGAGGAAAAACTCGCTTTCGAGCGGCTGCAATTCGTCTACAGCAAAGGCGTCGCCTACGGCTACCAGTTGGGGTTGCGACCGCAGACGATGTACGGAATTGCGGATTCCCCCGTCGGCCTGGCCGCCTATTTTCTGGACCACGATGCGTGGAGCTACGCGCTGATCTCACGTGTCTTTGCCGGAGAAGCTGCCGGCCTAACCCGGGACGATGTCCTCGACAACATCACGATCGCCTGGTTGACGAACACGGCGATTTCCGGAGCCCGCATCTACTGGGAAAGCAAATTCGGGTACTTCAGTGTCAAAGGCGTTTCCATCCCGGTTGCCGTAAGCTCCTTTCCGGACGAGATCGATCTGTGCCCACGCAGTTGGGCGGAGCGGGCGTATCCCAAACTGATTCATTACAACAAGCTCCCCAAGGGCGGGCACTTTGCGGCATTCGAACAGCCCCAACTTCTTTCAGAAGAGCTTCGCGTGGGCTTCAGATCGCTGCGGTCCGCTCAGGTGAAGGCTGCGTAATACCACGATGGCTAACGATTCGTTTCGGTAACACGAGGGCTTCTAATAGTAGGAGGCCCTTGCGTTCCGACTCAGGAGAACAAACATGTTGAACGAAATCGATCACGAGAATGGAACACAGCAGGCTGGTTTTGAAACGATCTCTACGCATAAAGAAGGCGGCGTTCTGTTCGCGGAAATCGCCGCCCCACCAATGAATCTTCTGGGGCCGGAGCTGGTCCGCGACCTGGTCTCTCTCATTCAGCAGGCCGAGGCCGATGACTCCGTCCATGTACTCGTGTTCAAGAGTGCCGACCCGGACTATTTCATTTCCCATGTCGACGTAACTCGGATTGCTGAATATGGCGGGTTGGCAACGCAGCTAACGGGCGAACCTTCGCTTGCGATTCTATTTCGTTATCTGAGCGCAAGCCGCTTGGTCACGATTGCGCAGATCGAAGGTCGCGTGCGCGGTGTGGGCAGCGAGTTTATATTGGCGTGTGACATGCGCTTCGCTGCGCGCGAGTCGGCAATTTTCGGTCAACCGGAGGCAGGGTTCGGGCTGATCCCCGGCTCAGGCGCCGCCCAGCATCTCACCCGACTCATGGGCCGGGGCCGGGCGATCGAGGTGCTGTTGGGCGCGGAGGATTATGATGCGCAGATGGCGGAACGCTACGGCTGGATCAATCGAGCGTTGCCCGCCGCCGAACTCGGCGATTTCGTCGAATCGCTAGCTCATCGCATAGCCAGCTTTCCAGCCTTTGGCCTTTCCGTAATCAAGGAGCGGGTCAACGCGGTCGCGCTCGCGCCGGCGGAAGATTTTCGCCGTGATTCGAGTCTCTTCCTCGACTGTGTCCGCAAGCCTGAAGCGCAGAATCGGATAAAAGCTGCGATGAAGCGTGGCTTCCAGACCCGAGGAGCGGAAATGGCCCTGCCGCGCATGTTGGATGACCTGGCTAGCTAGAGCAACGCAGAGGTCTTGAGTGAACGCAGGTAGGACAATCATGACGAATCTAGAGTTCGACAAAGCGAACACTGCACTTCTCGTCATCGATCCCTACAACGACTTCATTTCCGAGGGTGGCAAAATATGGGATCGCATCAAAAGCGTTGCAGAGGCGAATGACTGCGTCTCTCACATGTTGCAGTTGCTGACCGCAGCGCGAACGACAGGGATACGGGTTTTCTATGCGATGCATCATCGATACCGTCCCGGCGACTACGAGACCTGGAAGTACACCGCCCCGATTCAGAAAGCAGCCTGGTCGCGAAAAACGTTTGAATATGGAACTTGGGGTGGCGAGTTCCGCGCCGAATTTGCTCCTCAGCCGGGAGACATCGTGGCCCAGGAGCATTGGTGTTCCAGTGGCTTTGCTAACACCGATCTGGATTTGCAACTCAAAAGGCACGGCATCCAGAGGCTCATTGTCGCCGGTCTCATCGCGCACACATGCGTTGAATCAACTGTGCGTTTTGCGGTCGAGCTCGGCTACGACGTCACTGTGGCGAAGGACGCGACCGCGGACTACTCAGAGGAGTTCATGCACGCCGCACTCGTTACCAATCTCCCAAACTACGCCAGCTCGATTGTTATAACGCAAGAAGTCACTGATGCCCTTTTAGGTGACCGTCCACTCGCGCAGAGCTCGTCCGCCATGGGCGATGCGCATGGATGAATCGCACAGGAGGGCGTATCCCAAACTTATACATTCACTCCCTAAGCGATAGGCGTAAGAGGAGTTTCAACGAGTTGGAGTTGATAGATAGCCCTCCACGGTGTACAAGTCGAGATTGGCGAGCGGTTACGGTCGCCGCCTCGGCGAGACTGGCAAATCGTCTGACCATCGCGCTGCACCGAACGCCGTTTGTCGCATCGACCGATACCAAGGTATTCCCATACCATCGTCCAATTGTTTCCAATCCACGCTTCTGGTCTGATGTGTTCATCGCGGCCGATGCGGGACGGTCGGGCCCACAGCAGGAATAGAAAGGAACATTAACCATGAAGCAATCGAAAGGAATATCGCGCCGTAGTCTCCTAGCAATGGCTGGCGTCTCTGTTGGAGCCACGATGTTCGCTCCTAGCTCACTATTGGCGCACGACGATGGGAGTGTATCAGCGATGGCGAACACGGCAGCGAGCGCCAAGAACACGTCGTTCGCCTCAATAAAGCAGATCGACGCCGGCCTCCTGAATGTTGGCTACGCAGAAACTGGCCCCGCCACCGGCCCTGCGGTAATTCTCCTGCACGGCTGGCCTTACGACATTTACAGCTTTGTCGATGTAGCGCCATTGTTGGCAGCGGCCGGATACAGGGTGATCGTTCCCTATCTGCGCGGCTATGGCACCACCAGCTTTCTCTCCAGCGCGACCATGCGCAACGCCCAGCAGTCGGCCGTTGGCCTCGACATCATCGCTCTCATGGATGCGCTCAAAATTCAGAAAGCCACCGTCGCCGGCTTTGACTGGGGTGCGCGCACAGCGGACGTCATGGCAGTACTATGGCCGGAACGCTGCAGGGCAATCGTTTCCGTCAGCGGCTATCTGATTAGCAGCCCTGCGGGCAACCAGACACCTTGGCCGCCCCAGGCTGCATTCGCATTTTGGTACCAGTACTATTTCGCCACTGAAGTCGGCAAGGCCGGCTATGCGAAATACCTCGACGAGTTCAATAAGTTCATCTGGCACCAGGCTTCGCCGAAGTGGAATTTCGACGATGCCACGTACAACCGCACAGCACCTTCCTTCAACAACCCGGACCATGTTGACATCGTGATGCACGATTATCGCTGGCGGCTCGGCTTAGCGGATGGTGAGCGGAAATATGACGACCTCGAAAAGCGGCTGGCCGCGCTTCCTGTCGTCACCGTGCCGGCCATCACCATGGAAGGCGACTCCAACGGGGCAATCCACGGGCCGAGCACAGCCTATCGCAACAAGTTCTCCGGCAAGTATGACTACCGGCTCATCACCGGCGGCGTCGGCCACAACATTCCGCAGGAAGCCCCGGAAGCTTTCGCCAAGGCGGTCGTCGATGTGGATGGTTATTGAACTAAGTACGAGGAGAGGGTATGCCCGGGAAAAGTAACGAAAACGGGGGAGCCTCTTCCGCCTCCGCGCGGCGAACAGCTATATCACGCCGAGAGTTCGTCGAAGCGGCGGCAATCGCGGGCGCGGGCCTCGCCGCACTCAGTATGTGGGTACAGGCTGAGGCGGAGCCGTCCGGGCATCGCGGAGTACAGGACGCAACAAACGATGAGTGGAGGGAGGGTAACACGATGGACGTAGATAACAGCATGTCAGACGAAATAGTGAAAGCCAAAATTCGACGAGCGCTCTTGTCGGGGCCTGACAGCATTACGCGGGAGGCCACCGTTGCAGAAATGGATGCTCAAGGGAAGTTGACCGTGTTGCGTCCGGGTACGAACCATTGGGTGTGCGTTCCCGGCAACGAAAATATCATCGGAGCGGCAGATATGTGCATGGATCCGATGGGGATGCGCTGGATACTGGATGTCATGGCAGGGAAGCCCAAACCAACGAATACCGAGCCTGGACTTATCTACATGCTCAATGGAGCTACGCAGCACAGCTTCACCGACCCGTTTGACCGGACAAGCCCGGCCATCCCAATTGGCCCGCACTGGATGATCCTCTGGCCTTTCGACGCAAGAGTCGCCGGTTTGCCAACAGTTATGCGTGACGCAGGAACACTGGTGATGTTTGCCGGGACGCCTTATGCCCATCTTCATATCTGTGGTTCGCCATGGGACGGTAATGAGTATCACCCGGGCGATAGAGGTTCTTGGACAATGACCTACGCTCGGCGGTGACGGGGCCAAGACTGCCGACTGTCTGGCGAGATGCTGGCTAAGACGAATACGCGAAATCGGCCAACCGCTATGCAAATACGAATTGAATAACGGTGCGCTTTGGCGGACATCCGGCAATTCAATAAATCTGACTTTCGATTTAAGTGAACACATTGGAGGAAACAACATGGCAAATCTGAATAGAAGCTTGAAAGGTACGACTCTGCTATCGGTCGCTGCCATCGTGTTGTACGCAGTCACCGCTATGGCACAAAACGCCACGGACGTTTGTCGACTCACCGCAGTTATCCCGCTCACCGGCAGCGAACCCCCAGCGAAAATCGTCATCGATCCTCCGCAGGCCGGACCGCTCGCCTCCCGTGGCGTGGTGATTATCCAATATTGTGCCCAGAACGTGCACATTGCGCCTGTGTTCGGCTCCGGTGCTCTGGCGGTCTCGCCGCGCGTCGGACACGTTCACGTAAGACTCGACGATGCCCCTTGGGTATGGGCAGATGCGAGTGGGAACCCAATCATCTTGATGGGTCTTCCCCCCGGTCCGCACAAAGTGACCCTTGAATTGGAGGACGCGAACCACCACACCCTGGACAAAGGCACAGTCGCATTTGTCGTTCCAGAAAAGACTGCGGACGAAAAGCAGTAGTGACGGGGTGCTCAAGAATGTAGAAGGAGGAACACCTATGAAACGGATTGCTTTCTTGTTGTTTGCAGTTGTAGCGGTGGCCGGCGTGGTCGTCCACATCGCGCACGCATCTGGACACGCTGATGGGGAGGCCGCCCCGCTCTTCGGGATCAAAATTCCCCGCGGATACCGCGACTGGAGGTTGGTCTCTGTAGCCCACGAGGAAGGCGACCTCAACGATATTCGTGCCATTCTGGGCAACGACACAGCTATCAAGGCATATCGCGAAGGGAAACTTCCGTTCCCGGACGGCACGATCATTGCCCGAATAGCCTGGAGTTACGTTCCCTCAGAGGAAAACAACAAAGTCTTTGGCCGTGCCCAATCTTTCGTTCCCGGGCCCTCCCCGGATTGGTACCTTCAGTTTATGGTCAAGGACTCAAAAAAGTACGCCGCGACAGGAGGCTGGGGGTTCGCTCAGTTCAATAAGGACGGCAACCCTTCGGCGGACGAGACGAAGCTGAAAACCTGCTTCCCCTGCCACGAGCCTGTCAAAGCTCGTGACTTTGTCTTCACCCGTTACACACCCTAATAGCGAGAACAGCGCACAGTTCTGATTCTGTCGCTTTTCGATCGCTACATTCAGTCGATCCGAAATCAGCAAGTACGCTTTCGACAATAACTAAATGACTCTTAGGAGGACTCATGGCAACGACAGCAATCGCGGTAGGCACGATGAAGGTAGCGCAAGTCTCCAATCCCGGAGCAGATTTCCAGATTGTCGAGCGCGAAATTCCTGAGCCGGCTGCAGGACACGTGCGGATCAAAGTGCAAGCCTGTGGTGTATGCCACAGTGACGTGCTCACGAAAGAAGGCTTGTGGCCCGGAATTCAGTATCCCCGCATTCCCGGACATGAAGTGGCGGGCATCATCGACGAACTGGGTGCCGGCGTTTCCGCGTGGAAGCAGGGTCAGCGTGTGGGTGTCGGCTGGCACGGCGGCCATGACGGGACTTGTCGCGAGTGCCGGCGCGGAGATTTTAATAACTGCCGCAACCTGCAAATTCCGGGTATCAGCTACGACGGCGGCTACCAGGAATACATGGTCGCACCGGAAGAAGCGCTCGTGGCTATACCGGACACTCTGAATGACGCCGAAGCAGCGCCGCTGCTCTGCGCCGGAATTACGACCTATAACTCGCTGCGTCACAGCGGTGCGTTACCCGGCGACCTGGTTGCGGTGCAGGGCATCGGCGGTCTGGGTCACTTAGGAATTCAATTCGCGCAGAAGTTTGGCTACGAGGTCGCTGCAATCGGGCGCGGATCCGAAGACGCCGCGCTCGCGAAGAAACTGGGGGCGAGCGTGTACATCGACAGCCGAGCGACGAACGCCGCCCAGGAATTGCAAAAACTGGGCGGGGCGAAGGTAATTCTGGCGACCGCCCCAAGCGCAAAAGCAATGTCTGAGTTAGTCGACGGTTTGGGCCCGAACGGCAAGCTCATCGTGGTGGGAGCCTCATTCGATCCAATTGAGGTCACACCGATCCAGCTTATCAGCGGAAGTAAGAGCCTGCAGGGCTGGTCCACGGGAACACCGGCAGATTCCGAAGACACGCTGCACTTCGCCAAACTTTCAGGTGTGCGTCCCATGATTGAAACCTATCCGCTCGAAAAAGCGGGCGAAGCTTACGCACGAATGCTGAGCGGCAAAGCACAATTCCGCGTTGTTCTGACGATGTGACGCTTGCAGGAAATGGAGTCACGGCGAGCACCGGTTTCGGCGAGCTTACATGAGCGGACTTGGGCGATGTGACTTTTCACATGAAACTGTCGGACTCGGTGCTCGCAGATTTCCTGTCTGGTAATTGTGGGGCTTTCTTTGATGGGCTCGCCATTTTCTACAGAGCGACTAGCCCGAAAGTCGTGCCCATACTTCTTCTGTTGCACGGACGTCCGTCATCGATGCGAAGGGTCGAGCTGCTATTCGCCTGGCTACCGACGGTCTTCACCTGTCGCTCCGGAGCACCAAGGCTACACAGCGACTGGCCGGACCCAAAGAAAATTCGCGTATACGTTCGACCACTACGCCGAGATAACAGCAAAGCTGAATTCGGATCACCATCAAAGCTCGAAACACTCTAAAGGCCTCTTTTCTGACGCCAACGTTCGCGCGGACTGGGTTCGTTCCCAGTCCGCGCAAAGATCAGGGTCGGGCCGTCTCAATGAATTCGAACACTTGCCGGGCATCCAAGGCTCCCTGCGAAAATCACCGCTGCCCTAGGGAGCTGAGTGCCTAGGCAGCCTCCTTCTGCGACTTGCCGGCTTTTGCCTTCCCGCCCAGGAAGCTCAGCAATTCGGCGTTGACTTCTTCCGTGTGCGTCCACGGGACGCAGTGTGGACCGTCTTTCACGACCAGCAGGCGCGCCCCTTTGATGAGCTTGGCGGTGCGCAGTCCAGCAGACGCGATGGGGAGAATGCGGTCGGCATCTCCGTGAATCACCAATGTGGGCACATCCATGCGGGCCAGATCCGCGCGGAAGTCCTCGTGCCAGGTTGGGATACATGCCAGGCTGGCGGTGGCGGAGGCGCTGGCCGCCACGTTCCAACTGGCTTGGACGGCTTGTTCGCTGACACGCTTGCCGAGCAGCAAGTCCGTGTTGTAGAAATCCTTGAAGAAGCTGGTGAAGAACGCGTAGCGGTCGGCGGCCACAGCTTTCTCGCTGGCGGCAAATATACTAGCATCCAGGCCTTCGGGATTGTCGCCGGTCTTGAGCAGGTACGGCGGCACACCGGAAATAATCACAGCTTTGCTCACGCTCTTGGAGCCGTATCTTCCGATGTAGCGTGCCACCTCGCCTCCACCCATCGAAAACCCGACTAATGTGAAATCGTGCAGCTTGAGGTGGGTGACCAGTTTGTGAAGGTCCTCTGCGAACGTGTCGTAGTTGTAGCCTGCGGTCGGCTGGCTGGACTTGCCGAAGCCTCTGCGGTCGTAGGTAATGACCCTGTAACCAGCTTCCAGAAGAACGGGTACTTGCTTCTCCCATGAAGCACCACTCAATGGGTATCCGTGGATCAGAACAACCGGTTGGCCCGAGCCATGGTCTTCGTAGTAAAGATCCATGTTGCCTGAATTTTCTTTTCCGACTGTAACGTTTGGCATTGCTATTCTCCTTTTCTGTTGCGATGGA
>PLHQ01000030.1 GCA_003138975.1 Acidobacteriaceae bacterium | reverse complement strand
GATGAGTTTCTGCGACGATTCTTGATCCACGTTCTCCCGAAAGGGTTGGTCCGCATCCGCCACTTCGGACTTTTCGCTAATCGCAGACGTGGCGATATGCTGTCACGCTGCCGCGACCTGCTCAGCGCGCCCTGCGCAAACGAGCCTGACACAACCACTCATTTGCGATGTCCGGTGTGCGCCGGTCCCATGCTCATTGTTGAACGGCTGACCAGCTGCCAGCTTTATTTCCAATCCCTGGCCTTGCCTGACCAACAAAGGTGCAGTCTTGATTCCTCCTGAGATACCATGGCGCAACTTGTTTCGATCAACGTCTGTCGTAGGTGTGTTCCAGCACACCATGTCTTCGTGCGCTCATGCAGTGACACAGTCCTGCAAACACCACCCTCTCTGTCACCGGTCGAGACTCCGATGCGATGTTTAAGGACAGCGCCATGTCTCTCTCCGTCTGGTTGTAGAGACACCCTACAACCAGCACGGACCGATTGAAATCCCATAGCCCACCGCGTCCGCCGCAAACGCCAGCGGCTCAGTTCAAACGACCCTATCGAAACTGCCCCGACCACACGATCTGTGCACCCCCACACTTCTTCTTTCGGGGCAGTCCCGATAGGGCCCTAACGTTTCTCATTACCTTTTGCCGTTTCCATAGCATCCTAAATCGCTGTATAATTCCGCAGAATTTTCTGGGCTCGCCTCGAGTCATCCCTGATCCGAGGCACACGGTTGATCCGATTTCGTAATAACAAAGGGAGAGCACCATGTCCCATCACCTCGATTCACCAATCGCTCGGCAAGACATCCGCCTCGATATCACGGACCTCTACGTTTTCCGCGGCGAAACGGGCACTGCGTTCGTGATCAACGTTTGCCACTCAATTTTCGGTCCCATTCCTGCACCGGGCTGGCATCCGGAAGGAATGTACGAAGTCAAGGTCGATCTCAATGGAGATACCGTCGAAGATGTAACCTACCGCCTTACGTTTGACGAGCGTGACCAGCAGGGGAAGCAGCGCTACATCGTGCGGTGTATCCGGGGAGCACAAGCCGTGGATCCGCATGCGGCTGGCACGGTGGTCGCGCAGGGAACCACCGGCGAGGCCGTTACCACGGCGGCCGGTCTGCGCGTCTGGGCCGGCCGGGCTGGCGACCCGTTCTGGATTGAGCCTGATGTGCTGCACGCGGTCGGGCACGCGTTTCAGGACGGCACGGTCGTAAACCTGTCCGGATGGGATCCAAGTCGTGCGAAGAACCTGTTTGCGAGCCACACACTGTATTCGATCGTGCTGGAACTGCCCGATGGCGAGTTGCTCGTCGGCGCACACGACAAGCGTCGGATCGGGGTGTGGGCTGTGTCATCGCTGGCCACCGACGCTGGGGGATGGCGTTCGATCAATCGCGTCGGTCTTCCGATGATCCACCCGCTGTTCACTCAGTACAACGAAGATCTCGGCAACCGTCTCAATGCCGGGCGCCCGGCCGATGACTTCGCAACCTACGGAGAGGCGGTCACGAAGGCAATCGCCGGCGTCGTGTCCGCCAATGGAACCGCACAAGATCCTCGAGCATATGCGGAGAAAGTCGCGCACCGGTTCTTCCCTAACATTCTTCCGTACGAGGTCGGTACACCGGCTGTGTTCGGCTTCGCCGAGTGGAACGGTCGCTCACTCATCGATAACGCGCCAAATGTCATGTTCTCGATCGCGGCGAACACACCTGTCAGTCTAGGCATCGGTAAGGAGTCGGTCACATCGAAGCCGTCGGCAACGTTCCCGTACGTTCCGGCTGACATTGTGAGGGAAGACCAAGCCGCCGCTTGAGCGCCTGGTCCGCTCTCGACGTGTCGGAGGGTGGATCGCAGGCGTGCTTCCCGGAAGTAATCCGCGAGCCCGCCAACGCTCCGTTTTAGAGAAGTTGGGCCGATTAGTACCGACAAGCGTGCAACCCTGCGACGAAGAAGACACAAAGTGCGCCCAATACCGACTTCGGAAACAAGCCGCACCTGCGGGCTCAAAGGTCGCGGCTGGCGAAAGAGACTCGCGACATTTTCATCCGATGACATTCTGGCGGTGCACAGCCGCATCCGCTTAGCTGTCCTAGAGCACGAGCACATCGTTGCCGCGCGACTTCAGAGCGCGGTCAAACGTGATCAACTTCAAGCCTGCCACGGCCGTGAAAGCCAACATGTACGCGTCTGCCCAGACCTTTGGAGAGCGACTAGGCATTCGAGAGCGCGCGCGGAACTCCTTCTCGATATCCTCCGGCTCGGGCACGAAAACAACTCGATCATCGGCCCAGATCCGGTCCCAGAGGCTCCAGGCTTCCGCCATAGATTTTGTGTCCCCTCCCATGATCTGTTCGGTTGTGAGAAGCCTAAGAACAGTGATTTGCGTGAACCGACCGAAAAGGAATTGCTCCTGTCCGGCCTGCTCAAACCAGGATCTGGCTCTCTCGGAATGTATATGCCGGCTCCACAGGAGCGCCAGCCAGACATTGGCATCAAGGAAATTCAACGTATTCATAGATCTGCTCATTCGTCAGGTCTACCTGTGGTCCTTTGGAAACAATCAGAGGAAATTCGACCCGCTTTGGCCTCGGCCGCTGTGCCTGCAAGACCACACGTCTCACACCGAGAAGAACCAGTTCACGAATCGAAGAACCAGTTCCCGCCGCCTGTTCCTTTAATTTCCGGTAAAGGGGCGCCGGAATGTCCACCGTCGTCCGAATCGATTCTTGCTTCATAAACATGATTATTTCATATGTGCCATAAATATGGAAGATACCGTTTTTCGCCTAAGGAGTGGCAAACTGCCAAGATACCATCTCCCTTAATCCTAATAGTATTGATCAAGTCGAGGATCGCGAAATGGCCGAATGGAACAAAAGGCGAACAAAACTTACCGGCAGTTTTACCGGCAGTTGGGCTTGCCTGCAGTGACTATCAGCGACTTGTAGCGCCGGGAGGCACCTCTAAGTACTTGCAATCACTGTTAATTTTGGCCAAGTGACAGAGTGGCTGACGACATGTTCGCCGTTTTTACCGGAATCGATTCCGAAATCGGCAGGGCAACCCTTGTCTGCGTCTTCGGATCCCGCCGAAATCCATCTCGATCCCTATTTATCATGGCCAGATTCACCGTCTCCTGGTCGATGAGCTAATGAGTTAAAGATCCGACGAAGTAAGGATCTGACATAGTAAAGATCGCGAGGTCCCCATCATATGTGTCGCAACCACACACATCTGCTTCGCTTCATCTTGGCGATTCTGTTCTTATTTGGATTCTCGTCGGCTGCGCTCGCGCAATGGGCTCCCATGAACCCGGTGATTGCCGTCCAGCCACAGCCCGACGGCGCGACATTCACCATGAAGTCCGGAACACTCCGGCTGCAGGTCTGCTCCGACTCGATCATCCACGTGCTCTACTCTCCGACCGCGTCTTTCCCCGCCAGCCGTCCCGATCCCGTCGTCATCAAGATGAATTGGCCGGCAACGAAGTTCACCCTGCAGGACAACCCCGACGAAGTCACACTCACCACTTCACAACTGAAGATCGTCGTCACCCGCAAGGACGGCGCCATCACCTACCGCGATCTTGCCGGCAAGCAACTCGTGCAGGAAGCAACCAGAAAGCTGACGCCGGTGAAGGTAAACGGCGAGGATACCTATCACGCCGAATCATTTGTGAACATCTACGGCTCCCGCGAAGCTTTCTATGGACTCGGTCAGCACCAGGCCGGTGTCTGGAACTATCGCGGCGAATCGGTCGACATTTCGCAGGACAACAGCAACATTGCCGTGCCTTTTCTGGTGTCGAGCAACGGCTATGGAATCTTCTGGAACAACGATTCCCGCAGCCGTTTCAACAATCGATTCGCCAACTATCTCTACGTCAGCTCGGAAGTGGCCGACGTTATCGACTACTACTTCTTCTACGGTCCCGATCTCGACAAGGTCATCGCCGCCTACCGCGAACTCACCGGGCAGGCGCCGTTGTTCGGCAAGTGGGCCTACGGTTTCTGGCAGTGCAAGAACCGCTACAAATCGCAGGCAGAGATTCTGGGCGTCGCGAGCAAATATCGTGAACTGCACATCCCCGCTGACAACATCGTGCAGGACTGGTTCTGGTGGAACCGCAAGGGCGAATTCGTTTTCAACAAAAACTATCCCGATCCCAAGGGCATGGTCGACGAACTGCACCGCGAGAACTTCCACCTCATGATCTCCATCTGGCCTTTCTTCGAGCCCGGATCGGCCAATTACGACTACATGGACAAAAAAGGCTGGTTCATCGACAAGTTCAAATTCGCCAAGCCGCCTTATCACACCGATGCCATGGCCGTGTATGACGCGACCAGCCCCGAAGCCCGCAAATTCTATTGGGATCTGGTGGACAAAGGTCTCTTCGAGATCGGAGTTGATGCCTGGTGGATGGACACAACCGAGCCAGAGACCGAAGGCCAGGAAGAAAACATTCAACTGGGCCACAAGCTTGCAATCGGCAGCGGCGACCGCTACGTGAACGCTTATCCCCTGCTGGATACGGGCGCCGTGTACAACGGCCAGCGCGCCGCCTCCGACCAGAAGCGCGTCTACATTCTTTCGCGCTCCGCCTTCGCCGGATCGCAGCGCAATGCTGTCACCGCATGGTCGGGCGATATCAACTCTGACTGGTTCAGCTATCGCCGCCAGATTCCCGCCGGACTGAACTTTGCCCTCTCCGGCATTCCTTACTGGACCACCGACATCGGCGGCTTCGTCTCCGGCGATCCCGACGATCCCGCCTATCGCGAGCTTTTCGTCCGCTGGTTCCAGTTCGGCACGTTCAATCCGATCTTGCGTGTGCACGGAACTCGCAAAACAGATCAGAACGAACTCTGGTCGTACCGACCGGACGCGCAGAAAATTCTCGTGAGCTTCGATCGTTTGCGCTATCGCCTGCTGCCCTACACCTACTCGCTCGCCTGGAAGATAACGAACGACAGCTATACCCCCATGCGTCCGCTGGTGATGGATTTCCGCAACGATGTGCGCGCACAAAACACGGGAAATGAATATATGTACGGCCCGGCCTTCCTGGTGAATCCGGTAACCGAGCCGGCAGCCACTAGCCGTCGCGTCTACCTCCCGGACGCGAAGTGGTACGACTTCTGGAATGGCGCATCCGTCGATGGCAAGCGCGAGATCACTGCCGAAGCCCCGCTCGATGAGTTACCGCTCTACATTCGCGCCGGCTCCATCGTTCCCTTCGGACCCGATGTCGAATGGTCCACCGAAAACCCCGCCGACCCGATTGAGTTGCGCATTTACCGCGGCGCAGATGGCGAATTCACGCTCTACGAGGACGAGAACGACAACTACGACTACGAGAAAGGTGTCCACGCCACAATCGTTTTTCGCTGGGATGACGCGAAACGCACTCTAATTATCGGCGATCGCCAAGGAGAGTTCCCGGGAATGCTCCCCAGCCGCACGTTCCGCATCGTTTTTGTGAGCGAGAATCACGGTGTCGGCATCGCGCCTTGCGATACTCCAGACAAGGTTGTGCAGTATTCGGGAAAACAAGTCAGTGTGACGCCGTAGGCAAACGCCATATAGGGACAGCCGCCCTCGGCTGTCCAGGCGAGCGCAGCTCGCCCGGTTTTCGTTGTTCGATCTAGGCTGTCAGTTGTGGCGGGGCCTCGCCCCAAAGATTCCAGGAGCCGTCTATGTCTTGGTATTCGTTGCCTCTCCTCCGCGCCGCATGGTGTCTCTTTTTTGTTCTTTCAGCATCAGCCCAAACGACGAAGCCGCCTTCAGCGCCGATCCCCACGCAAATCCCCGGCCAGAATGCAATTCTGATGGGTGTCGCGTGGTATCCCGAACAATGGCCCGAATCGCGCTGGGAAGAAGATCTGCGCCTGATGGAAGCCGCCGATCTGAAAGTCGTCCGCATCGCCGAATTTGCCTGGAGCCGCATGGGGCCCTCCGAAGGCCACTATGATTTCGACTGGCTGGAGCGCGCCATCAATCTGGCCGCCAAGCATCACATTGTTTCGGTTCTCGGCACGCCCACGGCTACACCGCCCGCGTGGCTCACGCAGAAATACCCCGACGTACTCCGCATGGAACCGGACGGCCAACGCGTGACCCACGGCAACCGCACGCACGCCTCAGCCTCATCTCCGCGCTATCGAGAGTTCTGCCGCCGCATCGCCGAGCAGATGGCGACACGCTTCGGCCACAATCCCAACGTGGTTGGCTGGCAGATCGACAACGAATACGGCTATGCCCGGATGTCCTACGACGATGTCACGCGCCAGCAATTCCAGGATTGGCTGAAAGCCAAATACAAAACCCTCGACAACCTGAATACGCACTGGGCCACCTCTTACTGGAGTCAGACCTACGACAACTGGCGAGAAATTCCCATCCCCGTGGGCGGGCATAACCCCGGATTGATGCTCGATTGGAAACACTTCGGCACCGACACCTGGACTTCCTACCAGCAGAATCAGATTGACGTGATCCGAAAACACGCCGAATCGCGCCAGTTCATCACCGGCAACTTCATGGGCTTTTTCGACGGGTTCGATCACTACACCATCACCCAGCCGCTCACCTTCGCTTCCTGGGACGACTATGTCGGCACGGGACACGTGGACCCGGCATACAACGGCCTTTCCCACGACCTGACTCGTGGCTTTAAGCGGATGAATTTTTGGGTGATGGAGACCCAGCCCGGCGCGGTGAACTGGTCCTCGCTCAATAATTTTCTCAACCGTGGTGAGGCTCGTGCGATGGCCTGGCAGGCTGTCGGCCACGGCGCCGATGATGTCAACTATTGGCAGTGGCGCAGCGCGCTGAACGGACAGGAAGAGATTCACGGCGTCCTCGTCGGCCCCGACGGCACTCCAGTGCCCTTCTACGACGAAGCCGCGCAAACGGCGCACGAGTTTGCCAAAGCGGAGAGCAGCTTTCGCGATACGCAACCGCTATCGGAGGTAGCGCTGCTCTACTCCTATGACAGCCATTGGGCTATCCAGTTTCAGAAACACACAGAGAAATATGACGACGTCGCCTTGCTGAAGATTTACTACCAGGCCCTGCGGCAGATTTCCCAATCGGTCGACGTGGTCAGCGCCTACGCCCCGGTTGACGCCTACAAGTTGGTAGCCGCGCCCAGTCTAAACGTCCTGCCCAAGGATCTCGCCGATCACCTGCTCGACTACGTGCGCAACGGCGGCCATCTTGTTCTCGGTCCACGCTCCGGCATGAAAGATGAATTCAACTCTCTCTTGCCGCAGCGGCAGCCCGGATTTCTCGTCGATGCCCTGGGTGCGCGCGTCGAGCAGTACTACGCGCTCGAAAAAGATGTGCCTGTCTCGGGCCTCTGGGGCAGCGGAGAAGCCAGCATCTGGGCGGAGCAACTAAAGAGCCAGGCGCCCGGCGACGAAGTCCTTCTGAAGTATGGCAAGAGCAACGGATGGCTCGACGATCAGCCCGCCGTCATCACTCGCGCCTATGGCAAGGGCCGAATCACTTACATCGGCGCGGTACTCGACGACAAGTTGATGGCGGCCGCGACGGAATGGATGACGAACACATCCGGCGTCACGCCTGTATTAGGCCCCGTGCCCGACGGCATAGAAGTCTCCCGTCGTATCGGTCCGGGCAAGCAAGTTTTCGTTCTTATCAACTACTCGCAGGAGGATCGCCGCGTAACGCTGCCTCATTCCATGAACCTCGTGCTCGACGGCAAAAACTCAAACACGCTCGACCTCGCTCCCTACGGAGTCGCCGTGGCTCTCGATAATCGCTGACGAAAAAACTAACGGGAGAAAATCGATGAGACGATCGATGACCGCGCACCTATCCCTCGCCCTGGTTCTGCTAACCGCCACCTTCGCGTGGACTCAGCAGTATCAGTACCCGTTTCAGAATCCCAGCCTGCCGGTTGAAACCCGCATCAACAACATCCTCTCGCTGATGACGCTCGACGAGAAAATCAGCGCGCTCAGCACGAGCCCCGACGTGCCGCGTCTTGGAATTCGCGGCTCCGGTCACATCGAGGGTCTGCACGGCGTTGCCTATGGTGGCCCCGGCGGCTGGGAGGGCCACGGCCTCAAGCCGTTGCCCACCACGCAATTTCCGCAATCGGTAGGGCTCGGCGAAACCTGGGATCCGGATTTGCTGCAAAAAGCCGCGGCCATCGAAGGGCAGGAAGCCCGCTATATTTTTCAGAGCGAAGACTTGCGCACCACGAATCCCAGAGGCGAAGAACATCGCCGCGAGGGTATCGTCGTCCGCGCTCCAAACGCCGACCTGGCGCGCGACCCGCGCTGGGGCCGCAGTGAAGAATCCTACGGAGAAGATCCCTATCTGACTGGAACCTTGGCCGTCGCTTTCGTCCGCGGCCTGCAGGGTGACGATCCTCATTACTGGCAGACGGCCTCGCTGATGAAGCATTTCCTGGCCAACAGCAACGAAAACGGCCGCGGCGGTTCATCTTCCAATTTTGATGAGCGCCTGTTGCGCGAGTACTACTCGGTGCCCTTCCGCATGGGCGTGATGGAAGGCGGTTCTCGCGCGTACATGACCGCCTACAACGCGTACAACGGAATCCCCATGGCAGCCCAGCCCATCCTCAAAGACATAACCGTGCACGAATGGGGCTTCGATGGAATCATCTGCACCGACGCTGGCGCGCTCACCAACATGGTCACCGAGCACAAATATTTCCCCGATATCGATCAGGCCGCGGCAGGCGCGATCCATGCGGGAATCAATCAGTTTCTCGATCGCTACCGCGAAGGCGCGAACCAGGCTGTCGAGAAGAAACTAGTGAATACGGCCGAGATCGATGACAACCTGCGCGGCGTCTACCGCGTGATGAACAAGCTCGGCTTGCTCGATCCGCCAAACCTGAACCCCTACGCGAATCTCAAGGGAACTGCTCCGGCCTGGGACAACGAGGAACACAAAGCCATCGCCCGGAAGATCACGCAGGAATCCATTGTGTTGCTGAAAAACTCGGAGAACTTCCTCCCGCTCGACAAAACAAAGCTAAAACGCGTAGCTCTGATAGGCCCTTATGCCGATCAAGTCGCGCTGGATTGGTACAGCGGAACGCCTCCGTACGCCATCAGCGCGCTCGACGGAATCAAGAGCAAACTGGGGAGTGGGGTCAAGGTAAGCTTCGCGCGCGACAACACCGATGATGCCGCCGTCAAGATTGCCCGTGCCTCGGAAGTCGCAATCGTAATCGTCGGCAACCATCCCACCTGCAATGCAGGATGGGCTAGGTGTCCTCTGCCCAGCGACGGCAAAGAAGCCATCGACCGGAAATCCATCAGGCTCGAGCGGGAAGACCTGGTGAAGAAAGTTCTGGAGGTTAATCGGCGCACCGTTGTTGTGCTGATCTCGAGTTTTCCGTTCGCGATCCAGTGGACCGAGGAACATGCGCCCGCGATCCTCCACATGGCTCACAACAGCCAGGAGGAAGGAAACGCCTTGGCTGACGCGCTGTTTGGCGACTACAATCCGGCCGGCCGCCTCGCCGTAACCTGGCCGCTCTCGCTCGATCAGCTTCCGCCGATGATGGACTACGACATCCGTCACGGCCGCACCTACATGTACTTCCGCCAGAAGCCGCTCTATTCCTTCGCCTACGGCCTCAGCTACACCACGTTCGCCTATTCCAACCTGCGAACGAGTTCGGAACAAATGACACGCGACGGCGAAGTCACAGTAAGCGTCGATGTGCGAAACACCGGCTTGCGCGCCGGAGACGAAGTCGTGCAGATGTATGTGACGCACGCGAACTCGAAAGTGGAACGGCCGATCGAAGAACTGAAAGGATTCAAACGCATCGCGCTGCAACCCGGCGAGATGAAGACGGTCAGCTTGCCGCTCAAAGCCACTGCTCTAGCCTATTGGAACTTGACCCGAGGCGCTTTCGAAGTGGAGCCGGATCAAGTCAACATCAAGGTAGGCAGTTCCTCAGCGGACATAAAACTGCAGGAAGTGCTCAGCATAACCGAGTAGAGGGGCTCTCGAATCTCGTCGTTGATTCGATCGTCATTATTGTGCGTTTGCGGTCGAGCCCGCCTCGGCTCGCAAGCGGAGCCGCAAAACACCGACATGGTGCTTGAATTCCTCAGAGCCCGGCTGGTACATATTGCGCGAATACCATTCGTTGGCAAATGCTGGGACCGAATACAGCCCCCAGTGAATAAAGATTCCAAACTTCGCATCTTCATACCAGGTTGGCACCTGGTAATTCTGGAGAGATTCCCACTGGCTTGCCGTTTGACATCTTTCAAAATGCTCCGCCGGGCGCTGTCGTACTTGCTCTCTGCCTTTTGCCACACGCTTTCGTATGTGACTAAAATGTGGGTTCTGCCCGAGAAACCCTCTGAAAGCCTCCGAATTGAGCGTGAGAAGAGTCCGAGGCCGCGCATCAAGTCTTCTTCGCCTTCGCGGGAGGAGCCAGCGCGACGGCAGCCTCGGTGGTGAGCAGAAGGAACGTGAATGTCTCCTGCAGGTATAGGCGGACAGCGGCATCGGTGTGGCTCAGATAGCCGATGGAGACGTCCTGGCCAATGTGCAGGTCGAAATCGCCGCCACGAGTGGTCAGCACGAAAGCGCCAGCAATGGCAGGGGCCCAGATGATTTGATCGTTGACCAGCCGTTTGACATGCTCCAACACCGGGTATCCGTGGTCGCCGGTCTCGGCGAGTGCGGTGTAGGCGTCGGCGCCGAGCAGCACGGAGTAGGGGCCGTTGACACCGACGAGACGCAATCGGCTCAGGCCCTGGGCAATGGCTTCCGGGTATTGGCGCACGTCGGCGGGGAGCGTCATGATCGGGTTGCTGGTTCCTTGACGGATGCCCCCAATGTCGGCGGCGGCATAGCCCTGGAATATAGCGGCGTCCTCGGCAAAGGCGATCTGTCGCGCGGCGTCCTTCGCGGGTTGCCAGTCTGAGTCGTTCGCGCCACGATCGACGTCGTCGATCGCCTGGCGATCCAGTTCGAACGGAACACGTAGCTCGACCAGCGCNNGTGCGCGATGTTTCCTCTTCGATCTGAGCCCATGCCGAATCGGAAATGGGGGCAAGCTCGCGATGGAGATTATTCATGGCGTATGTCTCCTTTGAGAGAACCGATGCCGAGCGAACCGTCGCGCACCGATGGGACGGATGAAGAGGTTTCGGCCACCGCCGGCGCAGCGGGGGATTCCGCAATCGCAGGCTGATCTTCAATAGTTAGATCTTCGGTGACATTCTCCAGAAATGTCGCCGACGGCACGAAGAACAGATTTCCAGTGACGGCGCGGCTGAAGTCGAGCAGTCGGTCGTAGTTGCCGGGCGGCCGCCCAACGAACATGTTCTCGAGCATCTGCTCGATTGTGCGAGGCGAACGACTGTAGCCTATGAAATACGTACCAAATTCGCCGTGACCGGGCCGGCCGAAGGGCATATTGTCGCGCAGAATCTTGATCTCTTTGCCGTTCTCGACAATCGTAGTGAGCGTGCTGTGCGCTGAGGTTGGCTTGACCGAATCGTCCAATTCGATGTCGGACAACTTGGTGCGGCCGATGATGCGCTCCTGCGCTTCGGTGGAGAGCGCATTCCATGCCTCAAGATCGTGAAGATATTTCTGCACGATGACATAGCTGCCGCCGGCGAACGCAGCATCCTCCTCGCCGATGAGCACGGCATCGATCGCTGCCGCGCCTCTCGGGTTCTCCGTCCCGTCGACGAAACCCATGAGATCGCGGTCGTCGAAGTAACGGAAGCCCTGCACTTCATCCACCGGGGAAACGGCATTCCCGATACGCGCCATAAACTGAGTGGCAAGCTCGAAGCATAAATCCATGCGTTTGGCGCGGATGTGGAACAGCAAGTCGCCCGGTGTGGAGACCGCATGGCGCTCTCCCGCGCGAATCTCCCGGAACGGATGCAGTTCTGCCGGTCGCGGTGCTCCAAAGAGGTGGTCCCACGCGTCGGACCCAAACCCAATGACGCAGGAAAGTCCTCCTTCCAGGTCGCGAAATTCCACCGCGCGCAACAACGCGGCGAGGTCTCCGCAGAACGAGCGCAGGGTAGCGCGATTGTCAGAGCCCGGATTGAGTGTCGCGACCAGGAAGATGGCGGCGCGAGTAAGCGGCGCAGCTACCGACTGCGCGAGGGCAGGCAATCTAGCTGCCGCTTCGGGTGCGCTCATCGGATCGGTCTCCATCGGGTGTCGTCCATGGTGACGTGCGCGGATTTCGCCCTGCGATATGCTACGCTCGCCTCGGTGTGAAAGTTCGCCCTGCAAGCTTACCATCGGTTGCCAAACAGTCGGAGCTTCGAATCGACGGCAGAGTTGCTTTTTCCTAGCTGGCGCGCGCCAAGGCGTCTAGTTCCCGCACTGCGTTTGCGTCAATCTTCAACTCTGCTGCCGCCACATTTTCTTCGAGATGTTTGACCTTGGAAGTCCCCGGGATCGGCAGCATGACTGGAGATCGAGCCAGCAGCCACGCGAGAGCCACCTGTGAAGGAGTAGCTTTCCATTGCACGGCTATACGACCGATGGGGCCGTCTGGGCCGGAAACGCGACCCACCGCCAGGGGGAACCACGGAATAAAACCCAATTTTTCTTTTTCGCAATATTCCAGAACATCTTCCGATCCGCGATCGGTAATGCTGTAACGATTCTGAACGCTCACAATCGGAACAATCGTTCGCGCGTGCTGGATCTGACGCACGCTCACTTCCGATAAACCGATGTGTTTGATTTTTCCTTGCGCTTGCAAATCCTTCAAAGTGCCGACCTGATCTTCAGCCGGCACCTTCGGATCGATTCGATGCAACTGATAAAGATCAATGCGGTCCAGCCGCAAGCGGCGAAGGCTGCCTTCACAGGCGGCTCGCAGGTGTTCCGGCTTTCCGTTTTCTACCCATTCGTTGGGACCGGGCCGGTCGAAGCCGCCCTTCGTTGCAATGACCAAACCTGTCGGATACGGGTGCAGCGCCTCGGCTATGATCTCTTCACTCACAAAGGGACCATAGGAATCCGCGGTATCGATGAAATTGATCCCCAATTCGATGGTCCGCCGCAAAACCCGGATTGCCTCAGCCCGATCTGCAGGCTCGCCCCAAATTCCATCTCCCGTGATTCTCATCGCGCCGTATCCCAAGCGCGTAACGCGAAGATCGTTTCCGATCAGGAATTCTCCGGACTTTTTAGCGGGTGCTTGGTTTCGTTGCACTGCGAACTTGTGATTCTGCATATAAATTCCCCTTTCCGCGCAAACGTGAAAATTGACGGACGCCCTTGCTGTTGGAGTAATGCGAGGTAGGCGACGTTGCAAAAAAGGTACATCCAGTCACCTCGCCCGGCTCGAAACGCTCCGGCCTCATATGTGTCGAATATTGGTTTTGATGGTGTCCACCACCTCGTCGATTCGACCAGAGAGGACTAGTTTTCCCAAGGTCAGTCCAAACCCCACAACCATCTCGGGCTCATGTGCGAGGGCAACGAAAGTGCATTCGGATCGGTCACTACCAAAGCATCCGCCGCTGCGTAGCAGCATACGTAGATTTATACCTGCACCAGAAACTCTCCCAATTTTTTGTGAAACGAAGAGCTCGATTTCTGCACTACTCGAATGAGTGGAAAAAGGTCGTGCGGGTGTGGCGACTCAATTACATCCACGAGATCCCGATATCGAAGACCCTTGGCAACCGGGGGGAAGACTTGGGTTCTTCAGATCGCCGGAACCGGATGGGGGAAACGGCTCCGGCGATCTTCGGGTATTTGAAGGCGAGAGTTCTCCATTTCTCCTGGCACTCTTTTGAACATCCCAAGCCCAGCGTTCAGAGAGCGACCCTGTTCTGGTTCGCCCCTTATCACCCGACGGTCGCGCGCGAATGGATCTAACAGTTGGAGGCGCGAACCCGCGCTCAAAGCTCGGATGTGTTCCTTTAGAAGTGCAAAAAGACGGGCCGGGGACTAGCGGAAGAGGTTACAGGCAACCACTATAAAGGTGGGAGCGTTTCGCTGGAATACTTCGACGAGCTCGAGAACGCGCTCATGCGCCCAGCAGGCCAGTGTTGTTTCGTCTTTCGGAGTCTTTCGGGAACCGAATGTCCCCCATCCGGTTAGATGGGGGACCCGGTTTT
>PLHQ01000011.1 GCA_003138975.1 Acidobacteriaceae bacterium | reverse complement strand
GAACAGCGAAAGCGCTTTCTGGCAGTTGGAAGAAATCCTTGGCGCGGCCAATGATGCAGCGGTGACCCAGCGTCTCGCTCTAACGCTGGTCACAGCCATCCGGCCGGACCTGGCAAAGCCGGCGGGCGCTCTGACGCGATGGAGTAAGCGACGGGGCCGCAAGGCCCTGCAGGGTCTCGAGGCTGCGCTGAAGGACTTCCGAGCGACTCCCACATTTTGGTCCTAGACCGGTTGCCGAAAAAAGGATCGGCACTGAAGTATCTGCATTTGAATGTCCGCGAGCATTATGATCATGGCTGTTCGTGCTCGCTACGGCTGCGTATGGACCGCAGCAGCAGCTCGGTCAGCGCCCTTCGCAAGCCATGTACCTGTCGACAAGATTCAGAATGACGCCCACCCCTTCATCATTGACGCCCAGGTCGTCCTTCAGGTCTTGAATGAGCTGGGCGCGTGCCAGGTCGGCATCCGAAAACATCGTCTCGTCGCCGACCTTGCTCGGAATGAGCCACTCCTCTTCGATCCACGCCTCGAGCGTTTCATGTTTGAGCTGGGCGCGAATACGGAATTCCTTCCAGCCATGTCCGCAATGCCCCGTTAGCGACGATCGGTCCGAAAATGGCGGCCTGTCGTGATGGGCCACTATCAGACTAATGCACAGCAGCAAAATTTGCCTTACACTCGCTTAGTCGGCGGCCGATTTCGCGGACCTGGTTCGAACTGTTCACCTCGTCGTTTCGAACTTTGCAGATACCGTCAGGGACGCATCCAACCACGTTCACGCGCACGAATAGGCGGAGCAATTGTGCTGATTTCCCTTTTGGCGATAGCAGCTCTTCTCTTCGTGTTTGGCTTTGTTGCCCTTGACGTGGCGACACGCAAACCCTCCGGTTTTGATCACTGCGTCATTCTTGCGCTTCGAAGATCCGCGAAAGAGCCGGTCCCTATCGGTCCACCGTGGTTACAAGAAGCGGCGCGGGACGTTACAAGCCTCGGCAGCATCATTGTGCTCTTGATCATCACATTTGCGGTTGCGGGATATCTGTTCCTGGCTCGCAAGCCTGGAGTGGCTTGGCTGATGCTGATTGCCGTGTTCGGCGGNNGTCTTGCACTCAACAATTTTCTAAAATTCGTGTTCGCGCGCCCTCGGCCAGATGTCGTCAGCCATGCGCCGCGCGTTTTCACGACGAGCTTCCCAAGTGGGCATGCGACATTGTCTGCGATCACCTATCTGACGATCGCCGCCCTTCTCGCGCGAGCCTACCCTTCCCCAATATTAGACCTCTATTTCATGTTACTCGCGGCCCTTCTAACGGTGCTCATCGGCCTGAGCCGAATCTATCTTGGTGTTCATTTTCCAACGGATATTTTCGGAGGCTGGTGCATCGGAACGGCCTGGGCCATAGGTTGCTGGGTGCTGATGGCGTGGATTCAGCAAGGAGGCCAGGTCGAACCGCCCGGTCCAGTGTGACAATTCAATAGAAACTCGCGGGTTCGCTTGGCACATAATGGTCAGGCAGGAGCAGCCAAGCCACGTGGGAAGCGGGAAAAACGGGCAGCGATACGAAGGCGGGACGATGAACGATATCGTGTGCTGGCTGGACTTCTGAGGCAAGAAAGTCGAAGCTTGTGGCAACTATCCGCATTATTCTGCACGGCAAGGCAGCCGCTGATCCTCGCCTGAGAGCGGCTGTTGAGACTATGCGCACGGATGGTCATGGTGTGGAGGTGCGGGTAACGTGGGAGCCCGGCGACGCCACACGATTGACCGCCGAAGCCGTTGCGCAGGCCGCTCAAGGCAACATTGATTGCATCGTGGCTGGCGGCGGTGATGGCACGATCAACGAGGTATTTGCCGCAGCTTACGCAGATGGACTGCCTGAGGAGTGTGCTCTCGGCATCCTTCCCTTGGGTACCGCCAACGATTTTGCACATTCAGCGGGCGTGCCGATCAAGGATCTCACGGCTGCCTTGCGACTAGCGGCGAGCGCGCCTCGACGATGGATCGACGTGGCGCTCGTCAACGGCAGGTTCTTCGTTAATCTCCTCTCGGGCGGATTTGGCTCGCGCGTGACAGTCGAAACCGATCCCAAGCTTAAGCAACGACTGGGCGGATTGGCTTATGCCATTACCGGCATCTCGCACTTTGCGGAACTTTCGGAGAATCGCGGCATCTTTCGCGCCGAGGATTTCTCGTGGGAGGGGCATTTCTTGGCCGTGGCGATTGGCAATGGGCGGCAGGCTGGCGGCGGCATATCGCTTTGTCCGAACGCACTGATCGACGACGGTTTGCTCGACTTGATGGTCCTGCCCACCATGGACCGCGCGGCGCGCTTGGAAATTTTCTCGGATTTGCTGCGGGAAGGTGCGCAAAGCATTCGTGCCAAACTCGTTACGAAGCGAGGCTCTTGGATCGAGTACGAATCCGAGCATGATCTGAACATAAACCTGGATGGCGAACCTATCGTCGCGAAGCAGTTTCGCGTCGAATGTCGCCGGAGCGCTCTCCCAGTGCGTCTTGGCGAAAGCCCCCTTCTCTCAGCGGCCGACTTGCCCGGACGCGATTCCAAAGATGGCGGCTCTGTTTAGCTAAGAGGATGGGCGAGAACTTCCTCGTCAAGAGCTAGTATCGGTGCCGTCCCATGCGAGATCAGACCGCGAAGGATAATCAAAAAGGTTCGCCGCTATACCTTTTGGCGATCGCCTGTCTGCTGTTCATTTTTGGCTTGGTCGCCCAAACCGTCGTGGAAGGAAAATCATCTGCGTTCGACCGAAGCATCATTCTTGCCTTCCGTGACCACGGCAATCCGTCGGCTCCTATCGGCCCGGCATGGGTTCAGGAGGCGGCTCGCGATCTGACAAGTCTCGGCAGCATCATAGTGCTGGTAATCATAACGCTGGCAATCGCAGGCTATCTGTTTCTGGCGCGCAAACAAGCAGCGGCCTGGTT
>PLHQ01000056.1 GCA_003138975.1 Acidobacteriaceae bacterium | reverse complement strand
CCCGGTGAGAGGTAGGTATTGCGCAGGCGTTGCGGGAGGTGCTAGGCTAGGCGAATAGAAGGCGAATACGACCGGAGTACCTTATGTCCGCTTTCCAGTCTTTAGCCCCGCGAACGCCAGCAAGTCTCGAAACCGTGCACAACATTCTCGGCTCGTTGGTCGCGCGATATCGCCAAGAGGAAGTGCTGACTGCGGTGCGGCAGATCCCGGCCCGAGATGCCCAGTCTCGTCCTATACCAGCCTGGGTGACAAGTGCCTTGGCTGAGGCATATCGAGTCAAGGGAATCCGGGAGTTGTACTCACATCAGGCGTTGACCGCTGAGCTTGTGCGAGATGGCAAGAACGTCGTAGTGGTGACGCCGACGGCGTCGGGCAAGACGCTTTGCTTCAACCTGCCGGTCCTGAATGCGGTGCTGGAGAATCCCGACACTCGCGCCCTGTACTTGTTTCCAACCAAGGCGCTTGCCCAGGACCAGTTGGCTGAGTTGCAGGATCTTGCGAGACGGCTCGACGACAGTTTTGGAGTATTCACATATGACGGCGATACACCGAGTGACGCACGAAAAGCGATTCGGGAGCGCGGGCACATCGTCCTGACCAATCCGGACATGCTGCACACCGGAATCCTTCCGCACCACACAAAGTGGATGCGGCTCTTCGAGAACCTGCGCTACATCGTCCTCGACGAATTGCACACGTACCGTGGGGTGTTCGGCAGCCATCTCGCCAATGTGCTCAGGCGACTGAAACGTGTCGCGAAATTCTACGGTTCCGATCCGCAGTTCATCTGCTGCTCCGCAACGATTGCAAATCCCGGCGAACTGACTTCTCAACTCATCGAGGAAGATGTTGAAGTCGTCGAAGAGAACGGAGCACCCGCTGGCGAAAAGCTTTTCGTTTTCTACAACCCACCGATGGTGAACCGGAGCCTAGGGATTCGGCGAAGCTACATCAATGAGGCAACACGAGTGGCGAATGAAATTCTTGCCCGCAAGCTGCAGACCATCGTCTTCGCCAATAGCCGGCTGCACACGGAGGTTCTGCTCACGTATTTGCAGCAAGCGAATCTTCCGAAGCCCGGCCAAGCGGAACCCATTCGTGGCTACCGTGGAGGATATCTGCCTGGAGAACGTCGCGAGATTGAACGCGGCCTGCGCGACGGACGCATCTTGGGAGTTGTAGCCACCAACGCTCTGGAACTGGGAATCGATGTCGGCTCTCTCGATGCATGCGTAATGGCGGGTTATCCGGGATCAATAGCCTCCGCGTGGCAGAGGGCCGGTCGCGCCGGTAGACGCACCGGAAGTTCATGCGCAGTGTTCGTCGCATCATCCGCTCCGCTTGATCAATTCATCGTGCAACATCCCGATTACTTCTTCGGAAGGTCACCCGAGCATGCCCATATCCATCCGGACAACCTTGAAATTCTCGTCAATCATTTGAAGTGCGCAGCGTTCGAACTGCCAATTTCACCCGATGAACGCTTCGGCAACGTCGATCTTCCAGAACTCTGCGAACAGCTGGGAGAAGCAGGGTTCCTGCATCAGAGTGGAGGCGATTGGCACTGGATGGACGAAGCGTACCCTGCTGACACCGTCAGCTTGCGATCTGTTACCTCAGACAATTTCGTCATCATCGATACGACTGGCGAAGAGAATGGCAAGCCGGAGGTGATCGGCGAAGTTGATTTTTCATCAGCACTAACCACCGTGCATCCAAAGGCGATCTACATCCACCAAGGGCAGCAGTACCACGTCGAGCAGTTGGACTTCGACAAGCGCAAAGCCTACGTGAAGCCGGTCAATGTGGACTATTTCACGGATGCAATCCGCTACACCCAGGTTCGTGTACTCGAAGTCGCTGAACAGCAGGGAATAGCAGGACCAGCGGCTCGGGCCCATGGGGATGTGTTAGTGCGATCGCAGGTTGTCGGCTTCAAGAAGATCAAGTTCTTCACGAACGAGAACGTGGGCTCCGGAAAGCTCGAACTGCCTGAAAACGAGATGCACACAACCTCGTTCTGGATAACGGTCGGGCACCGCCTCATTGCGGAATTGCCTTTCAGCCTTTCCGAACGTCAGAGCGGGATATTTGGCTTGCTCTACGCGCTCGGGACAATGGCAACGCTTCTGGTAATGTGCGATCGTCGTGACCTTGGCACGGCTGTGGGCGAGCGCCCGCCCAGCGCCGCTAGCGAGATTAGATGGGAAGATTTCGCGACAGCTTCCTCAAACGTTTCCGAGGCGAAAGAGTTCTTCGAACCCAATCTCTACATCTACGACGCTTACCCTGGGGGGATCGGATTCAGCGAACCGCTATATCGGAGTTGCAGCACGTTGCTCGGCCGCACGCGCGAACTGATCAGTGCTTGCTCCTGCGAGAACGGATGTCCTTCGTGTGTTGGGCCCACTGCTGATCGAAGCGAGAGAACCAAAGATGTCGCGCTTGGGATTCTTGAGCGACTGTGTCGAGCCGCTCAGGTGTTGCCCAAGAGAACTGAAGAGTCAGCTTAAAGATGCGCTACGTGAACCTTGACCGCGTTCGAGGGCTGAAGGCACTGCGGCGCTCTTCTTCTATGTCCGCACCAGCCTCGCCGGAGTGGCAACGACCCTTGGTGAACGATTACAGGGAGCCGCACACACGCGCGGCAGCGGTCCGGAATGAACCAGATCGGCTAGGACAGATTCTCGGAGCCACCGCGAAGACAAATCAGTACGGCGAGCATCTTTCACTTCATTGCTGGTGCGGAGAGCCTGCGCGATACACCCCTAATATCGACGCACTGAGATTACTCATGCCCGGCGCACCGGAGGCGGTTGCTGATCCCGCGCGATGGCTCTTTCTGGATACCGAAACCACAGGTCTTGCTGGTGGAAGTGGCACCTACGCCTTTCTCGTCGGCATCGCCTGGTGGGAGGGCGGTGGGCTTGAGATCGAGCAGTTTTTCATCCGCGAATACAGCGAGGAACGCTCGTTATTGTTTGCCTTGGCAGAGCGGATTGCGGAGCGCCCCGTACTCGTCACCTTCAACGGCAAGTCGTTCGATTGGCCGTTGCTCGAAACGCGTTATCGCATGAGCCGAAAGCTCCCNNTCGGTGCGGCTATCAGAGTTGGAACGTCATGTGTTGGGTTGGGAGCGAGGAGTCGACATGCTTTCAGGCCTAATCCCGCAAATCTACTTCGACTATTTGCGCGGAGGTCCACCCGACCGGCTCGTTCCAGTCTTCCATCACAACCAGATGGACCTGCGAGGTCTCGCAGCCCTCTCCAGCCGAATTCTCTCGCTATTCAGTGATGCTGAAAACCTGGGTCAAGATGGACTGGAACTATTCGGGGTCTCTCGGGTCTGCGAAAAGCGAGGAGAGAATACCCGCGCCCGCAAGCTTTACGAGAAATCGATTGCATCTGTTCTACCGTCCGAAACAGACCGTGCTGCACGGCGCTCGCTCGCACGACTCGCAAAACGCGAAGGCGATTTCAATCTGGCTTGTGACCTCTGGGAGGGTGCACTCGGAAATTCACGGCACGGCTATGAGGCTTACGAGCAATTGGCAATTTATTACGAACACAACGCTCGCAACCCAGAGCAGGCTCGGCAGGTAGTCCGGCGAGCAATTGATGAACTTCGCCGTGCCAATCAGATAGGCGACATTGCGACTAGCGCCTATCGCGAGATCAAGGCAAGATTCGATCATCGGATGGCGCGCCTCGAACGCAAGGCCGCTCAGACCCAACTGGAGGCTTTCGACGCTTAACTAGGAGTCTATCGTTGTTGGTGATGGAATTGGTTCAGAATCCATGAACACTACAAAATGGATGATAGCCCAATCGTGGTGTAAACAAATCGGTCCGACAGGGGTTAAATACAATCAAAGTATTCTCTCGAGGTTCTGTCATGAAGGGTTCGGATGTGGATGGCACATCTCAGGTGGGTCAGGGTCTCAACGCGGTGGCCCTGCAAAACGCAGTCTTGTGTGCTGAATGTGACGCAGTCAGTGACAGCCCGCACGATCGATGTCTGGTGTGCGGGAGCCGCTCACTGTTCAACATAGCTCGCATGTTTGGCGGGAATCTTCCCCAGAATCGCGCGGTCTTGATTCCTTCAGATGCATCAGAACGGCAGCGCGAAATTGTGCTGACCTTTTCAAGGCATCATAGGCGCCGCGTCAAAGCCGGTTAGTTCTGCCGCCCAACGATCGTGCGAAAAATCATCCATGTCGACATGGACGCGTTCTATGCGTCGGTCGAGCAGCGTGACGATCCGCAACTGCGTGGCAAGCCCGTGGTTGTCGCCTGGAAAGGCAACCGCTCCGTCGTCTGCGCAGCGTCGTACGAGGCCAGGAAGTTCGGGGTTCGTTCAGCGATGCCGGCAGTGCGTGCCGAACGCTTGTGTCCTGAGGCAATATTCGTCGCGCCGGATTTTACACGGTACCGGGCTGTCTCTCGCAGTGTGGGGGAGATCTTCAAACGCCACACTGATCTCATCGAGCCACTGTCGCTCGACGAAGCGTATCTAGATGTCACAGAGAACAAGACGAGCCTGCCAACCGCCACCTTGGTGGCCCGCACAATTCGTGATCAAATCCGCCAGGAGTTGAGTTTGACCGCCTCTGCGGGCGTAGCGCCTAACAAATTTCTGGCAAAACTCGCTTCTGATTGGCGCAAACCGGATGGGCTCTTTGTCATCCAGCCCGAGGATATCGATTCGTTTCTCCTGCCGCTTCCGGTCGGACGCCTGCCGGGAGTCGGCAAAGTTACAGGAGACAAGCTGGCGAAGCTTGGAATGCAGACTGTAGGTGATTTGCGAAAATTGGAATTGTCCCTGCTCGAAAAGCACTTCGGCCGGTATGGTCTCCGCCTGCACGAACTCGCCCGCGGTGTCGACGACAGTGCAGTCGTCCCGGACCGGCCCACGAAATCGATCTCCGTCGAGGACACTTTTGAGCAAGACGTTCTTTTGGCGGAAACCGAGCCCATGATCCGGCACCTGGTGGAAAAGCTTTGGTCTGCATCGCGCAAAGAATCACGCCTGGCACGCACAGTGGTCCTCAAACTGAAGACAAGCGAATTTAAGATCCTCACGCGCAGTCATACGCCAGATTTTCCTCCTTCTTCCTGCGAGGAATTGACGGACATTGTCTTGAAGCTGCGAGAAAAAGTGGACCTTGGTCCGAATGAGCGTTACCGACTGGTTGGCGTCGGTCTGAGCAACTTTCGAGAGGCCGAGAAAACGGCCGCCCAGCCAACTCTTTTCGAGTGACGGGCAGTGGCATTTCGGTTGTGGCATGCATCTGCTTCCCAAGGGCTTCGTTCGTATCCGCCACTTCGGCTTCCTCGCCAACTGCCGACGCGCTACACTACTGCCGCTATGCTTCGCAGCACGGGGCGCAGTTCCAGCGCAGATCGAACCGGAAACCTCCACCCAGGAATCGGACCCTCTTTGGCGCTGTCCCGAGTGTGGTGGACCCATGGAGGTCATCGAACGACTTACCGCTGCTCAAATCCAACTACGTTCTCCACCACTGTCGGCCACTACTGCGGCATGAAACAGCTCTCCCACAACTCGAAAACTCCGCACGGTTCACCGCGCTCCGCCCGCGTCTGCCCTGCTCCTGACTCGATCCCTACTTCGCACCCTCTATCACACCGATTTCAACCATCGATTCTCGCTCCCACACCTTTGCGTGCCCCCTCCTCCGCTTCCGTACCGACTCCCGCCAACTTCAACACCTCTCCTTTGCTCCATCCAATTTGCATAAGGCCCGCGTCCGCCGCGCCAGCGGCTTCCTTCTGACGGCTTTTTCGAACGCGCGCCCCAATCCTCTGTTCCGCCCCACTCTGCTCACCAAGGGCGCGCCTCCGAAAAAGCACTAGCGTGATCCGACCACAATCGTACAGACAGCATTCAAGGAACTCCGAAGCCCTTCTGACCCACTCCGGAGGACCTCGATGTCGTGTCCACTCCACAACAATTGGTTCCATATATTGGTCACAGCTTCGTTGGGAACACCCTCTGGAGGTTCGATGCTTTTGATTTGGCCTGCTGTTCGGACTGACGTGCATCTGCTCAAAACTCTAATCCATGAAATGGGAGAGTACGAGCGCTTGCCGGTGTTGATCACCGAGGAGACTCTTGCACGAAAGGTGACGCAGCGAGCAGGAGCTGTGCGGATTGCGGGAGGACAAGCTGAAGTCGATCCGTTCTTTCATCGAATTCTTAGCAGGGATGGATGCAATCGCCTGAAAGGGCCCAACCCCCACCTGAAGACGTCCGGTGTCCCATCTCCGGAGCACAGTGCCGGCGCTAACCAGGAGCGCGACGCCAGCTTTCAAGCACACGATCAATGTCGTCGCGAACTGTGTCTCGGGCATCCATGCGGCCAAGTCCCTTCATAAGAAGGCGATCGTATTTCGTATGCCTGTGGCGGATGGATGCCACCACCGCCGCTCGTAACGCTTCTTCCTCCAGTGCTCGCCCGGAGGCGGTTCGACCCACTCGGCCGCTGCCCCGAACCGACGTATGTGCTGCGATGGCCCGCGCCTCCTCAGGCGGGCAGCCTGGAAACATCTGCCGAATCGATTCAGCCATTCGCATCGCCAGAACCTGATCCCGTTTATCGCGATAGATCTCGGCACGCTCGCGCCGGACATTGCGCTGGTCAGCATCGGCCGAGCATTCTGCCTCGGCCTGCTCCAGCGCAGATTCTTCGACCAGCACTCCCTGGCGTTCGTAGCGCTTGCGAGCCCTGCTAAAGCGAACCACCACGGCGGAAAGTGCGCTGTGCTTCCGAGCACGCCGGGTCAGAGCGGTGTCGCCTCTAGGCAGGTAAACCAAATGGTCGA
>PLHQ01000082.1 GCA_003138975.1 Acidobacteriaceae bacterium | reverse complement strand
TTAGGATCTGGTGGATAAAACCGTGGGGGCTCGAGTCACCCTTTTCCTACCAATCAATCCTGGATCATGACACGCACCGCGATTCTTCGCAGATTCAATTAGCCAGCATCACGGGTGAACCGGCCAGCAGTCCGGCTGCGAGTTCGAGGTCGTGCAAGTCTTCGCGGCTGAAGTCCTGAGTAAAGCGCGGATCCACCCCTTTCCGCGAGATCTGGAGGACGCCCAGCACGGTCGAATGGTGATCCAGAATCGGTACGGACATCAGCTTCTGAATGGGCGCGGGAGGCGCCGGAGCTTCTTCTTCGGATCCGACCGGCTTGATGGTCTCGAAGATACTAGCGTGTTTTACGCGGGCGAAATTATTGAAGATCTCGGCCTTCTTGCTTAACGCAGTGTGGGCCGCGACGGCCTTGCTGGAAATCGGAATCGCGCCGGTGGTGCGGAGATGCTCAGGAAAAACAAACTTGAGCAGACCCCCTTCCAGTCGCAGCAGAGCGACTTCGGCATATTGCACGTGAAACACTTTGGCTAGAACCATGCTGACGTCCAGAGGCGTGACGCCTTCGCCCAAAACAGATCCTAAAGGGAGAAGGTTTTCCGGGAGAATAATCTCTTCTTCGATGGCCGCGTCTTCAGGCTTGTGGGTCATAGAGTAACTCGCAAAATTCTATTCGTAAACCTTACCGACTCTCGCATTTTGAACGCCAGATGACACCTGTAATGACATCCTACAACTCCTTTTGTTTCAGCAAAGTAGCTTCGGACCATGACCTTTCGCGGCAGTCGATTCGAAGGCGCTTAGCCAGAAACTTGCAGGCGGATCGACAATTTTTGTCAGGTTGACCCTTAGCGACAGAGACCGCAGAACAGTCTCGCAACGGCGCGGGTATTTGACCCTCTCCGTCTTTCCTTTCTACCCCTAAAGTCATTACACTGCTTTCCTATGAGTGTTCCGCCACAACCCAATGTCAAGCTGACCAATGCGACCGAGTATCGGGAAGCCTATGCCAACAGTGTGCAGATGCGAGTGAATGTGTGGGATTTCTTCCTCGTCTTTGGCACTGTGCAACAGCAGAGCGAAACCCAAGTCGAGATTCGCAACTTTCAGGGCATCTACTTGAGCCCGCAACAAGCCAAGGCTCTGCTCGGGCTGCTGCAGCAGAACGTCTCCGGCTACGAGACGGCCTTCGGCGAAATCAAACTGGATCCGCGGATGAGCCCCGGAGGACAGGTGCACTGAAGCCAAGTTCACTAGAACCGGCTGCCCTAGAACCCCGAGGCGATCAGGTGCAATGGTCACGCACTTACCCAGCCCTGGTATTTGCGGTCATCTTTATATTTGTTTTTCTGCCGCATGCGCCTCTGCTGCGGTTACCGTACTTCTGGGACGAAGCCGGATACTACGTTCCAGCCGCGCGCGACATCCTGCTAACAGCAAGTTTCATTCCGCGTTCGTCGGTTTCGAATGCGCATCCCCCGCTGGTGATGGCATGGCTGGCACTCTGGTGGAAAGCCGTCGGTTACACTCCTCTGGTGACGCGAACAGCCGTGCTGGTGCTGTCCGCCTTTTCACTTCTGGGAGTGTTTCGCTTGGCCGAACGAGTGGCCAATACACGGGTTGCGATTGCGGCTACGCTGTGCACTGCGCTGTATCCGGTGTTCTTCGCGCAAAGCTCCCTGGCTCATGTCGATTTGACGGCGGCGGGACTTATTTTCTGGGGCCTCGCGGCTTACGTTGAAGGACAGACGGTAGCAACAGCAGTGTGGTTCGCGCTCGCCGCGTTGGCGAAGGAGACCGCCATTCTCGCTCCGGTTGCGCTTGCGGGATGGGAGATGATTGGACTGCCCGCGCGGAAGGCCTCTCTGCGTAGATTGTGGCTGCATGGCGAAGATGCGCGAAGTAATTCGACATCAAACAGCGGGTCTGCGCGGCGCATCGCCTCGCTATTGCTTCCGGCATTGCCGCTGGCTCTCTGGTATCTCTATCACTACAAGCACACGGGATACGTTTTCGGCAATCCGGAGTTCTTCCGCTACAACGTGGCTGCGACGCTGAGCCCGACCCGCATTCTTCTGGCACTGGCCATGCGGGTGTGGCAAGCCAGCGGCTATCTTCACCTGTGGGTTTTGACGCTGGCGACGCTACTTGCGATGTGGATGCTGCCGCCGCAACGCGATTCGGGTTTGGAGCGGCGGCGGATCCGCCTTCCCGTGCAGATGATTTTCTACGTCGTCGTCCTGACTTATGTGGTGGCGATGGCGTTGATCGGAGGCGCGGTGCTCGCTCGCTATATGCTTCCGGTGGTTCCTCTGGTAATCATCCTTTCCATCTCAACGCTGTGGCGCAGACTGCGTTTTTGGCGCGCGGCCGTAGCCTGTGTTGCGCTGGCGTTCGTGGTGGCATGGTTCTGGAATCCTCCTTATGGATTTTCGCCTGAGGATAACCTCGCCTATCGGGATTACATTGTCCTGCATGAGGATGGAGAGCAGTTCCTGGAAGCTCGTTATCCCATGGCTCGCGTGCTTACGGCTTGGCCAGCATCCGATGAGTTGACGAGGCCATGGCTCGGCTATACTACGCGGCCGATGCGCGTGGTGCGCATTGAGGACTTCTCTCTGGACGAAGTGCTCTCCGCAGCTGACTTTCGTTCGAACTATGAAGTTGCCCTGGTTTTCTCGACGAAGTACGAGCCTGCCCCTGCGCGCTGGGATCACTGGCAGACTTGGACAGAATGGAAGACTCGCTTTTTTGGCTTTCACCGAGATGTGCCGCCAGCTGCCGCGGCGCAAATTCTCGGCGGCAACATCGTCTTTTCAGAACGGCGCAAGGGCCAGTGGATCGCTGTGATCGAAATGGAGCAAAGCGAAATGCAGAATGCAGAAGTGAGAAGGCAGAAGTAGGAATTAGACTTCTGCATTCTAACTTTTTACTTCTTCATTAAATGGCAGGAGTGGGTTTTGATCACCAACCAAACCTCACGGTCAGCTTCCAGTTGCAACGCGTCACGCGCGGCAAGAGTCAGGTAGACTTCCATCTCCACGCCGCAATCTACGCGAGCAGAAATAATCATGTCGCGCCTCTCCAGAGAAACCAGCCGCCCGGCAATTACGTTACGGGCGCTGAGCCCTACCGGCTTTGCAATTGCCAGCAGGATGTCGCCGGCACGAATTCCCACTCGCAGCCGCGACCCTGCTTCGGCGCGAATCAGAGGCGTCTCCAGAAGAACACTGCTTCCCGTCTCACCCGGCAAACGGCAGGTCATCGTTCCTCGGTCTTCGTGTACAGACTCCACGATGGCATCGAAGATATTTTCAAAACCGGCGAGCTGCGCCACGGTCTCCTGAAGTGGAGCGCGCAGCACCTCGTGCGGCGTGCCCTGCGCTATGATGCGGCCCTGATCCATCACCAGCACACGTTCGCCCAGGGCCGTTACTTCCTCGCGGCTATGCGTGACATACAGAATCGGGATGCGGTGAACCTGATTCCAGCGGCGGAGATCGTCGATGATTCTTGCCTTGGTCGATGCGTCCAGAGCGGCGAGAGGTTCGTCGAGGAGAAGTATGCACGGGTCAGTCACTAGAGCTCGGGCGAGAGCGACGCGCTGGCGTTCTCCGCCTGAGATTTTCGCTGGGAGCTGCTGGCGCAGATGGTCGATGCGGAACTCCTGCAGCATCGCTGTGGCTCGTTGCTTTCTGGCAGAGCGCGGCAGATGCGCCAGGCCATATTCTGTATTTTGTTCGACCGTCAGATGCGNNACTTGGACGGAAGTGTTCGCGTCGAACAAAATGCGTTCGCCAATGGAAATCCGTCCCGCATCCGGAGTGGCCAGCCCCGCCACGCAGTCGAGCAATGTAGTTTTTCCCGCGCCCGAGGGGCCGAACAGGATGGTGAATCCGGGTCCGGCGTTGAATTCCACGTCGAGCGAGAACTCGCGCTCCGTAGAAGCAAAGCGCTTGCGAATGCCTGCGCTCAGCGCTGGATTTGCGGATCGTGATTCCGCGGTTGTCGGCATTGAGGTC
>PLHQ01000212.1 GCA_003138975.1 Acidobacteriaceae bacterium | reverse complement strand
GCTAAAGGCTGAGCGCACTTCCGCACTTCCCCAGTCGGAGGAAAAACCTATGGCGCTTAACGGGAATCAGAGTCTTGACCAAGTCCTTGAGTCTGCAATTGTTGTGTCGTGGGCAGACTTGATGCACGGAACCGAAGCCGGCTTGATTATATTGAATACGGTTTCGCTGATCTAAGCTGCATTCCAGGGTTAGCCAGATCGGTTTTGCTGACCAGTTACTTTTCCGAAGCTTCTAAGCGTCGGTCTCGATGCGGCGATGTGCGGGGTTGGCCAGTGCTAAGCTCACACTTCTCTCCCGGCTTGGCGCCACAAGTGGGGCAACGAACGGACAGGGCTTGTTCCTGCTTGGCTCTCATAGCCGCATCATGCACCGCTGCTCGGCAACAGGCTGGTCAATTTTGACCGGTCTGCAAGTCTGCAAGTCCATTTTCGTTGAATACTGACAAGAGGCAAATTTCACAATTTCACCTCGGTTCCGGTGATCGCTTGCGGCCCATCCTGAAGGTGGCCTCTTTCAAGACCTGTTCTCACCAAGTTACGCACATTATGTGGAATCAGGAGTCAAGCCGTTGAAACCCAAAACGGTTGAACAAGACATCAGGTGATTGCGCACACGATGCGGTGAATGAGTGCTATCGATATTACGACAGGAAGCGACAGAAAATGACGTTTTCTCGTGCTGGGTTATCACCCGATTGATTCGCGTGCCCAGAGAATAAGATTTTCCGAAGCCGGACCACCTTGTAATTCCTTTCTCTAAGAGATGAGCAATTCCGAACAACGGCGGGCAGTCCTATGTAGTCAACAAGGCGGGGAATTGGCCTGCCTCAACTTCCTTCTGTTCAACCAAAAAGTCGCACCACTGACCTTCATCGCTGAGTTCCGGACGCCACACGCGCCGGTAAGTGAGCTCGAAGACCACTGCCGAGCGAGATCCGCAGGGCGACTGAGTGCGCCGGATTGTGTAATACGTTTCGGGTGTCATACCGCACTGCCTTTCATTGCTTCTGGCGAATTGCGCGTTTAATGGGCATGCCACATTTGCGCATCACGCGGTGACATGGGTATGGGGCGGCCATGTGCAGCCGTGGCGTGCTCGTTCATTGCCCTAGCCGCTTGAGTACGGCAGTTGCCATTCTGGCTGCTGAACTCCTGTGTGGTGACGGAGTGTTTACAAAGTGGACACTTGAACGCGCTAAACCCGTTCATCATTTTGACGGTGTAATGTCTCATAGCTTCAAGTGTAGTCGCTTATTCCGGTATGACTCCGAACTAAAGTTACCCTCACTTGTCACGAGTGAAATCNNGCCGTTTGATTTCGGTGTTCTAGGCCGCCGACATGGCAGCCCGGCCGGGTTCGACATAGCTGAGCACGGCCTGCTTCAATTGCGAGTCCACTTCGTCCGCGATGGTAATTACGTCGTGCAGTACCCTGCTGAAATCCACTCTATCTAGATTCTTTTGTAGGGTGTTAAAGATACTAACCTGCAGGATTCGCGATTCTTCGACCACCATCGCCGCAGTGTAGCCTTGTTGACGGCGTAGATCTCCGTGCTGGCGTGCTGGGATGGAGATGTCTGCTTTGTCAGTTTGAGGGAGGCGTAAGCGGAAAATCAGATCAGCGATGAGATTGGGAAGATGACCGGTGCGGTCCTGAAAACTCAACGGGATACAAGTCAGCTCTTCGTCGTGCTCCACCAGCGCCATCCAGTCCTGAATCGTCGCATCGAGGTTATGCTCCAGGATGGAGGCCACAGTTTGTGTGGGCAGCGGTCGGTGGTGTACGGGGTTAGCGAGTTTCCGGTGAATACATTCTCGGAGTACGGACATTTCGATTGGTTTGACAAGGACTTCGTCAGCCTGCAAGCGGATGGCGGACAGCGCTTCGTCGAGCTCCGGGTACCCGCTGAGCACCAGCGTTACTGCCTCCGGGTGCGTGTGTCGCATAGCACTGACGACCGTAAACCCGTCACCGGCATGCGGCATGTGCAGGTCAGAGAGAAGTGCGTCAAAATCTTCTGAAGCGATGCGGCCGAGCGCTTCGCGCACGCTTGCGACGGCGACTACGTCGAAGCCATCACGTTCCAGTACTGTCCGTAACATATCCCTGACAGCGTCGTCGTCTTCTGCCAGTAAGATTCTAGGCATCCCAGTACTTCTTTCTGCCTTTTAGGAAGGTTGTACTTTAGCTTTTCCGAAAGGGTAGCGGAAGGCCTCGAGTCTGTCTGTTCAAAAGTGCACAGTATTAGGTGCAAGGCCATTAACGCGATTGGTTCTTTCGGCCAGCATTCGCCGTAGAGATCTAACTGAGCTGTTCGACTTCTGGTCGCGGACCCCAGTTTTTGGCACAAGGCAGGGAAGTTTTTTGTTCGGATTTCGTAACAAGCATTATTTTGTATTGCTTTTTGTAGCTGGCGGGTGCACGATTCTCACATCGGGGTTTCCCGTGCGGAGCTTTGTATGTCATCTGGCAAAGCACGGACATTTGATCCGAAGACATTCCTCGCCCAAACCGGATTGGGAAGAACAATCCTGCAATATCCGAAGAACAAAGCGATCTTCAAACAAGGCGAACCGAGTGATGCTGTTTTCTATATTCAAACAGGTCGAGCAAAACTCACGGTCCTATCTGCGCGGGGCAAAGAGGCTACCATCGCCTTGCTAGGAGAAGGGGATTTCATGGGTGAGGGGTGTATTGCCTCTGACCAGCCTCTGCGCGTCGCCTCTGCCATCGCTGTTACAGATTGTTTTGTCCTAAGAATTGAAAAGGACGCGATGCTGCACGTACTTCACCGTGAGCATGCGTTTTCAGATCTTTTAGTCGCATATCTCGTTCGCCGCTATAACCAAACTCAGGAGGATTTGGTTGATCAGCTCTTCAACTCGGCTGAGAAGCGGTTGGCCCGGACTCTTCTGCTGCTGGCCCGCTTCGGAAAGGAAGGGAGAACGGAGAATGTGATTCCGAAAATAAGCCAGGAAACTTTGGCGGAAATGGTCGGTACGACCCGAGCTCGAATTAACTTCTTTATGAATCGGTTCCGGCAGCTGGGCCTTATTGACTATAACGGTGGGTTGGAAGTTCACAGTTCGCTGCTCGACATCGTGCTCCACGAGTAATGGTTGTCTTCTGGAAGGATCCGGGGCAAGCTGTGCAAATTTGAACAGTTCTGGGATTCATGAATCAGTTTTGGTGCAAACAGCTTAAGAGCACAGTGGTTCTGAGTTTCAAGACTCTTGCCACCGGCTTTTTTCACAGTCAATGTTGAAAAAGCCCTCTCCTTCCAAGCGAAAACGATTGTTCAATTTCGGACATCAAGAGTTGGGTCACTGGGGCTAATACAGGGGCTGCGGTCATTTGCCATTCGAGCGCAGAGAAAATCAATGTGCGGCGGCGGCTCATCATCGCTTTTCGACAGACCGCAATATCTTAACTCCCCTTCAGCCCTTACCGTCGCCCGCGCGATTCCCAAGTTCATGCGGAGTCCGTCTTGCCGGTGTGGGAACATCGGCCAATTGTTCAAATAGCTGTTTCACGTCTGTGGATCATCCAGTTTGCCTTGGAGTGTCGTCACTGCGTGGTTAATCTCCGCAAGTGAGCTATCTTGCTCAGACACGAGAGTCTGCACCTGTCATTCTTTATTCTCCTGAGTGTGTAGACGGAGCTGCGGACGCTGATTCGTAGCTTTCATCCTAAGGTTGCTGCGGGCCGGTCGTGATGAATTAAGGCGAAGCGACCACATCCAGCCAATCGGCATTTCTTGTGGGCGTGTCCCCTGCGAACCTGCGGCGGACACGATTCCGCCCCTAAAGAGTTCTTGAACATCGAAACTAGCGCAGCACCTCAGGCGGATGAGAGGCGTTCGCCGCAAAAAACGAAGAAAGGTCAAAGATCATGCCCTTAATTCAACTCCTGGAAGTTCTTATCGTGGTGGGTGTCCTCCTGTGGCTGGTGAATCGCTTCATCCCCATGCAGTCATCCATCAAGTCAATTTTGAACGGCGTCGTGGTCATAGCCGTCGTCCTTTGGCTGCTGAATGTTTTCGGGATGTTCCATTCTTTGTCCCATGTTCGCATTGGAACGTAAAGAAAACGGTCACAAATATAAATAATAGACCAGCTTCGATACAAAGCAATATGGCAGATACTTGCCACAAGGAGATCGTGTGAAGAAAACGCTTCTGTTCGTCGCAATTATCGTACTGAGTTTTCCCGCAGGAGCTCAGACCAACTCTCAAACAACCGATGACGTCGAGCATATGAGTCCAACCCCCACGTTCCGCGTAACCGTCATCAGCCGTAGTGTGCAAGCGGTCAACTACGAGCACCGCAGCGGATCATCGAAACTGGATTTTGCGGGCACGGACTTGATGCCTGCGGCGGATGGTGAAGCGCAGGTGAACAGCAAGCGGGGATCGATTGAGATCGATGCCGAGTTTGGAAATCTGCAGAAGCCGACAACGTTCGGCAATGAATACCTGACCTATGTGTTATGGGCGATTTCGCCCGAAGGCCGTGCCGTGAACCTGGGCGAGGTGTTACTAGGCGGCAACCATCGCAGCAAGCTTCACGTGACCACGGACCTTCAGGCATTTGCTCTGATTGTTACCGCGGAACCCTACTACGCAGTGCGTCAGCCCAGCAATGCGGTAGTGCTCGAGAACGTGGTTCGCGACGACACGAAGGGAACAACCGAGGCGGTGAATGCAAAGTACGAATTGATGGAACGAGGCGGCTACATTCCCACTGGGTACAAGTTTGATCCGGTTGTGTTGAATGCCAAGTTGCCGTTGGAGTTTTTCGAGGCGCGTAACGCCCTGCGCATCGCTCAATCCGAGGGTGCCGAGACCTACGCTCACGACAGTTACCAACACGCTGTCCGATTAATGAACAATGCGGATGGCTATGCCACCGACAAGCACATCGATAAAAAGCCGTTGATCGCAGTTTCCCGCGAGGCAGTGCAGACTGCTGAAGATGCACGTGCCATCGCAGTCAAGAAAATGGACGACGTACGCCTGGCGAATGAACGTCAGGATTCAGCAGATGCGCAAGCCAGGGCGCAAGGCCAGGCTGATTACGCAATTCGGCAGAACGAGCAAGCTCAGTCCGACGCAGCGCAAGCTCAAGCTGCAAAAGCCCAGGCAGAATCTGAGGCGGCCAGGGCACGGAACGACGCTGCCGATGCACAAGCTGCGACGGCGCAGGCTAGATCAGACATGGCGGACAACCAGGCTTCGTCAGCGACTGCCCTTTCTGCGGCTCAGGCTGATGCGGAACAATCCCGCCTGGCTGCGCAGCAGGCTCAGTTGGGCCAGCAACAAGCAGAGACTGACAAGGCCGCCATGCGTGCGAAGTTATCCGAGCAGCTGAATTCTATTCTCCAGACTCGCGATAGCGCGCGTGGGCTGATCGTAAGCATGTCGGACGTATTGTTTGACACCGGGAAGTACTCGTTGAAGCCGGGTGCACGAGAGAAGTTAGCGAAGGTAGCAGGAATTCTGCTTGCGTACCCCGGACTCAACATTGAAGTCGGCGGCTACACGGACAACGTGGGCGGAGATGCCATGAATCAGACTTTGTCCGAGAATCGTGCCGGCTCGGTGCGCGATTATCTCGTGCAACAAGGCGTGGGACCCAATTCCGTTTCCTCGAGAGGTTTCGGCAACACTTTGCCGGTAGCCTCCAACGACAACTCCGCCGGCCGGCAGCAAAACCGGAGAGTGGAACTTCTCGTGTCTGGTGACGCGATCGGCAGCCCAGTCAATGCAACCACAGGAAACTTGCAGTAAAGCAAGCGTAACGAATCGATCGACAATGGAGGCAACACCCATGAAGCTAATAGGAGTGATCAGCACAGCAGTTCTGTCTTTGACTCTCGGAGCAGCGGCTCCGGCATACGCACAGCAGGAGCAGCACGACCAGCAGGACGAACAGAAAGTCCAGCCTGCCCAGGACGAGAAAAAGGCACAACCAGAAAAACCCGCAAAGCAAGAGGACAAGAACGCCAAGCCGGCAGAGAAGAACGCGCAGCAGGAGAAAAACACCAAGCCAGAAGAGAAAAACGCACAGCAGGCTAAGCCCGCAGAGCCGGCGCAGCGTGCCAGCGGCGGCCGCATTCCCGACGACCGTTACAAGGCCAACTTTGGACAGGGACACACGTTTCGTGTGAACCAAGGCGATTACAGTAATCGCCGCTTCCAATACGGTGGCTATTCGTTCGGGTTTGTTGGTGCGTGGCCAAGCAACTGGCTCTACACGCAAGACGTTTATGTCATCGACATTGGCGGCGTGTATTACCTGTGCAACCCGATGTATCCCGGCGTTAACATTGAACTCAGCGTCATGGAATAGCGGCCCCATCCGGTGCGGCCTAGGACGCAACCAGCTTAACTTTTATCGGCGTGGGTCTAGTCTCTAGGCCCGCGCCGCTTTCTTTCCGGCGCCAGCAAGGATATCCCTGGAAAATCGATTCAAAACGTTGAATGCGACATTTCCGAAAACTGATCCAAAGTGCACAGATTTGGCAGTGCATCCATGGAATCCTTGCAGATGACGCGAGGCCTCTCAATCCACGCAGCCCGCTGCAGCAAGGTAGGACCGGGCAATCGAAGGATGATCTGGCAAGGTGGTTCAAGATGCATAACATTCGTTTACTGCTGCTAGCAGTTCTGATATTGGCCATACCGGCCGCCTCGTTCGCGCAGTTCGGCGTGTCCATCACGCTCGCTCCGCCCGCGCTCCCGGTGTACGAGCAACCCATGGCGCCCGCCGACGGTTACTTGTGGACGCCAGGCTACTGGGCTTACGGCGATGAAGGCTACTTCTGGGTGCCGGGCACGTGGGTCGAGCCGCCCACCGTTGGCTTGCTCTGGACCCCCGGTTATTGGGGTTGGGGCGGCAACGCTTTCGCCTGGAATGAAGGCTACTGGGGTGCGCAGGTCGGCTTCTACGGTGGCGTCAACTACGGCTTCGGCTATGGTGGCGTCGGCTATGGAGGTGGATATTGGAACAACGGAGCCTTCTACTACAACCGTTCGGTGAATAACGTGAACGTCACGAACATTCACAATGTTTACAACAAAACCGTAATCAACAACACCACGATCAACCATGTCAGCTATAACGGCGGCAATGGTGGAATTAACGCCCGCCCAACTGCAGCGGAAGAGACTGCGGCACACGAGCAACACCGGCCGCCAACGGAGCTCCAGACCCAGCATGTGCACGCTGCCAGTACCAACCACGGGCTCCTGGCCTCCGTGAACCACGGGCGGCCGGCAATCGCTGCCACTGCGAAACCTGGGGAGCTTAGCGGTCAGGGGGTGGTAGCGGCCAAGCAGGCGGGAGCACCTTACAAAGCTCCTGCCACCGAGAATAAGGCCGCTGATAGCAAAGCCGCCGAGAGTAAGGCAGCTGAAAACAAGGCAACCGAGAATAAGGCGGCCGCAACCCGCTCGAACGAGAACAA
>PLHQ01000150.1 GCA_003138975.1 Acidobacteriaceae bacterium | reverse complement strand
CGAAGCCCTTGGCTAGTTAGAATGATCTGATCCGTGCAAATCCGTGGCCAGGAAATTCTTATATCGCAGCCAGCCCGAACTCCAGATCGTCCAGAATGTCCTGCAAATCCTCAATCCCCACAGAAATCCTGACCATTCCATCCGTGATCCCAATCGCTTTGCGCCCTTTTTCACCCAGTGCCGCATGCGTCATCGTCGCCGGATGCGAGATCAGCGTCTCCACTCCTCCCAGCGATTCCCCCAATGAACACACGCGCAATTTCTTCAGCATCTTGTTGGCATTCTTCAGCGACCCCGTCTCAAACGTGATCATCGCTCCAAAGCCGCTCATCTGTAGCTTCGCTAACTCATATTGCGGATGATCCACCAGCCCAGGATAAAAAACTTTTCTGACCTTCTTATGCTTCGCCAGAAATTCCGCCACAGCACGCCCATTGCGGTCGTGCACCTCCATCCGCGCCGCCAGCGTCTTCACTCCGCGCAGCACCAGCCAGCATTCAAACGGAGAAAGTATCGCCCCCGCCGCCTTCTGCAAAAACGCAAGCTTCTCGGCCTGCTCCGGCTTGCTGCACACCACCACACCGCCCAGCCCGTCGCTGTGCCCATTCAGAAATTTTGTGGTCGAGTGCACCACCATGTCCGCGCCCAGCGCCAGCGGTTGCTGAAAGTAGGGAGACATGAATGTGTTATCCACCACCAGCTCAACTTTCTTGCGCCGGCAAATCTGGCTGATCGCCGGCAGATCGCTCAACCGCATCAGCGGATTGGTCGGCGTCTCGACGTGGACCATTCGCGTATTCTTTCGGATCGCTCGCTCTACGTTCTCTGCATCCGAAGTATCTACATAAGAAAAGTCCAGTCCGAACCCAGTCAGCACTTGGTTAAACAGCCGCGGCGTCCCTCCATACAAATCGTCCCCACACACCACATGGTCGCCCGACTTCAGCATGCTGGCGATCGCGTTGATCGCTGCCATTCCGCTGCCAAATACACGCGCCGCAACACCGCCTTCCAGCGACGCCAAATTCTCCTCAAGTCGATCTCGCGTAGGATTCGACACCCGAGAATATTCGTAACCCTTATGCTCCCCAATCCCTTGCTGAACATAAGTGGACGTCAGATAAATGGGCACATTGACCGCGCCGGTCAAAGGATCGGGCTGCTGCCCATCGTGAATCGCGCGAGTCGCGAACCCAGCCTGTCGGTTTTTTTTCATTCCCACCTTAGCTTTGTCATCCTGAGCGGAGCGAAGGACCCCTTGGCCGCCAGCGCCACCCAGCGGCACCGCAAGACACTTCTACCACGTGTGCTTTCCCTATATCCCACCCTCAAAAATCTTCTTCGATAAATACCGTTCCGCCGAATCCGGAATAATCGTCGCCACCCGTCTCGCCGAGCCCAACCGCCGCGCCACTTCCAGAGCCGCGAACACCGCCGCCCCTCCGCTCGATCCTGCCAGCACACCTTCCTGCGCCGCCAACCGCTTCACCGTCGCAAACGCGTCCTCATCCGTCACCATCATCACTTCGTCGCACACCGAGCTATCAAACGTCTTGGGGATGAAACTCACTCCAATCCCTTCCACTTTATGTGGCCCCGGTTGTCCGCCGGCCAGGATCGATCCCTGCGTTTCCACCGCGTACGCCCGCACTCCCGGCAGATGCTCCTTCATGTAGCGCGCGATACCGGTAAACGTTCCGCACGTGCCGCAGCCCAAAACCACGGCATCCACTTTCCCGCCCATCTGCTCGAAGATTTCCACCGCAGTAGTTTCGTAGTGATAGTCGGGGTTCGCCATGTTCTCAAACTGCCCCGCCATGAACGCCCTCTTATCGCCAGCGACAACTTCTTTGGCGCGCCGGATCGCTCCCTGCATCCCCTCCTCGTCCGGCGTGCGATCCACTTCCGCTCCCAACGCTCGCATGATAATCACTTTTTCCTGCGAGAAGTTTTCCGGAACAAACAGCTTCACCTTATATCCGCGATTGACCCCGATCAGCGCCAACCCGATTCCGGTATTCCCCGCCGTGGCTTCGACAATAATTCCACCGGGCGCAAGCTTCCCTTCCTGTTCCGCCCGCCGGATAATCCCGATGGCCGCGCGATCCTTCACGCTGCCACCCGGATTCAAGTACTCAAGTTTGGCAAAGATGTCGGCCGAACCGACGGGAATCAACCGCTTCAGCCGCAACATGGGAGTTCCGCCGACCAGATCCGTAATATCGTCGGCGACGCCGAGGTGGGAAACTTCAAAGTTCTTCAGGTGCACGCTACAGGGTAAGGGGGACGGTCCGGACTCGTCAATGGAACGAAAGCCTGAAAACGAAGTTACGTCTGCGGCAGGTTCTCGAAAACCCTATAAAACACGTTTTACTTCGTTCCCGCCGCCGGCTGCGTCCCCGCGTAATATCCGCTCTTGGTCCGCACTACCATCTTGCCGTGCCCTTTCGCCTTGGCATCTACGCGGATCGCGCGAAATCCCCCCGCGCCCTTCGGATTCGTCGGCTTGTAGCCAATCGTGTACTGATTGCGGATGTCGTGCGCTACTTGCCGGCTGATCTCATCCACTTCATCCAGAGTCTTCGGAAAAAACGCCAGCCCTCCGGTTCGTTGCGCAATAATCTCCAGCGCCCGCCTGGCCCGCTTGGGATGCTCCTCATCCCCCAAAATTCCGATCGCATACACCGACGGCCCATTTTCCTCCTGCAGTTGCTTCACCGCCTGCTCCAAACTTTCCCGGCTGGCATTGTCTTCTCCATCCGTCACCACGAACAACACTTTTCGCTCCAGCCTCGCATCCCTCTTCAGGTGATCTGCGGAGGCCACTACCGCTTCGTAAAGTGCCGTCCCGCCCCTGGCGTCAATCTTCTCCAGCGCCTCTTTCAATTTCAGCAAATCGTTAGTGAAATCCTGATCGAGATAATATTCGTCGTTAAAATTCACCACAAACACTTCGTCCTGCGGATTACTCGACCTCACCAGATTCAGCGCTGCCTGGTTCACCTTGGCTCGTTTTTCCCGCATCGATCCGGAGTTATCAATCACAATCCCCATCGCGACCGGAATGTCCTCATGATGGAAGGACACGATAGTCTGCGGTTTGCCATCTTCGAACACGGTAAAAGCGTTTCGGCCAAGATCGGTCACGATGCGTTGCCTGTCATCCACCACTGTGGCGTGCAACAGCACTTCATCCACATCCTTGCGGATGACAAAAGTTCCGTTGTCCTGAGGTTCCTGCTGTTGGATCGAGGGCCCCGCAACTGCCTCCGATTGAGACTTCTGGGATGGACTTTGAACCGCCTCGGATTGAACATGGGAAGATTGAACTGGCGAGGATTGAACCCGGGAAATGTCCTGCCCGGCGTGCCCGGCAATAGGCTGCGCCAGCACCGCGACCAGAGCCACGAAGACGCATTTCAGGAAAACAAAGTAACTCGCACCCCTATTGTTCGGGAGCGTAATATCCGGTCCTGGCATACACTCGCAGTGGCGGCAATCCTTTCGGCGGCAGTAACTTCACCTTGATCTTACGCCATTTGCCATCTCGCAAGCCGTTCTGCGGACGATACCCTAGCACATATTGATTGCGCAGTTCGATTCCAATCTTCGTAGCCACATCGGCCAAATCGTTAGGGTTTTCCACTGTAAATGCCCGCCCACCCGATAATTCCGCAACCTCGCCTAAAAGCGCTGGACCCAGTCGCTCCTCTTCCGTGGGAAAATACCGGTCGTAAATGCCAATCGCATATACCATCACGTCCGCTTCCTTCACCAGCGCCTTGATTTCGCCCTCGGTATACCGGCTATGATTATCACCTCCATCGGAAATGATCAGCAGCGCCTTCTTCGGAAACTTCGCCTGCCTCATCTTGGTGACGCCCATATAAATCGCATCTAACAGCGCAGTCCGCCTTCGCGGCACAGCGAACACCAGCTTGCCTTGAATCTCGTCCACCGAAGTGGTGAAATCGCTGACCACCTCCGGTTCGTCCGAGAACGTGATCATGAAGAACTCATCCTGCGGGTTGGCAGTTTTGAAAAACTCCACCACTGCATCCTTGGCCCGATCCATCTTGCTGCTCATGCTTCCGCTGGAATCGAAGATCACCCCCAGCGAAACCGGCGCATCCTCACTGGAGAACGTCTTGATCTCCTGCCCCGAGCTGCCCTCAAAAAGCTGGAAGTTCTCCTTCTCTAACCCAGTCACCAGCCGGTTCATCGGATCCGTTATCGTCACCGGCACCAGTACCAGATCCGTGCTCACCTTCAGGGGACGTATATGCGTATTCAAAGACGAAGAGACGATGCTATCCTTAGTCACTTCTTCTGTCTTGGCCTTTTCTACGGGCCGCGGCACCACGTGAACGTCGTTCACGTCGGTCTGCCCCAAGACCAGCACCGGCCCACCGAAGCATGCGCAAACCGCGATCAACACTAAGACTCTCGAAAGAGACAACAGAAGAGGCAGAGAAGGACCGCGCAGGATCGTCCACGTCCGGACGGGACTCAGATTCCAGGGTCGAATCAAACCGGACTTCCCAGCTCGGGCCACAGGGCGAGATAACCGGCGCTCATCCATGAAGGACATAAGCACCTCATTTGGCCGCGATAGTATCACAGCTTTCCTCAAGCGGCCGCGGTATTTTTGTCAAATCTTGGAGACAATCCCAGAGTGGACGCCCCGTTTCAGGCGATTCGTTCCAATCCAGTGAACCCCAAGCCGGAAATCCGCCGCCACCTTGTTACAATCAAAGGGTTCCATGGCTGACGTTCAACCCTTCCGCGCGTTTCGTTACGATCCCCAACGGACCTCCCCAGCTCTGGCAGTCACCCAACCTTACGACAAGATCACTCCTGCCCTGCAGGAACTCTACTACGCCGCCAGCCCGTATAACCTCGTCCGCATCATCCTCGGTCGCCACGAACCGAATGACTATCCGGGAAATAATGTATATTCCCGCGCCGCATCCAGCTTTCGCCACTGGCGCCAGCAAGGCATCCTCCGCCAGGACACCCCTCCGTCTCTATACACCTATTCTCAGCGCTTCATTCTTCCCGGTTCCAGCACAGAACTGGAACGCCGCGGCTTCATCGCCCTCGGCCGCATTGAGGATTATTCCGCCGGTGTCGTCTTCCGCCACGAACAGACCCTCGCCAAACCTAAAGCCGATCGCCTCGACCTGCTCCGCGCCACCCGCGCCCACTTTGGCCAGATTTTTATGCTTTACGAGGACTCTGGCCAGGTAGAATCCCTGCTCGACACTCCCGCAGATCCCGATATCGCGGTCACCGACGAATATGGAGTCGTCCATCGTGTGTGGCAAGTCTCCGATCCGCGCCTGATCGATTCTGTCCGCTCCGCTATGAGCGACAAGAAACTCATCATCGCCGATGGCCACCACCGTTACGAAACCGCGCTCAACTATCGCAACGAACGCCGAGACACCGATCCCTCCCTCGCGGCTCAACCGAGCCTCGCACCCCACGAGTTCGTCATGATGACCTTCGTCAACATGAACAGCCCCGCCCTCCTCATCCTGCCCACACATCGCGTCGTTCATAGCCTGCCCTTGTTCGACGAGAAAGCCTTCCGTAATTCCGCCCGCAACTTTTTCGACATCGAAGAAGTCGACTCCTCGCTCGATGCTTCCCGCGCCAGCGCCATGCTTCGCAAGTCCGGACGCGCCGGAACCACCATCCTCGCCGTCACACCCAACCGATCCTTCCTCCTGCACCATCCCAACCCCAGCGCCGCGCAAGTCTTCAATGGACTATCCATCCGCCAGCAGTCGCTCGACGTTGTGCAGTTGCATAAGGTCTTGTTGGAAAATGTCTTACACCTCACCGAAGATTCCATCCGCAACCAGCAGAACATCTCCTACGTCCGCGACGCGGCAGAGGCCCTCTCGCACCTACAAGGGAGCCCTCGTGCCAACATTGTTTTCCTCATGAACCCCTGCCGTGTGACGCAAGTCCGAGACATTGCGTTTGCCGGCGAAGTCATGCCCCAGAAATCCACCGACTTCTACCCCAAGCTTCTCAGCGGATTGACAGTCTATGCCCTCGATTAACCGGGCCTGCGCTCGTGTGGGGAGAGCCGCCCTCGTCTGTCCGACCGGGCAAAGCCCGGCACCCCGCCGGCAACCTCGCCCACTCCCGGTTCGCTTGAATGCCCGTGCCCGCGGGGCAGTGCACCTACTGTTCCGAGTCGGCATCCTCCTGCTCCTCGTCGTCTCGCTCTCCGCAGCCCCTCCCGAAAAACATCTTTCCATCTACTCCACCGCTGCAAACTATTCCCTGCCCATCGTGCAGCGCCAGGGCCGCGACTACGTTGGATTGCTCGAACTCCTTGAACCCCTCGGCACGGTCAGCGCCAAGTCCGATGGCCCACGCTGGCGTCTGCACTACAACAACGTTCTCGGAGAATTTACCGCCGACAAAAACCGCGCCCGCATCCAGGGACGCGACGCCGATCTCTCCGCAAGATTCATTCTTGAAAACGGACGCGGCCTCATCCCGCTCGCCTCCCTTAATTCCCTTCTCCCTCGTTTCCTGGGAGGTCCCGTAACTCTGCACGAAGATTCCGGCCGTCTCTTTATCGGTAGCGTCGCTACCCACTTCACCGCCTCCGTTGCCGCGGACGATCCTTCGCACCTGGTTTTTCATTTCACCGCGCCCGTCAATCCCTCTGTCGCTACGGAACCCGGCAAGGTGCGCATGACCTTCAATCACGAACCCCTCACCGCGCCCGCTTCTCCCACGCTCACCTTCTCCAGCAAACTCATTCCATCCGCCACCTATTCGGAGAGCAACGGCACCGCCGAAATCAACGTGACCACTACTGTCCCTCTGATGGCAGGCTTCAGCAACGATGGCCGCACCATCACTCTGGCTCCCGCGAAATCGCAACCCGCGGCAACCGCAACCCCGAAGCCAGCCGCCCCCTCACCGCAAAACCCTCCGAGCGCGCAGTCGCCGACACCAAGTCTGTTATCCGTTCCCCGCCACTATTTCGCAGTCGTGGACGCTAGCCACGGCGGCACCGACCGCGGCGAAGCCCTCAGCATCACAATCGCCGAAAAAGACGTGACCCTCGCCTTCGCTCGCCTGCTTCGTCAGGAACTCGAGAGCCGCGGCGTCGCCACCCTCGTCCTCCGCGACTCCGACGCCAACCTTTCCCTCGACGATCGCGCCTTCTTCGCCAACACCACCCACGCTGCTATCTACGTCGCCCTGCATGCTGCTTCCAGCGGCCATGGTGTTCGCATCTACACCACGATGCTTCCTTACGCCGATAGTGAGGACCGTGGTCCCTTCCGCTCCTGGCCTACCGCCCAGTCTTCCTCAGTCCCGCTCAGTGAAGCCACTGCCGCAAGTATCGCCAGCATGTTGAAAAGGATTCAGGTCCCGGTCCGCACTCTCACTGCTCCTCTCCGACCGCTGAATAACATCGTCACCGCTGCCATTGCCGTCGAAGTCGCCCCGCCCGCCTCCGACGTCTCTGCACTCAATTCGCCCGATTATCAACAGCTCATCGCCGGCGCCGTGGCCAACGGTATCGTTGCCATTCGCTCTCAACTCGGAGCCGCACCATGATTGGACAAGCAATGATTCGACGACAATGATCCCACGCCACTTTTTTATCGCGCTCTCCATTCTCCTGGCGGCTGTACTAGGCATGAGCGTTTATGCCTGGCACATGCGCGGACGCGCCGCTGCTACTCCCGTCGCTTCCGTCGACACCCGTCCTGTGGTCCCTCCCGTCGCTGGAGCTACCGAGCGCGTGACCTTGTTCGTCGCCTACGACGACATCGGCATACTCCGTGCCCAGTCTGCCCAAATTGCCATGCCGTCAGTCCGTCAACAGCGCGCCGAAGAATTGCTCCGTGCCCTCATCGCCCTCTATCTCGATAAATCCTCACCTCACCCGCTGCCGCCGGGCTCCGACATTCGCAGCGTCTATCTCGTCGATCCCGGCCTCGCCGTCATCGACGTCAACGCTGCCTTCGCCGACGGTCACCGTTCCGGCGTGCTCGCCGAAGATCTCACCGTCGCCTCTCTCATCCAGACGCTGTCCGCCAACATCCCCGGAATTCTTAAAGTGAAAGTTTTGGTGGAAGGCAAACAGCGTGATACCCTGGCGGGCCACGCCGATCTATCTAACTTCTTCGACGTCTCTGCCATTAATCAACTAACCTCACAACTCCAATCAACCCAGTAAGTGTCAAATGTGGGGACGGGGCCTTCGGCTGTCCGCCGGACAAAGGCCGGCATCTGTGCCGATTCCCTACTCGACCTTCTCCGCCACCCACCGCGAAACCGCCGTCACCCATTTCCTCGGAGCAAATCTCACCAACTCCACCACCAGCCAATTCTGCAGGCCGGAAATTACCACCGTCTTCCCCGCCATCAGCCCCCGGTATCCATCCCTAGCCACCGTCTCCACATTTCATCGCCCCGATTTTCTTGAACAGCCGCGAGTTCTCCATCCCCGCGCGCCTCTGGAAACCGGTGTCCGTAGCTCCCGGGACAAAACCGCACACCACCACCCTCGCCCCCCCAACCTCATTCGCCAGCGCTTCCGAGAATGACAGCACATAAGCCTTGGTCGCGTAATGCACCGCCATCAAAGGCCCCGGCTGAAAGGCCGCCGTCGAAGCCACATTCATAATCTTTCCGCCGCGCCAGCATCGCCGGCAGAAGCAACCCGGTCAGTTGGGTGAGCGCCGTAACGTTCAACTGAATCTGCCCCAGAATTTCTTCCTCGGCCATACCGGCAAACTCACCAAACCCGGCGTTGTTCACCAGAACATCCACTACCACTCCTTCGCGCTGCAAACTGATCGAACAAAAACTTCGCGGCCGGCGCCGCAGTTAAATCCAGCACGATGGTCTTCACCGCAACCCCAAACGTGCCCTTCAGTTCGGCGGCAACTTGATTCAGCTTCTCTCCGCTGCGAGCCACCAGCACCAGGTTGTAGCGATCCCGCGCAAACAGCTTCACCAGTTCATATCCAATTCCACCGGAAGCGCTGGTGATCAGGTCGGCCTGCGTCTTCGAGTCCATCTCAGTTGTCATGCGCAAATCCTAACAGCCCGGAAAGTAGGCATTCGACCGATGGTATAGTGGTATGACCGCTGCGCTTCCCTTGGCCAGTGGTCCAGGCAGACAATAAGGCGAGCGACTTTCAAGAGCTTCTTACACCAAATTCCCAAGGACGACTCATCATGGCCATTGCCACCATTAATCCCGCTACTGGAGAAACTCTCCAAACCTTTCAACCTCTTTCCAGCGCCGAGATAGAGCAAAAGCTCCAGCTGGCGGTCACCACCTTCCACGCCGAGCGCAAAACTCCCTTCGCCGAACGCGCTCGCCGCATGCACAAGGCCGCCGAGATCCTCGAACGCGACAAAGAAAAGTTCGCCCATCTCATGACCCTCGAAATGGGCAAGCCCTACAAAGCTGCCGTCGCCGAGGCCGTAAAATGCACTACCGCGTGCCGCTACTATGCTGAGAACGCCGAAACAATCCTCAGCGACGAAGTCATCGAAACTGGCGCCAAAAAGAGTTTTGTCCGCTACCGTCCTATCGGCCCCATCCTCGCGGTCATGCCGTGGAACTTCCCTTTCTGGCAGGTGATCCGCTTCGCCGCTCCCGCGCTCATGGCCGGCAACGTCGGACTCCTCAAGCACGCCTCCAACGTGCCCCAAAGTGCCCTCGCCATTGAAAAGATTTTCCTCGAAGCTGGCTTCCCCACCGGCGCTTTCCAAACCTTGCTCATCGGCTCCCAGCAAGTCGACGCCATCCTCAACGACCCACGCGTCGTCGCCGCCACGCTCACCGGAAGCGAACAGGCCGGCATCGAAGTCGGAGTCGCCGCCGCCAAGCGCATCAAGAAAGTTGTCCTCGAACTCGGCGGCAGCGACCCCTTCATCGTCATGCCCAGCGCCAATCTCGACGCCGCCGTCGCCACCGCCGTCGAGGCTCGCGTTATCAACAATGGCCAGTCCTGCATCGCTGCCAAGCGTTTTATCGTCCACGAATCCATCGCCGCCGACTTCGAAAAAAAGTTCGTCGACCGCATGAAGAACCTGCGCGTAGGCGATCCCTTCGACGAGAAAACTGAACTCGGCCCACTCGCTACCGCCGATGCTGTGAGGTCCCTTGATGCCGACGTCCAGAAAACCGTCAAAGCCGGCGCGAAACTCCTAATCGGCGGCCATCCCTTGGAGCTTCCCGGCAACTACTACGCCCCCACCGTCCTCACCAACATCCCGAAAGAATCTCCCGCCTATCGCGAAGAATTCTTTGGTCCCGTCGCCTCGCTGTTCCGCGTGAAAGATATCGACGAAGCCATCCGGCTCGCTAACGACAGCCGCTTCGGCCTCGGCGCCAGTGCCTGGACCACCGACGACCGCGAGCGTGAACGCTTCATCAACGAGCTCGAATCCGGCATGGTCTTCATCAACAAAATGGTCGCCTCCGATCCCCGCATCCCCTTCGGCGGCGTCAAAAGCTCCGGCCACGGCCGCGAACTAGCCGCCAACGGCATCCGCGAATTCATGAACATCAAAACGGTCTGGATCGCGTAGGAGGATTCCCTGTAGAGACGTAGCTTGCTACGTCACTGCCGGCGCCAGACTCTGATTTTCGTTGGTGTGATTTGGGTGCCGCGGCGCTTCAGTGCTGCGATTTTCCCCTGCTCGGGCTTGAGCCTCTGAGGACCTCTGCTCTTTTACATTTGACAATGCAAGCTACTTACCGCCGTGGTTCTATAGCATCGAAATTCAGAAAACTGGTCCGCACCATACGAGAACTTTCTACCGCCGCAGCGTCAATCCGCTCAGCACCCCTTGCTGCCTGGCAATCAACGCCTGCACTCCCTGCCGCGCATACGCCATCATCTTGGCAAACTGCGCTTCATCGAATGCCTGCCTCTCCGCCGTCGCCTGCACTTCCACCATCTTGTACCCGGCCGTCATCACAAAATTCATATCCACATCGGCGCGCGAGTCTTCCTCATAACAGAGGTCAAGCAAAACTTCTCCTTCCACAATCCCGACACTAACCGCCGCCACAAAATCCTTCAACGGAACCGACGTCAGCGTCCCCGCCTCCACCAATTTCTCCAGCGCCAGCCCCAGCGCCACAAACGCGCCCGTAATCGAAGCCGTTCGCGTCCCGCCATCTGCCTGGATTACATCGCAATCAATCCAGACCGTGCGCTCGCCCAGACGCGCCAAATCAGTCACCGCGCGCAGCGACCGCCCAATCAGCCGCTGAATCTCATGCGTCCTACCACTCTGCCGCCCCTTCGACACTTCTCGCGGCGTGCGCGTCAAAGTCGCCCGCGGAATCATCGCGTACTCGCTCGAAATCCATCCCTTACCGGTGTTCCGCATAAACTGCGGCACCGTCTCTTCAATCGACGCCGTACAAATCACCCGCGTATTCCCCACCTCAATGAGAACCGACCCCTCCGCCGTGGTAATAAATTCAGGAGTGATGATCACCGGCCGCAGTTGATCCACAACACGATTATCCGATCGATAGAACATAAGCGAGGATTGTAAACGATGCAGCGAGCAAACTCTTAACTGGAGCGAGTTCTGATTTTGGCTGGCGCAGCGCTTCAGCGCTGCGCCAAGCGCCAGCCATGATTGAATACTTTAGCCGCCCCAGAGGTACTTCACAGAGGCACACTTTTCCATCCCATGATTTAATAACAGTCGCACTCCAGAGAGCCCCAACCCATGCCCACTCTAATCCCGCAACCCACCCGCATCCAATCCGCCGGCAACAAACCCAAGCTCATCGACGAATACATCGGACGTGTCAACTCCCAAACCACCTCCGGCAGCGTCGCTCACATGCGCAGCCCCGCCGGATGGCTCGAACCCGGCCAGACTCCNNCACGCCGGTGAATGGATCCGTTACTCCACTCCTCACGAAGGCGGCGCCGAATACATCGCCGTCTGCCTCCCCGCCTTCTCCATGGACACCGTCCACCGCGACCAATCCTAGCGTGAGCCAAATCAAGGCCATCGCCAGCGCCTCAGATAGAAGTCTTTTTCGACGCACATAAAAAGCACGATTCGGGGTATAATTCCCGCCGCTTTTGAAGTTAAAGGAGAAGTCGGTAATACAAGCTTGCGCTGGAAGCGTGAACAGACGGCCAGTTCGAGCGCAAGTGCTCCAGCAATTCACGTTACCCATTGCCTTTCGCTCGGCATTGAAAAACCCCTAGCCTCAGGAGAAAACAATGAAACATTTCAGCGCCTTTGCTGTCTGTCTCGTTCTATGGCTCGCTACCACTTATCCCGCCAGTTCACAACAATGGCTTCCGCTGGTAAACCAACCCAACCCCAACCTCGGACTTGGCAATCCCCTTTTGCTCACCGACGGCACGGTCATCGCTCACGAAGCTTGTGGGCCCACCTGGTGGCGGCTCACTCCCGATTTCTACGGTAGCTATATCAACGGTACTTGGAAGCAGATCGCCTCCCTGCCCTCGGGATACGCCCCCCTCTATTTCGGCTCAGCCGTTCTGCCAGACGGTCGCGTCATGATGATGGGCGGCGAATATAATTCATCAACCCCCGGAAATTGCCAGGCTGTCTGGACAAATCTGGGCGCCATTTATGACCCCACAACCAACAAATGGACATCCGTAACCCCGCCCGCCGGCTGGACCACCATCGGAGATGCCCAAAGCGTCATCCTTGATGACGGCACCTATATGCAGGCCAACTGCTGTACCAAGCAGTCGGCCCTTCTGAATGCCCAAACCCTAACCTGGACCCTCACGGGCAAGGGCAAGTATGACGTCAACGACGAGGAAGGTTGGAATCTGCTGCCCGACGGTACGGTTTTGGCCGTCGATGCCTACGTCTTTCATTACGAACCGGACGGCAAGAATTACGAGATTTATAATCCTTCAAAAGGCACCTGGAAAAGCGGCCCCGCCAGCGGCACGGTTGTGCAACTCTGGGATTCCTATCCCAATGCCAAACAAGCCTCCTATGAGCTAGGCCCTGGCGTCTTGCGCCCCGACGGCACCGTCTTTTACGCCGGAGCCAACGGCGCTCCCGGAATGCCTGGCCACACCGCCATCTACGACACTCAAACCAAAACTTGGACAGCCGGTCCCGATTTCCCTGACGCTCTCGACATCGCCGACGGGCCAGCCTCATTACTTCCGGATGGTAATGTACTGGTTCAGGCTAGCCCCGGTATCTTCAACCTGGGTTCCAAGTTCTTAGTGTGGAACGGAACTACCTTCATCAACGTTACCGGCGGCAACACCGATGCCCCGAACGTCTCTTCCTACTATGGCAACATGCTGCTTCTGCCCACCGGGGAGGTTCTTTGGACAGACTTCGGCGACGTTTGGGTCTATCAGCACGGAGGAACTCCCAACCCCAATTGGGCACCGCAAATCACTTCCCTGCCAACTGACCTCAAACGCGGAAGCTCGTACGTAGTATCCGGATTCAACTTCAATGGGTTTTCCCAGGGCGCCGCTTATGGCGACGATGTCCAGGCGGCAACCAACTATCCGCTGGTCCTCATCACCAACCGGATCACCGGTGCCGTTTCCTACGCCCGAACCCACGACCACAGCACCATGGCCATCGCATATACCACTCAGGCCTCTACCCACTTCGACATGCCGAAGAGCATGGAAACCGGCCTGAGCGACTTCCAGGTTGTCTGCAACGGCATCGCATCTCCTGCCGTTACCGTAAATGTGGAATAGAAACCCGCTACTTCACCGGATACCCCACCCTTCGTTTCGAAGGGTGGGCCATCCACCTTCATCGTTGAAGATCCCTCCACTCAGACCCAGCATCCCTGCAGCCATCCATTCGATAGAATTACCCCATGATGGCCAATCGCTCCGTAGCAGTCTTCGATCTCGGCGGCGTTCTGATTGACTGGAACCCGCGTCACTTATATCGCAAGCTCTTCCGCGGAGACGACGCCGCAATGGAACATTTCCTGGCCACCGTCTGCACACCTTCCTGGAACCTCCAGCAAGATGCCGGACGCCCTTTCGCCGAGGCTTGCGCCTCCCTCAAGTTGGAACACCCCACCCACGCCGACTTGATCGACGCCTGGATCCAGCGTTATGACGAGATGCTGGCAGGCCCGATCTCTGGTGCCGTCGAGATCCTAGCGGAATTGCGCGCTCGCGAAGTTCCTCTGTTTGCGCTCAGTAACTGGTCCGCAGAAACCTTCCCCTTCGCTCTCAAGCGATTCGACTTCCTGCAATGGTTTCAAGGAGTCGTCCTCTCCGGCGAAGCGCGGTTGCTCAAGCCCGACCCGCGCATCTTTCAACTTTTCTTAGAGACTCATGCCGTCGATCCCGCCCACACCATCTACATCGACGACCTGAAACCGAACGTAGAGGCCGCAACCGTTCTCGGCATGCACGGCATCCTTTTCACCGATCCTCCAGCGCTCCGCCGTGAACTTGTAAAGCTGCGGCTGCTGGATCCGCTGGAACTAGCTCGGGTTGGACCAGATCTAGTTGGACAAATCGATCACGCAGCCGCCTGGGTCTCCGATCTTGACCGCGCCCGCGCCTTCTACGGGCGTTGGTTCAAGGCCACCGCAACATCAACCTACTCCAGCTCGAAGCGGGACTTCCAATCCTGTTTCCTCTCGTTCGCCTCCGGCACTCGCCTCGAACTGATGGCATCCCCGGGTGAGTCTCCACGACTGGCGCATCTCGCCGTCTCCGTAGGCTCGCGCGCCGCCGTGGATCGTGTCGTAAAAGAAATGGAAGCAGCAGGAGTTCGCATCGTAAGCCTGCCGCGTCTCACCGGAGACGGATACTACGAAGCCGTCATCGCCGACCCCGAAGGCAATCTCCTGGAAATCACTGCCTAACGTGTCCAGACCCACGTGCGGTACCCCACCCTTCGTTTTCTGAAAGGTGGGATTCCACGCTCCGGTCCCGCTCGGGATTTTTTTCTCTGGCGGGGCCGCCTCCGACCCAAACTAGTTAAACGTCTTCCGCAGCGTCGCCACCGAGATGTGCGGCCAACCCAAACTCACCACCGTCGCCGGAAACAGCTTCAGTATCTCGAAGTCCAAGATGACCATTTGTGCATACCGCAGCTGCATGAACGTCCATGAAGAGGGCGCTTCACTTTCAATAGTAGCGGGAAGTCCCAAATCGTTTCACGGCAGCGCTCGTGGAACGGACACTCCTGTCCTCTGCATTTGACCTTAGTTTTTTGACTTTCCCTAGCCCACCCGTCGATAAGAGGCGGGTACCCCACCTTCGGCTCTGATGAATTGTTGAAAGTGACCTGCTGAGAGTGGCCTTGGGAAAGTACCGTGGAAGAGCGGCGCTTCAGCGCCGCGTAAGCCAAACAAAAATCGATGCGGCTTCAGCCCCTGAGGTACACCGTCAACTCAACCCCAACACACGCGGACAAAACTTTAAGCCGCAAAAACTGAGAACTGCTTTCCTCACTCCCACTCAATCGTGCCCGGAGGCTTCGACGTAATGTCATACACCACGCGGTTCACGCCCTTTACTTCATTCACAATTCGAGTGGAAATAGTCTTTAAGACTTCGTGCGGCAGCGGAACCCAATCCGCCGTCATCCCATCCTCCGAACTCACCGCCCGCACCGCGCAGGTATACGCATACGTCCGCATATCGCCCATCACTCCCACCGACATCACCGGCAGCAGCACCGCAAACGATTGCCATATTTTCGTATACAGCCCGGCGCTCTTGATCTCGCTCACCACAATATCGTCACACTCTCGCAACAAAGCCAACCGTTCCGGCGTAACTTCCCCGAGAACGCGCACCGCCAACCCGGGGCCAGGGAACGGCTGCCTCTGCAAAATCTCCTCCGGCATTCCCAAATCGCGGCCAATTTTCCGGACTTCATCTTTGAACAAATCTTTCAGCGGCTCGATCAACTTCAACTTCATTTTTTCCGGCAGCCCGCCCACATTGTGATGTGACTTGATTACCTGCGAAGGCCCCCGCACCGACCGCGACTCAATCACATCCGGATAGAGCGTTCCCTGCACCAGCCACTTGACCTTGCCTTCTTCTTTCTCAATGCGGCGCGCTTCCCGCTCGAACACCTTGATGAATTCGTTGCCGATGATCTTGCGTTTCTTCTCGGGGTCGCTGACATCCTTAAGCTTAGCGAGGAAACGATCCGTAGCGTCGACCGCATCAAGCCGCAGCCCAAGCTTGTCGTGCAGAGTCTTCTGCACTTTCTCGAACTCGTTCTTACGCAGCACTCCATTGTTCACGAAGATGCACGTGAGCCGCGACTTGCCCTTCGCATCGCGCAACGCACGATCCACAAGTACTGCCGCAACGGACGAATCCACTCCACCCGAAAGCGCGCAGATCGCTCTTCCGCTTCCCACTTGTTGCTTCACCTGCTCGATGGTGGAATCGATAAAGTGCTGCGGCGTCCACAAAGGCTTCGCCCCACAAATCTGGAATACAAAGTTGCGCAGAATCTCCGTCCCGTTCCGCGTGTGGTGAACCTCAGGATGGAACTGCACCGCAAACCACTTCTTCGCCACATTCTGGATTCCCGCCACAGCATGAGCAGTCTTGGCCGTCAGCTCAAATCCCGGAGGCAACTCCAGCGCCTCGTCCCCATGCGACATCCACACCGCCTGCCGCTTCGCCAATCCCGCGAACAGCGCAGACTCCGCGACGATATCAATCTCCGCATGACCATATTCGCACTTGTCCGCCGGCCGTACCTTGCCGCCCAGCGTGTGCACCATGAACTGCAGCCCGTAGCAGATGCCAAGGACGGGCAGCCCCATCTCGAACACGCGCCCATCCGCCGGCGGCGCATCCTCGTCGTAGACCGACCACGGCGCACCCGACAGCACAATTCCAACCGGAGCGCAGCTCTTCACCTCATCAAGCGAGGCCGTGCAGGGGAGCACCACCGAAAAAACATTCTGTTCGCGGATTCGGCGAGCGATGAGCTGCGTGTATTGCGCGCCAAAGTCGAGGATTACGATGGACTGATTGAGTCTGGGTTGGCTTTCCACGGATGAGTTTCTCAAAATCGGAGGTCCCGTGTAAAGGAGCGGATCCTCGAAACGTAACAAGCTACGTCTCTACGGCCAAGTTCGGAATGTCGCTCAGAATTGGTTCGTCGCGGTCGATCATGTCTTCTACCGCCATTCCGCTGGGCGATGTTGGCGCAAGCGGCGACGTTGCAAACAATGCATCCGGCATTTCTGCGATGCAAACATAGCCGGCAAGGCGTGCGATGTAGAGCCAGTCCACAACGGCCAAATACACGAGCGTCACGAGAATGACTCCGGCGATTATAAGTCGCAAGGGCGCAATCCGGATGAAAGCGAGCGGCAACGAAACCACAGTAGTGGCGATGCTGAAAGCAATCAGGTGCGCGAGGCCGGTCCACGTACTCACCGCGACAACGGAACCAGTGCGCTCACGAAAAAAGGAGACAGCTGCGGAAAGAGCGGCCAGTGCATCTTCTTCATTGTGAACCGCAAATATTCCTGCGAGCGACAGCCACCAGTTCAAACCCCAACCCGCGATGCAGATTACTCCAGCCAGCGGAATAAATAGAGTAAAAGCCAAACCTGGTCTCGGGTGCGTATTGGATGAAACGAAACTGGATAGAATTCCCGCGCCGGCGAAGGCCAGAATCATAGCCAGCACTACAGCAACACGGAGGAAATTGAGATCGATCAGGGCGCGGATTGGCCGCGTCTTTGTCGGGTCGTACGTTTCCGAGGAGAAACCGCTTGCAACCTCGTCACGGAAGTATTGGAACAGGGCGCGGACTGTAGCCAACCGGCCAATCGAAGCGGCTATGATCCACAGCACGGAAAGCGACAGCATCACCAGCAACGCCGCCAGCACAGCGCGATTCAGACTGCCACGAAGGATGTGGGTGAGGGCTCGTACTACGAACGCAGGTTGTCGAGTCGACAGGAGAGCTGAGTCCGCGGTCGTTACGGGTAGTGTGTCGAGATATTCGATGAAACAGAAAAGGAATAAGGCCGCGGCGGTTGCGCCAAGCGTCCAGCGCCACGCAATTTCTGCAAACGTCAGCGACGGGCGCCGAAACGCTGCACGGAAGCCTTCGATTGTGGGTGATGGTGCGGACATTCCTCGATTCTCTTTGATTAGGATAGCGCACGTTGTCAAAGTGCAGGCATTTGCGCGGTATCGCCGGAAGCGGACAGTTCCAAGTCAGAATTACGAATCTATATGTACGTCGTCGCACGATATTTGCAACCGACCATGACTGGCTCATTCAGGGAACTTCACTCTGGCAGATACAGTGCAAGTTGGTTCTACGCAGCTCGCGCACCCGGCAACTACAAGGCCGAATGGAATGGTCCAGCCAATGACGTAAAGGTTGACATCGTGCAAAACGGCAAAACCGTTGCGACGACCGAGGGGAAAATCAAGGATTTGCAGCAACCTGCGCCCTATGATGCGGTAATGATCAAGACCCTTCAGAACAATACAAAGGCGCTTGATGAGATCGACTTTAATCACCGCAGCGAAGCTCTGGTACTGGAAGGAGAATAAGGCAGTTTCTTCACTCGAAGCGGACCCGCTTTTCTATCGCAGGCGCGGTCTGCCGCTCTACTTCACAACGATATTCACGAGCTTGCCGGGGACGAATATCTTTTTCACAATCTGCTTGCCCGCGATGGCGGCCTGAAGTTTTTCATCGGCGAGTGCGCGATCAATCACGACACTCTCCGGAGCATCCGCAAGCACTGTGATGCGGCCGCGCAATTTGCCGTTGATCTGCACTGGGATTTCTAGCTCTTCTTCTTTGGCGAGAGCGGCGTCATATTTTGGCCACGCGGCTTTGAGGAGGCTTCCCTTTTCGCCGAGCATTTCCCATAGTTCGTGGGCGAGATAGGGCGCAAACGGCGCGAGCAAGAGAACGAGGTTCCGCTGAACTTCAGCCAGGAGAGCCGCTGAAGCGCTGCTTCTGGTCTGAGATTCAGAGGTTGCACTTTCCTCGTAGGCGTAGAGGGCGTTCACCAACTCCATGATGGCGGAGATGCACGTGTTGAAGTGCCAGCGTCCCTGGAAGTCGTCGCTGACACGCTTGATGGTTTGGTGGAGTTTGCGCTGGATCTGACGTTCTGCTGGAGAGAGAGACGATGCAGGCAACGTCTCTACGGAGGCATATGGCGCGGCGTTGCGCACTAAAAAGCGATAGATGCGACCTAAGAATCTCTGGATGCCTTCGATGCCGGAATCCTGCCAGTCGAGATCGCGGTCGGGTGGTGCGGCGAAGAGGCTGTAGAGGCGCGCGGCATCGGCGCCGTAGCGCGCGACCATTTCGTCGGGACTGACGACATTGCCGAGGCTCTTCGACATTTTTGCGCCGTCTTTAATGACCATGCCTTGGGTGAAGAGGCGCTCGGCGGGCTCATCGTTGGTGATGAGGCCAAGGTCGCGCATGAACTTGGTCCAGAAGCGCGAGTAAATAAGGTGCAAGATGGCGTGTTCGACGCCGCCGATGTACTGATCGATGGGAAACCAATATTGCGCGGTCTTCGAGTCGAACGGAGCGCGGTCGTTGTGTGCGTCGGTGTAACGGTAGAAATACCAGGACGAATCGATGAAGGTGTCCATGGTATCGGTTTCGCGGCGCGCGGGACCGCCGCACTTGGGGCAAGTGCCATTGACGAATTCTGACACTCTTCCGAGCGGCGATCCGCCGACGAGCGTGATATCGACGTTCTCCGGCAAGATCACCGGCAAATCTTTCTCCGGCACGGGAACGATACCGTCTTTTTCGCAATAGAGCATGGGGATCGGCGTTCCCCAATAGCGCTGGCGGGAGATTCCCCAATCTTTGAGGCGATAGGTAATGCTGGCTTTGCCGAAACCCTTTTCTTCCGCGTGTGCGGACATTTTCTTGATGGCATCGGCACATTCAACGCCGCTATACGGGCCGGAGTTGATCAACATGCCTTCGTGTGCGACAAAAGGAAGAGGTGGCTCGGTGACGGTCTCCTCAGGGTCGTTGGAAATTGGAAGAACGACGAGGCGGATTTCGAGTTTGTATTTTTTCGCAAACTCGTAGTCGCGCTCATCGTGGGCGGGAACGCTCATGATGGCGCCGGTGCCGTAGTCCATCAGGATGTAGTTGGCCACCCAGACTGGAACCTTTTCGCCATTGAAAGGATTGATGGCATAGCGGCCGGTGGGGACGCCGTGTTTTTCAATTTCGCCGATGTCTCCAGCTTCTTTGGCTTTGCGCTGCTCGGCGATGAGTTGATCGACCTTGGCGCGTAGATCGGCGTTGGACGCGGCGAGGTCCGCGACGATGGGATGCTGGGGTGCGAGCTGCACCGAGGTCGCGCCGAAGATGGTATCGACGCGGGTGGTGAAGACGCTGATGGTCCCACCGGCGGGGCCGAATCCGCTACGGTCTTCCGCGTAGTCGAGCTTGAAATCGACGAGGGTACCTTCGCTGCGGCCGATCCAGTTGCGCTGCATGATGCGAACTTTTTCCGGCCAACCGCTGAGCTTTTCCAAATCGCGCAATAACTCGTCGGCGTATTTCGTGATGCGCAAAAACCATTGCTCGAGCTCGCGCTGTTCGACGAGGGTATCTTCGTGGCGCCAGCAGCATCCATCCACTACCTGCTCATTGGCGAGCACGGTGGCGCACTGGGGACACCAGTTGACTTTGCTTTTCTTGCGATAGGCCAAGCCCTTCTCATAGAACTTGAGAAAGAACCACTGATTCCAGCGGTAGTAATCGGGCAAGCAGGTGGTAATCTCGCGGGACCAGTCGTAGGCGAAGCCGAGGCGCTTCATCTGCGCCTTCATTTTGGTGATGTTGCCGAGGGTCCACTGGCGCGGCGGAGTGTTGTTTTGGATGGCAGCATTCTCAGCGGGAAGGCCGAAGGAATCCCAACCCATGGGATGAAGAACGTTGTAGCCGTTCATCCACATATAGCGGGCAAGCGCGTCACCAATGGCGTAATTGCGCACGTGTCCCATGTGGAGCACGCCGGACGGATAAGGCAACATTTCGAGGACGTAGTATTTCTTTTTGCTGGAGTTGGCCTCTTCGGCGGCGTAGAGCTGGGGATCGCTTTGCCAGCGCTCGAACCATTTGGATTCGACGCGCTGGGGGTTATAGCGGTTGTCATGGGGACGATCGGACTCGCTATGCTGATTCGTGTTAGCGGTTATCGTTGCTTCCTGCAATTTGTCTTGCTGCGGCATATGCGGGTTACAGAGACTTGCGAGTAAACCTTAGATTTTACAATGAGCCGGGGGAACCGTGTGCAGGAGATTGGCGAATGGCACCGGCTTAAAATCGTAAACAAAGCGGACGCGGAGCATACAGAAGTGGCGGAAGACTCGATGCAACGTTCGGTCTATGTCAGGAGTTTCTTCAAAGCATCAACATTTTCTGCGGTGGTCGCCGGGCTTGAGTGAAATGGGAACGGCGTTCCGAGTCTCGCGGCGCTAGTTCTGAAATGGCGACCCCAGCAGTCCCGCGCGGTGGAGAATCTCCCACAGGCCCCAGAGCGCTGCAGCTGGGCCTCCCCAAATATACACGAGCGACTTCAAATTCAGCTTAGCCACGAACTCTCGTTGGCTGTCGGTAGAGACGACAAACGGGCCTTTGCCCTGCATCAGCATGACAGGAGGATGCAGGTCGAACTCGTTGCGCGAAACAAGGGCCGATCCCGCAGGCAGAGTAGGATCCAGGTATGGAAAAGCTTCGCGGCGCATCAGATCGGCTTCGCCTAGGCCGACAAATCCGGGCCCGATGCGAGACAACTCATTGCACTCAGCAATCGGGTCCTTTTTCGCCCATGGATTTTCCTGAAGTGTACCCAGAACGAAAATCGTGTCTCCAGGTTTGATGGAGTATTCCTGGGCAAACTCTGGACTCCCCTCCGAATAGCGTGTGAATGCAAGGGCAAGCTTCCCGTACTCCGATCGTTCGCTGGAGGGCTGCAACAGCAGTTCGGAGCCTTGTGGGTAAATCATCAGCGTGCCAGTGCCATCGTCCAGGAAAAGAGGCGCGCACAACTCCTGGATCCTCTTACGAAGGTCGCCTTGCGGGTTCGATTCGATCGCCAGGCGATAGTACAGGCAGTCGGCGTGGCTCAACGGCGCAACCAGCGTATAAGGACCAACCGCTCTGCCACTCACCTCCACGCGGCCTAATGCCGCGGCACGGACGGTNNAGCCGCTTGCGCTGCAGAAGACGAAAACCGCGCCAGAAAAAATACGGGCCAAATACTACGCTGATGACCGCCCAAAACAAGGGCTGGCTCAGCAGCCAGATGACGATGCGGATCATGTGCCGGCCCAAAATACATTAGAACTGCCGGGGAGCAAACGGTTCGGAGTCAAGCCACCAGTCTCTTCAGGGCATCGACATTTCTGCGGTCATCTCCCGGCCGGTCGATGGGGGTTTCGGCGATGAAGGCAGCATGAGCGAGGCGAAGATCATTGAGCAGGGTGCGGAACGGTTCTTTGCCGATGGTTCCTTTGCCGATATGTTGATGGCGGTCGAGCTTGGATCCGCGAGGCGCTTTGGCGTCGTTGCAATGAATAACCTTCACGTTGTTCAAGGCAACGGTTGCGTCGAGATGTTGAAGCGTTGCGTAAATGCCTTCTTCGGTGACGATATCGTATCCAGCGACGTGAGTGTGACAAGTGTCGATGCAGGCGGCAGCGGGGACGATACCCCGGAGACGGTCGATGACTTCGGCGACTTGCTCAAAGCTCCCTCCCAGTGAGAATTCCGCGCCAGCTGTATTTTCGATCAGGATGGTAAGGCCTGCGGCAGCGAGGTCGAGATTCTGAGTAGAAGCGGCGATGGCGGCAGCGGTCTGCAACAGGCCGGTTTCTCGATCGGAGCCGCGGAAGGAGCCGGGATGGAGAACGAGGTAATCGGCACAGACCGCGAGGGCGCGCTCGATTTCTCCGCGAAAGGCTTCGATCGACTTTTTCAGAAAGAGTTGGTTGGTGCTGGCCAGATTGACCAGATAGTTTGTATGGATGACCAAAGGCTTGAGATCGTAGCTGGTGCGCAGGCGGGTCATCTCCTCGCATTGCAAATCGCTCAGTTCATAGGGAGCCCATTGGCGCGGGCTGGAGGAGAAAATCTGTAGAGTGTTGCAGCCGAGGCGGTGGGCGCGCTCGGCGGCGTTGTGGATGCCACCGGCAGTGGAGGTGTGAATGCCGATGCGGCGCGAAGTGAGGCGGGGCGGGCGTCTGGGCGCGGGCCGGGCGAGGATATCTTGTTCGCGCACCATGGATCTGGGCATGAGGAAAGTATAAAGGCAGCCTCGTATTCGCGAGGCGGGCGCCGTCGGCTTCGCTCAGGGCAAGCTCGCGAAGGCGCCCGTCCCCACACCGTGCTTCTTAGTTCATTGTGATTACTGCTCTGAAGCGGACTTTGCCGTCGGCGACGCGATCGTAGGCTCTGTTGATGTCGTCCAGCTTGTAGGTCTCGGCGACAACTTTCACTTTGCCCTTGGCAGCAATGTCGAGGGCTTCGTACAGATATTCGGGGCCGTTTTGCGACGAGCCGATGAGGCGGATGCGCTTGAACATAAGGTCTGGAGTGTAATTAAGTGGCTCGTTGCCCACGCCCATCAGGATAATGCGGCCATCGGGGCGCATACCTTTCGCGGCGTCAACGACAGCGGACCAGGAATTCGAAGTGGCGAGGAGAACGTCGGCACCGCCGCCTGACAACAATTTTTCGCCGCTCCCGACGACTTCATCGGCGCCAAGGTCGCGGATCATTTTCTCTTTGTCTTTGCTTTTGGTGACGGCGATGGTTTCGAAGCCGGAGGCTTTGGAATATTGCAGCGCGAGGTGACCAAGGCCTCCGATGCCGACGACGGCGATGCGCTCGTGCGGCTTGGGATCGGCGAGGCGCAGGCCGCTCCAGACGGTGTATCCGGCGCAGAAGATGGGTGCGGCCTGTTCGTAGCTGAGAGTGTCGGGGATAAGCATGGTGGCGTCAGCAAAGGCGAGCATGTATTCGGCGTGGCTGCCCTGGAGATTGATCCCGGTCGATTGATTATTCTGGCACAGCTCCTTTTTCCCGCGCAGGCACCACTCGCAGCGTCCGCAGCCTTTTTGAACCCAGCCAACGCCGACGCGGTCTCCGACTTTGCGGGTAGTGACGCCGGGGCCGAGCTCGACGATCTCGCCGACGGGCTCATGTCCGAGGACGTGCGGGAATTGCAGTGGGATCAGGCCGTGCGTGAGGTGAACGTCGGTGTAGCAGAGGCCGCTGGCGTGGATCTTGATGACCACTTGATTGGGGCCGGGCTTGGGGGTTTCCCACTGCTTTACCTCCCACTTACCGTTTACCGAAGGAACGACTGCTGCTTTCATGAGGAAAACTCCGAGAGGAATTCTAGAGGTGCTCGTCCTTGGATGCGGAAGTCAGGGAGGGGATGCAGACAGGGGTGCTGCATTTGCGGTGCAGCGGGGGCAACGGTAGACTTGATGAGCTAGCTTTGAACGGCTGGCGAGGTAAACCGAGTCGAGCAATGCTCGACATGGACAGCCGGGGCGGCTGTCCCCACATGGTTCGTTAAGAGGAAACTATGTTAGTCGTCATGAAGGCGCACGCTACCGACGAGCAAGTGCGTGGCGTCTGCGAAAAAATTGAGCAACTTGGGTATCGTGCGCATGCCATGCCGGGGGCGCAGCGCACTGCGATTGGCATCACCGGGAATAAGGGCGAAGTGGAACAAGGCACGCTGGAAGAGATGGCGGGCGTGCAGGAAGTGATCCGGGTTTCGAAGCCTTACAAACTGGTGAGCCGCGATATTAAGGAAGACAACACGGTGATCCGTTTTGCGGAGACGGCCGCGACGATCGGCGGGTCGGGCCTGGCGATTGTGGCGGGACCGTGCGCGATCGAAAGCCGGGAGCAGGCGTTTGCCGTGGCGGAGCGAGTGCATCGCGCGGGAGCGCAGTTCTTTCGGGGCGGGGCGTATAAGCCGCGGACGTCACCTTATTCGTTTCAGGGATTGGGTGAAGAAGGGCTGCGGATTATGGGAGAGATCCGCCGGCAGTATGGGATGAAGATTATTACCGAAGCGATTGATAACGAATCGCTTGATCTGGTGGAAGAGTACGCGGATGTGATCCAGATTGGAGCGCGGAACATGCAGAATTTTTCGCTGCTGAAGCGTGCGGGACGGGCGAAGAAGCCGGTACTGCTGAAGCGCGGCATGTCAGCGACGCTGGAAGAATTTCTGATGGCGGCGGAATACATTTTGAGTGAAGGCAATTACAACGTGGCGCTGTGCGAACGCGGAGTACGGACGTTTGCCGATCACACGCGGAACACCCTCGATCTGAGCTTGATTCCAGCGGTGCAGCGGTTGAGTCATCTGCCGATTCTTGTGGACCCCAGCCACGGGACGGGCAAGCGGAATAAAGTTACGCCGCTGTCGCGGGCGGCGGTGGCCGTGGGAGCGGATGGATTGATGGTTGAAGTTCATAACCAACCGGATCAGGCGATGTCGGATGGTCCGCAGTCGCTGTTTCCCCATCAGTTCGATGACCTGATGACGCAGGTGCGGCAGATTGCGGCGGTGGTAGGGAGGACGGTGCCGGGGATTGGGGTTAGGGAGACCGCGGGGGCCGTCGCCAAATAGCATGTCGAGCCGTTACGAAGCTTTTAAGCACCGATTCACGAAATCAAGTTCTTTACTGCCGTGCAAAGAACTGTAAAGTTTGTGGCATTTTCTTCGGAGCTGAGCCAAGCTAGGATTTTCTCGCTGCACGCCTGAAGGCGCGATTGGTAATGCGGACCTACGATATGCTCTGAGGCATATCTTGATAACGAATCTTGGACGACTTTTCATCAGACTACTAGCGCAGCCTGCTAGATGCGCTTTGTTGGGGGTTCTGGCTTATGTTTCGCAGAGGTAGTGGTTCGGGAGTAAAGACAATCGTGTTGGGAGCGGCGCTGTTGACGTATCCCTGCAGGATGCTCGCCCAGCACGGCGGTGGTGGCGGGCACATTGGGGGATCCGCGGCAGGCGGAGGCGGCTTGAGTGGTGGCAACCGCGCGACCGGAATCGAGACGAAGGACGATCTGAAGGATTTTCACGAGATCATGGCGGTGCAGGCCAGCAGTGAACAGAAAATCGCGTATGCCGCGATGCTGAAGAGTACAGCAGGCGCTAGCGCTGAACTGAAAGCCTTTATCGAGCAGATTGGCAAAGAGAACAACGCACAGGGCGTTGCGAGTCACGATAAGACGCTGGAGGATGCAGTCGAAACGGCGCGCACGTTGAACAAGAAGTTTCTGGAGGGATTCTCCGAAGCGCAGAAATCCGGGCTGAAAGAAATCACCAAGAGGCTGACCAAGGTGGACTCCGAGCTGGCGCAACAGGCGAAGGTGGTGGATCAGGGAGTAGAAACGAACGCAGCGGCTGCGCAGGTGGCGAACTCGTCGCAGAGCCTCGACCGCGCGCTCACGAGCTTCCAGCGCGCACAGGTCGATTTGGGCGACGAGATGAGCATCGAGAATCCTAACAACCAGGATGTTGCTTACAACCTTCCGGCGGTGAGAGCCTCGATCCAATTTGCGAACCAGCCCATGGTGATCACAACGTCGGGAGTGGTTTCGAAGGGCGTGGCGGAAGGCGGCCAGAACACATTTGCAGTGGAGCTGACGACGGACGTATCGGACCTGCAGCTAACTATAGCTGATGTACTGCGCGCCCAACTCGACAAAGCGGACCGCTGCGGGGAACGGATTGCGATTCAGACCGCGGCTCTTACTCCGCAGGCGCCAGCGAGCCGGGTGGAGGTGCAGCTGCACTTTGAGCGCTGGGCGTGCTTTGGCAGGGATACCATGAACGAAATGGTGGAAGGCAACGGCACCATCGAGGTGAAGGTCACGCCGACGGTGGCGGAGGATGATACATTGCGATTGGTGGCGCAGATTGCGCGCATCGATGCGGAAGGGCTGGTCGGTGAGTTGCTGCGCTCGGGCTCTCTGGGCGAAGTGGTGCGCGACAAAGTCGCGGAGTCGATTCTTTTTGTTCTGCGCCACGGTGGAGACTTCAAAGCGGCGCTTCCTGCGGGGGCCCGTAGCTATGCGACGCTGCACCGTGCGCAATTTCAGGACACGGGTTCAGGCAAGTTGCTGGTGGTGGTGGATGGAGAGATCCGGGTTTCGGACGATAAGGTAGCCGCATTAACCACCGAGTTGAAGGAACGATCGTCACTCGATCAATCGGTGCGGCCCGAACTAACCTCACGCTAGACCAGTCTGGAAAGACTGCTCTCTGCTAATCTTATTTTTTCAGATCTCCCCGAGAAACAGCTTTCATCTTGCGAAAAATCCTGTTCATCCTTGTTCTGATTCCTCTGCTGGGTGCGGCTGGGTGGTGGTATTTCCGCGAGCAGGCTTTGCCGGACTACGGACCGGCCTACCGCGAATATGCTTACGTCACCAACGGCAAGAGCAATACGGTCAGTGTGATCGATCTGCGGACATTTGAACTAGCGAAAACGATTGCGGTGGGGACGGATCCGACTGGGGTCGCGGCGAACAGCAAGGAGAACGAAATCTATGTGGTGAACTCGGGATCGAATAACGTCAGCGTCATTGATGCCGAGAAGAACGCCGTGGTGGCTACGATTGGAGTTCACGGGCGGCCATATTTTATCGATGTTTCGGAAGATGGCAGGCGCGCCTATGTCGCGAATTCAGGGTCGGCCAATGTTTCAGTGATCGATCTGGAGAAGCGCACGGTGTTGGGAAATGTGCGTGTGGGCCATGCTCCAGGATTGGCGCGGATTTCGCCGGACGGCGGCACCGTGGTCGTGTCGAATCGCGGAGACAACACAGTTTCGATGATCGATGCGAGGCTGTTGCGGGTTCGGGCGACCCTGCCGGTGTGCCAGCAACCGGAAGATATCGCGATTCTGCCGGACTCGAGCAAGGCGTTTGTGGCGTGTTCGGGCTCGTCGCAGGTGGCGTCCATAGCGTTGGCGGGGGCCAATAAGGACAAAAGCATCGCCCCCAGTAACGACCGGGTCCTGGCGCTGCTGGATGTAGGGCGAACACCGGTGAGTTTCGCGCTGAAGCCAGATGGCGGCGAGTTGATGGTTTGCGATTTTGATTCCGACAGCATTTCAATCGTTGAGACGGCGAACGACGAAGTCGGCAGCACTGTGCTGATCGGACAACATCCGGCGCGAGGGGTGGTGACGCTTGATAACTCGCGGCTATATGTGAGCAATTTCGGCTCAGACAGTGTTTCGGTGTATGACATTGAGATGGGACGCCGCATTGCTACCATGCCGGTGGGAAGCCATCCGGATGGGCTGGCGCTTTCGCAGGATCAGAGGTACCTGCTGGTGCTGGACACGCAGTCAGGGGATGTAACGGTCATTCAGAAGCGTAATCCGCGAAAGCTAGAGCCGACCGAGTATTCGCTGCTTACGATGATTCCGGTGGGCGTGCAGCCGAATGGGGTCGTGGTGAAGGCGTTTAGGGTGAGCGGGTCCAAGATAAAGTAGGCGGCGTTCGTTGCGGCGCTGCGAAAGCAGGTTCCCAGGACCTTGCGATTCCGGAATGACAAATAAAACGACCGACTTCCGCCGACTCTCAAACTTCTGCGGCCTTGGCACAGAATTTGTCGAGAGCAGCCTTGAGGTCAGCAGCGATGGCTGGTGCTTCGCGGGATTCGATGTCGCGGCGCGGCATCATGTAGATGAGTTTGCCGTCGCGCAGAAGGGCGATCGAAGGCGAGGACGGCGGTTGTCCCGTGAAGTAACTGCGGGCGCGTTCGGTGGCTTCGGTGTCTTGTCCCGCGAAGACAGTGAACGCTTTGTCGGGATGCCTGGCCTTCTCCAGGGCCATGCGG
>PLHQ01000114.1 GCA_003138975.1 Acidobacteriaceae bacterium | reverse complement strand
ATTGACAGCGTCCATGACGATGCCGTCTATGCCTGTATCCAGCCAGAAGCGGGTTATTTTCTCCGCTTCCTCCTGCCACTCCACACTGGTCCAGTTATATTGGGGGAGTTCTGTGGTCTTCCCTTCCGCATCTTTCCCCGGCCAGCGAGTCCAGTAGTAGCGCTTCGCGCGCTCGCTGTAGGCCCAATGCTCGACTTTATCTGGCTGGTAGTTAAGTAACCAGGTCGGGCGAACCATGAAGAAGGTATCGCCCGAGGCCGGCGGAGGAGCATCCGGGCGATCGCTCCAGAAGAACCACCGGGATTCTCGACTCGCCCGGCCTTCGCGGACATCATCGCAGGCTTTGAGAAACGAAGGGGCATCGACCGCGCTGTAACCCTCATTTTCAAAGATGATCACGGACATCCCAAGACGATGCACGATTGTTACTACGCGCCTGAAATCATCCATGGTCCCGTACTTTGGCTCGATGCGATAGTGATCGCGCGCATCAAGACCGTTGTAGCTCTTTCCTCCATCTGCCGGAGCAAAAATGTTTAAGCCAGTGAAACCTTGTTCCTTGATGGCTTTGATTTGGGCNNAGTGAAACTGTGCGCATTGCGGAGGCAGATTCCCACCAGCGCAGCGGTAACACGGTGGTACGCTCCCGGTATTGGCCGCTGGCAGCCTCGGTCGCGGGCAGAACCTGCAGTCGCAAGCTCGCGACTCCTACAAGCAAGAGGCACAAGAAACAATTCTTCGAAAAGCTAATCGGCATGATGACTTTTCTCGACAGGGATCAGAAAGAGCAGCAGAAGCAAAAAAATGAAAGTGCCTGAGTCATCCGGATAATCGGACGAACTACCCCTGAACTTCGATGCGATCTTGCTCAGCTGGTCAGACGGTCGTTTGAAATCAACTTTACTCCAGAGACGCTGACACTCTCCAGTGCATTGGTGTCCCCGGTCCAGGTGAGATGTAAATTGCCTGACGAGGGTGCGTAACAGCGCGCGGTTATCGCTTCTTTGTTGTCGAAGAAAGACTCGATCACCGAGCCATCCATCCACAAATTCAGAGTAGAAATTCCGTCTCGATCCGGAGAGAGCGGTAAGGTCTTGTCGTCTATGGTGACGGAAGGTTTATCCTTCGCGCCGTCGTACTTCATCGCAAACAGCGGCGCGGCTTGGCCGCCAGCCCTCAGTTCGAGTCCGAAGGCGCTCTCCCCCGCTTTGAACGTGCAGACGATCTCACCGGCGCGATTTTGAATTGGCATTCTTGTAAGAGCGGCGCCGACCGTTCCAGAGTTGTGCGCTTTCTGCAAAGTCTGAACATTACTACGCAGCGACTGCAACTCCGGCAGCACTTCCATCCGAAGCTCATTATCCGTCCCCAGTGTAAGCACGCGTGGGAGCGCCATAGCTCCGGCCCACCCAGCAACTTCGCACTCCGCAGGGGAACGGGTTTCCTCCACCCATCCCCACAAGATTCGCCTGCCCTTCGCGTCCACCATGCTCTTCGCCGCATAGTACGATCCGTGATCAAGTAGTCCTCGGGTCTCGGAGTGGAATACGAGTTCACGCCGATCAAACGTGCCTACCTCCCAGTGAACCTTGCGTTTAGCGGAGTAGAGCAGGACATACTTATCCTTAAGCGGAAAGAAGTCCGGGCACTCCCACATTTCGCCGGTATCGGCGGGATTGCTCCCTTTCGCAAGGGGATGGAGATAGGTCCAATTGCGTCCGTCCGGCGAGCGATAGAGCAGCACCGCGCCGCCAACCTCGTGGAAGCCTGAACCTAAGCCCAGATACCATGTGTCGCCATCTTTCCACGGGCAGGGATCCCGAAATCCCGTTACCTTCAAACCTGGTGGGGGTCCATCCAGTACAGGTTTGTCCAGCTTTTTCCAGGTCCGCAGATCGGGATCCATTGACGTCGCAAGGCACTGAACCTCTCGCAATCCTTTGCCGCGAATCGTCTCGAGTTCAACCGAAGATTTCGTCACACCGGTATAGAGAATGCTCGCGGCCTCGCCGCCGGGCAACACGCTTCCAGTCCAACAACCATACGCGTCATAGAAGCCTAGCGTAGGTGACAATGCCAGCGGCATGTGTTTCCAGTGGATAAGGTCGGGACTGATCGCATGGGCCCAGTGCATGTCGCCCCAGACGGCTGCACCTGGGTTGTATTGGAGAAACATATGGTAGTGGCCGCGAAAGAATTGAGGCGCACAGGGATCGTTCATCCAGTTCGCCTTTGGTAGCAAATGAAATTGCGGTCTCAAGGGATCGCGCCGGAGCTTTTCCCTGAGCGTCGGAGACAGTTCTTCTTTGGGCACTGCCGCCTGCTGCGATTCTACGAGTCTAGAGTAGGCATTGCCATGCAAGGCGCATAGCGTGGATGTTGCGGCCGATGTGACGAGAAATCTTCGACGGTTCATTAAAGTACCCCGTTGTCTTGCACGCGATAAAGCGGACTTTACCGAGCCGGTTGCTATTTGAGCTCCCGACTGACTGCAGCTACCATCGCAGCTCTGATCTTCTGCTCAACCTCGTCGTTCATGTAGCCACAATCCAAACGCATATAAACTGAGGTGTACGGGATCGTCGTTGTGGTCTTGATGAACAAGATCCGAAATGTCTTTCCGGCCTCGTCAACTTTGGTCATGACGTCGGTGTGCGGAATACTGGAAGCCTGCTCCTTCGGAAACTGCGCCGTGATTTGCTTGCGCAGCTCCGACACCCGCGGGTAGTCGTGTTCATCGATGAACTGAAGTTCCTGGTCGAGAAAGACCGTGGCTCGGAGATGGCGGGACGAGGAGATCGCGCTGGCGACGTACTTCAGCACCGAGGGAAGATCGTCGTTGACGACGATAGTTTCGATTCCCGGATTGGCATAGACCGGAAAGGCCGAGTCTGCGACCACGATCCAGTTTCTATGACCATATAGGGGAAGCCGACTCCGGACAAAAGCTTTCCAGTCAGAGGACGGCGCACTCGCCAGCGTTTGAGAGAGGGATGAGCTAACGAGTAACACCAGAACACAACTAATGGCGCGCAATCTTCCGTTTACTGTGTGCATGACACCACCGTAGAGCGAAACTGATTCGCCGCGATTCGACTCGGGCTGTCTGGCCTGTTCCTACCCTAATAACAGTTATTCAATGATTGCCTGATACGCCAAGGCTTCGACCTGCCGGTCAAGGCTGAGCCCACCCGTCGGATGCAGTTGTCCCATGAAGATGACGATCATCTGCTCTTTCGGATCAATAGAGAATGCCGTGTAGTAGAAGCCTCCCCATTTGTATTCGCCCACCGACCCCAGTTCTGCTAGCGGGGCTTTAATGCCGTCGATCCCAAAACCCAGTCCGAAGCTCCGATCGGAACTGATGTTTCCGAGCTGATCATGTGTCATAAGCTCAACCGACTTGCGGCTCAGGAGCTGGATATTTCTCGCCTTGCCTCCATCGAGCATCATTTGACAGAAGCGCATATAGTCTTGGGCCGTGGAAACCAAGCCGCCACCTCCAGAGAACAGCTTTTTCGGCCCGCGATAGGGATAATCTGCGGAGTACGAGAATGGCCCCTCAGTAATCGGAGTGTCGGGAAAGCGATTCAGGCCTTTGTCCGCATAGTAGGTGTAGACGGTGGCCAGGCGATCAACCTTACCGTTGGGTAGGTAGAAATATGTGTCTTTCATGCCGAGTGGAACAAAAATGCGTTCTCGCAAAAATTGGTCCAAGGGCTTGCCCGAGATCACCTCGACTAACCGCCCGAGTACATCCACACTGAGGCCGTATTCCCAGCGATCGCCGGGATTGAAAAGCAAAGGCACTCCCGCCAAACGCTTCACACTGTCTTCAATGGTGCCTTCGTATTGCAACAAGCCGTTTGCCACATTCGCATTCTTGTACCGAAGACCTAAAACCGGATTCCACTGATAAGTGAATCCTGCCGTGTGCCGTAAAAGGTCGCGAATCGTAATCTCGTGGGTTGCCGGAATGGAATAGGGCTCGCCGGTTGTGGGTTGGACGAACACCTTAGGGTTCTTGAATTCGGGCAAGTACTTGGAGACTGGATCTTCCAGCAGAAAACGGCCCTCCTCGTACAGCATCATGACGGCCACGCTGGTGATAGGTTTGGTCATCGAGCAGATGCGAAATATCGCGTCTGGACGCATCGCTTTGCCTGCCTCGCGGTCCTCCATGCCTTGCGCCTTTAACCAGGCTATTTGTCCGCGCCGAACGACGAGCGTCACCGCGCCGGCGATTCGCTTGTCATCGATGCTCCGCTGAACTGCGGTGCCGATCCTCTCCAACCGCTCCGAAGACAGGCCAACCGTCTCCGGCTTGACGGACCGGAAATCCTGGGCGAAGCCGATGGCAACCAAAACGAACGCGCCAACCACCAAGCGGCTGGCCTTTGGCACGGCTAGTTGCGGACGACGCATGGTCTTCACTCCCTGCCTTCTGAATACGACTCTCAAGAAGAAGTTAACCCCAAGCTTGCACTAGACCTTGGATTCGACTGCAAGAAAGGATGCTTCCGATCCCAAGCGGTTATTTACAAAAGCCTTCACTTCGGCCCAGGTCGGCATTGAGGGCTGCGCTCCGTGATGGGTTACCGAAATCGCGGCGACGGCACAAGCAAAAATGGCGCTGCGTGCAACCGTGGAGCCGCGCATCAGTCCCACTGCAAATCCTGCGTTGAATGCGTCCCCGGCGCCAGTCGTATCCACTGCATTCACGGAGAAGGCCGGGACACGCTCTTTCGCTAGAGTCCCTTGGGCGATGAGGCAACCGCGCGATCCCAACTTCAATAAGACATTCTTGACACCGCAATCCAGGAGGCACTCTGCTGCCGCGTAGGCTCCTTGGTCGCCATTCTCAAAGTTGGTCCGAAGCAGTTTTTCGGTTTCAGTTTCGTTTGGGGTAATCCAGGACACCTTGCGAAGCAGCTTTCCAGACAGCTCGCGCGCCGGTGCCGGGTCGAGCATAAGCGGGATGTTGTGTCGCTCGGCGAACTGGGCTAGGTATTCAACCGTCTCCAGGGGAATCTCAAGCTGCGTCAGAAGCAATCCGGCGTGTTCCAGAATCGTCGCCGCTTTTTCCAGCTGTTCCGGGGTGAGGTGGCCATTGGCGCCCGGCACGACCACGATGTTGTTCTCACCACCTCGTCCGGTAGTGATCAACGCGACGCCGGATGCCCCTTCCACCGTATTCACGTAGGTTGAGTCCACGCCGGCGTCTTCCAGGCCATTGCGCAACTGAGTTCCAAAAGCGTCGTTGCCGACGTTTCCTACCATTGAAACGGGGTACCCAAGTTTCGCTGCTGCGACTGCCTGGTTGGCTCCTTTTCCTCCGTGAAAAGTGTTGAAAGTATGGCCAATGATCGTCTCCCCAACCTGCGGAATACGATCAGCTCCCACTACTAAATCGAGATTGATGCTGCCGACGACAACGATGGGCTTCTGCATAACGATCCGATTTTGACTACTTGGTCACCATGGGTGCTACTGCGATCGATCCCAGCCCCAGCAGGAAGAAGATAAACATTGCGGGAATCAGTTTGCGAGAGGACTGCGGAGCGCTGGCAAATTCTTTCCAGATGAAGACGCCCCAGACGGCCGATACCATCGTCGCACCTTGGCCGATGGCGTATGAGACCGCCGGACCGATTATTTGTGCCTGGGATGCAACGAAGTTGAACACCGTTCCCGTACACCAGATGAGTCCACCCAGGACGCCCCAGAAGTGCCACGCCGCTTTCGCCTGAAAGTATTGAGACATGTTGACTGGGGGAGTGCCGGTGAGAGGCTTTTTCATGAACAGGTAGTTCACCGGAATTGCGCAAAGGACTACTCCGAAGGCGAAGAACAAGGCTACGGAGTATGGCCCCAAGGAATGCTCCCCGGTAACAGCCTTGGTCACGAGCGGATAAAAAATGCCCATGAGCACGCCGCATGCGACGCTGATCCAGATTCCACGCACGCTAATGGAGCGCCGCTCGCTCTCCCTGCGGCGATAGGCGAGTGCGTCAAAAATAATCGCCAGAACCACGAGCGCCATGCCACCGAAGAGCAATCCGGGATGGCCCTTGGGAGCGATGGCGTAGTTCAGGAGAACGCCCACCACCAGTGCCAAGCCGATTCCGATCGGGAAGGCGACTGCCAAGCCAGCGATGTCAATGGCTGCAACTAAAAGGAGGTTGGCCACATTGAACACAGCCCCGCCAGCAATGGCGAAAAGGATATGCCGCGAGTCTGCCTGGCTGATGTTGCTTAGAAATGAGAGATTGCCTCCGCCCCAATTCCCCAGGGTCAAACCCCAAACCAGGCTGCCCAGAAAAATGCCGATCACGTAGTCCCAATAAAAAAGTTGAAAGGCATATCCTGCAGTGAGTTTCATGGTGTTTGCCCACGACCCCCAACACAGCATGCTGATGATCATGAACAACAGCGCAATTCCGTACGCCTCTGGCTGATACATGGCCCTCCCGGTGAATCACGCGCTCGTCCGAGGACAGCGTGCCGCAACCGGGCGGCGCGAGCGATGGGGTAAGCTCGCGCCGCGATCGAAAAGTCACAACGTGTCTAGAACACTATCTTGGCGGCAAGTTGGATAATGCGCCCTTCGCGGCTGCCCGTAACTTCTCCAAACGGGCCCGTGCTGCCGTTCAATTGGGTACTCACCGCGTTCCACTGCGTGTGATTGAACGCGTTGTACATATCCGCGCGAATCTCGGCGTGGAGATTTTCATGGAAAGTGAGGTTCTTGCCGAACGAGATATCCCAATTGTTCTGTCCGGGTCCTCGAATGACGCCCGGGGACGCAGTGCCTTGAACGTTGTTCGGCGGCACGACGAATGCGCTGGTGTTGAAGTACTCTGCGAAAGTACGCTTGGAGTGGGAAAAGTTAGGATTCGCCACCATATCGAGGTTTCCCAGTCCGTTATAAGGCGCAAAATCGTTCGCCTGGTTACCAGCTCCGTTGTAAGCAGTCAGAGCATTGCCCGATTCGAAGGTTGCGATTGCCGAGATGTGCCAGCCGCCGAGAACCGGCCGTAGGTAGGTCGACAGATGCTGTCCATACTGAGGCTGATAGGTGGTCTGGAACAAGAGGCGATGCCGGTGGGAGTTGGTTTCTTCGCCGTATGATCGGATGATACTTTGTGGATAGTTATAACCCGTGTCTTGCGTGCCCTGTCCGACGATGCCTCGATCGCCGAGAGTCTTAGAGTAAGTGTAGTGGGTCAGAATCTGCAGCCCATGGGACATTTGGCGCGTGAATTTCACAATGCCTGCGTTGTAATTGCTGTTCAGGCCAGCCCTCTGCAAGTAAATGTCGCCAAACCTTCCGGAATTGAAGGGCCGGGCGGCGTTATAGGCGTCGATAGAAGCCCATCCCGTCTGATAGGGTGCAGCGTTCTGGTCATAAAAGTACCAACCGTTCCTTCCTTCCGCCCCGAGGTAAGAGAACGTGATTGCAGAATTGTGGAAGAGTTCCTTCTGCACATCAAGCAGGTAACGGTGGATATAAGGCGTGCGAAACGATTGTTGCCGGTCGGCGTAAAAGAGCGTCTGATAAGCACCGGCTCCGTAATAGCCTTGCCCCGGGCCGGTAGACACAGGGAAGGTTCCCAGAGGAACTTGCGGCGACGGCTGAAACACTTGCGACGTGCTCGCTTCCTGCGGGGTGGAGTTGTCGATTTCATCGCCGACGAAGCCGCCGGGGACACCCCCGTAAAGGGCTCCGTCAAGGACATTCGATATCTGGCTCGCGCCGGAGTTGTAGTAAAGGCCGTATCCCGCGCGCACGACGAGCTTGGGGCGAGCCTGCCACGCCAGGCTGAGTCTCGGAGCAAAGTCGTGCTTGGGAGCCGAGGCATAATGCTGCGGCAAACCAGGCGTGACTCCTGGGATGGAGATAGTATCCGTGGCCGGCTCGTAGATGCCGCAGCAAGTGTTGTTGGTGGCGAAGATAGGAATGGGCAGTTCGTAACGGAGTCCGTAGGTGACCGTCAGCTTCTGCGTGACCTTCAACTTGTCATTGAAGTAGGCTCCGTAGTATGGAATGACTACATTCGGTTCCGGAGCAAACGGCCCACCTGCGGAATAGCTGAAGCGCTGATGGATCACCGAAGGCAAGCCGAGTAAGACTTCGGCGAAAGCGTCGCCGCCGACTCCATTGTTCGCTGTAAACAGCTGCGGACCGTTGCCGCAGTATGCGCCCGGGGCGGGTGCGCAGCCATAAGCAACGTAGCGGACGCTGTCGAAGTCCTCTTCCCCTTTGCGGAGATAGGTAAACCCGAAAGTCATGCTGTGACGGCCGCGAATCCAGATCATGTTGTCGGAGAATTGCCGCGAGTTATTGGAAGCGAGAAAATATTCGTCATAGCCCACGGTTGGCTGGGTAAAAAGCTGGCCGTAGTTGAAGATATTCAAGCCAAGGATGCCGGTATTGCCACCGCTGCCCGTGCCCGTATTCTGGAAGATCGAATTAAACGGGTTGGAGGAGCCATTGGTGTAGGAGAGTTCCGATGGGCTCAACGTCACCAAAGCACCACTTCCTATGGCAAAGATGAACTCGTTGGTCCAATTCGAGTTGAAAACATGAGCTTCATCGACAGTCACGACGTGGGATTTGTCGCTTACGTTCGAAGGGGTACTCAGGTTTGGGACCAGGCCACCAGTATTGTTGGGGATGCCGTTGTATTGGGACCAGGCGACAAACACGCTATCTTTCGATGAGATGCGGAAATCGAAGCGGCTATCCCAGTGATAGGGGTCGACCTCCTGCCTCGCCGGGTACTGGTAATTAGCGCCGGCATTGGCCAGGGTCGGCGCCACATTGGCATGAGGAAAGAGGTTTGTGATGCCCTTGATTTGCGAACTTGCCGTCGCTGGATTGTAAAGCCCGGCAGTAACCAGGTTATTGAAAGGGATAGCGTTGCCCGTATACGGGTTGTAAAGCTGCCCAGCCGGATTGGAACACTGTCCGTTCGTCGCGAAGGTGCCAGCATTGACCGGGCCGGTGCAGTCTACTCCAAAATCTCCCGCCCGTTGCGTGTCGGAGGGAACGATGGCGAGGTTATTCCCTCCGGCGAGTGAATGCGGATTGCGCTCGTAGTTCACGAAGAAAAAGGCACGGTCTTTCAGATTGAGGACTTTCGGGATGTAGACAGGGCCTCCCAGGCCGCCGCCGAACTGGTTAAAACGAAATGCGCTCTTGGTTAGCAGCCCCTGCGCCTTGTTGATGGGAACCAGCGCATTCAACGCATCGTTTTCAAAGAAATCATAGACTTCGCCATGGAAAGTGTTGGTCCCCGCTTTGGTGGTTGCATTGAGGTTCGTAAAATCGCGGCCATATTCGGCGGAGAAATCCGCCACGCCGACTTTCACTTCGCCGATGGCTTCGGCAGATGGCTGGAAGCTCGCGCCACTTTCATAATTCTCGTTGGCGTTCACCCCATTGACGTAGTATCCATTGTCACGAGAACCCTCCGCGTTGCCGCCCGCAGTGTAATCCGCGCCGCCGGATGTGTACGATGCCCCGACTTCGAAGGTGCCGCCCAGATTGATGTTCACACGCGGAGACGTGCTGACTCCGGGGGTCAACTCAGTCAATGCGGTCCAGTTACGGCCGTTCATCGGCACGCTGGCAATTTGTTCCTGGCTGATGTTTTGATCGAGATCCGCAGATTCAGTTTGGAGCAATGGCGCGGAGGAGCCAGTCACAGTCACCGTCTCCGCGACCGAGGCCAGCTGGAGTTGGATGTCGCATCGGACTTCGGATTGGGGCGACACCGTCAGTTGGGCCGAAACCGACTTCTTGAATCCCGCAAGTTCCACTGAAACTTGATAGCTCCCCGGTAGAAGCTGTGAAAAGTCGTAGTGCCCGCTCGCGTCTGTGCTGGCAGAGGACTTTTGATTTCGGCCCAGGTCGAGCAGGGTTACCGAGGCTTTGGGCACGACTGCACCGGATGCTTCGGTGACCACGCCGCTGATGCTACCGCGCTGAGAGAATTGAGCGAACGAGGCCAGCGTTAAAACGAACAGAGTGGGTAGCAGAATCATGAACCGCGACAAGGGGGTTCGCATACTGTGTCTCCTGGACCGGAAAGCGGGCGTCACAAGGGTTGCAGCAACCCGCCAGTTTGAAACGTTTCAAATATCGAACGCGAGGAATTTACTCCAGCCGGTTTGCGCTTGTCAACCTCTAAAAACAGATTGCTCGGGAATCTCAGGCTGCTACCTGCGCCTCCTGCCGCTATGTTTGCCCTTACGCATTGTTCCCCCCACGCTTTCTGGCCCAGCGACATGCGGCGGTCCAACAGAATTGCGCTTCTTCAACTCGGTCGGGAGAAGCACCTTTTTCGGCGCAGACCGCAACCCGTCGACCCTCTGCAGCAGAAGACGGGCAGCGGTGGCGCCCAACTGATATCCCGGTTGGTAAACAGATGTCAGGGATGGGTCTGTGAACTGGGTGAACTCAAGGCTGTCAAATCCGGCAATCGACAAGTCCTCGGGACATCGCAGGCCAAGTTCGCGAGCAGCCTGCAAGACGCCAAAAGCCATGAGGTCGTTGCAGGCAAAGATAGCCGTCGGGCGCGGAAGCATTCCAAGAAGCCGAAGGGCCGCCTGGTAGCCACTCTCCGTATCGAAACACGCTTCCTGAACAAATTCCGGCTCTATCTCTACGCGGGCTTCGTTTAGCGCACGCGTGAAACCTTTCAGGCGTTCCGCTGCGTTGGTCAGTTTGAGCGGCCCCGCGATCACGGCCAAACGTCTGTGTCCCATCTGAATCAGATGTTTCGTTGCCAGATAGGCGCCTTCAGCATTGGCCACCAGAACGGCATCACCCTTCCAACCATCCGGGACCCGGTCGATACAAACCACGGGCACCGAAGCCGACGCGTAGGCGCGGAGATGACCCGCGATATCCGCACCTGCAGCCGGAATGATCAGCAGGCCGGCGATCTGATAGGAGCGCAACTCGCGAACGTAGGACGCTTCCTTCGAAGGATCGTTGTCAGCATTGCAGAGGATCACGCGGAAGGAGCGCTTGTAGGCGACATCCTCGACGCCCCGAACCACGCCCGGAAAGAATGGGTTCGTAATATCCGGAATCACCATGCCGAGCATGTTGGTCCGGTGTTTCCGGAGTCCCTGCGCCAAGGCACTGGGCTGATAGCCCATACTGCGAATTGCATCGAGCACGCGCTCTCGCAGCTTGGGCCGGACTGTCGCCGTTCCATTGATTACATGCGACACCGTGCCGATCGAAACGCGGGCACGCTCGGCGATCTGCCGCATTGTCACGGGTGCTGTCATGGCTTCGCGCGTCGAAGCACAGGGGGACTGCAGTACTCGGCATTATGGAGAGTAGCCGACCAGTTCACTGCGAGTCTACTACGCAACGGAATCCCACTCCCCCGGAGCGGTCCATACTGGGGGACATCATTAGCAGCTTGCCGTGTTCGTTCAGCTTGTAAGCCTGAGGGAAGTACCAGATCGACCCCTGCGGCTGATAGTAGCTGCCGCCGCGAAGAATGCCGCCCCGTGTGTGCTCGTCAGTAAACTCTTCCGTCCATTGCCACACATTTCCCACCATGTCCATCACGCCGAATGGACTGGCTCCCGCTGGATGTCCATCCACCGGATCGGGACCTCGCATTGTGCGTGACTTGTCGGGAAGCGAAACAGCGCTGTCATTCCACTCGTTCCCCCATGGATAGAGGCGTCCGTCCGTGCCTTGGGCTGCGTACTGCCACTCCCACTCATGCGGCAGGCGCTTTCCGGCCCAACTCGCGTATGCCCGCGCGTCTTCCTGTGAGACCCACGTCACTGGTTTGTTTTCCCATCCCTCGGGATAGCTTCCATCCTTCCAATCCCGCAGAAAATTCAGGTCGTCCTGCGGACGATAGTGAGTCGACTCCAAGAACTTCTTGAACTCAGCGTTTGTGACCGGATACTTATCAATGTAGAAAGACTTGACCTGCATGGGATGTTCATGAAAACGGCGCGGAGAGTCCTCCCATGGATACTGCACATCTACACCGGTGTCATTGAAGCCCTCGATCTCGATGCCTGAGACCTTGAAAAGAAAATCAGCCTGCGGGATCAGAATCATCCCGGAAGGCGCAGAACGAACCGGTTTCGTCGCCTGGATTGGAACAATCTGCTGAGGAACAACCCTCCATTCGTGCGCGTAATTGGCAAGCGGCGTTGCCGTCAGAGCTTTCATTTTGGACATCAGAGCCAGCAGTTTCTCGTCTGGCGGAATGTTAGTCGCAAGGATGGCTCCGTACCCTTTGGCTTCGATCGAAAAGGCAAGGACACTTCTTCCGCCCGGACGCGCCTGAGCCTTGAGTTCTGCGCCATGATAAAGATCGAAGTAATGCACACTTTCTTTGCCTGCAATCTCGATCTGGTCGCCCTCAAGCGCGTATTCGTTCCGGTTGACTATCGTCCAAATTACTTGCTCTCCCAGTGGCCAGCGGCTTGCGTAGACGCCGTAGCGGAGCATGGGTGACATCGGTTCCCAGTCCTTGCTAATTAGGAAGGGTGCCACGCCGCGTTCAATCGTCGCCACGCGCCTGGTGGCTTCTGCGTCGCGCGGAGTTACTCCATTCCAGATGCCCCAGATGTTCTCCCAACTCTCCCAACCAACCCCGTTGAAAAAAGCGAATTGTAGATCATCGGTTTTGTCACGATTCCAGCGGTGCGAGATGTTCACCATATGGCGCGTTTCAAGCCACTTGTATTTGTCCACGAGGGGAGTGAAAGGGAATTCGTATTGGCCCCAAGTCATGACATTCCATGCTAAAGCTTCGTCCGACGGCCCTCCCTCTGGCTCAAAAGCGAGTGGATGGCCAATTTTGTCCGCGGCCAGTGAGAATGCCAGCGGAACTCCGTCCTGCGTGTCGCCGTTGATGCCGTCGGCGCCGACTTCCGCCATGAGACTGGCGATGGCATCTGGCCAAGGCATGCCGGGATCCCGTGTTCCTTGGTCCCACATCATCATCGGAAACAAGACTCGCACACCCCGTTGATGGAAGTCGGCAATCATTTGCCTAACACCGGGAACTCCGCCGGGCATGCTGCGAATCATGTCATGTTGATTCCGATTGTCGATCCCCATATTTGGGTAAGTCGGCCATATCAGGACCGCATCAATACCGCCATAGCGCTTCTCAAGGTCGTCCAGGTATCGGTCTACTGTGTACTTCCTCGCGACAGGGTCATAGAAGTACCGATCCTGTACCATCATCTGGGGCTGTATGAAACTTGACTGCGTCCATTTCAAGGCGGGCAAATCGTACCTGGCGCCATCGTAGCCGATACGGATGCGGCGTTCGATCCTCCAGTGTGCGATATCGGCGAGCCATGCCTGATGTTCTGTCTGGCTACACGGTTTCGAGCCACCCTCCCAAAGTCCCTTCATCGTCAGGCAATCCGGTACCGGAATCTGCTGACCTTTGGGTCGGAAGTGCGAGTCTTGAGCATAAGAAATCATGGCGCCAGCGAGTACAAGAAGCACGATTCGCAGGAGTAACTTCATGAAGTGCCTCCTCGGTCTCGACATCAAATTCCGCTCGTAATATAAAACGTTTCAAAATAGTTGTCCACACTTGACGCCGTGGTAGTTGACCCTGTTCACTGTTTGGCGATGAGCAAGAAGTGGCCCCGTCCTACCCTTTCGAAGCCTCCCGTTTACGTAGCTTCTCACTGCTTGGCGAAGAAACTCTGTGAAGGCTGAGCGACCCAAGCTGCGGGAGTAAGTTCTGGGAGGCGCTGGATCGGGCGGTCGGCGAGTCCGGGAAGAACCGCAGCCAAATAGTCGCGCACTGGGAGTTTCAACCTGCGGCAGCTTTCCACGACCGAGAGAATCGCTGCAACCTTCGGTCCTGCCAGTGGGCTGCCAGATGTTAACGTTACCACGGCACACGGACTGCGGATCGCTCAACAGTAACCGCAACCTTGGCATCCTGAAAACGAGAGCGGATTTCAGGGAACTCAGCTGGGCACAGAAAACCGATTCGACTTCCTGCACGGGGAAATTGTGAGGCGAAGAACTCACCCACTAAAGAACAGCGGCTCGGATATTGAGAGAGAGGGGTCGCCCGCGGCAATCGAAATGGTCGGCAACACTCTTAATGTGGTTTCTGAAAGTAAGCAAAATTGTGGCAGGGGGACCTGTAAGCCAAAATTCGCCGGGCTGCGTTGCAAGTAGGTAACTTATTTGAAGTCAGCCGCGGGGAAGTTAACCTCGGATTCTTAAGATGGGAGAGGAATCAAAAGGAGAATCTGACTATAGGAATCCCTAACTAACCCCCAACGGCCAAAACGGATGGGTTTTGAAAACAGTTCTGTCACACCGTTAGCACATCCTCGCACCACCTGCTTTTGAAGCAAGCGTCACTTATACCAGGCTTCGGTAGAATTAGTGATCGGACCGGCTCAGAGCGGGAGTTGTTCCGGCGGGGGATAACCATGCTGCTCTCGCCCAACTCTGCCGTCGTATTTTTTTGTTGTTTTGAACAGCTCGAGATGGCCATCACCCGAAGAAGGTCTGCATCGCTCACGGAGCACCTGCATCTCTTGCGGCGACATCGGCTGAAAGCCGCGCGCAATTCCCACGTTCTGGTGCAGCACGTCCAGCGAGTCGATACCGCAAATTGTGGTCGCGACCGGCAGACTCATTGCATAACGAAGCGCTTCATCCGCCCTCACGACGCCATACTGGATCGGCTGGCCGTCGCCCCCGAGGCTCTTCATGCCGAGCGCTGCAATCCCCCGCCGCTGAAGTTCAGGGAGCACCTGCTGCTCGAAGCTACGATAGGTTGCATCAAAACAGTTGAGCGGCATTTGGACAGTGTCGAATGGGTAATCGTGCGCCAGCATTTTGAGATGTATCGCCGGACTCTTATGTCCGGTGAAACCAACAAAACGTACCTTGCCCTGCTTTTTCGCTTCATCCAGCGCTTCGACCACACCACCCTTTGCGAAATGCAGGTCCGGGTCGTTCTCGTAGATGACCTCGTGAATCTGCCATAAGTCCAAATGGTCGGTGCCCAACCGCTTCAGGGACTCCTCCAATTGTTGCATGGCGACCTTCTTATCTCGGCCGTGGGTGCAAACCTTGCTCATCAAGAAACCTTTATCGCGCCTTCCCTGTAAACCAAGACCCATCCATTCTTCGCTGCGGTGGTCGTTGTACTCCCATGCGTTGTCGAAAAAAGTGACTCCCGCATCTACCGCCTCCTGAACCAGGCGTACGGCCAGATCACTCGATTGCACCGTCCCGAGATGATATCCGCCAACGCCGATGATCGAGACTTGTTCGCCCGTTTTTCCGAGCGGCCTGCGAGGAATCTGGTCAGCACCGCTGTTCGTCACTTGCGGCGGAACTGCAGCCGATACGATTTGGCTGGGCAAAACTGAAGTCGCAAGCACTGTCCCCGCGGAAGCCAGGCCTGCTTGGATGAAGCACCGGCGCTCGATTTCGGGAGTTACTTGGGAGCGCTCATTTTGTCGACCATGATCTACCATTGTTCATCTCCTCGACGTCTCTGGTGTTGTCTCTGGCACCAACCAGGGGCCGTCCCCCTTTTCCAACATCTCCGTGACCTCTCTTTGAGTGTGATCGAAGGGAAATCCATGAGGCATCCGGGTCATCGGGTTGTCATACCGCAGCGATACTTTGTATGGCTCGAAGCGGCCGTCGGCCGCTGTCGGAGCGCAACGAGCGCGCAAGGCCTCCATCTCGCTCTGAGTCATCGGCTGAAAGCCGCGCACGACGCGCAAGTTCTGGTGCAGCACGTCCAGCGAGTCCATGCCGCAAATAGTGGTCGCGACGGGGAGGCTCATCGCGTAACGCAACATTTCCTCAGCCTGAACAACGCCGGCTTTTATCCCCCACGCGGTACCGCCCATGCTCTTCATGCCCAGCGCCGCCATGCCTCGCCGATTGACCTCGGGTAGGACCTGCTTCTCAAAGCTGTGGAAGTTGGCGTCGAAGGGGTTAAGCGGCATTTGCACTGAGTCGAATGGATAACCAAGTTCGAGCATCTTCAGGTGAAATGTAGGATCCTTGTGACCGGTGAAGCCGACGAATCTGACCTTCCCTTCTTTCTTGGCTCGATCAAATGCTTCCAGGACGCCGCCTTTGGCGTAGGCCAACTCCGGGTCGTTGTCGTAAACGATGCCGTGGATCTGCCAGAGGTCCAGATGATCGGTTTGATACCGCCGCAGCGAGTCCTCGAGCATCTGCATGGCTAATTTGCCGCTTCGCCCATGGGTGCAGACCTTTGTCATCAGGAACACCTTTTCGCGGCGCCCGTCCCGGAGCGCTCTGCCCAAGATGGTCTCAGTCTTGCCGTTGTAATACTCCCAAGAGTTGTCGAAAAAAGTAATGCCAGCGTCTACTGCCTCATGGACGAGTTGCACCGCCTCGTCCAACGTCGGCACATCGCCGAGATGATGACCACCCACCCCGATAGCGGAAATGTGCGCATCCGTGCTTCCAAATTTGCGATAGATCATGTCTCCCGCCTCCCCTGCCGGCGCTGCTGTTCGTTCCCCTGATGCTATAGAGTAGAAGCTCTCGTTCGAGTTTGGCATGACGGCGGATGTGGCGGCCACAGCACCCGCACCGACTTTAAGAAAGTCCCGTCGAGTCGTATTCATCCTTACGCCTCCAATTCCACCCATCGCCGAGATAGCTTCGACTAGAAAGTCCGGAAACAAGACACACTCGATTACTGCTCAAGTCCTTCAGCCAGAATTTCCGATTTGGCTCACTTTCTCGCGCATCCTATGCCTTTCCTGCCCTCGAAACAACGAAATTTGCCACCAGGGCAGGTCCCCGAGCTCCAATATCCGCAAGCCATTCAGGAATTTGAAGCCGACGCTCAACTAGAGGGCGACAAGGATGCCTTCGAACTCGCAGCCGCCTTGAACGCGGGCTACCGCTCGGGCGGATGGCCGAGCGCTCTACACAACGGAATCGAAGTTTCACTCGCGCAGGCCAAAAGCGGTTACGTGCCTCCTTACCGAATCGCGGAGTTATATGCCGATTTAGGCGACAAGGAGCATGCCTTCGATTGGCTCAACATCGTGAAGGGCATCAGTGGAACCGTAAGCGAGGTTTACACTGCGAATAAAGCAGTCCTACAGTTCGGACATTTAAGCCAGAAAAACCAACAAATGATTGGATTCGACACAACGTCGCTCAGCGACGGCGCGGCATTGACGGGGACTGGAACAGACAGCCAAAACTGGCGTAGCA
>PLHQ01000128.1 GCA_003138975.1 Acidobacteriaceae bacterium | reverse complement strand
CAGATGTATGGTCGGCACAATGGAGGTGCCCAGTGGAGGACTTCTACAAGAACGTTCTTGATTTCGTGAAGAAGGTGAAGGCTGGTGGTCGTAGAGAGATAAAAGCAAGGGCAGAAGAGGCCCAACAGCGAATCATGTCGGGCAAACTTGACCGTGCCGACCTAGTATCAGAGCTTTCAGTACTCTTCAACTATGTAGGGTGCTTGCTTTACTGGCGCGGATACCAAGACAACGAACATCATCGCCGCGCAATTAATCCTATTGAGCGCCCCCCCGATGAACACAAGGACTTCAACACAGCCGTTACGAAGATGCTAGAACAGGACATGGAGATGGAAATCGCGGAAATTTGCGCAGAGTTGGAGAGGCGCAAGGTGAAGGGAGAATTTGATATTGACTACAGGCCAGAAGATTTTGGTCCGAAGGGACGCGCATGGACGGAAGAGCCAGTGCCTCGGTCGATAAAAGAGGCGATTGAGAGAATTCGCAGGAACGTGAAAAGAAAAGCCCGAGCATCGCAACGGCAGTTGTTGTTGGCACTGCCAAAAAAGAAACGTCAGCGCCGATAACCAGCAAGGAAACTCTGCTTCTCACGCCGTATCGCTACTCGACGGAGAGACTCGACGGAGCAGATGTCGCTCCCAGTTAGTTCAAGCGGTTCATAATATCGACCATGTGCGCCCTCACGGACGACAAGCCCGCTGTTGTTATTGATAGTAATTCACGACCAGAAAGTCGTGAGCGCAGCGAATTCAAAACCGTCCGCAGGACGGTCTAGCTTGTGGGGCTGATCGGCTGGGGCTTAATGCTTCTCAGCGCAGCCTCTTCGACGATCCGCACAGCGGCTTGGCTGAAATCCTCGCGTGGTTTTTTCCCCTGATTCTGTGGTGGACGGTGGGACGCCTTCTTTTCGAGTTGATCAGCCTCTCGCTGTGCTTTATCGGTTTTTATTCGTTTCTCTGACATGCACACAGTTTCCCACATCCCGGAGGTCAGACGCTAGCACCTGTGGATTTCAAACCCGAAGTTGGCATCCGGAAAATGACGCAAGAAAAAGCCCTAACTCCCCCCGGCGTCTCGTCAAACTAAGCTGCCGCTGCCTTCGTTGGCTTTTTCGGCGTCTTCGTGAGTTTCATATAGCTGCCCATTGTCTGAGTCAACTGCGCGTCCACCTCGTCCGCAATCGTCATGACATCCGGTAGCAGCAAACTGAAATCCAGAGCGTTCATATTGTTTTTCAACGTCTCGAACAGGGTCACCTGAAGGATTCGGGATTCGTGCACCAGCATCTCTGGAGTGTAGCCTTGCGCGTATCGCAGCTCGCCGTGTAGGACGGCGGTGGTGGAATAGGTGGCATCGGAGTCCTGCGGCGAACCCATAATGGGCCTGTTCAGGCGGCCAACGAGGTCTGCTATCAGCTTGGGAAGGTGGCCGGTGCGCTCCTCATCCTTAAGCTCAAGGTGGTTAAGTTCCGGAGCCTGCTTCGCCCTCGCTAGCCAGTTCTTGACGACAAGGTCGGAACAACGATGGAGTATCGCGCTCACGCTCTCCTTGTTAGGCCGAGTAGCAGGTTTTTGAATCAGCAGTCTTTCTCGGACGAGTTCTGCAAGCTGCTTGAATTCGACAGGTTTGACCACGATTTCGTCCGCCTCAAGAATGATCGCCTCCACGGCACGCTTGACATCGGGGTAGCCACTCAGCAGCATCGTCAGGGCGGATGGGTGGGAGTGTCGCATGGCCGAGATTACTGTAAAGCCGTCACCCGCGTTGGGCATGTGCAAGTCCGTGATAAGCACCTGAAAGCTCTCTGTGGCAATGCGTTTCAGAGCTTCGGTCACGCCACCTACGGCGACCACCTCGAATCCGTTCAATTCGAGCAAAGCCCTCATCACCTCCAGTAAAGCGTCATCGTCATCTACCAAGAGAACTCTATGAATAGTTTGTCCTTCGGGTGAAGCCATTTTTAGCACCCCTCGTAAGTGCACTCTATTCTCGGAGCCCTCTCAAGAATGATCAATTTTGACCAAGGCGATATTACAACAGTAATCGAACTGGAAGGCGTCAAGATTGACGGTGGAACGGCATGATGCAAACAAGGAGCGTGAGGCGATGCGGGCTCACCTTGAACAGGTACGCGAGGACAGCCAGCTCCGGTCAACCAAACACGCTATTAAGCGCAACTCGCATCCGAACCGGCGATGAGAGCACGTGTCACAGTAGATTGACCGACCATGATGTTCGCTATTTGCAGCGACGAAGCTGCCGAGGGAACAGGCAGGACGCCGTGGTGTTTTTCAACTGATGAAACATCGCCATTTCACTCATTGAGATGCAGCTCTGATTCCGCTCGCAACCAATCTTTCCAGTCGTGACCATGTTCACAGCCACGCGCCTCAAACAACCCGTAGGCACGGTGTGCGATCGCGAGGTGCTCCTGTTGCATCTCCCACTCCCAGTGGAGATGCAGACTCAAAGGTTGAGTGGGGGGATCAAATTGCTGCGGACTTTGTCTGGATTTCATGACATCCTCCTTCGGACGTGGCGCGGAAGGAACATCGCTCGGCCTTTTGTCGCGATCGGCACAAAGCGCAATTGTTCATTGTGAGCGACTTTCCCGCAGCTCTCCAGCTCGCAAGACCCGTAAGAATGCTCCGCTCTCCGGGACAGGCTTCATCTCGTGTGTCTGGGTAGTTCGGGAAAATCGCGTGGAGCAAAACCGCACTTTCCTCGATACTGAAGTTGTCAGGGAGGCGACATGAACGGTCCCCTTTTCAGGGATTGATGAGAAATCTAAGAGGGAAGGCTCCAGATGGGCTGACTTAGTTCAGGAGACCTGAAAGAGCAAGACGAAGATGCTCATCTACTACGCTAGTCTGATGCAGCGGTATTGTCAAATGCGACTGTCCTGCCGAGTGACTTATGCGCCTCTGCAACGCTGATGAAATCCGACTATCCACAGATCGCCGCCAAGTTAGGTTTTTCGGAAATTTCGGTTTACTAGCATCCGTTGGGTTACGACCGTTGACTCCGTGCAGGCACCGGGTCTTACAATTGCTCGAATTACAATCAACCGATTACAAAGTGAGGTGTTCGTGACTGAAGCCGAACTGAAAAAGCATCTCGACGCCGCCGAGCAAAGCCCCAAACAAATTGCTGCCGCCGTGTTGGGCCTGCCGGAAAAAACGCTGCGTTATAAACCGTCCCCGGACAAATGGTGCATTTTGGAGATTCTTGGACATCTGGCTGAATGGAAATCCTGTACGCCTATCGTATTCGGCAAATGCTCGCTGACAAAGACCCGGTGATTGCGCCGATTGATCAGGACGCTTGGGCGAAGAATCTGGGGTATCTGGAATCCTCATCCCCGGAGTTGGTCGCACTCTACGGACTCAACCGCCACGCCAACGTAGGTTTGCTGAGGCGGCTGAAGGCGGAAGACTTGCAGAAATCCGCACGCCATCCTGAACTCGATCACCGGGTCACGGTTGCCGACTACGTACAAATGATGTCGAAACATGGGCCGACCCATTTGGAGCAGATCGAGCGGCTGAAGAAAGAAGCGATTAGGGAAATAAAGTTAAAAACCTGAGGCATTGAGATTGGCAATCGCACGCCGGGTGGCGTGAATTTGACGATGTGAAAATAGAAGAGAGTGGATCGAAGGCGGTAATCCGATCTCTGTCGTAGGGCCGAGTATTAGATAGCATGGCGCGGGCATAACGATCCCGTAACGGGCATAAATCTCCCCGCGTTTTAGGGCAACAGGGAACCAAAGACTCCCGGTTTGCCCTTCTTCTTTTGCATTATCTAGCGTAAGTGTCAGAGCAAACACACGGTTGACAGATTGGATCCGCAGCCAGCGTGACTTCGCCATTTGATCAGCAAATTCTCAGGCAGCCAGCCCTCGTTCCTTCGCCCAGGCCTTCGCCCAGGGTGGATTACTGCCGGTTTGCCCGTCAAATGGGGAGTTCTTGCGAATCGATCTTTGCCAGTGGATCTATTCGTATTAATGCAACTACGGAATGGACTTGCTCGTCCACAGGCTGACGGATATATGGTTCGAAGTTCCTCGGCGACTTTGCCCAGTACGGCGTGATCGTTCGTGGCCTTGTAGCGCGCCACAGCCCGCCAGTACATCGCCTCCGGTGCAAAATGCGAATTCCCATAGCGAGCGACGACATCGCCGTACCATCGTTCCGCATCGGAGTATTTCTTGTGAACAAAGCGATGCGACCAAGACCATTCCTTAGAGCAGCGTTGAAGTCATTGTTGGGAAGATAGCCTTCCAGTCGCGCACGCTCCTTGCCCTCGCCATCGAGCAGGAGCACCGTCGGCGTCCAGATCGCATCAAAGCGGTGAAACCATGCCGGGTGTTCCTTAATGTGAGCTTTCAGCGGAAGGAAGTTTTCGTGGATGAACTCCGCAGTCTTCTGATCTTCATACGACTCGGCATCCAGCCGAGCACAGGCTCCTCAAGCCGGAGCCGCGCTGAAATCCAGTAGGATCGAGCGGGGTTGCTCCTTCGCTGCGGCCAGAGTCTGATCGATATCCTTGCTCCAATTCACGCCCATCATTCGCTCCTTTAAGAAGTATGTTGCCACGAATCGAGTATGCCCGGTGCTGACGGTCTAGGAGAATCCCGGGGATTGGAAATGGCTCCGATAGAACTCGACATTCACAAGACACCTCAACAGCCAGAGTATTGCGCTACTGCTCCAAAGTGTTGCGTATCGCGGTCAGAGCCTTCTGCAGATTCGACAACGAGCTACTAACCGCTGCTTTTCTGACGATAGAACCCTTCAAACCAGTCAAGCCCACTTGCTCAGAGCCCATAGCCTTGATCAGGTAAAAACCGGGTTCGCCGGCGTTCTCGCCTGCGCGCACGCAGAAGGAAAGGTCAAACGCGGTTTCGAAGTAATGGCTGGAATAGAGCTGTTTTTCCGCCACGGCATAGATAACCGGATCACCCGGCTTGCCACGCATGGTAATAAGGTGCACGATCCGCAGCGTCGGCTTCAATCCGAATTTAACCTTGCTCCAGTAGAACGCGTCATCAGTATTGGCGGGCCTGTAATCCGGGTATTCAAGAAGGTAGCGATGGAAATCCGGAAGTTGCTCCGGCAACACTTTGGCATAGCTGAGCATATATGCGAATCGCTGGGGCACATCGGTCGGGTTGCGTTTGTCGTGGAAGACGCCAAGCGCTTGGTTGCCGTCTCTTTGGTATCGACGTACGTGCTCCAATGCTGCCTTGTGTAGAAGGTCGTTGACCTGCTGGCTGAGATCCGCCGCCGACCAATCGATCGCTTTCTGGGCCTGGTCCATGGAACTTGCCGGCATCTGGATCAGACAATCGCCTGGTTTGCAGTCCTTCAGGGCTTTGACGTCATCATCATCGAAGGAGAAACCACTCAGATCCGAAAGCTGAGGCGGGCTGCTGAACGCTCCGAGCGCCAGGTAGTTCGGGAGTTGCCGAAGACGATCAAAATCATGAGCAAACTGGATGTATTTCTCCGGCGCAGCGTGGACATAAACCGCGCCGAACAGAAAAACCTCGGCGGGGCTCCGCGATGGCATCGCCTTCACGACGGCTCTCCCGCTCTTAATTGCGGCAATCTGCTCTTCGCTCAGGCCGATGTTGTTCCGGAAGAACTCCTGTAGCTTTAAGTTCGACTGCGAAAAGCTGGGAACGTTCGCCAGAAGCATCACCGAAAGCGCAGCTCTCGTCACAAGGCTTCCCCATTTTCGCTGCCGAAAGTTGCTGATTTGCATTACGGCTTTTCTCCTTAGAAGAGAGGTGTCATGCTGCAGGGGCATCCAGGTTGGTCTCGCGTAGCATGGCGAGCGCCACGAGTGTAACCGAAACTACTACAGGTCCGATGAACAGCCCGAGGGCCCCGAACGCCTTCACACCCCCCAAGAGCGCGAAAAACATGAGTAAAGGATGCATATTCGCTCGTTGACTGATGACCCAGGTCCGGAGCAGATGGTCAACTTGCGAAACTACCGCTGCACTCCAAAATAACAAGATCAAGCCCTTTCCCCAGTGTCCGGAAATGAAAAGGAACATCGTAGTGGGTCCCCATACTACAAATGAGCCAACGATCGGAAGCAAAGAACAGAGAGCTGTTACCAGCCCCCATAGGATAGGAGATGGCAGACCAAGCACCCAGAACCCTAAGCTCATTAGGATCCCCTGCGACGCGCCCACGGCCAGGCAACCGTAGATGTTGGCAACGATCGAATTGCTGATGCCGGTGAACAGACGCTCGAATTGATCGGCCCTAAGCGGCAAGAACGCCGCTAGCTGCAGTTTCAGCGACTCGCCTTCCCGGAACAGAAAGAAGAGGGTAAAGAATGCAATTATTGCTTCCACAAAAAATGAAACTATGTTGCTCAGGAAATGCGTTCCCCAGGACAACAAATAATGGCTAATCTGCTCCAGCCAACGAACCAACGCTCCGCGCATATCAAGCGCGGAGAGGTCAACGTAGTGTCCCGCCCATCGTGACAAACGCTCGACGAAGTGCATCGCGTAGGGATTCCAACCACCCTGTTCGGCGCTTCTCTCGCTCAATAGGAGGTACAGCGCGTGGGCCTCCCGGGCAACGAGGACTCCCAGTATTACCGCTGGCACAACAACAGTAACAAGGACCAGAATTGTAGAGGTCAGACCTGCCAAATTCCTGCGCTGGATGCGGCTTTGGATGCGTAGATGGATCGGATGAAAGACGATTGCCATCATCAGCGCTAAAAAGATGGGAGTCAGAAAAGGCCTGGCTATCACATAGCAGAAATAGAGTGCGATGGCAGCCAAAACCAACAAGAAAACCGTCCCGACCGAAGACTTCCCAGGTACGGCCTCCGCTCTGCTTCCTTCCTGGTTCGCTTGAGTATGTGATGTTTTTTCTGGCACGAGTTTTCCCCGCGACGCGCAACTTCATGTAACTGTTACTAGGCGTTCAGCTGCCGATAGCCCATTGGGCGGATAACGGGCAATCGAGCCAGGTACAGCACTCTGCTCCTCACTCAGCTCGACATCTTATCGGAAAAAACCTTGTTCCGCTGTCTCATTGGATGTCAGCAGTGCCTCTGACAGGACCGTTGCAACGGGGGACCCATGGCCGATCGACCCAGGATCCCCCGTGTTGCCCTTAGAGCGTTATCGAGCCTGCAGTCTCAAGCCACCATGCTCTTTGCCCGCTCCACCCATTGCTCGTACTGTTTCTTGATCTCAGTTACGCGCGCATCGATGGCAGCTTTGGCTTCGCCCTGAGCCTTAGCGGCTTTTTTGTGCAGGGCCTGCACCTTGGCTTCGGTCTCATTCTTGATTTGCTCCGACCGTTGCCGGGCCTGCTGCAACTTCGTTTGCAACCGAGTATTGAGCTGGTCGATCTTGGCTTGTAGTTTGGCCTTATGCTCTGCTTTTACGCGAGCATGCTCGGCTTTCAACTGGTCAATCTCGGCTCGCAGCTCGGCGACTTCGCGGGCCCGTTGGGCTTCTTCGAAGCCCTCTCTGGCTGTGCGGAAGACAAAGCCATTGAGTGCTTCCATTCTGGTATCCACCGGGGTTACCCATTCTTCGCTGATATCCGCGACGATCGCGTACTTGCCGGGGGTGAGGACGTTCGAAACTTCGGCCAGGAAATCTGAGTCGACTCCGGCCACGAACAAGTCGGCAAAACTTCCCGCCATCGTGCCGGCAAGTGCCCCGACTGCGAGACCAGCCGGGCCGCCCAGCAAGCCGATGAGGCTGCCGATCGCTGTTCCGCTCACCGTGCGAACAGGAAAATCACCTTCGCCCTGTTTCACCGTGATCGTCCCATCATTGTTCTTGCTGATGACGGCTTCGGCATGGATCGTGATGCTTCCCTCGGAATCGAGTTGATAAAGCGCTCGCGATCCTTCATACGTTTTGGTTTCATTGTCGAAAACTACCACTAGCATTTTTTCCATGACATTTCTCCTTTTCAAATGCTCGCATCCAGCGAGTAGGTTATTGGGGTTAGGTTTTTAGGCAGCTCTTTCGAGTGCGAGGTGAGGCAGGCTGTGAATCGCTGTGGCAAAGCCAATCAGCGACGCCCCGTCGCAGATGAGATCCACGCCAATGGCGAAGCCGATGAACCAGACGCTCGAAACTGGCATTTGCACCAGCAACATGATCCCCAGCACCAGCGAAACAATTCCCGAAAACACCGACCAGCCCCACCGCGGGAACTTCAACATTCCTGCCCCAATGGCGCGAAACAGACCGCCGACAATGAAGAAGGAAGCAAGGATCAGAGTGAGGCTGGCTGCCCCGGCGAGCGGATACCGGATCAGCAGATATCCGGTGAACCCCCGGAACAGTGCGCTGAGCAGAGACAGCAGAAAGCCCTGCCAGCTGTGAGTGCGAAAGGCATGCACCAAAGCGAAGATGCCACTGAACAGCAGCACCCACCCGAAGACCAGAACCGTGGCAAAGGTAGCGCTCACGTTACCGATCACGCATACCGCGCCAAGAAGGATGAACAGAATCCCAAGGGCGAGAAACCATCCCCAGGAACTGCGAATTTCCTCAATTCCCGCTGCGAGCGGGTTAGACCCAAACTGCTTGGCTGACATTTTGTTTTCTCCTTTTCTGTAAATTGATATTGAGTTCCATCATTCCTGCTAGACACATGGATCCGGGGCTGATTCATTTCACTCACGTCTTGCGAGCTCAGAACGCTCCCTTCGAATCCATTCACGAACAAACAGCGGACAATTTCGAACTTCTGTGCCGGCTGCTTCTGCCGCTGCCAGGAAGCGCACAGCATCAGCATCCACCAGCGTCACTTCACCGAGTTCGAGAGCAATGGGCGACGAGTGAATTTGCATTTGCATCCTCAGCTCCGCAAGACTCTCCGCGTCGATACGCCCACTCACTCGTAGAAGGTGTGACTCCCGACTTTCTTCAAGTCTCAACATTTCTGGACCCGAACTCGCTCACTTACGACGATCGGTATAAGTGCAAATCGGACGCCATTCGCAAACGAATGACAGCATTGAGGATGGCGAGAGTTTCTAGTGGCGAGATCTCGGGAATTGTCGAGTTTTCGACAACGCCGCTGGACGGGAGGAATTGAAGTTGAGCTAGGCGGACCGAAACCGATGCTTGTTAATGTTTAGACTTTTAATTCGGGATTCAAGAGTTGAGCGGGGAATGCCGAGGCGGGCCGCTGCACCAAGGGGACCGGACACCCGTCCTCGGCTCTGGGTCAGTGCGTTCTCGATCATTTCCTTTTCCTGATCGGCAAGAGAGGCGAGAGCAACTCCACTTGGGGCAGGTCTAGGCGATGTCCGCGGCAGCCAGTTCTCATCCACAGCGAGCGTTGCTCCCTCGCACAGGATGACGGCTCGTTCGACCACATTTTGCAGTTCCCGTACATTTCCAGGCCAATGATAGGTCTGAAACAGCTCCAAGGTTTTCTTATCGATCCCGTTGATCGTTTTTCCCATTTTGCTTGCATAGCGCTGTGCAAGGTATGCGACGAGCAGGGGAATGTCTTCGACGCGCTCGCGCAGCGACGGCATGCGAATTGGGAACACGTTCAATCGGTAGAACAAGTCGCGCCGGAATGAGCCTGCGTCCACGGCGGCCTGCAGATCGTGATTCGTGGCGGCAATGACCCGTACGTCAATCGCTACCGCGTGGGTGCCACCTACTCGCTCTAATTCACGCTCTTGCAACACTCGCAGTAAAGCGATCTGGGTCTCAGCCGGGAGGTCACCCACTTCATCCAGGAAGATTGTCCCGCCGTCAGCAACTTCAAATCGGCCCAAGCGCCTTTGGGTAGCGCCTGTGAAGGCTCCTTTTTCGTGGCCGAAAAGTTCAGAAGCAATAAGAGAAGGTGGAATGGCAGCACAATTGACTGCGACAAACGCGTTCCGTGCGCGGTGCGAGCGTTTGTAGATTGCACGGGCTGCAAGTTCCTTTCCGGTTCCCGTTTCACCCGTGATCAGCACGGTGGAATCGGTCGGCGCAACCTTGCACAGAACAGCGAGAACTTGTTTGATGGCATCCGATGCTCCCACAATCTCTTCGAACATGGATGCCTGATCAATCTCTTCCTTGAGAGCCAAGTTCTCCTTGTGCAGCTGGTCTTTTAGCGTTTTGATTTCGTCAAATGCTTTCTTGAGCTCTTCCTCTGCACGCTTCCGATCGTCAATCTCGATACTGGATCCATACCACATCACGATGTTCCCTTGGTCATCCCACTGGGGAACGTTGCGATGCAGAAACCAGAGATATTGTCCGTCGGCACGGCGCACGCGGGTTTCGTACTGGAGCACTTCTCCGCTGGCACGGCAAGCACTCCACCTTGTCAACATTCCCTGTAAGTCTTCAGGATGAATGAAAGCGGTCCAGCCCCAGCCCTGCAGATCTTCTTCAGTGACGCCGACGTATTCAAGCCAGCGTTGATTGAAAAAACCGAGATTGCCGTCAGGGTCAGAACTGTGCAGAAACGCAGGAGTAGTGTCAATGACACGCCGCAGTAGATCGTCGGCGGGAGTTATTGGCTGAAGCTTACCTGTATCGCGTGTCGCCGTATCGGCCTCGTTTCAGGAGGACTCTTGGGAAGTAATTGTAGGACACGAGGGCCAGGGGTCAAGCGAAACCTATCGGTCACGGGTTTTTGGGAGGAGTTGAACCCAGTGCGTGGATCGTCGGCGAACAGGGAAAATATCCGGTTTCCGTCGCAAGATCAACCTTCACACTGCACTCCCGTCGCTTGATTCATGGATGCCGGGCGACCCGCGCAGCGGGAGTAAGGTCTGGGAGGCACCGGATCGGTAGATCGGCAAGCCCGGGGAGAATCGTGGAAAAGTAATCGCGCACCGGAACTTGCAGTCGACGGCAGCTTTCCACGACCGAGAGAATCGCTGCAACCTTTGGTCCCGCCTGGGGGCTGCCTATGTGTATCCAGTTCTTTCTACCCAGAGCGACTGGTCGCATTGAATTCTCCGCAAGGTTATTGCTCAATTCAAGTTCTGGATATTCCAGGAATCGCGTAAGTTTCTTCCACAGTGTGAGCGCATATTGGCAGGCTTTGCTGAGTGCGCTGGACGGCAATGCGATGGACTGCGCTGCCTCGATCTTCCTTCGGATATCATCCAGAAGAGGTTTGGCTCTCTCATGGCGCCGGACATGGCGTGCCGCAAAACTCAACGCTTTGCACCGAGCTTCGGCGTCGATGGCAAACAGATCGTCCATCCGCGTCACAATCGGGGTTGCAACGGGGTCTCGGGGATTTAGCTGCACGGCTTCGAAAAACTGTCTTCTAGCATGGGCCCAACACGCGGCATGTACCATGCTCGGCCCGCCGATCTGATCGTAGGCTGCATAACCGTCAGTTTGCAGAATGCCTTCGAACTGCCCCAGGAAGCGCTTCGGCCCATCGCGTCCACGGCCCAAGCGGAAATCGAACACCACAGTTCCTCCGGGGCGACTGTATTGCCATAGATAGGCTTGGTGATTCTTGCCCCGGCCCTCGCGTGTCTGCACATCGACGGGCGTTTCGTCCGCCTGAATGTAACTCCCGCTGATCAACTCTCGCCTCATCGCGGCGACCATCGGGATCAGCAACTCGCCGACTTTGAGGACCCAGCCGTCCAGCGTTGCGCGGCTGATGTCCAAGCCGAGGTCCCGTTCCAGAATCATGCTCTGTCGATGCAGGGGCGTGTGATCACAATACTTGCTGACGACCGTCTCGATGACGACCCGGTCACTCGCCAGGCACTTCTCGATGATCCGTGGCGGCAGGAGCGCTGAGACGACGCCGAGATCCTCACACGACCGACAAGCCCGCTTCTCTCGTTTCGTGACCAGTACGAAGTACTTCGCCGGTTCTGCGTCCAGTTGGGAACTCTCCTCGTAGCCGATCACCACAGTTTCTCTGCCGCAGCGTTTGCATACGCGCTGATCCGGCGTGCAAGGCAGAATTCGCTCTACGCGAGGAAGAATCGCCGGCAACTCCTGGCGACCCGGATGCTTAACGGATTTCTTGGTCGAGCGATGCACTGGCGCGTGCTCACTCTCCGCCTGCTCGATCCTTTCACTGACGACAGGGTCAAGCTCGAACAATTGCATTTGCGCCTGCGAAAGTTTTTCTCCGCCTGCTCCATACTTCTCGATCTGGATCAGCCGCAGACGCTCTTCCAGTACACGAATCCTCAGCTCCGCGTACTGTAGCTTGCTCTTCAGTTGTGCGATTAGTTCCAGATCGGCTGGCGCGGAAGGAATGGGAGGCGCACTCACAATGGGCTATTGATTTACCAGAGTCGCTCGAATCGTTCAAGCAACTCAGGCGGCAGCACGTCCCTCGGGCGGAGCCTTCCGGTACCACAGCTTATGCTTGGTTTTGGTCAGATCGATCCCACCCAACAACAGCGAAAGCTCTTCGTGACTCAAGATGACCTTGCCCTGCGCATCGCCGGATTGCGGCCAGGTGAACCGACCTTTCTCCAACCTCTTGGCACAGACCCAGAGTCCGCTTCCATCCCAGACGAGGACCTTCAGCCGATTGCGCTGGCCGTTGCAGAACAAGAACAGGTGCCCGCTCAGAGGCTCACACGACAAACGATCGCGGACGAGGCCGTAAAGCCCCTCGAACCCCTTGCGCATGTCTGTTACTCCTGCAGCCAGATAGATCCGTGTGGCTGGGCCCAGTCCAAACACGCTTTACACTCGCTCCAGTGCACTCACCAGGCGCTCGAACGTACTCGGATCAAAATCAGGATGCACCTCGATCCGGCGCCCGCCCGGCAGCACCACGGCCAGCCCACAACCTGGTTCGTGCTGCTTCGGCGATTTCCTGGCCGCCAACTCCACCCGCACCAAACGACCGGCCGAGGAAATTGGCTTACACCTTCTCTTCCAACGCAGTTTTTTCAGATGGCGATCCAGCGTGCTGAAGCTCAAACACCGGCTCTGGCAAAACTCGCTCCGCCGCATACCGCTGCTCACAAACTCAGCCACCAACTGCTGAACCTCTGCGCGGGTACGTCGCTTGGGCGCTGACAACTCTGTTTTTGTGGTCATCCGGACACTTCAACACAGACCCCGCCTGCAGAACAGGTGTGTTGGTCAGACGCTTACTATCTAG
>PLHQ01000063.1 GCA_003138975.1 Acidobacteriaceae bacterium | reverse complement strand
CGGAAGTGCGCTCAGCCTTTAGCTGATGCAGCGTTGTGCTGCGACGCCCGCCGTACCTCTGCGCTATCCAGGTAACAACCGCGCTGGACATGCCGAGAGTGTGCTGTGACGACGGCATAGGGGACACCCAGAAAACGTTTCGCAACAATTCCCGTGACCTCGATGCCATTGAAGTGTTGTTGCTTTACCTTCCCGAAGATCTTCTGCAGTGCGTTCTGGATCTTCTTCGCTCCGAGGGCGCCAAAGAACATCACCTTGACTTCAGCTGCCATGAAAAAGAAGTTCCATCCTGCGGCATGGATCTTGCGATCAAGGGCGAAGCTATCCAGCGCCTGGACCAGGCTCCAGTTCCCCGAGCAAGGCGCAGTCTCCAGCCCAAAGGACTGCATCATCAGAGACGACTCATTTGTCAGAATTGCTCCGACTTGGACGGTTGGTGGCATGAATCCTCCGGGGAAACTTGTGCGGTTAGGCTTGAATGAGCGCAGTTACGACGATCAGCAACAGTGAACCGAACAGAAGCGGCCCGCTGCCCAACAGCACGGCTTTGCTAAGCAGGCGGGATTTCAGTAGATCTGCCCGCAGCTTTTCACTTCTGCAGTTCGGACAAGCGCACTGACAAGGTGCCCTCCACGGGAAGGCGACTCGGTTCCAGATTCCGGCTGATCATCCGGCAGTGGCCCTTGAACTACCTTGTCCGGGCAAGTCCCACCTCAAGAATGTTGCTAGGCCGTCTGGGTTGGCAGATCAACTGTTCTCTTGAGCTATCAATAGATTCGTTTACTTCCTCCTGAAATACTGTGCAAAACAGCTCACTTCCAGAGGCCCGTTGGTCCTATAATCTGCTTACTATGAAGTCGTCTGCGGCATCCACTACAACCCGCGGATTCGATCCCGACACTTTCCTTGCGACGATTGGTGACGGCAGGAAGATTCTGTTTGTTCCGAGAAAGGAAATGATCTTCGCACAAGGAGACGGGGCGGACGCCGTCTTCTATATCCAAAAAGGCAAAGTGAGGCTCACCGTCGTATCCAAGGTCGGCAAGGAAGCGACGATTGGGATAGTGAGTGAGGGGAACTTTTTTGGCGAGGGTTCCCTGGCAGGTCAGCTTCTGCGTATGGGCTCCGCGGCCGCCATGACGGATTGCGAGCTTCTGCGAGTGGACAAAAAAGCGATGATGGATGCTCTCCACCGCGAACACGCATTTTCCGACATGTTCGTGGCGTATTTGCTGGCGCGTAATATCCGATACGAAGAGGACTTGGTCGACCAACTGTTCAATTCCAGTGAAAAGAGACTGGCGCGCGTCCTTCTATTGCTCGCTCATTTCGGCAAGGAGGGGGTTCCTGAAACCGTCGTCCCCAAGATCAGTCAGGAGACCCTGGCCCACATGGTTGGAACCACTCGTTCGCGAGTCAGCTTCTTCATGAACCGGTTCAGGAAGTTGGGATTCATTCACTATGCGGGAGGAGCAGAAGGCGGGCTACAGGTTCACAGCTCGCTGCTCAATGTAGTTCTGCACGACTAGCTGTTCTCCCCAGCGCGATTCCCCAAGATGCTCCAGTTCTGGCACATCTAGCCCGCTCAGCGCAATCCAAGCGCCTTCGGCGAGCCTGGCCTAACTAAGCCCGGCCAAATGGCGTGGGCTCACTTCATTGCGATAGGAGCAGATCAAACCATTCGTGGAAGTTCTGAACTGGCGTCCGGACACTTGCCAACGCACTGCCATCGAATGGGGATCGGTTACGCCGTCCGCGAGTAATTTTCGGCTGATGCGGTGAGGCATCATAATTCAGGCGACATAAAAGGGATACGATGAGATCCATCGAAAATACCCCGGCTATCGTCTACTTATTCTTGAAGAAATACCGATGAAGCTTCTCTGGCGCTGGTGGTTGGCAGGAGTCGTAGCGGACAGTTGCAAATTGCATTGCTAAGGTCAAATCCTTCGTCCAGTTATCAAAGGAAAAGCTGTTACCTGCTGGGATAGTTTCCGAGTTGGCGACGACTCGGGAGTTACCGCTCACGTTGTATGGTCCTGCCCATGTACTACTGGCCATCCGCCGAATGGGCTGCCAGTAGCCGGTTTTGCTGTCCTTACGAAAAAGCGTATGTGCACTTCTGGCTCTTGACGAGGTACCACTTCGGATCTAAGTTCTCTGCAAGAAGTCTCTAATCTTCCAGCCTGCGGACAGAAAAACGCAGCGTCGACTCTGGCGCTTGCTCCGATGATTGTTCTGGCCGAGCAAACGCACAAAACGACCCTTCAAGTTGGTCTCAGAGCTGACAGAGCAAGCTGAGATCGGGAGTATTGCGCCAACAGAAGGCAACTCCGGCGTTATGCCAGAAGTGTGCTTACCCGTGCATGGAGGTACGAAAGGTGAAAATGAAGTCTGCTCCGCCCACCTCGAAGGCGGCAGGGGCCTAGATGTCGTACCTGGGTATTTCAACCGGAATCCAGAGGGGCTTCGGGGCTAATCAGGAGAAGACACGTTACAAGGAGGAATCGTGATCAAGACAGGTAAACTCGCGTCAGTTTTGACTTGGGTGGTGCTGTTTCTCCCCGGAATGGCATTGGCTCAAACCGACCCTGGAGTTCAGAGTGGCAACCGCGGCACAGGCGCGACACTCATTAATCCGGCGAATGACCCGAACGGCTTCTACGCCTTTTTCCAGGACGGTCTCACTCGCTTCCAGGAAATGGAGACGGTTTCCAACTCCGCCAACGTCGGCCTGGGACCGCGGTTTAACTCAAATCAGTGCAGTTCATGCCACGCACAACCTGCGGTCGGTGGTACAGGTGCTGCCGTCAATCCACAATTCCAGTTCACCCGCAACGGGGTCGCGCCCGGCAACACCACCCCATATTTCATTACGGCCAATGGCCCAACCCTTGAAGCCCGGTTCCCGTTCTTCTTTAACAATTACGGCACGACCAACACCAACTCTTCCCATGGCAGAGCCAACCTCAAGGTTCCCAATGGTGACGTTCCGTATGGCGGAGCCAACCTCAGCGCTCCCAACGGCGGAGTGGAAGATCTGTACACCGTTACCGGCCGCTCCGATGCCGGCAGTTGCAATCTACCGCAGCCCAATTTCAGTGCTGCGCGGGCGGCGAATAACATCATCTTCCGGATTCCCACGCCTGTGTTTGGTGCCGGCCTGATCGAAAACCTGGATGACTCAACCCTGCTGAACAATCAGTTGGTGAATAACAACAACAATCTTGGTATTTCCGGCTCGTTCAATCGCAACGGCAACGACGGCACCATCACCCGCTTCGGCTGGAAGGCGCAGAACAAGTCGCTGCACATCTTTGCCGGTGAGGCTTACAACGTGGAGATGGGCGTCAGCAACGAACTGTTCCCTCAAGAGCGGCCATCACCTGGAGAAGACCAGCAGCAAACCGGACTGCCGACGACCTGCCTGAACCTTGCTGGAGTCGGTTACCCGGAAGACACGTCCAACCCAACGTCTACGCCGAACGCAGCGGTTCTGGATGACGTGTCAGCGTTTGCCAACTTCATGCGGTTCCTGGCTCCCCCGCCCACCGGAGCGGTTGTGCTTAATGGGCAGAGGGTCTCCCCAAGTATGATAGCCACCGGCAGTGCCTTGTTCAGCTCTATCGGCTGCGCGGCCTGCCACAATCCAACGCCAGGAACGACGCAAGTGTCGAACTTCGTTCCATCGTTGAGCAACGCCCCGGTACCTGCGTTCTCGGATATTGAGATCCATCACATGGGTACTGGCCTGGCGGACAACGTCTCCCAGGGCAACGCGGGAGGCGACCAGTTCCGTACGGCGCCTTTGTGGGGCCTAGGGCAGCGGATCTTCTTGCTGCACGATGGCCGCACTACGAACCTGATCACGGCGATCCAGGACCACGCGAGCCAGGGCAGCGAAGCCACCTTTGTGGTGGAACAGTTCTTCAACCTCCCTCCCCCCCAGCAGCAGGAAATTCTGGACTTCTTGCGCTCACTGTAGCTGTTTTAGGCACGCTTGCTGGCGAGATACGTACGAAGGTGTCTCGCCAGCCTTTTCCAAGTTTTGAAAATGATGGGCGACTGATTCTCCGGGTTCCCCACCCGAAATTACTTGGGATCGAAGGACAAATATGCGCTCTAGATTCTTAGGTTTCTTGCTCGCCCTCGCCTTGTCCGTATCGTCGCCGGACTGGGCCCAAGGCGTCGGACCGCAGAGCGCTCCCAAGAGCGGCGACTTTCCCAACGAAATGCAGCCCGAGACCAAGGTGCCGCAAGGAGTCATCCTGGTGAAGGGCGCTTGGTCGAGCGCGAGTGATTCCGCGACTCCGCTGCCGGAAGGCGGGAACGTGACCAACAATGTCTTCAGCGACCAGTACTTTGGAATGACCTACGCTGTACCCCCGGATTGGGCCGAGAAATACGAAGGACCGCCACCGTCAGACAGCGGTCGCTACGTGCTGGCGCAGCTCAGGCCTGCGGACACATTCAAAGGACTTGCTCGAGGGATTATCTTGATCACCGCCCAAGATATGTTCTTCACGCCGCTGCCTGCGACCAACGCGGTGGAGCTGATCAATCACTCGAAAGACAACCTGCAGGCCGACTACAAAGTGGAAATACCGCCTAGGGAGACCAAGATCGCCGACCGCTCCTTTATATTCTTTGCGTATTGGTCTCCGGCAGCACAGCTGCATTGGTATGTTCTGGCTACCCAAATCCGCTGCCACGCGGTTCAAATTGTGCTGACCAGCCGTGACACCGAACTACTGGAGAGCTTGATCCTGGATTTGAACAAGATGAAGTTGCCCGCCGAGGCCAGTCCCACAGCAGGAGAGGGTGGGGGCGCTGTCCCTGTTTGCATCAAGGATTACGCGCGCGACGAAAACCTGATCGCGCGGGTTGACCCGGTCCTTACCGAGCATAGGTTTAACCCTGTTCCGGTCCGAGTTATCATCGACAGAGAGGGCAAGGTAAAACACATTCACTTTCTCAGCGCATTTCCCGATCAGGCAAAGGCCATTGCCGATGCCCTGGGGCAATGGAAGTTCAGGCAGTACCTGCGGGACGGGCAGCCGGCTGAGGTGGAAACCGGCATCCTGTTTGGACGCGCGCCACATCCGACCGGACACCTACAAGGGGATGCTGCGACCGAGTGATTCCTAGAGGATTCAAGACACGCTCCCGTATTCGCAGGATCACGGATCGGAGAGACGAGTTCGGGTTGAGTCCACCGAGAATCGTGCCTCTTCCTTCGTCCGCCCTGCTATCATCCGTAGCCGAGGGGAAACGCCAAAATGGGAGACTTGTCCGCCCTTGTACAGCAGTTGAAAAAAGAACACGAACGTGCACAAAAAGAGGTCCAACGTATAGGCGCGGCACTTGCGGCCTTGGGGAGCGTTAGCTCAGATGGCGCGTCACGCCAGCACGCGATATCCGCTGCTACTCGTCGGAAGATCAGCCTGGCGCAGAAAGCGCAGTGGGCCAAGCAGAAGGCGAACGGTCGCACGCCGAAACCTAAGCAAACGATCTCAGTAACAAGCCGTAGGAGAATGGCGGCCGCTCAACGTGCAAGGTGGGCGAAAGTGAAGCGCGAGAGCAAAGCTGCCTAGGACCTACGAACTGGGAGAAAAATGATTCCTCCCACCTACAAACCGAAGAAAAAGTTTATGCAGCTTGCGATCGCGGAGGCAAAGCGCGCCCGCGACCGGGGCGACTATCCTATCGGTGCGGTCATCACGCGTCTTATTGGGAAACGGGAAGTGGTTATCGCGTCTGCCGGTAACCGGGTAAAAACTTCGGGTTCATCCATCAAGCATGTGGAGCTTGAAACCTTGAAATATGTTTCCTCCGGCTACGGTCGGTATCTCCCGGATTTCGTGTTGTATTCCACGCACGAACCTTGTGCTATGTGCGCGGGTGCCTGCGTCTGGTCCAAAATAGGAGCGGTGGTATTTGGCGTTTCCCAAGAAGATATCACCGCCTACGGCAAG
>PLHQ01000206.1 GCA_003138975.1 Acidobacteriaceae bacterium | reverse complement strand
CAACTCCGTCCCTGGCCACCATCATTCTTAAGAACTTAGTGGCGAAGAGCGGAAATTTCCAACCCACGATCCAACCCATGATTCTCACTGAACTCGCTCTGTGAGCAGGTGAATTCTGTCTCCCATGAGCTGTTCCAGGAACTTGCCTTGCGCATCCCGCATAGAGTCCATGTCGGACTGCGCATAGAGTCCCATGGTCGTGCCGAAGTCCTCGTGGCGCAGCACGCAGATCTACACGAACAATGCATCGACGCTCGGCAAGGAACTCAGCCGCGATGTGTCCCATTCGCCGGCGATTCAACAGGAGCCAGTAGCGCAAAAGATAGAGCCACAGCCCGCGCACACAAACGAGATTGTTCACGGTTTCGGCCTTGGTCTGTGATGTTGTATTCTCGAATGACATACCCCGGATAGCCAGAGCATAGCCGAGGCCCGGTCTGTGTCAAGACTCTCCGACCGCGTTGCGCGGCGGGCTTCGCCCGGACTTGACACATACCTCTGCGGCCTCGGCTTATCATTCCTCTATCCGGGGATGTCAGAAAGAGACGACCAGCGCCACCGCTCCGCTTCTTTCGCTGGCCAGAGCACACAATCTTTCCCGAACGAGCACGTGTTAAGGACTCGAAGCGGGCAGATGAGCGCGTACCACAATCCTCGATTCTAGCCGGCTCCACCCGCGCTGGGATTACGGAACTTAATGCCGGGCAAATCGTCTTCTGAAGCTGTACCGGAATCTACAGATTTTGAAGAGGCGCTCAAATCACAGAACAAGCCAGCCGGGTGTAGAGTGCGCGCTTTGAGCGGTCACCGAAGCGAACCCTTGCTCACTCAATAGCAGCATTCGGGCATCAACAGCATCGCCCTGCTGCATCCGCAGTAACGAACTCACTGCGACAGGCCACTAGTACTGATAAAACCCGCGCCCTGACTTCCGGCCGAGCCATCCCGCGTCCACCATTTTGATTAGGAGCGGGCAGGGCCGGTACTTTGGATCGCCGAGGCCGGACTGCAGTACGCGCATGATGTCTAGGCAGACATCGAGTCCGATGAAGTCCGCCAGCGTGAGCGGTCCCATCGGGTGCGCCATGCCCAGCTTGAAGACCTCATCCACGGCTTCGGGAGTGGCCACGCCTTCCATCACCGCATACATGGCTTCGTTCAGCAGGGGCATTAGTACGCGGTTGGAGACAAAGCCCGGCGCGTCATTCACCTCGACTGGAGTTTTCTCCAGCTTCTCGGCGAGAGCTTTTGCTGTCGCAAAAGTCTCGTCCGAGGTTGTCAGTCCACGGATCACCTCGACCAGCTTCATCACCGGCACGGGATTAAAGAAGTGCATCCCGATGACTTTGTCGGGCCGTTTGGTTACCGCTGCCAGCTTGGTGATCGAAATGGACGAAGTGTTTGACGAGAGGATGACCTCGGGCCGGCACATCGCATCCAGGTCGTGGAAGAGGTCGGCCTTGACCTGAAAACGCTCGCTGGCCGCCTCCACGACGAAATCGCAGCCGGCCAGCCGCTTACGATCAGTTGTGCCCGCGATGCGCGCCAGCGATTGGTCACGCTGCTCAAACGTCAATTTGTTCTTAGCGACCTCGCGTTCCAGGTTCTTGCTGATGGTCTGCAGACCTCGGTCGACGAAGCTCTGCTCCACGTCGACCAGCACGACGTTGTATCCGCCTTTGGCGAACACGTGGACGATGCCATTGCCCATCGTGCCGGCGCCGATTACTCCTGCAGTTCTGATGTCCATGATTGCCTCAAATGCGGTTGGTTAGTGCGTCCAGGCGCGCGCGCAAAGCAATTGAGTGTAGCACCTTTCACAATCCGTTTTGGTGATGGTAGATCGGACCTCACCATCGATATAAGCTTGCGCCCCAAGTCCAGCCTGCGCCGATGGACACGAGCAAGAGAAGATCGCCTTCGCGGAGGAGACCGCGTCGGTTTACTTGGTCCAGGAGCAGCGGAACTGTAGCTCCAGCGGTGTTCGCGTACGACTCCAGGTTCGTCTGGATTCGCGAAAAAGGGATGTTGAGTACCTCGGCGATACGCTTGAGGACGCCAGCCGTGGCCTGGTGCGGAACGATCATCGAGACGTCTTCGAGTCCCAGCCCGTTTATGCGGAGGATCTCCTGAATACACTCGGGCACCGCGGTTGTAGCCTTCTGGTAAACCGCTTTTCCGTTCATTGTGAAGTAGGCGTCCCCGGGGTAGACAGTGAACTGATCCATTCCTTCGCCCTCGGCGAGGAGAATGCTTGAAAAGAGCCCATTCTGCCGATCCTTCCTCTCGAGTACCACCGCACCGGCACCGTCTCCAAAAACGACGCAGTCGCGGTGGTTCCAGTCCGTGACCTTGGAGAAGGTATCGGCGCCGATCACCAACACACGCTCGTACATACCATTCTGGATGAATTGGCCGGCGATCGTGATGCCGTAAACAAACCCGGCACACACCGCCGCCACATCGAACGCGGCACAGCGGTTGCGAATGCCCATCTTGTTCTGCGCAATGCATGCCGAGGAGGGCATCTTGCGGTCGGGTGTCGCCGTGGAAACGATGATCAAGTCAATGTCGTTTGGTTCAAGCCCCGCCGAAGCGATTGCGTCCAGCCCGGCACGGGCAGCAAGATCCGACGTGTATTCCTCTGGTTCAGCGATGTGACGCTCGCGAATCCCCAACTTTTCCACGACCCACTCTGGCGAGGTTAGCAAGTTTGCCAGGACTTCTTCGTTGGTCAGAATCTTAGACGGAACGTAAGAACCGGTGGATTTGATGCAGACACTATCAAAGTGGCTGTTTCGGCTTCTCATTCCTTCCTCCACATGATCAAGAACCAAGGCTTGTATCGTTCCAAGCCGTGTCCGCTGCTGGTGGGATGAAACTCATGGCTCGCTCGGTAAGCGCAGTAATGGTCAGGCTCGGATTAACGCCGAGATTGGCCGCCACCACCGATCCGTCGCAAATGTACATGTTCTTGTAGTTGAAAACGCGATGCTGTGAATCCACGACACCGTGGGTGCCAGAATCGGCAATGACGCAACCTCCGATGCAGTGAGCGGTGCTCGGAACATTGAAGAGGATCTCCGGAAGCATGCTCATGGGCAACCCCCCGGTCAACTTCGCGAACTTTTCGGCAAACTCATTCGCCTTGGGAATGTAGGTAGGCACTTTCTCGCCACGGCTGACAAGAAATTTCCGGAACGGCCAGAACCAGGGACGTTGCCAGCGCATCTCAATCTCGCCATCGAGCGCCTGCATGCAAAGCAAAATCACAAACTCCCGTGCCCAGCCCAACGGTTGCAGCACGCGCACGGTCTTGAGCGGATGGCGTAGCAGCGAGGAGACCACATTCTTTAGCCAGAGTGCAATCCGCCGCGGCCCGGGGCGGCCATTCGTCAGGATCGTGGTCAGGAGGCCCATGGCATCGGAGCCACGCGGATATCGGACGGCTTCAATGTGGGTGTGCTGGTCAATGTAGATGCCGGAACCGATGGCTATGCCCTGCGACAAATCTTCACGGTAACCCGGCATGCGTACACCGATCAGCGATTCGGAATTAGTGCGCACGTGTTTGCCCAGCTGCTGGCTGATGGCCGGCAATGAGCCATTCTCTTTGAACTGAAAGAGCAGTTCCATTGTGCCCAGCGAGGATGCGGAGAAGACCACCCCACGGCAGGTGAAGCGCCGCGGCTGTCGGCGAATCCACGCCGTGGAATTCACGGTGCGCACTTCGTATCCGGCGCCGCCATCACTCACGGCACCCAGCGGCTTAACGCTCACCACCTGGGTTTCAGGAAAGACCCGCGTGCCGTGCTTTTCCGCCAGATACAGGTAGGTAAGATCCAGGGTATTTTTCGCGCCATAGCGACAGCCCATCATGCAACCACCGCAGGCGATGCAGGTGGTTCGCTCGGGGCCTTCTCCCCCGAAGAATGGATCAGAGATGGCCTGGTTGCCGGGTTCTCCCTGCTTGGGCTGAAAGATGCCCACTTTCGTGCGGTAAAAAGTGTGCCCGCATCCCACGGCGTCGGCAGCGTTCTTCAGGAGATGGTCGGCAGGTCCGAGGATCGTGTTTTCAGTGACGCCCAGCATCCGCGCGGCGGTTTCATAGTGCCGGGGCATCTCCGCCTTCCAATTGGCCAATCCCCTCCACGAGCCCGTCTCCCACACTTTCTCCGGGGAAGAAAGCAGAGTACAGGCGTAGGTAATGGACCCGCCACCTACAGCACAACCATGCAGAATGGTCACGTGCCTGAAGAATCGCATGTTGAAGAAGCCACGCAGGCCCAGGTTGGGACGCCAAAACCAGCGATGGACGGACCAACTGGTGCGCGGCAGATTGTCCGGCGTCCAGCGTCGACCCATCTCCATGACCGCGACTTTATATCCCTTCTCCACCAGCCGAAGGGCGGAAACACTGCCGCCGAAGCCTGAACCGATGACGATGAAGTCGAAATCGAATTGGTTGTCGCGGTGTGCCATACAAGTCCCAACAAGGAAGCTGTCCCTGATTCAGCACGGAACAGGTTTCAACCGGGAAGCACTGTCGCAGTAGTTGGCCCGGATCTTTAAGGGAATCGGCGGATCCGGCGGCGGAGCGGCGACCACAGTTCGCACGATATTGTCTGCATGTTGCCACAAGCCGTGGAAGACCTGCCCTTCGGTACAACGACCACCGGTGTAACGAACCCGGAGTTGGTTCCAGCCATTAAGGTCGAATAACGCGGCGCAAGGGATGACGATCACAGACCGGGTGTCGAGTCGAAGCCCTGCACGCAGCGCTTTGAGGGCGCTCTCTTTCCCGCTCCAAAGCAGTGCCAGGATCCAATCCCGGTCCGCCACAGACGCGCGCGCAACCAGCGCTTGTTCTTCGATTGTGAAATAGTCGGCGACAAAAGCATCGCTACGCGGCTCGACCATTTCCAGATCACAACCAATCTCCACGCCGGATATCGCCACGGCACAAGCCGCGATACCGGAGCGGTGGCTGAGTGAAATAGTGACCGCTGCCGGTTGGTTGTCGAAAAAGACCTCGGGCGCGCCGGACGGCGCCGGGCGTATTTCTATTTTCTTAAGGGCCTGAAGATGAGCAGGCACATCCAGGGTAAGGGACAGGGCGCATTTCGCCGTCCAGCGCCCCAGCCGCCAGTCGTTGCGACGCTTCGCAAAGCGCATGCTGTTCAGGCAGACCGCTTCGTTTGCGCTCAGCCAATCATTCTCCGCTGGTACATCTGCTTCGGATTGTTCCAACCAATAGACGTTCATCCAATTCACCCTGGAGGAGACTAGGCCGCTTCCCTCATCCTGGTTCCCGACTTTGCGGATTTCTCCTCTCTTCCGATACCGCGTTCGACCGCATCGATGAGATACGGCCGCAGGTTGGCGGGCGGAATAATGTAATTGAGAGCACCCACGTCGAGAGCCCGCTGCACAGTGTGCACACGGTCAAACTCGGCGGCCAACTCACCCAGCTTCTCGGAGTGTACGAGTTTGAAGAGTTCGTCCCACTGGGCGCGCAACCGGCCTTCCTCCGCGCCCTCGGCCTGGGCCATCGCCTGGCTCAGCCGCTGCAGGCGGGCATCTTTGCGGGCCCTCGCTTCAACCTCACCGGCGAAAACCACGGCTGCCGCCGGAGCACCGCCGATCACCGAGGCATACGTTCCCTCCAAGGCTGCCACTTCGACGCTTTCATTCAGCGCCCGCGAGAAAACCACGTAGGCGCCTCCGTGATAGCGCGAGATTACGCAAAAGACGATGGGGCCTTTGAAGTTGATTACGGCTCTGCCGATCTCGGCACCATACTCAAGTTGCAGCCTGCGCATCGACTCCGGGGAACCATCAAAGCCCGACAGGTTGGCTAGGACCACCACCGGTCGATTGTTGCTCGCCGCGTTGATCGCGCGCGCGATTTTCTTGGAGGATTGCGGGAAGAGCGTGCCGGAAGTCCATTGCTCCGGCCCGTCGGCGGGAACAAATCCTAACCGGGGCAGGGGCCGGGATTCGATGCCGATCAGACAAACTGGATAGCCACCGAGATCGGCATCCCACACGACCGCGGTCTCCGCCGCGCGCATGCCAGCCCAGCGCTCCAGTGGCGCGTGGTCCTGGTCGATGGCGGCCATCATCACTTTGCGAATATCAAAGGATTTCTTGCGCCCAGGATTAGTCTCGTCCGACAAAATCTCGCCGATCAGTTCGAATCCCTCTTCGCCATTGGTGTTCCTGCCGAGAGAATAGACTTGCACATCGCGATTAAAGGGATCGGCTGTCGCGGCCCGCCGCGGGAAACGCTCGCCCGGAGCCACGTAAGTGTGATCATAGTGGCGCAACAGAATGTGGCAGGCTTCATCGATATCGCGTGCCCAGTACTGCGCCTGGCCGTTGATACCCATGATGCGATCGTAACCGCCGATTCCTTGATTGTCCTCGGCCGAGATGCTGCCGGAGAATTCCAACGCGCGCTTGCCGGTCAGCACCATCGCTGCTTTCGGCGTCATGATCAGAATGCCCCGAGTGTGCATGAGCATGGTGGCCTCGGCGTTCCAGTACGGCTGCGCGCCGACGTTAATTCCGTTCACTACTACATTCACTTCCCCGCCGGCTTGCGTGAACTCCACCAAGCCCCGCAGGACGCGGGCAATCCAATCCATGTTTTCCACTCCGCTGTCCATCGAGATCTTGGCGCCGGCCGAGATGGGGAACCATTCCAGGGGAACACCCTTCGCTTGGGCCAGATCCAAAGATGCGAGGATGAGCCGGCATTCTGGTTCGGCTATAGCGCCCAGGTCCTTGCTCGGATCTCCCAGCATGAGAACGCGTGTCATGCCCTCGGGATACCGGGTGGTAAAGTTGCGGATGATGCCAACGATGATGTTGGCTCTGTTTTGACCATAGGGACGATCGACAGCGACCAAACGGCCTTCCGAGTCAAGGTCGTGCTCGACAAAATCGCCGGCTGGAAATTCCGCCCGCGTGTGTTCGGGAGCAGGTGTGAGCATTTTGACGATTTCGTAAGGGTAGATGAACCCGCGCTGGCGCATCCGAACTACTTTCTGGTCGTATTCGGTCAGCGGTCTGATTGGTTGCAGTTTGTCGGCGAGCCGGAAGGTGGTAAGCATACCGCTGCCGCCCGGGCTTGAGATGCGCACCACCATGTCGCGCAGCTCGCCGGTCGCCGGATGGGGAATGCGGACGCGCACCACCACTTGTTCCAACCCCAGGCCCTCGGTTGCAGGCGCGAGTCTGCGCACAAGATCACGCAATTCATCCCGCCCAAGATTGAACGGCGGCCACACGTTGAGGAGTATGCGATTCCAATGGAGGCGTTGATGGATCGGCCGCCGCGACTGGAATAGCCGGATGCCGGCCAGCGCTTCCGCTAACATGCGCTCCAGATGCGGCAGTTGCACGATGCGACCCGTCTTATCTCGCACCGGAGTTACGTCGCGCACTTCCGCGCACGCGAACAACCGCTCATCCTTCGGGTTATCGTGGGCAACGGCGTGGATCAGGTATACATCTTCGACGGACGGCAGGCGGTCGATCTTGAAATTGCTAAGCCGCCAGAGATGCAACCGTTTTCCCATCATGGGGTGGATTCCGCGGTAGAGCTTCTCCTCTTCATACCCATTCCCGCTGGGGCGATAGGTGAAATGCATGCCGGCCATACCCGGGCCGTGACCGGTGCCGGAGGCTGTCGCTACAATGCGCCGGATGGAGCGCGGGAAGCCAGCTTGGCTGAGCACGGCGCGCACTTCCTGCTGCGTAGCCTCCGGGTCGCCCAACCTGGCGGAATGGAAAACGTAAAAATCGATGACGATGTCGTGGTCTGCCGGGACTTCCGCGATCATTGGAAACAGCGTCCGCGCCGCCTCCGCGAGCCGGGAGTACTCGGCGTGCGTGGTGAAGAGATGGATACGCTTTCCCTCATGATCGTACTCCGCCGATGCGCAGCACTGTCCGTCCACAGCCACGGAGCGAAAGTTCGTGAGCTTTCGAATCCGGTAATACCGCCAGGTCAGCGCCTCCAACATCAATTTGCGCATGGCTTCGTCAGCGGTTGCGAGCCGGCCGGAGATTAGATTGAACAGCGGCTGCGGACATTCGACCAACGCGCGGATTCTCTCGAAGCGGTCCGCGGCATCGGGATTGGCAGCCAGATAGGCGAGGTGTTCCTCCATTTGCTCGTAGACCTGCTGACGTGCCCGCTCAAACAGCGGTTGGTCGAAGTACCGATAGCGCACTTCCCGAGCCAGGTCGGTGATCGCAGGAAAGAGCCCATTGGTCATGGAGGCCATCCGGTCGAGGAGCGTCCGAAAGGACTCCTCAGCGTGCGGCGACAGCGTCTGGACGCGCCGCAGACGCCGCTCGAGGACGCCCACAACCGGGGCGACTTGCTGCTCCGCGCGTTGATGCGACTTGTAGATCCAGAGCAAGCTCTCTTCCAGTTCAGGGGAGCGTTCCAGCGTCTGCACACCGTAGTGAGCCAGCGCACGTTGGAGCGCGCTGACAAAGGCTGGCGGGAGTCCTTCACCGCGCGTCTCCAGCATGCGCAGGTAAGAAAACAGATAGGCCTCGGCGGTGGGCTCTTCACCGCTGGCCCGATGGTTCACCTCCGGCTCGCGTTGGAACAGCGAACGTATGTCCACAAAAATGTTGAGGATCTCATCTTCGCGCTGTCTTACTTCCTCGCTGTCCACGGGGCAATTCTCGCCCCATTCGGCGAGCAGACGCGTGGTGTGCTTGGGATCGACGTCAAAGCCCAACATGAGCTGGCGCAGTTCATCCAGGCTCTGATAGCTGCCGGCTTGCATGGCTTCTGCGGTTCCATCCGACGCAAGGGATGTGCCAAAGACCACTTGCTCCGCGGCCGTAACCGTGTCGCCACCGGCGACGGGATCGATTTGCAGGAGCGGGGCTCCAGTGTCCACCTGAACGTTGGGTATGGCCATCACTTGCCGAACTTTTCCGGAAAATGAAGCCACGACCTGCGTCTCCATTTTCATGGCCTCGAGCACAGCCAGGCGGTCGCCAACCGCAACGGTGTCGCCCGGTTTGACGAGAATGGAAACCACTACCGCCGGCGCCGGCGCGTGCACCACCCCCCCGTCATCTCGATCAATCCGGTGCAGCACACCGTCCACCTCGATCCGGTAACTGATCCCCTGGACTACGGAGACGACACGAAAACGCCGTCCGAAGACGGTGAGCCAACATTCGAACTGACCCGAACGGTCGATCTGGGCATCGATGCGAGCCCCATTCACCTCCACACGGTATCGCTGAGGGCCGAGGCGATAGGTTTTCGGCGAGTAGCAATGGCCTCGATAGCGTAGTTCCGCAGTCAGGCCTGCCTCACGGCGGACGTGCGGCCGCCCGCGCACCGACGACGCATAAAACTGCGTCTGCTCCACGGCTAACTGGGCATCGTAGGTCTCGATCGCGGCTTGAACCAGAGCTACGTCGGCGTAACGCCTAGAGAGGTGCTCACCGGTCGCCGCCAAGTGGTCTAGCCATCCAACGTGTACTTCTCCACGCTGCACCTCGGGGCGGTTCAGCAATTCCAGCAGAAACGCTTTGTTGCTGGCACCGCCCTTGATGACGACAACGCTCTCGCGCAGCGCCCGCTGCAGACGGGAAAGCGCTTCTTTCCGGTTCTTGCCGTGGGCGATGATCTTGGCGATCATCGAGTCGAACTCCGAGGGGATGGCATCGCCTTCCGCTACTCCGGTATCGATGCGCACCCCCGGCCCTGGCAGAATTCTGAACCGCTCAATAACGCCCGGAGCCGGAGCAAAGCCGTTGTCCGGATCTTCCGCATTCAGCCGCACCTCAATGGCATGGCCGGTGGTGCGCGGCGGTTCGCCTTCCAGGCGGCCACCACGCGCGACGTGGATCTGAAGTTTCACGAGATCGAGCCCGGTCGTGCATTCGGTCACCGGATGTTCGACCTGCAACCGAGTATTCATCTCCATGAACGAGAAGCGGTTGATTTCCGGTTCGTACAGGAATTCGACAGTGCCGGCGTTGTGATAGCCCGTTGCTTGACTCAAGCGCACCGCCGCCTCGCACAGCGCCCGATCTTGCTCCGGAGAAAGCGCCGGCGAGGGTGCTTCTTCGAGGATTTTCTGGTGGCGTCGCTGGATGGTGCAGTCGCGCACGCCGGCGGCCCATGTCGTCCCGTAGTGGTCGGCAATAATTTGGACCTCGACGTGACGCGCGCGTTGCACCTGTTGCTCCATGAAAACGGTTGGATCCCCGAAGGCCTTGAATGCCTCGGCCCGGGCGCTGGCAAAGGCTTGCGGGAGTTGGTCAGCCGAACGCACCAGACGAATCCCGTGACCGCCACCTCCGGCGGTGGCCTTAATGAGAAACGGATAGCCCAGGCGCTCAGCATGGCCCTGGGCGTCGGCGAGGGTTTCCACCGGCCCATTGCTCCAGGGTGCTACCGGTATCTGCGCCTGCTCGGCAATTCGTTTGGAGGCGATCTTGTCGCCCACGCGCCGCATCACGTCGCCATCCGGACCGATGAACACGAGGCCCAGCTCGCGGCAAAGGTCGGCGAATGCGGCGTGCTCGGCCACAAAACCCCATCCCACCCAGACCGCATCCGCGTGCGCCGTCGCGAGCGCGCGTTCGAGCCGGCCATAGTCGACGTAACTGCTCTTAAGTCGCTGGGTGTTTGGATCGAGGACCTGAGCGGGACCGAGACATACCGCTTCGTCGGCCTCGCGCACGAACATGCTACGGCGGTCAGGCTCGGTGAAAAGCGCGATCGTGCGCAACGATGTGCCGTGTTCTTGATTGAAATCGCCGGATGCGTGAATGAAACGCATGGCGGCTTCGCCGCGATTCACGATGGCCACGCGTTGAAATTCGTGTTCCATAAGTCCCCCGATCCGCGGATCGTCAGGACAACATCGTCAGGACAACCAAGTCATGTTCTTCATGCGGCGACGGCGTCGAGTGACATCGCAGCCTGTAGTGCCTTCAACCCCTCGGCATCCACCGCATTGGGAACCGCGACCGTGCGGTACCCGCTAAGATGCAAGTAGCAGTTTCCTTTCGCGTCCACTACCTCCGCATCGAAGCTGGTGCAAACCGGGTCGCAAGTGACCACGGCGTATAAGCGAGTGTCGGCCGATTCCGGGGCCGGCAATAATAATGATGAAACTCGATCAATGTGCTGCGGCAGGCCCATACGCCCATGCACGCCCATCTCCCAGATCCCCGCAGTTTGGAAGCAAAGCTCAATCAGGCGCGGCGCCATCAGGGTTGGCAGCTCGGACGGCAGATGGTTTGGCGGCAGGCCTTTCGCCATCAACCCGACAATCCGATGTCCGTCCCACCACGCCCGCTCCACCACCTGGTATGCGGGTCCGTGGAAGTAGAGGCGATAGATATCGGCAGCTTCGATGATGTGTCCGTTCGGCGATCCCATCTCCGGCACGGCCGTCGCTTTGGGCATCTGTGGTGTAAGCCGCACCCGGGCCGTGAAATGCGTTGTCATTTGTGGCTCGGCTTGGTTGGGGAGCAACCGTTCACCGGTCAAGCGGCAATCTGCCAGCAGGTTGTCGTGCTCTGGATGGACGACTGCCTCGACTGTCACCGTGCGCGGTTCTTTTCGATAGAACTTGAACGGAGCCAGGAAGTTGACATCTTCAATCCCCTCGATGTGCCAGCCGGGAAGCAGGCATAGCGCAGCTTCGGCAAACGCCTCGATGCCCATGACCCCGGGTAGCACCGGTGTGCCGTCAATTTGGTGATCGTGCAAGAACGGCTGAATCGCCGGATCCAGCGTCGTCTCGATTTTGACGCCACGCTGAAGCCCCATGCCTGCTATCTTGCCGATGAATGGTCCTTGCTCCGGCGATCGGGTCAGGGTGCCCGCTGCCGATGTATCCAGCCCCCCAGTGGCATCCCACTCGTTCAGCAGAACGCCGAGACGAAGGCCGATAACAATTTCCCCAACGCCCCCTGCAGTGAGTTCGCGGCGAATCAAAGGAATCCCCGCCTCGGGTGGCAGCATATCGATACCAGCCAGTTCCATCATCTTAGGGATGGAGCCGCGCGTGGCCATGCCGATGCCGCCCCATGCCGTCCAGTCGATGACGATGCCGCGTGTGGCCGGCCGGGTGGTGCGGAAGCTCGACGTGATCTTGCACAACAGGTCGTTGGCCGCGCTGTAATCGGTTTGTCCGGCGTTGCCGAAGCGCCCGGCAATCGAACTGAACGCCACCGTCGCCCCGAGGGGCATGTCGCCGATGGCATGCAGAAGATTGAACCAGCCGTCGCTCTTGACGTCGAAGATCAGATCGAATTCACGCGCATCCTTGTCCGGCAGGAAGTGACTGCGCTCTGTGCCGGCGGCGTGCAGCAGCACATCGATGTGCCCACTGCGCTCCCGCACTTGCTTGATGATTTTGGTTACAGCGTCCGCATCGGTGAGGTTGACGCTGAAGTAATGCGCTGTACCGCCGGCCGCTCGCACGGCAGCGATCGCGCTATTTGCTGCCTGCGCTCGCTCCAAGGCTGCCAGCTCTTTTTCAACCAGGACCGGCGTAGCGCGCTCGCCGCGCGCCTGGATGCGTGCGAACAGATCGCGCTTGAGGCCGTCCTTGTCGGTCGCGAAGCGTCTCAGATCGGGATTCTCCGGATCAGGCTCGGGCACCAGATCGAGCAGGTAGAACGTGCCTCCGGAGGCCGTCGCCAAATCGGCGGTGATGGCCGAAACGATACTTCCGGCCGCGCCGGTGACCACAAAGACGGTGTTGCTGTCCAGGGTTAGACCGGGCTGGCCATCGGCGGCGAGCTGTTCCTGTAGCCCAACCGTCCAGCGCGGACCTCCCTTGTAACCAATTTCGACTGCGCCAGGATCGCGCAGAGTTTCCTCAATCAGGATGTCGGCGACCTCTGACGGCTTTCGTTCCTCTTCAAAGTCGACGGCCTTGACCAGAGCGTCCATCCGCTCTCGTTTATACGTTTTGGTGAAACCCACGACCGCGCCACCGAACGGCGCTATCGCGCCGGTCGCATCGTAGCCATGCTGTCCACCCAGCCGCGTTGCCGACACGAGGAACGTGCTCGGCGTCGCAACCTGCTCGTACAAAATGCGCATGGTCGCATACAGCGATTTGACGCGTACCCGCAGGGCTTCATGCCAGCCGGCGAGGTCCATATCGTTGAGGTTTCCCTCGTTGTCCAGCGCGGGCAGCCAGTACACTCCGTGCACCGCACCCGCGGCCAGCCAGCTCCTGAGGCGGTTGGCCAGTGCGTCCGCTCCGGACGCGTCCTCAACGCGGAGAACTTCTACACCCATCGTCTGTAGCCGTCGCGCCAGCGCGTCTCCTACACCAGACTTGTCCGGCATAATGACCACTCTGCGACCGGACCCGAGCGTCACACCGGTTGGCTTGCAAACGGCAAGCGGCGGACGCAAGTTGGGAACAGGTACGCGGCGTGGAATACGATTGGCGGCGTCGAAACTGGCGGGGATCGGACGCGAAACCGGCTTCGCACCCGAAGATGCAGACACTGCCGGTTTTTTCCGCGCCGGCTCTCGTTTCTCTTGGATGGCGGACGAGATTGGAGCAGACGCTTTAGCCAATGCGGGTTGCCGGTCGCGAGCGAACTTGATCACGTGGGCCAACGTCGGGAACTCGCGCAGCTTGAGATTCTCATCGCGCGGAATGTTGTATGCCGCTCGCACGGCCGAGAACATCTCCGCTTGTTTGACGGTGTCGATGCCGAGGTCTGCTTCGAGATCCAGATCCAGATCCAACATGTCTTTGGGATAGCCCGACTTCTCGGCCACAATGGCCAGCACCTTCTCCTTGATGGAGTCGTCCGCGGCCGCTTGGGCTGCGACTGGCGGCGGCGTGGGTTCAGATGGAGCGCTGATAGTTGCTGGGGATGGAACTGCAGACACCCCAGCCAAGTCGGGACGCTTCTCAAACACGAACTGGATGACGCGCGCCAACGTGGGATAGTCGCGCAGCTTAAGGTTCTCGTCGCGCGGAATGTTATATTCCGCTCGGATGGCCGCGAACATCTCCGCCTGTTTGACGGTGTCGACGCCGAGGTCCGCTTCGAGGTCGAGATCCAAATCCAGCATGTCTTTCGGATAACCGGTCTTCTCTACCACCAGCGCGAGAATGCGTTCCTTGACGGAATCGCCAGTGACGTTTTGCGCGGCTGCCGGTTTCTCAGCAACCGCAGCGGTTGTAGGCGCTGTGAGTTTGACTTCTTCCTTCGCTGCCGCCGGGGTTGCAGCCAAGTCGGGACGCTTCTCATACACGAAACGGATGACGTGCGCCAACGTGGGATAATCGCGCAGCCTGCGGTTCTCGTCACGCGGAATGCTGTAGATCTCGCGAATGGAGGCAAAGACCTCCGCCTGCTTAACTGTGTCGACGCCCAGATCCGCTTCGAGATCGAGATCCAGATCGAGCATGTCCACCGGATAACCGGTTTTCTCGGCTACCAGAGCCAGCACTCTCTCTTTCACCGGATCGCCCTTGAGATCGCCCTTTGCCGCTGGTCGTGGCGGCGCGGAAGGAGCGGGAGCCACAGCGGCGACTTGAACTTTGGATGCCGGTTCAGCGACTGCGACGGGCGGCGGAGGCGCCGGTTTCGTGGTGACGACTGACGTCGGTGGTGGTGCTTGCGTTGTGGGGGTAGGAGCCGTCGTTTTTGCTGGCGCCGTTCGCAATTCCCTAGCAACTTCGGCGACCCGCGCTGCTACCCCTTGATCTCGCACGCGCAGCGTGCGGTGGACGACTTCCAGATCGGCGACTGGACGGCCCGCGATGCTACTCAGCCAGGTACTCCAGGCGGTGGCATCGGCGATGCGGTAGGCATAGCCCAGAGCGTTCGGGCTGGGACGGATACCGTCTTTCGTCTTGATCCAATGCAACAGCATCATGCTGATCTGCGAACCGAACCCCGCTCCCAGGTGTATGGCGTACTCGACGGGATAGCTACCGCCTTTCGACAGGTTCAACGGTCCCAGCTCCGGATCAACTTCCTTAAAGTTGGCAACTGGGGGCACGCAGCCGGTTTCCAGCGCCTTGACGGCGACGACATCTTCGATGCCTGTGCCCATGGCGTGACCGGTGAAGCCCTTGGTGTTGGCGATCACGATGCGATCCGCGACGTCGCCGAAGACGCGACGCAGCGCGTGGATCTCGGCGGAGGCACTGCCGCCGCGCGCCGGGGTATAGGTTTCATGGGAAACGAAAACCGTCTGTGGCGCTATCTGGTGACGCGAAATGCCGCTGCCCGCTTCGGCTTTGGTCACAAGGGTCTCCATCACTAGGCCGATGTGCTGGACATCGAGACGAGTGCCGTGGAAAGCGCTGTTGCCGGTCACGGTGCTCAACACCTCGCAGATGGGCTGTATTCCACGTTCACGCGCGGCGTCGGCGCTCTCCACCACCAGAGCTGCGGCGCCCATGCCGATAATCATGCCGTGCCGCCGGCGGTCGAAGGGAATGGCGGCGTCTGCAACCACTTCGTCGGTGGCTGCCGCTCCAGTGGCCAGGAAACCAGCGCCCATCCAATCGATCAGATGATCGGAGGTGACGTCGTCGGCCGAGACGACGATCACCCGGTTGCAGCGCCCGGCATGGATCCAGTCCTGCGCCAGCGACACCGCCTGCGTGGTGCTCGCGCAAGCAGAGTTGATTTGGGTGTTGGGGCCGCGGGCACCGATGAATTCAGCAAACTGCGAATGTCCCATGGACAAGACTCGGAGCAAGAAGCGCCGGTTGAAGACATACGGTTCTTTGTCGATGGCGACGCGCAACTCGTCGATGCGCCGGTTTATCTCCTGCACCAGATTGGAATGACCGTTCCCTTCGACCGCCCCGGCGAGCAGGCCTTCGAGCACGGTTAACTGCTCGCGGCGTTCGTGGTCCGCGTAATAGCGCGCCATCTCATCCGCGAACGAGTCCATCCCGGGGAAGGCGGACGCAAGAATCACACCGGTATCGTCGCGCAAAGCGTCGGGCAATCCCCAGCGCTCCGGTAATTGCGTGCCTTTGGTCGTGGTTTTATAGCGCATGACCAGCGGGATGCCGGCGTCGCGCAATGCGTCGATGCCCGCGGCGATCGCCAGTTGGGTGACACGGTCGAGGGCGGCTACGCGTTCGGACGAAATTCCGAATTCATCTTTCAGATTAAACGCGCCTCCGCGGCCCGCCAGCTTGATGACGTCCGCGACATCAGTGAGGGTCTCAAACCGTGCGCCGTTCTCACTCTTCACCAGGCGCGTGATGTGTTTGTCGAGCATGGCCTGACGGAAGCCTGTGGGAATCAAATCGATAAACTGATCGCCCCGCAGAATGCGGCCAATGTTGCTATCGTCGAAAATGTGCTCGGTTCCAGGCAGGCCTAACGCCGCGCCCGTGATGACCACCGGGGCGGAGGTGGAGCGCCCATTCTGGCCGTGGTAGAGCTCGTAGCCGCGATCGAGAACATCGGCGAACAAACGGCCGAGCTCGTTGTAGTGATCGCCGTTCGACGGCCCGGTTTGCGTGCCAGAGGTGTTGGTTGGGGACGCTGCCACGGGAATCGGTTTAGACGTTTCCGACGAGGGAATAGCGGTCACGGTCGTTACCGCGGGTTCGGGCAAGGCTTCCGCGGTCCCGCGGCCGAGGCCCGCCGCATATAGACCGCACAGCGCCTGGTTGAACGCGGCGAGATCGCCGACTTTCGGATGATTGGTAAACAACGAAACCACATCGTTGTGGCCGCCGAGCACATCCTCGGCAAATCCTTGCAACGCCTTCTTCGGTCCAACTTCAACAAACATACGAGCGCCGGCATCGTACAGCGTGCGCAAGCCCTTAATAAACTGCACAGGAGAAGCGACCTGCTGCGTGAGAATGTCGAGCATCTGCGGCACGACGTCAGGTCCGGTGGGATAAAACTCGCCGTTTGTGTTCGCGACGATCGGCAAACGTGGCGATTGGAGATGCAGGCGCTCCAGAACTTGCCGCAGCGGCTTGCTGGCTCCCGCCACAATCGTTGTGTGGAAGGCGTGGCTGACAGGCAATGCAGACACGTCATAGCCAGCTTTTTGGAAGGCTTCCATGGCCTGCTCGACCGCTTTGCTCGCGCCACCGACAACCGCCTGATGGTTGCTGTTGAAGTTGGCAATCACGATGTTGCCGTTGATCGTCTTCAGGATGCGCTCGATTTCTTCAATCGGAGCAAACACCGCGGCCATGCGGCCGTTGTCGTCCATTGCCACCTGGGTCATTCCGCGGCCTCGAGCGCTGACCGCTTCCAGTGAGTCGACAAAGGGGAGGCCGCCGGCCGCGACCAGCGCTCCGTATTCGCCCAAGCTGTGTCCTATCGTGAAGTCGGGCTCAATGCCGTATGCGGCCAGGAGCCGGGTCAGCGCGAGGTCGATTGCCAGCACCGCGGGCTGAGTGATCTCGGTTTGGCGCAGATCGTCTTCGGCCTTGGCGACGGCGACGGCGTCGGCTTGGTCAACGAAGATAAATTCGCTGAGCGGCTTGCCTAGCAAGGGCGTCATCACGCGATCGGCTTCGGCAAAGGTTTCAGCCACAATCGGCTCCGTTGCCCGGATCAGTTGGAGCATGTTTGCGTACTGCGAGCCTTGACCGGTATACAGGAAGGCGACCTTGGGAGCGGGACCGTGACCCCGGAAGATGCCTTGTGCCCGCAGGACTTTCCACACTGCCGGCTGATTAGCCGCGAGCGCTTTGAGTGCATTGCCTGTTTTGTCAGCCAGTTCGGTGGCGTTGGAGTAGTCGATGGCCAGGCGCTCGGGCGCGCGCAGGTCGGATTCAGCCGGGGCAGTTGGTGCTGGTGCAAGGCCTGCTTTGGCGTCTTTCTCCACCGCGCGCAGACGCTCGATGAGCGCAGCTTCGGAAGCGGCGCCGATTACCAGTGCTCCGCGTAACGGAGCTTTGTAAGAAGAAGAGCGGGCAGTACCGGAAAAAGAAGTGCGGGAAACACTTTCCACATTCATAATTGGCTCTTTCACTTTCGGCGGTATCTCACTGACCACCACCGAGCGCTTGCCGTTTCCGTTCAGCCTGCCGGGAATGTATTCTTCGAGCACCGCGTGGAAATTGGTGCCGCCAAAACCAAAAGCGCTCAGACCGGCCCGGCGCACACCATCTTCTGGCATCGTCCATGGTTTCAGTTCGGTATTGACGTAAAGCGGAGAATGGGCAAAGTCGATGTTCGGATTGGGATGCTCGCAATGCACGCTCGGCGGCAGTACTTTGTCCCGAAGCGCCAGCGCGGCTTTCAGCAGTCCGGCAGCGCCGGCCGCTCCTTTAAGGTGCCCGAGGTTCGACTTGACCGAACCAAGCGCCACGGAGTGCGAGGGGAGATGAGAACTGCTGAGCACGTCGATCATGCTTTGCAATTCGACGACGTCGCCCACGGCGGTGGATGTGCCATGGCCCTCGATCAACGTCACAGTAGCCGGCGATAATCCGGCATTCTGCCAGGCGCGCTCGATGGCGAATTTTTGGCCAATCGGGTTGGGCGCGGTGATGCCCTTTCCCTTGCCGTCGCTCGATCCGGCTATGCCGCGCAGCACGGCGTAGATCTTGTCCCCGTCGCGCTCGGCATCGGCCAGACGCTTGAGCAGAAAGATAGCGGTGCCTTCGCCCATGACGAAGCCGTCGGCCCCTTCGGCGTAGGGACGAGTGCCGGTCGCCGACAGCGCGCCGATCTTGCAGAACTTGATATAGGTCGAGGCACCCATGTTCCGGTCAATGCCGCCGGTGACCGCGATGTCAAAATCGTTCGCCACTAATCCCTCGGCCGCCGCGCTGATGGCCGCCATTGCCGATGCGCACGCCGCGTCCACAACGTAATTGGGGCCGTGAAAGTTGAAAACGTTCGCGATGCGGCCGGCAATGCAGTTGGCCAATTCGCCGGGCATGGTGTCTTCGGTTACATCGGGAATGCGCCTGGCCATCCGGTCGTGCAGCTCCCGCGTGAGGTCGTGGCGCAGCTTCTCTGGTAGCGCGGCGAAGCTGGCACAATCGGCCAGTTCATGCGCGTATTCCGGAAAGTACAGGCGCAGCGCGGTGAAATAATGTTTTTCGCCGGCCATAGCATTGCCAAGGATGACAGCCGTGCGATCATTGTCCAGCGGCCGCTTGGGATAGCCATAGTCTTCTAACGCTTCGCGTGTGCAAGCGATGGCCCATTTTTGCGACTCATCCATCGCATCGACCACACGCGGCGGGATAGCCAGGCGCCACTTCATGGGCTCCCACACATGCTCACGCACCCAGCCGCCGATTTTTGAGTAAGTCTTGTCCGGGGCGCTGTGATCGGGATCGTAGTAAAGCCCCGGGTCCCAGCGGTCGGGCGCAACCTCGCTGATGCTGTAGCGGCCGTCCTTCACATTTTTCCAGAATGCCTGTACATTCGGAGCATCGGGTAAAACGGCTCCAACTCCCACAATTGCTATGGCGCGATAAGAAGTGTTTTCCATGACGAGACTCCTCTAAAGATCCATCCTTAAACGCTACGCGGCCAGTTCCGTGCGCTTGGCCGCGCGGCCGTACAGTACGTCTGCTATGTAATCCAGGTCCGAAATAAGGCCCGACTGCGCGCGGTGAATGGCGGGCAATCCTAAACTCGTTTCAAAGCCAGCCATCTCGGCATCGCTGACGCCCCCGGCTCCGACCACCCAGCGCAAACCTTCTTCGGCCACCTTGAGCGCGGCGTCGCGGGCAAAAACTCGGCTGATCGCCGCCAGCGCCGTCGCATCGAAGCGCCGGTTCGCTTTTTCGTGGAGCTTGCCTTCAGACAAAAGCGCGGCGCGGCGGGACAAACTCCCCGCGCACTCGGCATAAGCGATTAACTCACCCAGGCGCAGGAGAATATGTTGATAGCGGGTCAGGCGTCCGACTCGCGCTTTTTCCATAACCTCAGCCAATGCGTGCAAAGCCAGCGCCGCGATATCGGCGCCCACGTTCGCATGGCGGGCGTGCAACGCTTCGAACTCTCGCGCCCGCTCGTGATAGTGCTGCCCGCGTGTTTTGAGATGATTCTGCCAACGGTCGCGGCTGATGGTCATCTCCATGATCTCGGACGTGCCTTCATAGATCGTGGTGATGCGAACGTCGCGGCTGATTTTCTCCACCATATATTCATGCGTGTAACCGTAGCCACCCAGAGCCTGGATGCTGGCCTCGGCGGCGGTATTGCCGGCTTCGGTTGCCATGTACTTGGCGATGGCGCCCTCGGTGTTCAGGCTTCCTTCGGCCCCGGCGTCGATGCGCTCCGCGGTTTCTTCGATGTAGGAGCGGGCTGCTTCGAGTCGCACCACGTTGGGCACGATCAGCTTGTGCGTGTATCCCTGCTTTTCCGAGAGCGGCGCCCCGGCTTGAATACGCTTGGTGGAATAAGGAATGGCCCGGTCGAGCGCGGACCATCCTGCGCCCAGGCCAAACGCTGCCACCATCAGGCGCGTATAACCGAACACGGCCTGCGCTTGATTCAACCCCTGGCCTTCCACGCCACCAACGAGCCGGTCGGCATCGACATAGACGTTGTCGAACGCCAGCGCTGCCGTGTTGCTGAGGCGGATGCCGTGCTTGTCTTCCGGCTCGTCGTGGGTGAAGCCCTTCGCGCCCTTTTCCACGATGAACCAACTCGGACCGCTGGGCGTGTTGGCCAAAACCGAGTAGGCATCAGCGATTCCACCGTTGCTGATCCATTGCTTGTTGCCGCTGATTTTGTAGCCGACGACGCGGCCGTTTTCGGTAACCGGGTCCGCTGTGGTGCGAAGCGATCCCAGATCACTGCCCGCTTCCGGCTCGGTGGCGCCGTAGGCGAACAAGATTCCTTCTTCCGCGATACGCGTCAGCCAGATCTTCTTTTGCTCCGGAGTGGCGCCGACCGTGATCGGATCGCTGCCCAGAAACGTGGCCAGCACGGCCGTGGCGACGCCCAAATCGATGCGCGCCATCTCTTCGCAGACGCAGTACACATCGAAGGTACCGCCGCCCATGCCACCGAACTCCTCGGGAATGAACAGAAGTTGAATGCCCAGTTTGTCCGGGCTACACATGTGGCGGACAATATCGAGCGGACATTCATCGCGTTCATCAAGCTCCCGGAGCACCTCATCCGGCAGACGTTTCTTGGCGAAGTCCTTGAGCGACTTCAAACTTAACTTCAGGGTTTTGCTTGCGATCATGGGCGGTTCCTCACTTTGCTGCGACGCTGCGCATTTCACGGACTTTGTTGGTCAATTCCGGCAAGAACTCCAGGATGTCATCGACAATTCCGACATCTGCAACCTGGAATATCGGAGCCTTCGGGTTCTTGTTAATGGCGATCAGGAACGGACTGCCTTTGATGCCAGCCAGATGCTGGAAAGACCCACTGATGCCGCATGCCAGATAGACCTTGGGCTTGACGGTTTTTCCGGATGAGCCCACCTGACGTGACTTATCCATCCACTTGGCGTCGACCACGGGTCTCGAGCAGCTCACCGCCGCACCCAGGGCGTCAGCCAGTTCCTGCGCAATGGCCACATTGTCTTTTTCCTGGATGCCACGGCCGATGGAAACCAAAACGTTGTACTTGGTGATATCGACATCACCCGCCTCGGCGACGACCGTCTCCAGATAGCGCCGGCCCGATACCAGCCCGCCGACGTCGTTGGATTTGTCAACGACGACGCCGCTGACGGGAGCGCCCTCCACCGCCTTGAACGCGCCCGGACGTATCGTGACCACTGCGCCCGATGAGATGTCGCAACGAACGTGAGCGCTCACCTGTCCCCCAAATTCCTGGCGGACAACTTTGAGGCCGGCACCTTCAACCCCGGCGATATCCAACACGTCGGAAACGAAAGCTGAATCCATCTTGATGGAGAGACCCGGCGCCAGGTCGATTCCGAAATGCTCATGGGCAACCAACACAATGCTGTCGCTCGGCAGCACCTTGAGCAGGGCTTTCCGGACTAGTTCAGCATTGGGGTAGGCAAGAGCTTCGTTGGCGATCTTCCAAATCTCAGGGTAGGAAGCACCGAGGGTATTGCAGGCGGCATCCAGGTCCGCACCCCACCCGGTCAGAATCGCTGTCGGCGAAGCCACAGCATCGATCTTTCGCGCAGCGGCCGCTAGTTCAAGCGCAGAATCGGCAGCCACGCCACCTTTGTGCACGATGTAAGCGAAGATGCGAGCCATTATTTCAACCCTCCTTTGGCGATCACTAACTCCAGAACTTTGTCGATGTTCTCTTCCCGGCTGCCCTGCAGAATTTCGGCTCCCTTGCCCAGTGCGGGCACGAAGTAGTCCACCCGTTTCACTTTGGCGGCAGCTTCCCCCACAGCACCGGGGGGAATCCCAAGCTCCGATGTGCCGAAGGTTGGGATGGGCAATGACGCCACTTGCCGGATGCCTTTCATACCGACATAGCGTGGTTCATTGATGCCCGTCTGAATCGAGAGCACACAGGGAAGATCGATCTCGTTGATCTCTTTGTTGCCGCCTTCAATTTCCCGGCTGACTTTCAGCTTCTTGCCGTCCAGGATTTCAATGGAATTGACCAGAGAAGCAAACGGATAGTCGAGCAGCGCCGCCAGCATTCCGCCGACCTGAGCGCCCCCGTCCTCGGCCTGGATCCCCGTCAAAATCAGGTCGTAATGCCCCTTCTGCACGAAGGCTTTCAGGATGGAGGCGATGCCCCTGCCGTCTGATCCCCTGAAGGCCTCGTCCGTGATCAGCACGCCATGATTCGCGCCCATGGCCATCTCCCGGCGCAGGATCTCCTCGTCATCTTCGCCACCAACCGTGGCGACCGTGACGTTTCCTCCGACTCTGGCGACGATCTGAAGTGCCTCTTCGACCGCATAGTTGTCCGCTTCATTTATGGAATAGACCAACTCGTCGCGTTCGATGTCGTTCCCGGCGCTGTTGAGCTGAATCTCGTTTTCCGAAGTGTCAGGTACTCTTCTTGCGCAAACTAGAATTTCCACATTCACCTCCGCGAATCGTCCTTAGTTTCAATTTCATTCGAGCCTACTGGACGAAGCCGCCACACATTCTTTCGGCAGCCTGCTCTTCTTTCAGATCGGGACATCACGGGCAATTTGTTGGTCGACCAGTTCCGCCAGATCGATGGCGGTCATCTTTCCTTCCAGGCCCGCGACCTTAATCGCATCTTCTATATTCACCATGCAGAACGGGCAGGCGGTCACTATCACATTGGCTCCGGCTTCCGCCGCCATCTGCACTCTCTGCACGCCCATTCGCTGATCTTCTTTCGGTTCGTAGAACAACATCAGGCCACCACCACCGCAGCAGAACGAGCGGTCGCGAGACCGCGTCATTTCGACTCGCTTCAGGCCGGGAATCGCATCCAGCACATCTCGAGGGTCGTCGTAAATCTGGTTGTGCCGCCCCAAGTAGCAGGGATCATGGTAGGTGTAGACACTGTTCCCGTTTTCGATCGGATTGAACTTGATCTTGCCGGCTTTCACTTCTCTGGCGATCACCTGGCTGATATGCTCCACCGGCGGCACATCCTTGTAGTCATGTTTCAGGGCGTTGTAGGCGTGCGGGTCAGCCGTGACGATCCGCTGGACCCCGGACGCTCTGATGGCATCCACGTTGTGATCCCGCAAGGCCATGAACAGCGTCTCTTCGCCGAAGCGCCGGACTTCATGGCCGCTATCTCTTTCCGCCGCGCCCAGGATTCCGAAATTCTCTCCGACGTGGTTGAGGATCTTCGCCGTTGCGCGCCCGATCGACTGCATCCGGTCATCGTAGGAGGTGATGCTGTCGACAAAATACAAGGTGTCGGCGCTGTTGTTCTTGCCGAGGGTCTTGACCGGGCAGGTTTGCTGGAATTCTTTAGCGTTTGCCCAGTCGGCTTTTTTCTTCTCCATCTTGCCGTAGGGATTGCCCCGGCTTTCCAGCGCTTTCAGTGGCTTCTGCAGAGATTGGGGCACATTTCCGTCATCGACCATGCCTCGCCGCAAATCGACGATCTTGTCGATGTACTCGATCAGCAGCGGGCATTCTTCTTCGCAAGCGCCGCAGGTGGTGCACGACCAGATTTCGTCCGCGGAGTAAATACTGCCGATCAATGCCGCGCCGTTATTCGTCTCACCATTGTTTGTGCTTCCCAAAATTGGATAGCGCTTGAAGCTGTAATCTCTCGCCTTGATGGTGATGAATCGCGGCGACAATGGCCTGCCCACCGCAGTGGCCGGACAATTGTCGGAACATCGCCCGCAGTCAGCGCAGGAATAGAAATCGAGCATGTGTTTCCAGGTGAAGTCTTCGAACGTCTTCACTCCGAAGGATTTCACCTGATCCAGATGCTCATCGTTGACGCCCCATCGCACCGGCTTCAGAATTTCGCGGTCCAACTTTGCGAAGTAAATATTGAAGAGGGAGGTTTCCACATGGAACTGGATTCCAAAAGGCCGGTAGCATAGCAAGAAGTAAAAGGTCAGCTCATGGACAAGATAAGCGCCGAAGTAGAGTTTCCCGAGAGTGGACAAGGCAGTTGAGAGGAGAGCCTTCTGCAATATCCACGGGAGCGAAAACGCGGCCAAGGTCTCAACAGACGGGCCTGGCTGTGACTGCGCGGCGGCCCTAGCGGCCGCAAAGAGGCTGTCGGCCACCATCAGGATTGCGATCAACGACAGAAGGAAGATGGCGTCGGCCGTGTGCGCTTTGCCGTACCTTGCCGGTACCGCGTATCGCGCAGGTTTGAAAACCAGGCGGCGAATCACAGCGATCACCATGCAGAGGAAAACAATGGTGGCGGAGTAATCCGTAATGATGTCGTAGATAGGACCGGCTCTTCCCGAGAGGCCGGGCATGACGAAATTCTCGGAGACGCCGACTATCAGCACGGAGAAGGCGCGAATCGCCAGGACTATGAAGCCGGCAAAAATGAAAACATGGAGGATTCCCGCGAGCTTGTAGCGCGGATGCTTCCACTGGCCCAGCCAGAATTTCAGAACTCTTCCGAGCCGTATCAACGGGTGGTCAAAACGAAAATCGCGTTCGGCCCGAAGGAGCGGGACCATGCGCTTCGCAACAATGTAGGCAAAACACAGGACACCCAGAATATGAATAAGTAAGAACAGGACTCGGCCCGTGGCCAACGACGCGGCCAACGACAACGTCACTTGCGCTGCTGACTCTATACCTTCCACGTTCTCTACTCTCCGCTTGACGTTCCCTAGGCGATCAGCCGCGTCAAGACTTTTTCCTCCGTACCTGGGGGCCCCGGTGCTATTGCTGATTCGACCGAAGCGACAGGGCGAAGAAGAATGGATGCATGAACTGACGCCGGCGCACGCGCCGGTGTCGATGCAATCGACGCCTTCGCGCGCACCCTCTTCTCTTTCACTTTCTTTTTCTCTTCCTTTCGCGGGGGTCTGACCCCGGCGGCTTCTCGCAGCTCCGTGAAACTCAACTTCAGACAAGTTTCCAAACGCCGCAGATCCGGCGCTGCATGCACACATCCGCTGAACCCGAAATACGCCGTGCCGTCGTAAGTCAAGATGGCGCAGTTGAGCGCCATCTCGCCGCCGACCGGAACATAGGGATAGCAGTGCAGCATCTTGTTGCCGAGCACGTAGAGCGGATATTGCGGTCCCGGCACGTTGGTACAGACCATGTTGAAAGGCGTGAACGGCAACCGGTTCAGGATGTGGCCGGCAAGCGCCTGCGCGGAATTCGGGAACATGCCGAGCAAACCACCGGTCAGGCTCACCAATTCGGCGGTATGCGCGCGCTTGAGAAGCTCTGTTCTCCTATGGACGGCAGCAAGCAGTTTCCGAGGGTTGCGAATATCTAGAGGGATGGTGACCGGAACCAGGGAGATGCGGTTCCCCAAGTCACCCGGACCGTCGGTGCCCCGCAGATTGACCGGAACCATCATGCGGAGCAGTCGCCCTTTAACGCGGTCACCATGCAGTTCGAGGTAGCGCCGGATGGTCGCCGTCACCAGCGCGAGAATGACATCGTTTACGCTGGTCCCGCACGTTTGCCGTATGGCTTTGACTTCTGCCAGCGGAACGTCAGCCCAGGCGAATTTCTGGGGCCCGCGGTAGAGAACGTTGAACCGCAGCCGCTCTGTGGACACGGTGAGTTCCGGAAGTAGATGGGTGAACTCGTCCGTGGCCAGGTTCCCGCCATTTGCGACGGAGCGTTCCGCCATGCTCGATACGTCCGCCAGCGCGCCGAGAATTCCCTTGACGAATTCGGAATAGGAATCGACGCAGTCGTTGGTTAGCGAAGTCAAAACGTCACGAGGCGGTGGCACTCGGAGCCGACGCTTTCGTCTGGGCAGAGGAGGAGCCACTGGACTCGCGTCCATGAGCGCATTCATGATCCCAACCCCGGCGATGCCATCGGCGAGGCAGTGATGCAGGCGGAAAATGAGCCCGCTGCGATTACCTTTCAGCCCATGCACCACGGTCAGGTCCCATAGAGGGTGCTGCCGGTCCATCACTGTGCTCAGAATTTTCCCCGCAAACGTCTTCAGCTCTGCGTCGGAACCATGCTTGAGCGTCACTTCGCGTACGTGCCTGCGGATGTCGAAGGTTGGGTCGTATTCCCAACTTGGAAGGCCAATATTAAGGAGCGGGGGTACCACACGCTTTAGGTAGCGGGGAATAAGCGGCAGCTTCGACTCGACGAACTGAACGAAAGCCTCGGAAGGGATCTCAGCCTCAAAAACGCAGACACAGGCTACGTTGAGGGGCATGCCCTCGCGTTCCAGATGGAGGAAAACGGCGTCCCCCCAGGAAAGGCGGTCACCCTGATGATTGTTCTGCATGCCAGCTCTCCTACTTCAGTTGCCGAACTTCAGTTGCCACACATCGCGCCTCTCAACTCACGAAGGAAAATCGCGACGCCAGCTTCACCAGTTTGAGCACTCTGTAGACACCGACGTGGACGCCGCGCAACACCACCTTGACGCCTTTGTTGTCAGCCATGCCCGCGAACGCTTCCATCGCTTTGAGCGCACTCGCATCGATCCGGAGCACGGCAGAGAAATCCAAAACCACTTCGCCCTCGGCGCTGTCCAGTTTGTCACCGGCCTCTTGCAACACCTGGACAACTCGCTCTTCATCAATCTTGAGACACACGGCGAACATTGCCATAAGCACCACCATCCGCTACGCGGTTTGTCGCTGAGGTACACTCGCCACCTTCGCTAAACCTCGCCCCTGATAGGCCTTCCAAAACAGCTCAGCCAATTCGCTTATCAGTGGCATACGAGGGTTCGACCGCCAAGACGGATCGTCAAATGCAAGCCTGGTCAGATCCGGCATTGCCCGCTCGAATTCCTCCCTCGAGATTCCCAGGTCGGCGATCGAACGCGGGAAGCCCAATTGGTCGAGTAACTGTTCCGTCGCCGTCACCAGGTTCTTCACCTTTTCCTCAATCGTGTTTCCGCCCAGACCCAGCAAGCCCGCGACCGTGGCGTACTTCTTGTGGGCGAGATACCCCTTCTGGTACGGCGACGGCACGAACTTGGTCGGCACGGACGCGTTATAGGCAATGACGTGCGGCAGCATGAGCGCGTTGGCCCGGCCGTGCGCCACGCCGAAGCGTGCTCCGAAAGCATGCGCCAGCGCGTGATTCACGCCTACCGACGCGTTGGCAAATGCCATCGCCGCAATGCAGGCGGCATTGTGCATCATCGAGCGTGCCTCTTCATCCCTAGGTTGCTCGTAAGCGATAGGCAGATACTTGAATGCCATAAGAATCGCCTGCATTGCGTTGGAGTCGGTATAAGCCGAAGCGTAGCTGGACACAACAGCTTCGAGCGCATGGGTCAGGCAGTCGATGCCGGTATCCGCGGTAAGCCCCTTCGGCATAGACATCACAAATTGCGGATCAACGATGGCTACATCCGGGGTCAGCGAGTAGTCGGCCAGAGTCACTTTGCGCCCGCGCTCCTTGTCGGTCAGGACGGCAAAGGGAGTGACTTCGCTCCCCGTTCCACTGGTGGTGGAGATGGCAATCAGCCGCGCATGGTTCACTTTCTCGGTCGGGTACTGGATCACGCGTTTGCGCAGATCCAGAAAAGGCGCGGCCAGTTCTTCCAGGTCAGCGTCCGGCGACTCGTACTTGAGTTTCATGATCTTCGCCGCATCGATCACTGACCCGCCACCGAGTGCGATAATTTGGTCCGCTTTGTAGAAATTGAGCGCCTCCACGCCTTGCATGACCACCTTGACCTCGGGCTCCGCATCGGGAATGACCGAGACGTGGACGTGGGTTCCCTCCGGAATGTACCGCCGAACCAGGTCTACGTGGCCGATTTGCTCCAAAGACGGATTCGTAACGATGATGGTGGAGCGGGACTGGAACTGGCGTACATTCTCCACCGAGTTCAGGTTGAAATAGATCTGATTAGGAACTCGGAACCACATATGGGCTTGTGTCCTCCGAGCCAGACGCTTGATGTTGAGGTAGTGATAGATATTTATGTTATCCGTGGTGCTGTTGCCACCGCCGGTGCCACATCCGAAGGAAAATGTGGGCACCAGATCGTTGTAAACGGCGCCGAGCGCTCCGATGGAGCCGGGCGAGTTCACAATGATCCGCCCCGCGTTCATCACCTCACTGAACTTGCTGATGACCTCATCGTTACGCGAGAAAATGACTGCCGTGTGTCCCAGCCCGCCGGCATGGTTCACGTCGATACAAACCTTGAGCGCCTCGTCGACCGACTTCGCTCGATAGACCGAGAGCACCGGGAACAACTTCTCGACCGACAGGGGATGTTCGCGGCCTACGCCTTGAATCGGCGCAATCAGGAGTTTAGTGTCCGGTCTCACGGAAAGACCGGCAAAACGGGCGATATCGGTAGCCTTTTGCCCGACTGCCATGGGTTGCATAAACCCGGTCTTAGGATCGATTACCGTGCGCGCTAGCAGTTCCGTTTCTTTCTCATCGCAGATATGCGTGCCCAGCTCCGCAAATTTCTTCAGCACGACGTCATAAATCTCATCGTCGATCACCACCGTTTGCTCTGAGGCACAGATGGTTCCGTTATCGAAGGTTTTGGAGAGAATGATGTCCACCACGGCCGTACTCAGATCCGCCGTTTTTTCCAAATAGGCCGGCGTGTTGCCCGACCCTACACCCAGAGCTGGTTTGCCGGAGCTATAGGCGGCTTTGACTGCACCCGGCCCGCCGGTGGCATCAATCAGGCTCACGTCCTTGTGCCGCATCAGGTAGGCGTTGTCCTGCAGGGTGTGTGATTCCAGACAGGTAAAAACCCCTTCGGGCGCGCCATGCTTCAGCGCGGTCTCATACATGATCTTCACGGCCTCGGAGCAACAATGCCAGGCCTGTGGATGGGGACTGAAAATGACCGCATTACGCGTCTTGATGGCCATGATGCACTTGAAGAGCACGGTGGACGTAGGGTTCGTGATCGGCGTGATTGAGAAGATGACCCCGATCGGTTCCGCCATCTCCACGAGGTTGCGCTCCGGAAACTCGCGAATGATGCCGACCGTACGTTTATCCTTGACGTAATTGTAGGTAAACTCCGTGGCGCACATGTTCTTGAGGACCTTGTCTTCCACGACACCGAGCTTGGTTTCCTCAACCGCCAGGCGAGCGAGATGTTGAGCTTGCTCCAGGCCAGCCAGGACCATCGGCTTGACGATGCGATCAACGTCCTCTTGGGTAAATTGGGTAAAGACGGCGGCGGCGGTTCTGGCTTGACTGACTAGTCTCTCCAGGTAGGCGATCCGTTCTTCACTGAGGTTTTCCGCGGCAAGTGGGATCTGAACCCGTTCCTCCACTACTTCACTCGTAATCATTGCTGCCCCCTGTAACTATCTTTCGGATTCCCTTGCCTGTGAAGAGCACGCTTACTTTATGTTCCCAGCTCTCGCGACCTGGAAGACCGGTAGTCTGATCGCTAGTAAAACTTTCCTGGTTCTATGCGTAGTCGATGGGATGCTTAGTCAGCCAGTGCTCATCGCGCACCCTGCTAATGTTCCTCAAAGCACTACCACCGGCGCTTGCAGTTAAACGGCGGCTTTCCCATGCGAACCCTGCACCCAGGCCGATGGCACCGCCCAGCAGACCGTATGCCAATGCTCTGCATATGGATTTCTGCCGATACCCTGGATAACTGCCCAACACGCCGATGCACGCCCCCAGGGCGGCGGGTTTCAAGGCGTTTCGAACTGACTCGCTAAGGAAAGGAGTCAGAGATTCTCCGTTGAGAAATGCTTCTCGACCGGAACGGGCTCCCTCTATTCCGAAATTGAAAAGCTTTCGCCCATAATCAGCATTCGATTTGGTCCACTCGCGTAACGCCATCGGTTTTCCTCGCTGTTGCTGTTTCGGATCCGTGATAAGTTCACTACTCGCGCTGGGGCTGAGGTGTAGACACACGTCACACTTCGTTGTGAGCTTGGTCACAACTGGGAACGTTAGCACTCCACGTGCCATTCGTCTGAGCAAGATTGCTCACAGCCCTTGCTACTCTCCGTCGCAAAAGGAGCGCGCTGTCTCTTATGTTCCCAGCTCTCGACCGTGGGGAGAATCCAGGAGCCTTCGGCCGTAATCAGCACTTGACGTCGACTACTTGCGTAAATCCATCGGCTCCTAACGGTCTATGACCGGGGGTACTAAAGCACATTACATCACTGAGCGCTGTGACGAGTCCGTGAGTTTCGTCACACCGCCTTGTGACGTGAGAAAGGGGCAACGTTCGTGCGGATGGATTGCGTTGAGCGGCTCAGTGCCAATCTTGCCGGTGGAGAGCCCGGGCGTATACACCCGGCGGGACGTGCGGGACGCCGGTCGCTCCGCCCTATGACGAATCAGGGGGTCGCGGCACCGGTCATTTCGGGCGAAGTCGAGAAGGGGGCACTCACACAACGGGAGTCAGCGAACTCCGTTCCCCGTAGCGATGCTATGCCACCGTGTATATGCCGGTTTCGATGATTCTCTGTGCGATTCGCCTGCCGTAGGGCCACAACATTGAACACTTCGTACCTACACAAGCGGCGCAAGATGGCCATCTGCGAACGCAGCATGTCGCTTTCGCTGGCGGCCACAACGACCATTCTTGCGGCGCTTTCGATTCTCTCGAGCGCGCCCGCCATATAAACGCGAATTATGGCGATGGCATTGGCTGCGCCCGCCTCGCCATTCCGCGTGGCCAGTTTCTGGGCATGCAGCACAGCTGACTCCCTGGCATAGGTTTCAATGGTCATGTTGGCGATCGCTCCTAGGATCTCCTGCTGGTCCTGGATCGCCTGCATGTACTTCTGGTGTGGCAAATCCGGCTGCGAACAAGGTAATTTTCTTAGCCGTCGCAATCAGTTTTCGCTCCTCGGCCAAGGGCCCTTCCGCGACGTCGTCGCTCGTGCCGGAGAGCACTTCGTCCATCAGCTTCTTGATGGCTGCCATCAAGGGAAGCTGCCCGGACATCGCCCGTTTCCGCAGAAACCAGTAATGAGGAGGCGGTTGATTTCGTTCGTGCCTTCGAAAATCCGATTGCTCCGGGCATCGCGGTAGGCGCGTTTGGCGGGGTACTCCTCTACGAACCTGTATCCGCCGTAGATTTGCATCATTTCATCCACCACATAATTGATGAACTCCGACCCCCATACCTTGAGGATCGAACACTCGACGGCGTACTCGTCGATCACCTTGCGGACCTCGGCCATGTCGCAGTGGGTATCGCCCAGTTGCTCGATGGACGCGTCCATCATGCCGACCGTGCGATAGGCCATGGCTTCGCCGGTGAAAATGCCCGCGGCCATGCTGGACCAGCTTCTCGCGAATCAACCCGAAATCGGCAATCACCTTCCCGAAGCTTTGCGCTGCTTCGCGTAGGCGATAGCACTGCCGATACAGTTGCGGACCCAGCCCACGCTTCCCGCACCCAGTTTGAAGCGGCCCACGTTCAGAACATTGAAGGCGATGTGATGGCCCTTGCCGCTTGGTAGGACTTGTTGCGGTAAGCGTAGCCATATTTCACCTCGATTGAATCTCGTTGAACGACGGTTTGTTTATCGAATGATTTCGAGCCAGCACCGTTAGGGAACTGCATTCTTCTGAGCAACCGCATATTTTTGCCGCAGCTCTCGTTTCAAAACCTTGCCCGTTCCACTTTTGGGCAAGCTTTCGACAAACTCGATCGAGCGCGGACACTTGTAATGCCCCAGCCGGGAGCGGCAGAACTCCAAGATGTCGTCCTCCCTGGCTTGTGATCCGGGCTTCAAGGTCACGAGCGCTTTCGGTACCTCGCCCCACTTCTCGTGAGGAACGGCAATCACGACTGCCTCGTACACGTCCGGGTGAGCACTGAGGACCTTTTCCACTTCCAGGGAAGATATGTTCTCGCCCCCGCTCACGATGATTTCTTTCTTGCGGTCGACAATTTGAACGTAGTTGTACCGATCCACAATGGCGACATCGCCGGTGTGAAACCAGCCACCTTCCATTGCGGTCGCCGTGGCCTCCGGCTGGCGCCAGTAGCCTTCCATGACGCCGTCGCCTCTCGCGACGATTTCGCCCATTACGGTGCCGTCGTGCGGTACCTCCGTCCCGTTGGGACTGAGCACTCGAAGTTCCACGCCGGGAATGGCAAAGCCGGTCATCGCCTGGCGGGCATAGCGTTGTTCTCCTTGTGAGGGGAGGTCCAATTTCATTGGCGATTTGGCGAGCGTGGGACAAGTCTCGGTCAGGCCGTAGCCAGAGATGCAGGTGCAACCCAGCTTCTCCTCGACTTCTTTCACCAGAGTGGGAGAGGAAGCAGCTCCGCCAATGATGATGACCTGCAGGCTGGTCAAGTCGTATTTTGGTCGCGCGGAAGAATTCACCAAAGCTGTCACCATAGTGGGCACCATGGCACAGGTGGTTACGCGCTCCCGCTCGATCAGGTGGAACACCTCCACCGGATTGAAGTGGTGAATCATTACATGCGTGCCGCCGACCACCGTGATGCTGTGGGCCGTGCCCCAACCGTTCGCGTGAAAAAGCGGAATGCTGTGCAGCAACACGGATTTGCATGACATGTCTCCAATCGTGCTCGTGGAGGTCTGTCCGGCGGCGATCACCGACAAAGCGTGCAAATACACGTTGCGATGAGTGAGCATCACACCTTTCGGGCGGTCGCTGCTGCCGCTGGTGTAGAAGAGTTCGGCCAGCGAGTCCTCGTCAATTTGCGTGAAGTCACACTCGAACGGAGGAGAGACAGCCAGAACCTCGTCGTAGTTCCTGGGCGCCAGCCAGCTCGCTTGCGGTTGGCCATCCAAAAGGAAAGAGGTTTCGATCGAAGTGACGGTCGTCCGAATCGCTTCCAGCAGCGGTAAGAAGACCGGTTCGACAAACAGGAATCTTGCCTGCGCATCATTCAAAACGAAAGCAAGTTCCTGTGGGCCCAGGCGAATGTTTAAGGGCACCAACACGCAGCCGGCTTCCAGGACGCCGTAATAGGCCTCCAGCAGACGATGACAGTTCGTGCTGAGAAAGGCGATGCGATCGCCAGGCTTTGCCCCCGCGGCGATGAGGGCGCCTGCCAGCCGAGTTGCGCGCTCGGCGAATTGCGCATACGTGAATCGCTGCTCGCCGCACACCACTCCGACCTTGTTCGGAAATTGTTCATGGGCATAGCGCAGGAAACGAACGGGAGTTAGTGGGATTTTCATGGCCGCCTCGCGATGGATGACCAGTATCCGCTGGCAAGAGCTGGCGCCAGCGCGCGATACTCAGCCGGGGTTGTCAATTGAGTTGACCTTCCATCCTGAGTGTAGGAACCACTTCGCGACGCGAAGTGGTCGCGGAGGCGAAGGACCCCCGGGGGCGCGTACCTCTACACTTGCCTCGCAGGAATTCTCTCGTGCTGTTTCACACGCGCGAAGCAGGCTGTGCGAAAAGAACACCCAGGCGGCCTTGCGCACTGGTCCGTGCGGGGGTCCCCCGACTTCGCATGGCCCGCACTTCGCGCGGGTCATGCTCGGCTCAAGATGAAAGCTCTATGCGTCGCTCCGCCGTTAGGCGACCGCCGCCGCGTGCTTCTTTGGCGACCGCTTCGCGCGATGTACGACCTTGTGCGCGTGTTTGTGCTCAGCACCCGGTTTTACCATGACGTTCATCAACTCCTTTTGGGCGTCGACGTAGCTTTTCACTCCTTCCCGCGTCAACTCTCCCAACGGCAAGAAGGGAAATGGCCGCAAGAGTTCCAGAGTCTTGCCGGCGGTTTTCACGTTGGCGTTCATCTGTCGCCCGGCGACATCAACCAGCTTCCTTTGCGCATCGATGAACGACTCCGTGGCGTGGCGCGCCAGCTGCGACAACTCGGTCTTCTTGGTTTTCCTCACGCCATTGGTGTGCTTGGCGCCGGTGGCCTTGGCTGTCTCCTCGGCGATGACGTCCATGAAGTGCTTCTGGGCTTTGACAAAGTTGTCCATCGCCTCGCGGGCCGTTTCCACCAGTTGCTTGCTCTGGTACGGTTTCCCGGCCTTGGCTGCCTCTACCCAGGTATGAGTTTGCTTGTCGGCAATCTTCAGGAACTCCTGCTGCATGTGGACGAAAGTCTCCACGCTGCGCTGGAGCAGGTCGGTAATAGTCTGCGCCGGGGGCCAGTCTCCTACACGTTCCTTGACACCGGTCATCAGGATTTCGTTCTGTTTTTGTCCCAGTTCAAGAAGGACCCTTTGCCCTTCAATGAAGTTCTTCACACTCTCGGCAGTCGCTTCACTCAGAATGGCGGTCGGGGAATGATTGGGGTCGGACACTTGTTGCCGCACAGAGTGCGTCAAGCTTGCCTTCTGCCGCGTCGCCAGGTCCATGAGGATCCGTTGCGTGGCAAAGAAGCTCTGCACCCCTTGCTGTGCCCAACCCGAAAGAAGATTAACAAAAGACGACTCCGGGGAATGAGTTCTTGAAATTGCGGTTGTTGGCATGGTAGACCTCCTAAAATTGCTGCACTGCAGCATTAACCAAGCTATACTATTTTGTGGCAGTTGTGTCAATATATATTTTGCTTTGTGTGCACAGCAGCATAGGCAAGGCGAAATGAAGCCGGCTTCCGTCCTCATCCAGAAATATGGGAATCGCGGGTTGTACGATTCCTCCAGCAGCCAATACGTGAACCTCGACGATATTGCCGGTTTCTCTGCGTCATGACGAGAGACAAATCCGGTGTCATCATAAAGGGCCATATTGCGCTTCCGGCGTAGACGATCAAAAACAAGCAGCAGACCAGCATTTTTCTTGTCGATGCGCGAACGCACAAAATCGATGATGGCGATGTGGTGCCCAGGCTGACTTCTCGCACGGAATCCATGACTGAACATGAATCCAAGGGAAGATTTGAGCATTGCTTCGTAGGCTTGCTGAAGGCAAGCCTCCTCGTCAAAAGCGAGAATTTTGCGGGCCGAAACCAGCTTCTTATCCGCGCTCGCGAGGAAGCGGTCGATTTGCGGCCAGTCAGCCGCGTGCGGTTTTAGCTTCTTCATCTCCACCTATGAGCGAAATACGCTTATTGTGCCAGACGTTTTCCAAAAACGCATCCTTCCGAGCGCGGCGTGACTCGAATTCCTTCGGCGTTAGGACGGTGTAGTTGATTTCGCGTCCGAGTTGCCGCTCAAGCGTTCGCACGGCTTGCGCTAAGACTTCCTCGCGAGGGGCGCCAATGACGAGCACGTCTATATCGCTGGCAACGTCCTGCTGGTTGCCTGCGAATGAACCGTACAAGTATGCCTCGTCTATTCGCTCAATTCTCTTGAGGGATTGTGCGATCAACTGTGCCGCGCCAATAGTCTTCGCAACGATCTTGCGCACTTCATCAAAAAGCGGATACTCCCGGTTCAGTTGAAAATACTTTTGGCGGCCAATCACTTCCGACCGAAATAGACCGTCGCGCTCCAGGCGTCCCAGTTCTTTCGACAGGTTAGACGGATCGATGCTCAGCCGCTCCGCCAAGTCGCGCAAGTGGTGACGGGCCGTCGGGTTTGTGAAGTAATAAGCCAGCAGTTGCTGGCGCGCCTTAGAGCGAAGGTCAAGCATTGTGGTAAAACTATACCACAAATGTGGTAATAGCTGACAACGGTAAGATGAGGAGCTTGTTCAGCAATGTCGAGGTGAACCCGCTGGTTGCGGGGCTTTCTGCGCCTGTTTTTGAACCCACGATTTCAACCCACGATTCGCGTGTCTCTCAAGTCTTCTCAAGGACTTCGGCGGCCACCTGGAGTCACTTAAGTTGTTGAGACTACAGCTGAAAAGGCTGGCGTCGGCGGTTCAACTCCGTCCCTGGCCACCACATTTCAAAGAACTTAGCGGAACTGCCTCTTGCCCTCCCAGTCCGCCTTCAGTCCGCTATTTTCGGCGAGATCGGGTTCGGTTCCTGGCCGCGATGACGGTTAAAGACTTAAACTCGAATTGCCTCTCGCTCAGTCCGCTTTCAGTCCGCTTCTGTCTGCGGCGTGGCTGAAAATCGCAGTCAGCATTGCCCCTGCCGCAGCCATGCGATCCTCGCTGACACTGTGGGTATAACATTGCAGGGTCAACTTAACATCACTGTGGCGAAGCAAAGTCTGTACCGTTTTTGGGTCAGTTCTAATGCGGACCAGGAACGATGCCAGGCTGTGACGCAGATTATGGAAGCCAAATCGCCGTGGATCACATCTAGCAGTCTGCCTTCGTCGTCTCGGTGCGATGAAAGGATGCCCACCTTCACTGCCGCTGGCCGCAGATAATCTTCCACCAGCATGTTAGCCACACGCGGTTGCTGGCCCTTGAGCTTGAATGAGGGAAACACCCAATCCCCCGGCTGGGAATAGGGCGTCTCACGTTTCCAGCGAAACATGAATTCGGCTAGCAAAGGATGCAGCGGCACCGGGCCTTTCGAGGCTTTGCTTTTCGGCCAGCCCACTTGGGCTGTCCATGTGCGGCGCACCTGGATGACGGCTTCAGCAAAACTCACGTCTTGCCATTGCAGCCCGAGGCACTCTGAGATACGCAGGCCCGTGCCTGCGGCCAACAACGTCAGAGTACGTTCCGGCTCCTGTAAGTTAAGCAATACTGTGTATGCTTGTTCAGGGGTGAGAATCATCGCTTCGTACTCGCTCGTGGTCTTGCAACGGACGAAGCGCATCGGGTTCGACTCCTGATTTCGAGGAATGAGCCCGTAACGTTGGCTATGTCTGTAGACCAGCGACATAACACGGCGGATTTTGTCGAGCGTTGGATTTGCAAGGCCCTCTTTGCGCTTCAAGGCTTTCAACCATTCCTCCACCTCCAGCGGTTCGAGGCCCAGCGCGATCCGATTCCCCCATTGTGGCAGCAGTCGATTGCGGAGCACTCGCTCGTAACCTCTGATTGTCGTGTGTGCTTTTGGATGGATGTGCCAGATCCGCAAATGTTGCACCTCCGCGGGAATCCACCTGGTTGATGTGGAGATGTTGTCGTTCGACCTCGGCCCATGCACAGCTTTTGCTAGAGAAGTCCTTGAGAAGGCCAATTGGAATTTTGTTCTCGACTCGCTTACCGTCGGACTTCCGAACTGTACGAAAGAACAACACCCACGTTTCACCCTGACTGCGCTTTTCTTTCTTTAACCAACCTCGTTGATGT